>JBPCON010000044.1:0-12005 GCA_051000215.1 Acidimicrobiales bacterium
GAGAAAGCAGAAGAAACCGCCCCGGTCCACACTTCCCCGCATTTTCCGGGGGCGCGACGCTGGCGCTGCGAGCCTCGCGGGGCGCTCCGCCGGAACGGCCCTGTAGCGCGATTCGCTGAATCGGCTTGCAAGTGAAAGGCGGTTGCGTACATTGAGGTCGCTGCGACGATACGCACGGGCCGGCCTCGGGTCAGGAGCGCAACGGCGAAGCGCGACGGTGCTTGTCTGTCTGCTCGCGGGCACCGCCGGGTTCCCGGCGGTCGCAGCGGCAGAGCCCGCAGACACCGCGCCGCCGACGACAGCTACGACTGGTGCGACGTCGGCGCGACCTACAGGGAGGGCCAGATGCTGGTTGCAGCGGGGTCTACTCCGACACTGAGCCGCTGCCGCCTACGCGCACGTCCCACCAGTCAGCAGACAACGTCATCGAGCAGAAGCTCGTGCAAGAGAGCGCAGCTGGTATCTTTGGCTCTTTTTTTCGACATAGGCAGCGGCTCTGGGCATCCTTGCTCGTCGCCGGCATGGTCGCAGCCTCTGCGTGCGCTGGGCCAGGGTCTCAGGACGTGTCGGCTTCGGGACCCAGCAAGACGACACCAACTACGATCACACTTCCGCCCACACTGGTCGCGACTGTGCCTTCGGTTCCACCGCTCGACAATACGAAGGAGACGTTGGCCGCGAACCTCAACGACCCAGGCACTCCTATGGGTGCTCTGTGCTGGGCAAGGTGGGAGACAGCCCGCCATCTACTGGCCGACGTGACGGCCACGGAGCTGAAGAGCGCCACCATCACGGAACTTGTCACACAGGTGGAAGCCTCAGGCGCGCGGGACAAGGCTCGGCCCGAGGCGCTCCCTGCGGACGCTCGACCGTTCGGATCGGCACTATTCAGCGCTCTAGATCGGGCCTCCGCTGAGGCGACAAGTGGTTCGATCTCCACTGTGCGAGTAGCCGAGTTGTTCGACTTCGAGCGCTTTCCCGGTGCGCAGTCATACATGACCGCAGCAGCCAAAGAACCTGCCTGTGCTCGCCCGTAGCCGCTTGCCGTTCGCAGACATGGTGTGCGCCGCAGGGTGTCGGGTTTGGAAATGAGGGCTCAGCGCTCATCGGCGACGAGATGGCGGTGTCCGGCGCGGCGACGCACCTCCGAACCGCCTGCGAGAGCGCACATCGCAGCGCAGCCCCTCAGCCGAGGACTTGGACGGCCAGCCACGCCGGATCTCTATTGATTGCCGCGCCGATCTCGTCGAAGTTGGCGCTCGCCACGGTGGCTGTTTCGATGCCTGTCGCGACTTGGTGGCTTGCGGGGTCGTTGGACGAGACCGATCGCAATCTGCCATCAGGCGTCGAGCCGAGGTACGACTACATCGTGCGACCACCGGACGTCGGCGTCACCGTTGAGAGAGTCGTCGGTATCGTCAGCGTGTTAGCGGCAAGCGTGGCACTGATGACGCTTGCTGTTGCCGTGCGCCGACGTCGGCTTGTCGCACGGCCCTGGGTCGAGTTGATCCTGTGTGTTGCGATTTCCGGGGTCGCCATTGGTGGCGCCGGCCGTGTAGTCACCGCGGGAACGCTCGGAGCGAACATCGGAGGAGGTGTGCTCTTGTTCGTTCTCCCACCCACCCTCCTCGCCGTCTGGGTCCTCGAAAAGATTCGCTTCAGGAGAACCCAGCTGCACTCAGCCTGAGCACGCGCGCACGGCCAAAGGGCCGTTGCGGTTCACAAAGAACGGAGTGGGGGCGGGGCGAGATCGGGCGCAGGGGTCCCACTCAGTGTCTCACCCCTCCCGCACACTTGGGTCATGGAGATCGCGCTCGTCCTCATCGCCGCCCTTGGCGGCGCGGCCATCGCCGGGGTGGCCATCGCCCGCACGATGTCGGCGCAGCTCCGCACTCAGGGCGCCGCGCAGCTGGCGGCCGAGCGCGACGCCACGATCCGCGCTGCGGTCGACAGCGTCGTCGCGGTGGCCGACCAGCAGCTCGGCCAGCGTGCGGCAGCCGGGGCCCGAGAGCTCGACCTGCGCAGCCAAGCCCTCAACCTCAAGAGCGCAGCCATCGACGAGCAGCTGCGCGACATGGGCGGGCAGCTCCAACGCGTCGGCGATCTCGTGACCACCATGCAACGCGAGCGTGCCGAGCAGCACGGGCAGCTGGCTGCTGGGCTGGCGGAGGCCATCCGCACCACGACCGATCTCGCGGGCAGCACGCAAGCGCTGCGCCAGGCCCTTGCCAGCCCGAAGGCTCGAGGTCAGTGGGGTGAGCGCATGGCAGACGACGTGCTGCGCGCTGCCGGGCTGCTCGAGGGCATCAGCTACCGCAAGCAGACAGCCATCGCCGGAGGCACCGTTCCCGACGTGACGTTCCTGTTGCCCCAGGGCAAGGAGCTGCACATGGATGTGAAGTTCCCCGTCGACAACTACCTCCGGCACCTCGAAGCGCCCTCCGACCTCGAGCGCGACGCAACGCGCACGCAGTTCCTCCGTGACGTCCGTTGCCGCGTGAAAGAGCTGGCTGGGCGCGGCTACGCCGACCCGGCGACCACGGTCGGCTACCTGCTGCTCTTCATCCCCAACGAGTCGGTGTACGCCTTCATCCAAGAGCACGACCACGCGATCATGGACCTCGCGCTCGAGCAGCGAGTCGTGCTGTGCTCGCCCTTCACGCTCTTCGCGGTGCTCGGCGTCATCCGCCAGGCCGTCGACACCGTGCAGCTCGAGCGCGCGGGCGATGAGATCCTCGATTCGCTCGGCCGCTTCGGGTCGCAGTGGACGAAGCTGTCCGAGTGCGTCGACAAGCTCGGCAAGCAACTCTGCGCGGTCACGAACACCTACGACGAGATTGCCGGCCCGCGTCGGCGCCAGCTCGAGCGGCGTCTCGACGAGATCGAGGCCATCCGCACCCAGCGGGGTCTTCCCGCACCCGACGTGAGTGACGACGAGGAGCCGCGGCTGCGACCCGTGAGCTCGTTGTAGCCGGCCCGGGTCTGGTCGAGCTCAGGCTTGGGGCTGGGGCTGCGGCTGGGGATCAGGCGCCACTGGCGGGACGCCCGGCATGGGCGGGGCGGGCTCGGGGTTCGGATCGGGTATCGGCGGTGGGATCGGTGTCATGACTCGAGCGTTCCCTTGTCACGCGACGCTCAACCCGTGCCGGCGAGGTTGGCGGCCACCCGTATCCTCGGGTCGTGGCCGAGCGCTTCTTCATCACGACACCGATCTACTACGTGAACGACGCGCCCCACATCGGCCACGCCTACACGACCGTCGTCGCCGACGCCATCGCCCGCTGGCGCCGGCTCGCCGGCGACGACGTGTTCTTCCTCACCGGCACAGACGAGCACGGGCTCAAGGTTGCCCAGTCGGCCGAGGAGGCCGGCGTGGGCCCCCAGCAGCAGGCCGACCGCAACTCCGCTCGCTTCCGAGAGGCCTGGGACCTCCTCGAGATCTCCTACGACGACTTCATCCGAACCACCGAACCCCGTCACCATCTCGCCGTGCAGGCGTTGCTCAGCACGATCAAGGACAACGGCGACATCGAGCTCGACACCTACGAGGGCCCCTACTGCGTGTCGTGCGAGGCGTACTACCAGGAGAGCGAGCTGATCGACGGCACGTTCTGCCCGATCCACACGGGCAAACCCGTCACCAGGCTGAAGGAGGAGAACTGGTTCTTCCGGCTCTCGCGCTACGAGCAGCGCCTCCTCGATTGGATCGAGTCGAACCCTGACGCGATCCAGCCGGAGGGCAAGCGCAACGAGGTCCTCGGCTTCATCCGTCAGGGCCTCGACGACGTCTCGATCACGCGCACGTCGCTGGCCTGGGGGGTGCCGGTCCCGTGGGCTCCCGGGCACGTCTTCTACGTCTGGTACGACGCGCTCATCAACTATGCGACCGCCATCGGGTTCGGCACCGACCCGGAGCGGTTCGAGGCCTGGTGGCCCCACGTCACGCACCTCATCGGCAAGGAGATCATCCGCTTCCACTGCGTGTACTGGCCGGCGATGCTGATGGCGGCCGGGATCGCCCCGCCGCAGCGCGTGCAGGTGCACGGCTGGTTGCTGCTCGGGGGCGAGAAGCTCTCGAAGACGGTGCACGGCCCGGCGCGGCTCACCGACATCGCTCCGGCGCGGCTTGTCGACGAGCTCGGCGTCGACGGGTTCCGCTACCACTTCCTGCGCGACGTGCCGCTCGGCCCTGACAGCGACTTCAGCTACGAGCGGATGGTCGAGCGCTACAACGCCGACCTCGCCAACAACCTCGGAAACCTGTTGGCGCGCGTCGCCACCGTTGTCACGAAGAAGTGCGGCGGCATCGGCCCGGCGCCTCGTCCGGACAGCCCGCTCGCGGCCGTGGCGGCTGAGGTCTACGCCGACGCGGCCCGCGCCTGGGATCAGCTGCAGCCCTCTGTCGCGCTCGAGGCCACGTGGCGCCTCGCTCGCGAGACCAACGCCCTCCTCGAGGCCAACGAGCCGTGGAAGGCGGATCCGGGTCCCGCTGTCGATGGTGTGCTCGGTGATGCGCTCGAGGCCTTGCGACTCATCGCTGTGCTCGCCTCGCCGGCGATCCCGACCGCGAGCGCGATCTTGTGGCAGCGCATCGGGTTGCACGGCACCCCGCTCGACCAGCGCCTGCCCGATGCCGGCGCCTGGGGTCAGTACCCCGGCGGGTTGCCCGTCGAGAAGGGCGCTTCGCTCTTCCCTCGCATCGACGCGAGCTGACCATCCCATGATCCGCTGGACCGACGACCACTGCCACCTGGCCGAGGACGACGCAACCGCGGCTGAGCAGATCGCGGAGGCCACGGCTGCCGGTGTGACCCGGCTCATCACGGTCGGCACCGATGTCGCGCGGTCCGCTGCGTGCATCCGCGTCGCGCGGGCCAACCATGGCGTCGTCTGGGCCACGGCCGGGGTGCATCCACACGAGGCGAGGGGCGGCATCGACGGCCTCGAGGAGCTCCTCGGCGAACCCGAGGTCGTGGCCGTCGGCGAGTGCGGCCTCGACTTCCACTACGACCACTCGCCTCGCGACGACCAACGCCGCGTCTTCGCGGCGCAGATCGCGCTCGCTCACACGCACGACAAGGCCCTCGTGATCCACACGCGTTCGGCGTGGGACGACACGTTCGACGTGTTGGCCGTCGAGGGCGTGCCCGAACGCACGGTGTTCCATTGCTTCTCGGGCGGCCCGCCCGAGGCAGCGCGGTGCCTCGAGCTCGGCGGTCACCTCTCGTTCTCCGGGATCATCACCTTCCCGAGCGCGCCCGAGTTGCGAGAAGCAGCGAGGCTGTGCCCCTCCGAGCGGCTCCTCGTCGAGACAGATGCGCCGTACCTGGCGCCGGTCCCTCACCGAGGTCGCGCCAACCGCCCGGCGCTCGTCGCGGTCGTCGGCGAAGCCCTCGCTGCGGCCAGGGGCGAACCCGTCGAGGTTGTCGCGGCGGCCACATGGGCCAACGCAGCTCGTGTCTACGGCATGTGAAGTCATTCACTGGCGACGTTGCGAAGTTTGCGAACGCGTTACGACCTGCGTAACGTGCCGGCCGCACGCCCCTGCGAGGGGACCGCCAGAGAGGGAAGGACGGAGCTCTGACGGCAACCGAAGTTGAGGTGCAGCAGCCGTACGTCGTTCCACGGCGTCGACTCGCCATCGCTCTGTGGTTCACGGCGCTGGCGCTGCCCATCCTCTTGATCGACAACCTGCCCAGGACCGACGCCAAGGCCGACCAGGCCAAGGTGGCGGCGCTTGCCGTGGTTGCACCCGCGACCTTGCCGCCGACCTCCGCGCCCGCCACGACGACGTCGCTGCCCCCGACGACCGAGCCGGTCACGGTCGCGCCGCCGTCGACTGCGCGACCCGTTGCCGCGGCCAAGAAGCAGGCACCCGCCACAACGGTGCCGTCGCGCCCCCCCACCACCCTGGCGAGACCGACCGCTGCTGCGGCGCCCGCTGCGAGCCCAGCCCCGTCGGTTGCTCCGGCACCGAGCGGAGGGCACTCCGAGGATGGCCAGGCCACCTTCTACGACTACCGGCCGGGCGAGTGCGCGCACAAGACGATCCCGAAGGGCACCGTCGTGACGGTCACGAACGTGGACAACGGGAAGACGACGAGCTGCACGGTCACCGACCGTGGGCCGTTCGGCGCCGGGCGCATCATCGACCTCGACCGCGGCACGTTCGCTGCCATCGCCCCCGTTGGACAAGGCGTCGCCCAGGTCCACATCACCTGGTGACGCTCGGCGGCGCATCTGCGTTGCCGTGCGGCTGCGGGCAATGTGTGGCCATACATTCTCCGCGGTGCTGACCAGGTCGCAGATCGTCGAGCTGCTCGATCGCAACGGTCTCAATCCGTCTCGGGCGCTGGGGCAGAACTTCGTCGCCGACCCGAACACGGTGCGCCGAATCGCCAGGCTGGCCGGGGTCGGGCCCGGCGATCACGTCGTGGAGATCGGCCCCGGCCTGGGCTCGCTCACCCTCGCCCTCGCGGAGGCCGGCGCCCGGGTGACCGCTGTCGAGCTCGACCGCCACATCGTCGGCGTGCTGCGCTCGGTCGTCGCCGGGCTCGACGTCGAGGTGGTCGAAGGCGACGCCACCAGCATCGACTGGGCCGCTCTGCTCGGCGACAGCGAACGGTGGACGCTCGTGGCCAACCTCCCCTACAACGTCGCAACACCGCTCGTGCTCGACCTCCTCGATCGCGTCGCCGTTATCGACACCATGCTCGTCATGGTGCAGCGCGAGGTGGGCGAGCGGCTGGCAGCAACGCCGGGCTCGAAGGCGTACGGCATCCCATCGGTCAAGGTCGCCTACCACGCGACAGCCGAAGTGGTCGGAAAGGTGCCGGCAACGGTGTTCATCCCCAAGCCGCGTGTCGATTCCGTGCTCGTGCGCATCGTTCGCCGTGCAGGGGGCCCGGCGACGCCGGCCGACGCCACGCGGCTGTTCTCGCTCGTGCGGACCGGCTTCGGGCAGCGCCGCAAGATGCTGCGCCGCTCGCTCGTCGACAAGGTCGACGACTCCGCGTTCGCTGCTGCCGGGGTGCGCCCCGAAGCCCGAGCAGAAGAGCTGTCTGTCGAGGATTGGGGCCGGCTCGCGGACGCGGCCGACAGGATGCTGCGGTGAACCCGCCCCTGCACGGCCTCCGCGTCATCGACATGAGCACCGTCGTCGCAGGCCCGGGATGCGCCCGCTACCTCGCCGATTACGGCGCGGAGGTGATCAAGGTCGAGCGGCCATCGGGCGACTCGGCCCGAACGATGGGCTTCGTCGACGCCGATGGCGTGTCGCTCTTCTACAAGCTGCTCAACCGGGGCAAGCGCGCCATCGTGGTCGACCTGAAGGACGCCGACGGGCTCGCCACGATGCGCAAGCTGTGCGCCTCAGCCGATGTGCTCGTCGACAACAGCCGGCCGGGCGTGCTCGAGCGGCTCGGCCTCGGCCCCGACGTGTTGCTCGGCGACAACGCTCGCCTCGTCATCACGCGCGTGACCGGCTTCGGCCTCGACGGGCCATACGCGCAACGACCCGGCTTCGCCACGATCGCAGAGGCGATGTCGGGCTTCGCCGCGCTGAACGGCGAGGCCGACGGACCGCCGACGCTTCCTCCCATCGCGCTCACCGACGAGGTCGCCGCGCTCGCAGCGGCGTTCGCCACGATGACCGCGGTGCACAGCGGGGTCGGCCAGGTGGTCGATGTGAACTTGCTCGAGTCGCTCTTCCAGCTCATGGGGCCGCTGCCGTCGGCGTACCACGTGCTCGGCTACGAACAGCCCCGGCTGGGCTCGGGCATCGCGTACTCCGTCCCGCGCGGCACGTATCGCACGGCCGATGATCGGTGGGTGGCGCTGTCGACTTCGGCGGAGTCCGTCGCAGCGCGGGTGATGACCCTCATCGGCGTGGCCGACGACGAGCGCTTCGCGACCTTCGCTGGCCGCGTCGCGCACCGCGAGGAGCTCGACGCGTTGGTCAGCGCATGGATCGGCGCCCGCAGCGAGCGCGACGTGCTTCACGCGTTCCAAGAGGCCGAGGCCGCGATCGCCCCTGTTCTCGACATGGCCGCCATCGCCCGCGACCCGCACTTCGCGGCCCGCGAGACCGTCGTCGATGTCGGCGGCGTGCCTCAGCAGGGGCTCATCGCCCGGTTGTCGCGCACGCCTGGCGTGATAAGCGGCCCGGCGCGACCCCTTGGCGCCGACACCGACGCCGTCCTCGCCGAGCTCGATGCCCTCGATGCCCTCGATGTCCCCGAGTAGCGAGTCGACGTGTGATCGGGCCTGACGACTCGTCGGTACGCTCCGGAGGTGTCCGTGACGCTGCTCGCCCCGGCGAAGCTGACGGTGTCGCTGCGGGTGACGGGCACGAGGCCGGACGGCTTCCACGAGCTCGACGCGGAGATGGTTTCGCTCGATCTCGCTGACGTCGTGACGTTCGAGGACGGCGATGGCCTCGAGATCAACGACGACACCGGGGGGCTGGCGATCGGCACCGGCCCGGACAACCTTGTTGCCCGCGCGCTTGTCGTCGCGGGCCGTGCTGCGTTCGTGCGGGTCGACAAGCGCATCCCTGCCGGCGCCGGGCTCGGCGGCGGCTCGGCCGATGCTGCGGCGGTGCTGCGCTGGGCCGGCATCGACGACATCGGCGTCGCCGCCGCGCTCGGCACCGACGTGTGCTTCTGCTTGCGAGGTGGCCGAGCGCGCGTCCGTGGGATCGGCGACGTGGTCGAGCCGCTGGCATACGCGCGTCGCGCCTACACGCTGCTCATCGCGCCGTTTGGCTGCTCGTCGCCCGCGGTGTACCGGGCTTGGGACGAGCTGGGCGGTCCAGCGGCGTCGACGAACAACGACCTCGAGCTCGCAGCCCTGCATGTCGAGCCACGCCTTGCTCGCTGGCGCGACATGCTCGGCGACGCCACGGGCCAGACCCCATCGCTCGCCGGTAGTGGTTCCACCTGGTTCGTCGAAGGCGCCCATCCCGGCGATGGCCGCACCGTCGTGCACACCGTCGACGCCTCGTCGTAACAGGCGGGCGAATTACTTGCCGGCGCGGCGCTGCCAGCGCGTGCGCTTCAGCATCTTCTTGTGCTTCTTCTTGCGCATTCGCTTGCGCCGCTTCTTGATCAGCGAACCCATGAGGGGGGCGAACCTACCGGCTGACCAGGGGGCTGTCGAAACTGGAACGTGCGCACGCAGCGAGACGCGCCGCGCCGCTGCGCCGCTCCGCCCAACCCGTTCTCGAGGCAATAGGTGGCGCGTCGCGCCCCCTATTGCCTCGAGTTCGAACCTGTGGCCCCGCGTCGGCCGTTCTCGAGGCAATATGTGGCGCGTGGCGCCCCCTATTGCCTCGAGTTCGGACTTGTGGCTCGAGAGGGGCCGAACTGGTAGGTGTATGGGGACTCGATCGGGGGTCGTCCAATTGGCAGGACAACGGCCTTTGGTGCCGTGAATCGGGGTTCGATCCCTCGCCCCCGAGCAACAGCGCTCGGCACCGATGCCCCAAGTCGGTCGTGAGCACGTGGTAGCCCTTAGACCATGACCGAGAGGCCGCTGGCCGCGATCGTGCTCGCCGCCGGTGAGGGCACACGCATGCGCTCGGCGCGTCCGAAGCCGCTGCACGTGTTGTGTGGGCGCGCCATGGTGCTCTACGTGCTCGACTCGCTGGCCGAGACCGACACCGATCGTGCGGTCGTGGTCGTGGGTCACGGTGCCGAGCGCGTCACGAAGAAGCTCCAGGAGGCGGTCGGCGAGCTGCATCTCGACTTCGTCGAGCAAGACGTGCAGCGCGGCACAGGCGACGCCGTGTCCATCGCGCTGACGGCGTTCGCCGACGACGACCTGGATGACGACGACGTCATCGTGCTTCCCGGCGACACACCGCTGCTGCGAGCCTCGACCATCGGCGCGCTCGTCGCGCAGCACCGGGCGTCGGGCGCCGCATGCACGATGCTGACGGCCGTCGTCGACGATCCCACCGGCTACGGCCGTGTCCTGCGCGGCAAGGACGACGGTGTCGCCCGCATCGTCGAGCACCGCGAAGCAACGCCGCACGAGCTCGAGATCCACGAGATCAACACGTCGATCTATTGCTTCCGGCGCAGTGTGCTCACCCCTGCGTTGCGGCGCGTGTCGCCCGACAACGACCAAGGCGAGTACTACCTCACCGATGTGATCGAGGTGCTGCGCGATGCCGGCTATCCCATCGTCGCTGTCGTCGCCGCGGACAGCGCGGAGACCGAGGGCATCAACGACCGCCGCCAGCTCGCGCTGTGTGAGGCCGAGCTGCGCCGTCGCACGAACGAGTCGTGGCTGCGCCAGGGCGTCACGATGCTCGATCCCGACCGCACCTACATCGACACGACGGTGCGGTTGGCGCCGGATGTCAGCCTCTTCCCGGGCACGATCCTGCAAGGCGACACGTGGGTCGGTGAGGGCGCGGAGCTCGGGCCCGACACCCGTCTCGTCGATTGCCGGGTCGGCGCGCACACCCAGGTGGCCAACACGGTCGGTCGCCAGGCCGACATCGGTGACGACGCCGTGGTCGGCCCCTTCGCCGTCCTCGAGCCTGGCGCCTCGATACCTCCCGGGACCAGGACCGGGCCGTTCTACAC
The DNA here is from genome assembly GCA_051000215.1 of Acidimicrobiales bacterium. Lineage (GTDB taxonomy): Bacteria > Actinomycetota > Acidimicrobiia > Acidimicrobiales > JACDCH01 > JBPCON01. The sequence goes on from JBPCON010000044.1 coordinate 10,596, forward strand.
TGCGACTGGGTAGTAGGCGAGGCCGAGAGCACTACGGGAGCGACGCACCGCATGGACCACGCCACGAAGACGGTCGTGTCGGAGAAGAAGCTGCGGATCTACTCCGGGACCGCGCACCCGCAGTTGTCGAGGGAGATCGCCGAGCACCTCGGCTCCCCGCTGGGCGAGCCCAACATCCGGCGCTTCGCGAACGGTGAGATCCACTGCCGCTTCGACGAGTCGGTGCGAGGCACCGACGTCTTCTTGATCCAGACGCATTCCGAGCCGGTGAACGCGAACATCATGGAACAGCTGATCATGATCGACGCCGCCAAGCGGGCTTCGGCGAAGCGCATCACCGTGGTGTGCCCGTACTACGGCTACTCGCGACAGGATCGCAAGGCCGAGGGCCGTGAGCCCATCGCAGCCAAGCTCGTCGCCGACCTGCTCACCGTTGCGGGGGCCGACCGCATGATGTCGGTCGACCTGCACTCCGGGCAGATCCAGGGCTTCTTCGACAAGCCGGTCGACCATCTCCTCGCGATGCCGGTGCTGCTCGACTACCTGCGCCGCGAGACCGACGGCGACCTCGTGGTGGTCTCGCCCGACGCCGGTCGAGTGAAGGTGGCGGAGCGCTACAGCCAGGCGCTCGGCGCCGACCTCGCGTTCGTGCACAAGCGTCACGTGAAGGGCATGGCGAACTCGGTCGAGGCTCGCGGTGTGATCGGCGAGGTCGACGGGCGGCGCTGCGTGATGATCGACGACATGATCGACACCGCCGGCACGATCGTCGCCGGCGCCGACATCCTCGTCGACCACGGTGCCACGGAGGTGTGGGCGATGGCGACGCACGGGCTGCTCTCGGGCCCGGCGGTCGACCGGTTGAAGAACTCCAAGATCAGTCGGGTCGTTGTCACGAACACGGTGCCGTTCCCGGCCGAGAAGCAGCTCGAGAACCTCGAGGTGCTGTCGGTCGCCAAGATCATCGCCGACGCGATCGACGCAGTATTCGAGGACACCTCGGTCAGCGAGATCTTCGGCGGCGACAACCAGAGCTGAGGGCTACTGGTTCTCGAGGCAATACGGGGCGCTACGCGCCACCTATTGCCTCGAGAACGGGTTGGCTAGGGGTGTTGGTTGTGCTGCTGCATGGCGGCGTCGATGCCGTCGGCGAGGATGATCTCAACGGCGTCGGCGGCCTCCTCGATGGCGACGACGAGGAGAACCCGCTCGGCCTTGCCGGGGCGGCGCAGCACGTGCGCGGCGCCGTCCTGACGTCCGGGGGGCTTGCCGACGCCGATGCGAACACGGGCGAAGTCGTCGGTCTTCACGTGGGCCCGGATCGACTTGAGGCCGTTGTTGCCCGCGAGCCCGCCCCCCCACTTGACCTTGATGCTGCCGGGCTCGAGGTCGAGCTCGTCGTGGACGACG
>JBPCON010000050.1:0-11648 GCA_051000215.1 Acidimicrobiales bacterium
CTGGCGAAGTCGGTGGTCGCGTTGTCGACGTCGACGTCGACGCCAGCGCCGTGCATGTCAGCGCCACCCAGCGCCGCGGATTCGAGATCGCGGCCACCGAGGTGGTCTTTCGCGGCACCTGCGCCGACTGCATCGAGCGCGGCTCCCCGACCACAACCGAAGCAACCCGAAAGGAAACCCATGGCTGAGCTCAAGGGCAGCAGCACGCACGAGAACCTCAAGGAGGCGTTTGCCGGCGAGTCCCAGGCGAACCGGCGTTACCTCTACTTCGCCCAGAAGGCCGACGTTGAGGGCTACCCCGACGTCGCTGCGCTCTTCCGCTCGGTCGCGGAAGGTGAGACAGGTCACGCGTTCGGGCACTTCGACTTCCTCGCCGAGGTCGGCGATCCCGTCACCGACGTCGCCGTGGGTGCGACAGAGGACAACCTACGCTCGGCCATCGAAGGCGAGACCTACGAGTACACCGAGATGTACCCCGGCTTCGCCAAGACAGCCCGTACCGAAGGCTTCGACGAGATCGCCGAATGGCTCGAGACGCTCGCTCGCGCCGAGAAGAGCCATGCCGGGCGCTTCACCCAGGGCCTCGAGTCGCTCGCAAGCCTCTGACCCGCAAGCTGCGCCTCGAAGACATCGCCGATCTGCGCGCTTACGAGCGCGAGCGTGAGACTTTCCGTAGCGAGGTCATCGCGCTCAAGAAGCGCCGCCGCGTCGCGGTTGGGCCCCATGTCACGCTCCTCTTCGAGAACCGCGAAACGATTCGCTTTCAGATCCAGGAGATGGCGAGGGTCGAGAAGATTCTCTCCGACGACGGCATCCGAGCCGAGCTCGACGTCTACAACCCGCTGATCCCGGGCCCGGGTTCGCTGGCAGCGACGCTGTTCATCGAACTCACCTCCAAAGCAGACCTCGAGCGATGGCTGCCGCAGCTCGTCGGCATCGAGCGCGCCGTCGAGCTGCGCGCCGATGGCGTCGTCGTGGCGTGTCGGCCAGACGAGACGCACGAGAAGCAGCTCACACGCGACACCGTCACGGCCTCCGTGCACTACATCCACTTCGAGCTCACAGCCGAGCAGATCGAAGCCGTGGCCGTTGGCCCCGTCGAGCTCGCCATCACCCTGGACGACTACGCCGAGAGCGTTCGGCTCGAGGACGCGACAGTTGCGGAGCTGCTCGTCGACCTTCGGTCCTGACGGCACCGACGCGTGAACCCTCAAGAAGAGGGTCGGTCGGCCGACGACGAGGGACATGGCCCCTGATCGTGCTCGTCTGCTTGCTGACATCTTCGACGCCTCGTCGGCGCAGCGCGCCGGGTCAGGCGAGCTCTTGCGCACGCGCGAGGTGGCGGCGTTGTTCCAGGTCTCCGAGCGAGCGGTGACCGACTGGGCGTGCAAGGGACGGATTCCTTCGGTGCGCACACCGGGCGGGCAGCGGCGCTACCCGGCCGACGCGGTCAACGAGCTGCTGGCGCGGACGGGCGCAGGCGCTGACCTGCGCTTTCCCTTGTGAGGGAGGGCGCAGCTTCTCTATGCTTGCGCCTTCGTGCCGGGCTCGACCCCCGGCCGACACACCAACCGACGTGATGTCCCGGAGCAGCACCCCAACCATGAACCCCACCTGGCGCCACCAGTGCGCCTGTCGCGGTCTCGATCCTGAGATCTTCTTCCCCGTGTCCGATGAGGAGGCCGAGGTGGCGAAGGCGGTCTGCGGCGGCTGCGTCGTGCGCGAAGCCTGCCTCGAGTACGCCCTCGGTTGTCGCGAGCGTGATGGTGTCTGGGGCGGGCGCACCGAGAAGGAACGTCGCCGAATCATCCGCCAGCGTCGTCGCACGGCCTGATCGCTCGGCGATGGGCGCGTCGCTCGAGTCGCTTGGCGGGTGGTCTGGCGTCCTCTCCCCGCTGACGGCTGGCACGGACCTCACCGCCGAGCAGGCGGCAGCCGCGATGGCCGAGATCCTCGGGGGCGATGCGAGCTCGGCACAGATAGCGGGGTTCATCGTCGCCTTGCGCATGAAGGGCGAGACCATCGAGGAGATGACCGGGCTCCTCGATGCGATGGACGCCGCAGCGGAGCACGTGGTGCTCGCGTCCGTCGACGATGTCGTGGACATCGTCGGCACCGGCGGCGACCGCAGCCACTCCATCAACGTGTCGACCATCGCGGCGTTCGTCGTCGCGGGCGCCGGCGCTCGAGTGTGCAAGCACGGCAACCGGGCTGCGTCCTCGCTCTGCGGCGCAGCGGACGTGCTCGAAGCGCTCGGCGTGGTCATCGACCTCGGGCCCGACGGGGTCGCGCGTTGCATCGAGCAGGCGGGCATCGGTTTCTGCTTCGCCCCTCGATTCCACTCGGCCATGCGCCACGCGGTCTCGGCGCGGCGCGAGCTCGGTGTGCCCACGGTCTTCAACTTCCTCGGGCCCCTCGCCAACCCGGCACGCGTCCACCGTCACCTCGTGGGCGTCTCCGACTCTCGCATGGCTCAGAAGATGGCCGGTGTGCTGCGCGCCCGTGGCTCGAAGCGAGCGCTCATCGTCTACGGCCATGACGGACTGGATGAGCTCACGACCACGACCACGTCGTCGGTGGTGGAGCTCGGTGAGGATGGGGAGATTCGCCGCTACGAGGTCGACCCGGCGGCGCACGGCCTCGCCAAGTCGGAGCCGGCGCAGCTGCGCGGTGGCGATCCGGCCCACAACTCGGCCGCGGCGCGTCGGGTGCTCGAGGGGGAACCGGGACCGCACCGCGATGTCGTGGTCCTCAACGCTGCAGCAGCGCTCGTCGCCGCGGGTCTGGCGTCGGATCTGGCCGAGGGGCTCAATGTCGCTGCAGCTGCGATCGACGATGGCCGAGCCACGGCTGCGCTCGAGGGGCTCGTCAAGGCAAGCAACGACGCGCCTTTGGGCTAACGGCCCACGTCGAAGATCGCGTCGAGGTCGTGCTTGCTGTACGCCTTGTAGGCGACCATCGTTCGGGTACAGCGAATCCCATCGAGAGAGGCGATCTCGCGCGTGACGACCTCGGCCAGCTCATCGTGCTCCTTGACGCGCACGATCACGACGAGGTCGTCGTCGCCTGTCACCGAGTAGACCTCGCTCACCCCCGCGAGATCGGTGAGCTGTTGGGCCAGATCGGCGACGCGGGCCGGCTCGGCGTCGATCAGCACGAAGGCGTTGATCACACCGGGGACCATAGACGCGGGCCCGCCGTCGACCGCCCGGGGGGCGCCGACGCACGGGTGCAGTAGGTTCAGGCGCGATGGCCCGCTTCCGTTGCAACGCATGCGGCAACCTCACCCGGTTCGACGTCACGACCTCGCGCCGCACCCAGGCGTTCCACCACTACAGCGTGGGCGGGGAGCTCAGAGTCGAAGACGAGCGGGTGCTGACCGAGGTGCTCGAGGCTGTCGCGTGCCGTTGGTGCGGCACGGGAGATTCGGTTGTCGAGCTCGACGAGCTCGCGGAGCTCGAGGAGGACAGCGCGCGCTGAGCGCGCCCACCGCGCTCCTGCGCCCCGCGCTCGAGGCCGCCGTACAGGTGGCCAGGGCGGGTGAGGCTGCGGCCCCGCCGCAACCTGCGCCGCCCATCCTGCGCCGCTATCTGCGGTTCGCCCGTCTGCCAGCGCCGGCGCTCGACATCGCTCGACGCGCCCTGGAGGACGATCCGGCCTTTCGCGAACGGGTGGCAGCCGCGCTCACGCAAGCAGAGGTCGGTGAGGCCGGGTGGCTCTGGCTGAGCCGCCCGGATGGCTGGGAGGAGCGCGTCGCCGCGCTGCGCCAGGCTGCGCAGGATCGCGCGCGCAGCGAACGCGAAGACAGCATCGAGCAAAATGCGCAACGCCGCCTCGTGCACGCCGAGGATCGCGCCCGCCGCTCGGAAGCACTCGTTGCTGCGCTCGAGCGGGAACTGGCTGCGACGCGCGCCGATCTGGCGGACGAACGCGCTGCGCGCCAGGCGGTGGAGCGTGAAGCCGACGCGATAGTGGCTGAGGCCCGCGAGCTGTTGGAGCAGCGCCAGGCTGCGGTCAGGCGTCTTAAGGCGGCCGAGGCCGAGCTGGCCGCGAAGCGGGGCGACCTGAAGCAGTTGCGCCTCGAGCTGCGAGCGCGCGACGTCGAGCTCGACGAGCTGCGCACGCCAGCACCTGCTACCACCGTGCAGCGCCCCGACACCCCTGAACGCGACGCCGCGCTCAGTGCTGCTGTCGGGCGTGCGGCGAGCGCGGCGGAGCAGCTGTCGTCTGCGCTCACCCAAGCGTCTTCGCTGCTCGCTCCAACAGCGTCGCCGCCTTCGCCGCAGCGACGGCGTGCACCTGACGCCCCGACGACGGGTCGCCACGCCGCCCGCCGGTCGCCAGCAGCGCTGCCGCCCGGCGTCCTCGACGACGGGCCCGAGGCGGCGGAGCACCTGCTTCGAGCCCCGACTTCGATGCTCGTCGTCGATGGCTACAACATCAGCATGGCCATATGGGGGAGCCACCCGATCGCCATGCAACGAGCACGGCTCGTCGATGCGTTGGCCGAGCTCCACGATCGGACGGGCACGGACGTCGAGGTCGTCTTCGACGGTGCGGAACCGATCGGCCCGGTCGTGCCCGCCGCGGCTCGTGCCGGCGTGCGCGTGCGGTTCTCCCCTCCCGACGTCGAAGCCGACGACGTCGTGCTCGAACGCCTCGACACGCTGCCGACCGAGCGCTGCGTCGTGGTGGCCTCGAGCGACGCCCGCGTGCGTGAGGGTGCCCGACGGCGCGGCGCGAGCGTGCTCTCCGCGCCGCAGCTCATCGCGGCCATGCGTCGCTGACGCCCGCCGGCGAATGGTACGGTCCCGCTGATCGTCAACCGATGCAGGGGTCCGGGGTCCGAAGGCACGTGCAAAAGCTGCACCTGGTGGGCTTCACCACCGACCACCGTGGACTGATCTTCAGCGCCCGTCGCGGCGCGAAGTCAGGAAGCTTCGTCGTCGATGTCGGCGATGACCTCTTCGCCGCGGTCGATGACGTGCGCACGGTGCGCGACGAGGCCATCGCCGAAGCCGCGTCCGAGCAAGGCGCCGCGCTCGCGAATCACCGCGATCGCCCGGAGAGCAACCTCGGCGTCCGTGAGATCCAAGCGCGTCTGCGCCAGGGCCAGTCCATCGATGCGGTCGCTGCAAAGGCCGGGGTCGACGTGACCTGGGTGGGCCGATTCGCTGCGCCCGTGCTGACGGAGATGGCGGAAGTGGTGCGCACCGTGCGGGCCGAGCGGTTCGTGAAGCAGCGCATCGGGTCCTCCGGTGCTCCGCTCGGCGAGTCGGTCTACCGCAACCTGCTCGACCGTGGAGTCACCACGCCTCGCGACGAGCTCGACCGGAGCTGGTCGGCGCGGCAAGTGACCGATGGCGAATGGGAGGTGCGGTTTCACTACGTCTCGCGCGGCCGCACCGTGTCGGTTGCCTGGGGCTACGACGAGGCGACCCGCAAGGTCGTCGGTCGCGACAGGCTCGCGTCGCAGCTCGCTTTCCGTCCTGGTGGGCCACCACCATCCACCCGTGTGAAGGGGACAGGCGGCGCCGCCGGCGCGACAGCAGTCGCCGATGCGGCAGCCGAAGACAAGCAGCGGGCGCCTAGCGTCAAGGCCACGAGCAAGCGGGTCGCATCCGCGCGCAAAGCAGCGCGCGCCCGCATGGTCGCTGAGGCGGAGAAGGCAACCAAACGCGACGCTGCCGTCGCCCGCAAGGCTCTGAAGCGCCGGCCGCGACCTGCCGTCGAGCCCGAGCTCGATGTGCCCGACGAGCCCGATCTCGTCGTCGACGTGAGCGAGGACACCGAAGCTGATGCCGGGGCCGTCGCGGAGGTCGATGAAGAGGCCGCTGCCGAGGTCGCTGAGCTTGACGTGCTCGAGGAGGTGGAAGACGAGGAAGCTGTCCCGGCCACGCGCAAGCGCGCGCCTGCGGGTCGACGGCCGTTCGCACCGGAGGTCGCGCCTGAGCCCGTGCGCCGTCGTGAGCCGCTGCGAGCCGCGCGGGTCGCGCGGGTCGCGCCCAGCTCCCATGCGGTGCCCGTGTTCCACCCCGATCTGGCCCGGCCCGTCACCGACGGGAACGTCGGCGCCCTTCCCCTGAGAGCGTCGGCCGCGAGAGCTCGCCGAGTACAGCTGCGCGCTCGTTGAGAGATGCACCATGGTCACCACCGACACCACCGAGCTGAAGGCACTCGCGCTCGAGGCCGGCCTCGACGCCGTGGGGATCGCGCCAGCTGAGCCATTCGAAGGCACGAGGCGCGATCTCGAGCAGCGCAAGGCCGACGGTCTGCACGCCGGCATGGGTTTCACCTATCGCAACCCCAGCGCGTCGAGCGACCCGAGTCACGCGCTGCCCGGCGCCCGCGCCATCGTCGTCGGCGCGCTGGCCTACCCGACGACACCTGAACCCCGCCCCCCCGATGCCGGCCCCCTGGGCCGGGTCGCGGCGTACGCCCGCGACGATCGGTACGCGGCTCTGCGGATCGCGCTGCGCACGGTGGCTCGACGACTGAAGGCCGACGGTTGGCGCGCGCGGGTGCTCGTGGACGACAACGCGCTGGTGGATCGTGAGGCTGCGCATCGAGCTGGCATCGGCTGGTACGGGAAGTCGGCCAACCTCCTGCTGCCGGGGCGAGGCTCGTGGTTCGTGCTCGGCTCGGTGGTCACCACAGCGCCGCTGGCGCCAGATGAGGGCGAGGTGGCCGACGGCTGTGGCTCGTGTCGACGTTGCCTCGACGGGTGCCCCACCGGAGCGATCGTCGCGCCCGGCGTCGTCGACGCGCGCCTCTGCCTGTCATGGCTCCTGCAGCAAGCCGGCACCTTTCCCATCGCGCTTCGCGGTGCGCTCGGTGATCGCATCTATGGGTGCGACGATTGTCAGGAGGTCTGCCCACCCAACCGCCGCGCAGGCGAGCAGGCGCCCTCCTCGACGGCGCCGACGTGGGTCGCGCTGCTCGAGCTGCTCGATGCCGACGACAGCGAGCTGCTGGAGCGCCATGGCCGCTGGTACATCGCCCAACGGGAGCCGCGCTGGCTGCGCCGCAACGCCCTCGTGGTGTTGGGCAACACCGCGGCGATCGACGACCTCGACGCTGCAGCCGCGATCGAGCGCTATCGCTGCGGCGAAGACGAGATGCTGGCCGAGCACGCAACGTGGGCGGCGGCGCGCATCGCCGCGAGGGCTGCGGTGGCGAGCTGATACGCCATCTGCTCGTCACCAACGACTTCCCCCCGAAGCACGGCGGGATCCAGTCGATGCTCTGGGAGCTCTGGCGACGACTGCCGTCGAGCGATGTCACCGTTGTCACCACCCCCTTCGCGGGGTCAGCCGAGTGGGACGCGAAGCAGGCCTTTCGCATCGTGCGCGTGCCGGAGCGGGTGCTGCTTCCCAAGCCCGGTCTGGCGCGCCGGGTCGACGCCCTTGCCGACGAGGTGGGCGCCGAGCTCGTGGTGCTCGACCCGGCCCTGCCGCTCGGGCTGATCGGCGCGCGGCTCGAGCACCGCTACGGCGTCGTCCTACACGGCGCGGAGGTGGCCGTGCCGGGCCGCCTTCCCGGAGCCCGCGCCGTGTTGCGAAGCGTGCTGCGCGGCGCATCCGTCGTCATCGCGGCGGGGCCGTATCCCTTGGCCGAAGGTGAGCGCGCTGCGGGCTGCGCGCTGCGGGCGACCAACGTGCCACCCGGCGTCGACACCGAGCGCTTCCGCGCTCTCGACAGACCCTCGAGAGCCGCTGCCCGCGCACGGCTCGGACTACCGGTCGACGCGCTGGTCGTGACCGGCATCTCGCGGCTCGTTCCCCGCAAAGGGTTCGACGTGTTGCTGCGCGCCTCCGGTCGTTTGGCGCCGCGCTATCCGGACCTCGTCGTTGCCATCGCCGGCGCGGGGCGCGACAGGACACGCCTCGCACGCGTCGCCGCCGAGGCCGAAGCCCCCGTTCGTTTTCTCGGGCGGGTGCCGGACGATGCGATGCCCGAGCTCCACGGGTCCGGCGACGTCTTCGCCATGTTGTGCCGCAACCGATGGTTCGGCCTCGAGCAGGAGGGCTTCGGGATCGTGTTCCTCGAGGCAGCCGCCGTCGGCGTCCCTCAACTCGCCGGCAACAGCGGGGGTTCTGCCGATGCGGTCGTCGAGGGCGAGACCGGGCTCGTCGTCGCCGACCCGAGCGACCTCGACGCGGTGACGGCGTCGCTCGATCGCCTGCTCGGCGACGAAGCGCTTCGTCGCCGAATGGGCATCGCGTCTCGCGAGCGAGCCGAGGCCGAGTTCTCCTACGACACGCTTGCTCGCCGACTGCGGAACGCCCTCGACGCGGTGGAAGGATGAGCGGTCGTGATCGACGATGCCGAGATCTACGAGGGACGTGACATCGTCAACCTCGCCTTTGCCGGGACAGGCGTCTACGTTGCCGCAGCGGTGATCGCAACGATCGCGCCAGACGGTTTCGGCGGCGTGGTCGCCGCGATCGCTCTTGTGCTCGCGGCCATCGGCGTCGTGGCCTTCGTGTGGTCCTACGTCGTTGCAATCGGTCGCAGCCGCGTCGATGAGATCGGCATCGGCGGGCTCTACTTCCTCGCTGGCAGCGCCCCCAAGGTCGTGCGCATCCGCCTGCTCGGCACGCTTGCGCTCGAGGTCGTCGTCGCCATCGCCTCGTCGTCGATCAGGCCGTTCACGTCTGTCGCCTTCGGGGTCCTCGTCCCGCTGTTCGGCCTGGGGCTCACCGGGCTCTGGGGTGCCCGCCACGGGACTTTCAGCCCACGGTCGACGTAGGTGGGCTTCTCCGGCGATGTCCCGTGGTGGATCGTGCTGCTCGGGCTCGAGTTCCCGATGATCACGGCGGTGATCGACTGCTGGGCGCGGCCCGATGATCACTTCGAGAAAGGCGCGGCCGACCGCAAGGCCTGGAAGGGATGGCTGATCGTAGCGGTGGTGACCGCCCCGATCCTGCTCGGCTACGGCGTGTTGGTCGGCTACTACTACACCGTCGTGCGCCGCAACACGCCCGGGTCGCCGAGCTAGCCGCGCAACTCGACAAGAATGCGACGCCATGGCTGAGAGCGCCACCCAACGGGCCGTCATCGCGGCCTCGCCCGAGAAGCTGTTCGAGGTCGTGACCGACTTCGAGCGCTACACCGACTGGGCGCGCGACCTCAAGCAGGTCGAGGTCGTGAAGCGCGACGATGCCGGCCGCGCCGTCGAGGTCCGCTACCGCGCCGCTGCGATGGGGCGCTCGACGAGCTACACGCTTCGCTACGACTACACCGACGCACCCGGCACGCTCCCGTGGGTGCTGGCCCGCGGCGACATCATGCGCCGCCTCGACGGCGCGTACGAGTTCCATGCCGTCGACGGTGACCCCAACGCGACCGAGGTCGTCTACCACCTGGCCGTGGAGCTGGTGGTACCGCTGCCGACGTTCGTGAAGCGCCGAGCGGAGACGAAGATCATGCACAACGCGCTCCGCGAGCTCAAAGCGCACGTCGAGCGCAGCTGAGCATGCGCGTCCTGCTCTTCACCGGGAAGGGCGGGGTCGGAAAGACCACCACCGCTGCTGCCACAGCGCTTCGATGCGCCGAGAGCGGTCTGCGCACGATGGTGATCTCCACCGATCCGGCCCACTCGCTGGCGGATGCCTTCGACTCCGACCTCGGAGATCACCCCACGCGCGTCACCCAGCAGTTGTGGGGCCAGCAGCTCGACGCGCAAGCGCGCATGGAGGAGTCGTGGGGCGAGATCCAGGCGTACCTCGAGGAGGTCTTCGATTGGGCCGGTCTCGACGCCATCGAGGCGGAGGAGCTCGCCGTGATCCCCGGGCTCGACGAAGTGTTCGCCCTCTCCGACATCAAGACCCACGCGTCCTCGGGTGAGTGGGACGTGCTCGTCGTGGACTGCGCGCCGACAGCTGAGACGATCCGCTTCCTCTCGCTCCCGGACATCCTCAGCTGGTACATGGAGCGCCTCTTCCCCGTGGGCCGACGGGTCAACAAGTCGCTGGGTCCGATCCTGCGACGCGTGACCAACCTGCCCGTTGCCGGCGACGACGTCTTCTCCGCGGCGCGGCGCTTCTATGACCGCCTCGACGGCGTCCGCGAGATCCTCACCGATCCCGCCACGACAAGCGTGCGCCTGGTCGTCAATCCCGAACGCATGGTGATCGCCGAGGCGCGCAGGACGTACACCTACCTCTCGCTGTTCGGCTACCGCGTCGATGCGGTGATCGCCAATCGGCTGCTGCCTGTCGAGCTCATTGACCCGTGGTTCGATCGGTGGCGAACGCTTCATGCCGAGCACCTGCAGACGATCGAGGAGAGCTTCGCCCCACTCCCTGTGCTCAAGGCTCACCTCGCGGGCGACGAGCTGATCGGGCTCGATCGGCTCCGCGAGTTTGCGGCGTCGCTGTACGGCGAGCTCGACGCGGCGGCGTCGCTGCACCAAGGCGAGCCCCTCAAGGTCACCAAACGCGGCGGCGCGTACACGCTCACGTTGCAGCTGCCTTTCGCTGACCACGACGACCTCGAGGTTGGCCGCCGCGACGACGAGCTGCTCGTGCGCGTGGGGCCGTATCGCCGAGCGCTTCTCCTCCCCGACTCGCTGCGGCGACGCGACGTGACCGGTGCCGCGCTGAAGCAAGGCAGACTGCGGGTGTCGTTCACTGCGGACCCGCCGCCGGTGACGCCGAAACGGGGGAGGCGGAAGCGATGACCGAGAGAGACGATGACCGGACCGACCACGCCCGCGACGGCATCGCACACCTCCAGAAGGCAGCGAAGGAGCTCATCGCCGCCGGTCGCGCTCTGCTCGATGCCGCCGATGAGCTCGTCGACGACCCGGCGACTCTTGGCCAGCTCGGCGACGCTCTCGCCACGATCGCGAAGCTCGCCGGTTCCGTTCTCGGCGGGTCCGCGCCTCGCCAAGGCGACGACGACGACGAGCCGCGGGTGCAGCGCATCCGGGTCTCGTAGTTCGGCTGGTTCGGGCGGGCTCAGAGGCCGGCGAAGCCGCGCAGCCACGACGCGAGCTATTGCGCCGCGTCGAGCTCGTGGCGCCGTCGAGCTCGAAGCTCCTGGCGGAACGCGTGACCCGTGCTTGGAGCTCGTCGAGCAGGCCGAACGACTCGCGCAGATCGTCAGCGTTGAGGCGTTCGGGAAGACTCTCGATCGCCTCCCGGAGCATCGCCACTGACATGGGTGCATCGTACAGGTGTTCGATCAGAGGTGCGACGATTTGCACCCAAATTTCTTGGGGCTTCCTGAGGAGCCTGTCGACGAAGTCCTCCGAGACGTTCTCGTGTCCTTGCCCGCGAACCTAGGGTTCCGCCTGAGCACAGCGACGCGACCGACGACCAGTTCACGGATCGCGTCGGGAACCCCGCGGGCACCCGTACGCGTAGCGTCGCCGTCATGCCTGCCCCCCACTGGTTCTTTCGCTTCATGTACGACCGCGAGAGCGCGGCCTGGGGGCGGCGACGCGACCAGCCGGAGCATCGTGAGCTGGTCGAGCGGACCGCCGATGAGCTCGCGAACGTGGTTGCACCGCCCGGACCTGTAGCCGACCTCGGCTGCGGACCTGGCGCGCACGCGCTCGCACTTGCGCAGCGCGGTTACGACGTCGTCGGGGTCGACGGGTCACCTCGCATGGTCGAGGTCGCGCGGACTCGAGCCGCGCG
>JBPCON010000030.1:0-46143 GCA_051000215.1 Acidimicrobiales bacterium
GCGCCGGCGGCTGGCCTTCGTCGGGCCGGCCGCCGTGGACGTCCCTGTGTGGCCCGTGAAGGATTCGAACCTCCGTAGCCGAAGCGACTGGTTTACAGCCAGTTCCCTTTGTCCACTCGGGCAACGAGCCTTGGGGGTCGAGAGGATAGCCCTCACCCGCCGACCCTCTCCTATCGTGTCCGCATGCCCAGCTTCGACGTGGTCTCCGAGGTCGACGAGCAAGAGGTCCGCAACGCGGTCGACCAGGCGAGCCGCGAGCTCGCGACGCGATTCGACTTCAAGGGCACCGACTCGAGCGTCGAGCTCGGCGCCCACGAGCTCACGTTGCGCTCGAGCACCGAGGACAGGTTGAAGGCTGTACGCCAAGTGCTCGAGGAGAAGCTCGTCCGTCGCGACGTGTCGATGAAGGCACTCGACTTCGGCAAGGTCGAGGAGGCATCCGGTGGGTCCGCCCGCCAACGCGTCGCGATCGTCGCTGGCATCTCGAGCGACAAGGCGCGCGAGCTCAACAAGGCCATCAAGGAGCTCGGGCTGAAGGGCATCCAGTCCCAGACCCAGGGCGACCAGCTTCGCGTGAGCGCGAAGAAGCGAGATGACCTCCAGGCCGTGATCGCCGCGCTCAAGGCGGCCGACCACGGCATCGCGCTCCAGTTCACCAACTTCCGCGACTGAGAGGCCGAGGCGCAGCCGCGCTCGGTTGGCGACGAGGCTGGCTCCGGAGGTATCAGGGAACCTTCGGGCGCGGTGGGCCAGCCAAGCGCAGCGCGCACAACCGTTGGTCTCCCGCCCTGGTCGCGGCGTCGTATGGCCGTCAGCTTTTCTGCCGCCAAATCGTTGCGTTCTTGATCGAACATATGTACGATGCGGGGAGTGATCGCCGGTCTTCGTGAAGCCATCGAGAACGCTGCTATCTCCCCTGACAGCGACGAGCTGACCGAGGTGTTGGCGTTGTGCGATCTGCTCGATGCTCGGGTCTCTGCGGCGCTCGGCGAGTTCGACTCGGCCGGGTTGTGGGAGCTCGATGGTCGTGTCTCTCTGCGTGACTGGATCCGTGTCCACGCTCGCAGCACGTCGCTTGTTGCGGCGCAGCGCGCCAAGGTCGCGACCCGTGTCCGCGACCTTCCCGAAACTGCGGGGGCGTGGGCGTCGGGGGCGTTGTCATCGGGGCAGGTGCACGTTGTCGCCGGCCCGCTGAACGACCGGCGACTCCCCGCGTTCGCTGAGAGCGAAAGCGACAATGTGGCGAGCGTCTGGCGTCTCGACGTGGTTGGCACTGAGGTGTTCATGCGCGCGTGGGCCGAGGCGTTCGACAACGCGAACCCCGGTCGCACGCGTGACGAGCCCGACAACTGGTTGCACCACTCCAAATCGCTCGATGACCGTGGTGAGCTGCACGGCTCTTTCGAACCCGTGAACGCCGCTCTGCTCGACGCTGCGTTGGCGGTGGCGGAGACACGCGACGACCCCGCCTCCCCCCGGCTCGGGTCGCAACGGCGTGCTGATGCGCTCATGGACATCGTGCGCGACTTCCTCGCGCACCACGACAAGGCGCGCCGGGTGCGCCACACCCCCCACGTCAGCCTGCTGGTCACCCCCGAACAACTCGCCAACGGCACTGCGGGGATGACGTTGGACGGTCGGGTCATCCCCGCACCCGACACCAGCGTCCTCTCTTGTGACTGCACGATCCGGCGCATCGTCACCGCCGACGGGGAGATCCTCGAAGCCGGGCGCAGCATCCACACCGTCCCTGCTGCGTTACGCGATGTCACAGCGGCACGCGACAGGCACTGCCGTTGGCCCGACTGCGACCGCCCAGCCAAATGGTGCGACGCGCACCACGTCACCCCCTGGCACCACGGCGGAGGCACCGACATCACCAACCTCGCCCTGCTCTGCCGGCGTCACCACACCCGCATCCACCACCCCAACTGGCACGCCAAACTCCTCCCCGACGCCACCCTGCACATCACCACCCCAACCGGGCGCGTCCTCACCTCCAAACCACCCAAACCCGGGCCGCTCCCCTAGCAGCGGCCCGACCCCAGCAACCAGAACAACAAGAGGCCCCGCCGAGGGGCCCTTGCAACGCGTCCACGAAGAGCCGAGTGGCGTCCTGGTCTCAGCCGACGGCTCGGACGCGTGATGTGCAAGCCGTGAGCAGGCGGAGCGCCGCAACGGCGATGGCGATCCGGCCACAATTAGTCAGGGCCCGACGCGCAGCGCCTATCCGGAGATGGCAGGCATCGAGAGGCTCAACCTGAGAAGCACGTCGCCGGCCCGTCGGCGCTCGCACCGGGCCGTACGGGAAGTTCAGACCGCGACGCTGGCTCCGGGGCTCGCCGCCGCTCGGGCGTCGTGCGCCGCGACGTGCTTGCGCGCTTGGTGCAGGAGGTAGCGGCCGTGGAGATGCACCGGCGCGACCCGGACAGCCCGCGGCACGCGGGAGTTCACGTTCAACGTGAGGCTGTGGAGCCGCTCGAGGCGGCGCTGCTTGCCCTCATCCCATCCCCATCCGAACTGGGCTCGCAGCGGCTCGGGAGTGGTGCCGATGGCCACGAGGCGCTGGATGGCCAGCGCCGGCTTGAGCGGGAGGTGAAGGTTGCGCGGCATGCGGCGCGGTGACAGGACATCGGCTGCGAGGCGCCGGCCGTCGTCGGTGACGACGATCGAGCCCACCTGTTCGTCCCAGTACGCCTGGAAGGCTGCGTAGTCGCGAGGTTGTGCGCTTCGAGGGCAGCCGAAGCGCTCGGCGACGGCGGTCATCTCCTTGTAGTAGGTCTCGACATCGGCTGGTGACAGCGGTTCTACGAGGCGCTGGTAGCAGCCCAGCGCGCTGTCGAGAAGGGTGGCGTGGACCCAGAGCAGGTTCTCGGGGTCGTTTGCCCGGTAGGTCGGCGAGGTCACGAACTCGTGGATCCAGCGCACTCGCCTACCAACGCCGTCAGCGAGCTCGGCCGAGCCGTGGACCATCGTGTAGACGGCCTCGAGGGTGCCCTGCAGGCGCTTGAACGGGTTGTGCTGGAAGTCGCTGTGCTGCGCGACGCCGGCCGCAACATGCGGGTGCGCGAGTTGCAGGATCAACGCGCGTCCAGCTCCGAACAAGATCGCCGGTTCGGAGTTGACGCGACGGATCACCGAGTCGCGCGCGAATGCATCAGCCATGGTTGGGTCTCCTTGTCGCGTCGTGATGCATGGGACGATGGCGCTCGGCACCGAGACGATCTTCCTCTACCAGCTCGCCCACCTCGCCGCGCTGCGACGTGACGACCACGATGCCGAGCTCGACGACGAGCGCTGGAAGGCCGTGGCTCATGTCGTCGACGCGGCCCTGCGGCCCATTCCGCCCCGAGCCAACTAGGGCGAGGGCCTCGGCGCGAGGATCGACTGCAGCGACTTGGGGGTCAGCGGGCTGAGGAACGTCCAAGCACGAGCGCTCGAGGCTGCCCACGCTTGCTTGGCCGCTTCGTCGTCGTCGGCGCGGCGGGCCCAGTCCACGGACCCCGCCAGCTCTGATGCCGTCGCCTTCGCCACTTGGAGCGCACCGCCAGCGGGGTTTGCTGCAGACGCGAGCAGCAAATCCGTTGGCCCGCTCGCCGCGGGACCGTCGGTGAGGGCTCTGGTCATGATCGTGCCGAGCAGGGACCGCGAGGGGGGTGGTCGCGGGTTCAAGAGCGCGTCGAGCGCTGCCGCGGCGTCGAGCGTCCACTGATCGAGGAGCGGCTTCGCCGACTTCGGCGTCGCCCCGCCAATCCACAATCCGAGGTGCAGGTGCGGGCCTGTGGCGTCGCCGGTCGCTCCGACGAAGCCGACGAGATCGCCGGTGTGCACCGCGACGCCAGGCTCGATGCCGGGAGCAGTGGCGCTCAGGTGGGCCAGCTCGTAGAAGGTGGAGTCAGCCAGGACGACCTTGACCGTGAGGCCCCCAGCATCGCTCTGCTCGACGCCGATGACGCCGTCATCCGGGGCGCGCAGCGGCGTTCCATAAGGCGCGATGACGTCGACGCCGAGGTGGTAGCGGAACTCGGTCCCGGTGAACCTCGGCTCGAACCAGTCGTCGCTCCAATGCGCCGGCCCGGCGACGGGAAAGTGCCCGTAGGCGACACGGGCCGCGTGATCGGGGTCGTCACCGGCTGCCAGCAGCGCGCGCTCCCCGGCCACGAGCGCACTGTTGTCGTTCGGCGCGCTACGCGCCAGGCCGGCGATGAGCGCTGCTGCGTCGTCGGGCACGATCTGCCCTGGGCCCCCACCGAGCGGCGACAGCCCCCCGGACTCGGTTCCGTCGCCCCCGACCGGGATCGTGGTCGTGGCCTCGGGGGTCGTCGTCGAGGTCGTGTCGCTCACGGGGGGCGGCTCCGTCGTCGGCTCCGTCGACGGCGGCACGAGCGGCGGAAGCAGCGTCGTCGTCGTCGGAACGGTCGTCGGGTCCTGGTCGGTCTGGCCGAGCCGTGCCCGGGCGCCCGGCGCGGAGGCCGCCAGCACGACCAGAATGCCGATCACGACGACGGTGCGGCGCGGGAGTGGCCTCACTGTCCTTGACGTTCGGCGCGGCACACCCACGATCCTGCCAGGCCCGAGGCACGCGGACGCAGCTCAGATCCAGCCTTTGCGTCGAAAGTAGACCAGCTGGCCGCAGGTGGACACGAGGATGAAGGCCCAGGAGAAGCCGTAACCCTGCGCCCAGTGCAGCTCGGGCAGCACGTCGAAGTTCTGGCCGTAGAGCCCGACGATGAACGTGGGCGGTAGGAAGATCGAAGCGACGATCGTCAAGCGCTTCATGACCTCGTTCTGGTCGTTGGCCACCTTCGACTGGTGGTAGTCGCGTACGCCGCCGATCAGGTCGCGCGCGGTTTCGAGTCCTTCCGAAGCGCGAAGCAGCTTGTCGAAGGCGTCGCCGAAACGCAGCTCGATGTCATGCGGGAACAGCTCACCCTCGTCGAGCTCGACCCGATCGTCGACGATCCGGCGAACGGCGTCGCGGGTCGGGGCCAGCGTGCGGCGGATGTGCAAGAGGTCATGACGCAGCTCGGAGAGGCGCCGGCGGACGCGCGCGTTGGGCAGGTCGTCGACACCGTCCTCGAGCTCGTCGATCTCTTCGTTGAGCGCGTCGACGAGGTCGAGGAAGCCCTCGGCCACCTCGTCCGTCACGTGGTACGCGACGGTGCCGGGAGGCAGGGCTCGCGTCGCGCAGAGGTGCTTGATGTCCTCGATGTCGATCGGTGGTCCGTCGGGCGGCGTCTTTCGCACCGTGAGGATCCGGTCGGCTGACAGGATGACGTCGCACTCCTGGTAGAAGACGCGGTCCTCCTGCTGCACGAGCACGGGCACGAGCAGCACACCGAAGATGTAGCTGCCGTGGCCCTCGAAGCGGGGCCGAGGCTCGTCGTCGTGGGTATGGGGGGCAACGAGCAGGTCGGTGGCGCTGCTCTCGAGCCCAGGCCAGTGCTCGGCGATCGCTGCCGCGTCAGGGTCGAGGAGATCGATCCAGTTGGTTGCCATCGTCGCGCTCATCCCTCGGCCGGCGTCTCGCCGGCCCGGCGCTTGATCTCCTCGACCACGTTGGGGTCGGCGAGGGTGGTCGTGTCCCCCAGGGCGCGGCCTTCGGCCACGTCGCGCAGGAGACGCCGCATGATCTTGCCCGAGCGCGTCTTTGGGAGCTCGTCGGTGAAGATGACGGTCTTCGGCTTCGCCGTGGGGCCGATCTTCTTGGCCACGTGCTGGCGCAGTTCTTCCCCGAGAGCTGTGCTCGTTTCGGTGTCGCCCTTGACCGTGACGTACGCCATGATCGCCTGGCCCGTCAGGGCGTCGTTCGCGCCGACGACTGCCGCCTCGGCGACACCGGGGTGATCGACGAGCGCGGATTCCACCTCCGTCGTCGAGATGCGGTGGCCAGAGATGTTCATGACGTCATCGACGCGACCGAGCAGCCACAGGTAGCCGTCGGCGTCGACCTTGGCTCCGTCGCCCGCGAAGTAGCGGCCGGCGAACCGCGACCAGTACGTCTCGCGGTAGCGCTCCGGATCGCCGTAGATGCCGCGCAACATCGCCGGCCACGGCCTGGTCAGGGTGAGATAGCCGCCGCCGCGCTCGACGCGTTCGCCGGCGTCGTCGACCACCTCAGCTCCGATCCCGGGGAGCGCGAACGTGGCCGAGCCGGGCTTGAGGGTGGTGGCGCCAGGGAGGGGGCTGATCATGATGGCGCCGGTCTCGGTCTGCCACCAGGTGTCGACGATCGGGCATCGGCCACCACCGATGTGCTCGTGATACCACATCCATGCCTCGGGGTTGATGGGCTCACCGACGCTTCCCAGCAGGCGCAGCTTCGAGAGGTCGTGGCGCTCGGGCTCCTGGGTTCCCCATCGCATGTACGTGCGGATCGCGGTTGGCGCCGTGTAGAGGATCGTGACCCCGTAGCGCTCGGCGATCGCCCAGATGCGGTCCCTCGCCGGCGTGTCGGGCGTGCCTTCGTACATGACGCTCGTCGCGCCGTTGGTGAGGGGGCCATAGACGATGTAGCTGTGGCCGGTGACCCAGCCGATGTCGGCAGCGCACCAGTACACGTCGTCGTCGGGGTGGAGGTCGAAGACGTACTTGTGTGTGAACGCGACCTGTGTGAGATAGCCCCCCGTGGTGTGCATGATCCCCTTGGGCTTGGCCGTCGTGCCCGAGGTGTAGAGAAGGAACAGCAGATCCTCGGCGTCCATCGGCTCGCACGGGCACTCAGCCCCGGCCGCGTCGATGAGGTCTTGATACCAGTGATCGCGGCCTGCGACCATGTCGACGGGCTCGTCGACGCGCTTCACGACGACCACCGCCTCGACGCTCGGCGTGTCGGCCAGCGCGATGTCGACGTTGGGCTTCAGCAGGCTCGGCGCGCCGCGACGAAACCCGCCATCGGCGGTGATGACCGCCTTGCATTGCGCATCGTTGATGCGATCGACGAGCGAGTCGGGGCTGAAGCCGCCGAAGACGACAGAGTGCGCAGCGCCGATCCGCGCGCAAGCCAGCATCGCCGCCGCAAGCTCGGGGATCATCGGCATGTAGATCGCGACACGATCTCCCTTCGCGACGCCTAGACCCTTCAGCGCGTTGGCGAGGCGCTGCACCTCCGTGAGCAGCTCGGCGTACGTGATGACCCTGGTGTCGCCGGGCTCACCCTCCCAATGGAACGCCACCTTGTCGCCGCGGCCAGCCAGCACGTGGCGGTCGAGCGCGTTGTGGCACACGTTGAGCTTGCCGCCGACGAACCACTTGGCGAAGGGAAGATCCCACTCGCAGATCGTGTGCCACTCCTCGAACCAGTCGACGAGCTCAGCTGCCTGCCTCGCCCAGAAGCCCTCGTAGTCCGCGTCGGCCTCGTCGTAGAGGAACGTGCCGGCTGCGAGGCTTCGCTTCTTGAAGCCCGCAGGCGGAGGAAAGGTGCGATCCTCGGTGAAGTAGTCCTCGATCGCGGCACCGCTGGGTGCCTCCTCGTCAGCCATCTCGCTGCCTCCTGTGCGTTGGCCTGCTGCGCGCAGGAGGTTACGTGGCCCACTCGAGGACGAGGAACGCTCCAGGCCCGTCGGGCGCAGCGAGCGCTGCGGCCTCGTGCACCCTGCTCTTGGCGAGCAGGGCGGTGAGGTCACCAATGGCGGCGCGCTCGTGCCACGCTGCTCGTGCCGACGCCAGGAGCTCGTCGATGCCGTGGTCGCTGAGCCACTGGGCCTGCGTGGTGATCGCCGTGGGCTGAGGAAGCTGATCGACCGCGACCTCCGTCGTGATGTCCTGGCTGCCCAGCCGATCGAGGGGCTCGCCTCCGGGACCGTGCTTGCGGTACGTGCGCAGCCATTCGCTCGACGGTCGCGCCGCGAGCTCGGCTGTGGTGCGGCGCGCGTAGTCGAAGCACACAACGCGACCCGCAGGACCGGCGAGCCGCACGGCGTCGCGGACCCACGCCGCGGCAGCTCGTTGCAACGGCACCCGCGCCCCGTCCGGGGCCATGACGTCTTCGAGCTCCGCCGGTAGCTCGGCGACCGCGACAACCACTTCGACGAGAGAAGCCTGGCCGCCTGCCAGCCCAGCGCGCACCTCCATCCATTCACCGCGTCGACGCTCGTAGAGGTCGAAGGGCAGGTTGTCGAGCAACTCGTTGGCGAGCACGATGCAGGGGCCTTCGAGCCGCGGCAGCTCGGCCAGGCTCACGACGATCGGCCCGAGGGGTTGCTCGGCTGGTGCCGACGCGTCTTCGGCTTCGACGTCGTGGGTGGGGGCGAAGGCTTGCGCTGCGTGCTCGAGGGGGAGCCGTTCGCCGTGGCGCGCGCGTTGCGCACCAGAGCGCTCCACGAGCACATAACGCAGCGCTCGAGCGCACGTCGGCGCAGCGTCGAGCACGGTGCGACACAGCGTCCCCGGTCCGGCTGCCGCCTCGACGACGACGAATGGGTCGGGCGCGCCCATCGCCTGCCACCACGAGTCCAGGGCGCTTGCAACGACGGCACCGAACAGGGGACCGAGCTCGGGTGAGGTGATGAAGTCGCCTGCGCGCCCGGCCGTGCCGGTCGTGGCGTAGAAGCCCTCGTCCTGGTCGTACAGGGCAGCCTCGACGACCTCGGAGAAGGGGATCGGGCCCCGGCGCCTTATGGCCTCGACGAGCTCGATCAGCGGAGGGCGGTCAGGGTCGAGATGTCGCCGAAGTGGGCGGCGGCCTGTGGGTACACGCCGGTGACGACGACGACGACGACACAGACCGCGAGCGCGGCACCGAGGGCGGGCGGGATCGCGATGTGGCTCTGGTCGCCGTCGGGGACGGGCTTGAACCACATCTCCTGCGCGATGCGGGCGTAGTAGAAGAACGCGATCACCGAGTTCACGGCGATGAGCACGGCCAGCGAGTAGCCGGCGCTCGTGCCCGACCCGGCGGTGGTCTTGAAGATCACGAACTTCGCGTACCAGCCCCCGAAGATCGGGATCCCGGCGAGGGAGAACAAGAAGACCGTCATCAACACGGTGAGTCCGGGGGCGTACTGGAAGAGCCCACCGAAGCTCGCAAGCTCGGCCGAGCGCGTCTTGCGGGCGACCGTCAAGATGATCGCGAACGCGCCGAGGGTCATCGCGCCGTAGACGATGAGGTAGACGAGCACTGAGCCGAGCGCGTCGGACGAGGTCGCAGCAACAGCCAGCGGTGCGAGCATGTACCCGCCTTGGGCCACGCCCGAGTACGCCATGAGGCGCACGACGTTCGTCTGGCGCAGTGCGATCAGGTTGCCGACCGTCATCGATGCGGCTGCGAGCGCCCAGAACATCGGCTGCCAGACGTCGTGCTGGCCGACGAAGCCGACGAACACGAGCTGCAGGATCGCGACGAAGCCGGCCGTCTTCGACACCAACGACAAGAACGCGGTGATCGGTGTCGGCGCGCCCTCGTAGGTGTCCGGCGCCCAGGTGTGGAACGGCACGGCCGAGACCTTGAACGCGAACCCGACCAAGCAGAAGACGATGCCCAGCGTGACGATCGGCGAGCTGTGCTCACCCAGCCCCGCGCCGATCTGCGCGAGCACGGTTGAGCCGGTGACGCCGAAGATCAGCGACATCCCGTAGAGCATCACCGCGGTGGCGAAGACGCCCATCAGGTAGTACTTCAGGCCCGCCTCATTGCTCTTGTCGTCGCTCTTGCGCCAGGTCGCGAGCATGTAGGCGGGTATCGACAGCGTCTCGAGCGCGACGAAGATGGTGATGAGATCGCGGCTCGACGCCATGATCGTCATGCCCAACAGCGACGACACCAGCAAGACGTAGTACTCGCCTTCGGCGTAGTCGCCCTCGGCGACGTAGTTCGTCGAGAGCAGCACGACGACGTAGCCGGCGATGAGGAACAGCGCCTTCGTGACCAGCGCGAAGTTGTCGACGACGTAAGCGCCGCCGAACAACGATCGGTCGGCGCCGTCGACAGCGAGGGTCAGGACCGGCAGGGCCGCGGCGAGGAGCCCGATGCCTGCGATCGATGCGAGCAGCGGCTTGTTGCGCTCTGACAACAGGTCCACGAGGAGGAGCACCACGATCGTCGCTGTCAGGACGATCTCGGGTGCGAGGGCGTGGTAGTCGACGTGAGGCGCGTCGAACGCAAGGGCTGCCAGCATCTACTTCGCCAGCATCGTCACGCCGTGCAACGCGGTGCTCACGCCGGCGTCGGTCATGTGGAAGATGAAGTTCGGGAAGAGCCCGATGACGACGATGCCGACGAGCAACGGTGCCCACGCGATCCATTCGGGGCGTTCGACGTCATGGAAGTGCTGACCTGCCCACTCCTCCTTGGGCGTGCCGAACGCGGTGCGCTGCAGGAGCCACAGCAGGTAACCAGCTGCGAACACCGTGCCGATCGCGGCCACGACCATGAAGACGCGGAAGAGCTCGACCGACAGACCATCGGCCGGTTGGTACGAGGCGAGAATCGCGGGGAACTCGCCCCAGAACCCCGCGAGACCCGGCAGGCCGAGCGAGGCCATCGTGCAGAACCCGAGAATCCACCCGAGGTGGGGCATGTCGATGAGGAGGCCCCCCAGGCGCTTGATCTCGAGCGTGTGGTAACGCTCCTTCACCGACCCTGCGATGAAGAACAACATCCCCGTGATGAGGCCGTGCGCGACCATGCCCATGATCGCCGCGTTGAGCCCGAAGGGTGTGAGCGTCGCGATGCCCAACATCACGTAGCCCATGTGCGCGACCGATGAGAAGGCGATCAATCGCTTCATGTCGGTCTGCGCGAGGCAGCACAGCGCGCCGTAGATGATGCCGATGCACGCCAGTACGCCGATGAACGGCGCCCACGAGTGTGCTGCCTCGGGGAGGATCGGGATGGCGACGCGGATGAAGCCGTACGTGCCCAGCTTCAGGAGCACGGCTGCCAGGATCACCGAGCCCTGCGTCGGGGCCTGGGTGTGCGCGTCAGGCAACCAGGTGTGGAACGGGAAGATCGGCACTTTGATGCCGAATCCCATGAACATGCCGCCGAAAATCAGGAGCTGGCTGCCGTGGGCGATGCCGCCCGTGATCCCCGACGACAACAGGCGCATGTCGAAGGTGTGGCGGAGCACGCCGTCGACCATGGTCATGTCGCTCAGGAAGTACACGGCGAGGAAGCTGACGATCATCAACGCCGAGCCGAAGAGCGTGAAGAGGAAGAACTTGATCGCCGCGTACATGCGGTTCTCGCCGCCCCACACGCCGATCATGAAGTACATCGGCAGGAGCACGACCTCGAAGAACACAAAGAAGAGGATGAGGTCCTGCGCAAGGAACGTGCCGACCATGCCCGTTTCGAGGACGAGCGTGAGGATCAAGAACGCCTTCGGGTTCCGTGGCTCCGGGAAGTGGTCCCACGAGTAGATGATCACCAGCGGCACGATGAAGCCGGTGAGGAGCAGGAGCGGCATCGAGATGCCGTCCACGCCGACGATGTAACGGCTGTTGATCACCTCGATCCACCGCTTGTCCTGGACGAACTGCAAGGCCCCCGCGTTGTCGTAGTCGAAGACGCGAGCGATGCCGATGAGCGTCAAGAAGACGAACAGCGACGTCGCGAGCGAGATGACCTTGTGGGCCCTCTCCTGCGCCTTGGGGACCACCATCATCAGGGCCGCGCCGACGAGGGGGGCGAAGATCGCCACGCTCGGGCCCCAGTGCTTGAGGATGTCTTCCATTGGTCTTTGCGGTTCCTTAGATGGCGAAGATCAGGACACCGGCGAGCACGACGGCACCGCCGAAGAGGAGCGCGCCGTACTGCTGGACGCGGCCGGACTGGATGCGACGGAGGAACTGGCCTGAGCCTTCGGCTCCCGCGCCAGCGCCGTTGATGGCGCCGTCGATCACCCCTTGGTCGATGTGCTTGTAGGTCCACCCGGCGACAGCTCGAGCCACGACGGCCGTGCCGTTCACCGCGCCGTCGATGACGTTCTGGTTGAACCAGTTCATCGCTCGCGCAACGGGACCCTTCGTGGCGCCCGCGATCCAGTCGGTGTAGAGCGTGTCGAAGCCGTACTTCTTCACGAGGATCGTGTGCCCCGTCTTCGCCAGCGGGTGTCGTTCGGTGAAGCCGTGCCAGCGTCCCTGGAACCAGTAGGCGTACGCGAGAGCGATGCCGATGAGCGCTCCGCCGACCGAGGCCGCTGCGATCCACGCGGTGAACTCGGGGGCAGGCACATGCGGGAAGTAGGTACCAGACGGTTCGACGTAGTGCGCGAAGCGCTCCTTTATCGAGCTGCTGCCGAAGGGGAAGTTGGCGAAGCCGGCGACGACCGCCAAGCCGCTCAGGATGTACAGCGGCACGATGATCCGCGGGCCCGACTCGTGCGGCGGGTGCTGAGCGTCGGCGGCGTGGCCCCTCGGCTCACCGAAGAACGTCAAGTAGATGCAACGCACCATGTATGCAGCTGTGCACGCGCCGCCGAAGAGGCCGGCCCACAACATGATGGGGTAGCCCGAAAGGCCGTTGCTGCCGCTGGCCGCTGCGATGATCTCGTCCTTCGACCAGAAGCCGGCGAGCGGTGGCAGCGCCGAAAGGGCTCCGGCGCAGATCACGAACGTCCAGAAGGTCTTTGGCATGAACCGCTTCATGCCGCCCATGTCCTCCTTCATGTCGAAGCTGTGCACCGAGTGAGCCACCGAACCGGCCCCCAGGAACAACCCCGCTTTGAAGAAGGCGTGCGTGAAGAGGTGGAAGATCGCAGCACCCCATGCGCCGACACCGAGGGCCATCGCCATGTACCCGAGCTGCGACACCGTCGAGTAGGCGAGCACCTTCTTGATGTCGTTCTGGACGAAGGCGAGCAGGCCCCCGAACACCAGCGTCGCGGCGCCGACAGCAGCGAGAAGATTGATGTGGGCCGTGCCGATCGACAGGCCCTCCCAGAAAACCCCGTAGAAGCGGGCGACCATGAAGATGCCGGCCACGACCATGGTGGCTGCGTGGATCAGCGCGGACACCGGAGTCGGTCCTGCCATCGCGTCGGGCAGCCACGTATGAAGGATGAACTGCCCCGACTTCGACATGACCGCGCCGACGAGCGAGCACGCCGCGACCACCAGGAGCAGGTGATCGACGGTTCCACCGGTAGCGAGCGTGTTCGTCTTGCCGATGTCGAAGGTTCCGGTCGCCCAGAACAACGTGATCATGCCGATGAGGAGCCCGACGTCGCCGACGCGGTTGGTGATGAACGCCTTGAGCGCTGCGTCGCTGTTGGGCTTCTCCTCCCACCAGTGCCCGATGAGCGCGAACGAGCACACCCCGACGAGCTCCCATGAGGTGATGAACTGCACGGTGTTGCTGCTCATCACCAGAGCCAGCATCGATGCGGTGAAGAGGCTCAGGAACGCGAAGTAGTGCGTGTAGCGCCGGTCGCCACCGACGTAATCGGTCGAATACACGTGCACGAGCAGCGAGATGAGGCTGACGACGAAGAGCATGATGACGCTCAGCCCGTCGACGAACGTGCCGGCTTCGAACCGCTGGCCGGCTGACTCGAACCACGTGACCCCGGTCTCGATGGGCGCAACCGGCGCCTTCTCCTCCTCCGCCGTTGCCGCATGCTCCGACCCGCCCGGTGCCTCCTGGATGACTGCCGCGTGCGCAGCACGCGCAGATTCGTTCGCGCTTGGTACGTCGTTGACGTGACCGATCCATGCGAACGCGGCGAGGATGGCGAAGCCGAAGCAGACTGCGACGGACGCGACGCCGACTTCGGCGCCTTTCTTCGGGAGCCGTTTGCCGAAGAGCAGGATCGTGAGGAACGACAGCGCCATAAGGGCCGGCATGAGCCACACCCAGTGCAGGATCGACGGGTCGCTGGCTGCGAGCGTCATCGTCGCTAGCCCTTCATCGACGCGACGGCATCGAGGTCGATGTCGTGGCGGTTGCGGTAGAGGAGCAGGACGATCGCAAGTCCGACGCCGACCTCAGCCGCGGCGATGGCGATCACGAAGAGCGCGAACACCTGCCCGACGACGGTGGCGTGGTACGCGCCGAACGCGATCAAGTTGATGTTGACGGCGTTGAGGATCAGCTCGATCGACATGAGGACCATGACGCCGTTCGAGCGGGCCAGCACGCCATAGACACCAACCGAGAACAACACGGCCCCCAGAAGCAGGAACTCGTTCAGCAACATGTCGGACTCACTCGTTCGCTTCGCTCTCTCCGTTCGTCCGAGCCAAGCGGCCCGGCCTCCGGCCGGTCGAAAGCCTGCGAGTGAGTGACGACGAAAGCAGCCATCAGTCCTTGCGCGCGATCACGATGGCGCCGATGAGCGCTGCGAGCAGGAGGATCGAGGCGACCTCGAACGGGACGAGGTAGTCACGGAAGATGGAATCGGAGACGGCGGAGGTTGTCTGGGGAACGAGCGCGTTGTGCTCGTCGACGTGCTGTCTCCCGAAGCCGTCGAGCAGGGAGTACGACAGCAGGCCGAGCAATGCCACGGCGGTGACGAGCGCCCCGATCCACGACCGACCGGTGAGCTGCACGTGGGCGCCGATCGGGGCCCGGGTGAGCATGATGCCGAAGAGGAACAGCACCACGATGGCGCCGACGTAAACGAGGATCTGGGTGACGCCGGTGAACTCGGCTCCGAGCAGCAAGAAGCTGGCACCGACGCTCGCGAGCACGACCACCAGGTAGAGCGCTGCGTGGACCACGTTGTTCGTCGTGACGACGCGGATCGCCCCGAACGTGGCGAGGAGGGCGATGACAGAGAAGGCCACGTGCTGGGCGAGCTGCGCGACTGCGAAGGTGGCCATCAGCCGCCTCTCGTTGGGATCTTCTTGACCTTCGCTTCAGACCCGGCCTCGTAGGCCTGGTTCTCGGGGACGCTGTCGAACCACTCGCCGAGGCGGGTCTTGTCGTGGAGCAGGTCGGCGATCTTGGGCTCGGAGTACTCGTACTCCGGCGTCCAGAAGAGCGCATCGAACGGGCAGACGTCGACGCAGATGCCGCAGTACATGCACAACGAGTAGTCGATGTCGAAGCGGTCGAGCGCGCTGACGGTGCGCTCCTTGCCGCCTGGGCGTCGCGGCGGTGCCTTCTCCTTGTGGCCCTCGATGTAGATGCACCAGTCGGGGCAGCTACGAGCGCAGAGCATGCAGACGGTGCAATTCTCCTCGAGCAAGGCGATGACACCGCGGGCGCGGGGGGTCGGTGCCTCCTTCTCGTGCGGGTACTGCACGGTGTAGGAGCCCTTGGTCGGCGAAGGGATGAGCTTCTTCAGCCCCTTGTTCGGGAACATGGTGTTGACGAGCTCTCTGCCCGTCACACCGATGCCCTTGATGACCCCCGGGAGCTTCGGCACTAGAACACAACCTTCAGGATCGCCGTTGCCGTGATGTTGAGCAGCGAGATGGGGATGAGCACCGTCCAGGCGAGCTCCTGCAGCTGGTCTTCGCGGAACCGCGGGTAGGTGAAGCGGACGAAGAAGATGATCCCTGCGAGCACGATCATCTTCGTGAGCAGGATGATCGGGCCAAGGAGGTTCATGTACCCGGCGGTCAGGTCGAGCCCCGGCAGGTACCACCCGCCGAGGAAGAGGGTGGCCCCGACAGCGGCGAACGCGCCTGCCGACGCGAACTCACCGATGAAGAACAGCAGGAAGCGCATCCCCGAGTACTCGGTGATGTAGCCGGCGACCAGCTCCGACTCGGCGATCGGCATGTCGAAGGGCGCCTGGGTGAGCTCGGCCTGTGTCGCGATCATGAAGATCACGAACCCGACGAACTGCGTGAGGAGGAATGGGTTGCCGAAGGCCCCGAAGCCGAAGATCTCCCCGGTGGCTTGCGCGCCGACGATGCCTTGGAGGTTGAGAGTGCCGGCCTGGATGACGACGCCGACGACGGCGAGCACCATCGGCAGCTCGTAGGCGATGAGCTGGCCGGCAGCGCGCAACCCGCCGAGCAGGGAGTACTTGTTGGCCGATGCCCACCCCGCGATCAACACGCCGATGACCGAGAGCGAGGACACGGCGAGGACGTAGAAGACCCCGACGTCGAGGTTGGCGAAGTAGGCGTCGGGCCCGAAGGGAACAGCGAGATAGACGAGCAGCACGGTGCTGACGACGATGTACGGGGCGAGCTTGAAGAGTCGGGCATCGGCCTTGGCGGGGACGATGTCTTCCTTCTGGATGAACTTGCCCACCTCGGCGAGCAGCTGGAGCTGACCGTGCGGTCCGGCCTCCATCGGCCCGAGCCGGTTCTGCATGAACGAGACCATCTTGAACAAGAACAGGTTGACGAACGCGCCGGCAGGCAACAGCACGGCGGCCAGCACGCCGACGACGCGCAGGATCGTCTGCTGCCAGTAGGCCAGGTGCACGGCGATCGTCATCGGTCGATGTCGCCGAGGATGAAGTAGAGGCTGGCGAGGATGCTCACGATGTCGGGGACGTACACGCCGCGCAGCACCCAGGGCGCGATCGACACGTTGTTGAAGCTGGCCGAGCGGATCTTCACGCGATACGGACCGAGGTCGCCCTTCGACACGATGTGGTAGCCCATCTCGCCGAGAGGGTTCTCGGTCGAGACCCAGGCCTCGCCCTCCGGCACCTTGATGATGCGCGGCACCTTGGCCATGATCGGCCCGCTCGGGAGCCCGTCGCACAGTTGATCGACCATGTAGGTCGACTCCCGCGTCTCTTGCAGGCGCACCCAGTACCGGCTGAACGAGTCGCCGTCCGGGTGCGTCCACACCTTCCAGTCGAGCTGGTCATAGGGCAGCCCACACGGATCGTCGCGTCGCAGGTCCCAGTCGACCCCGCTGCCGCGGATGTTGGCTCCCGAGAGCCCGTAAGCGAGACCGATGTCTGCCGGGATGACGCCGATGCCTCGCGTACGGGTCTGGAAGATCTCGTTGCCGACGAGCAGGGTCTCCATCTCGTCGCAGTAGTCGCGCAGGCGCTGCATGACCTGCTTCGTCTCCTCGATCCAACCCTTGGGCAGGTCGTCCTTCAAGCCACCGATGCGATCGAAGTTCGGGTGGAAGCGGCCACCGGTGACGGCCTCGATCTGGTTCAGGACGAACTCGCGGTCGCGAAACGCGTAGAAGGCCGCGGTGAGCGCACCGAGCTGCAGACCCGTCTCGCCGAGGAACAGCGAGATGTTCGCGACCCGCGCCATCTCGAAGAGGATCGTGCGGATCCACTGGGCACGCGGGGGCGCCTCGATGTCCATGAGTTTTTCGGCCGCGAGGATGAACGGCACCTCGTTGGCGAAGCTCGACAGCCAGTCGATGCGGTTGATGAGCGTCGTCACCTGGGGGTAGGTGCGAACCTCGACGAGCTTCTCATAGCCGCGGTGCATGTATCCCATGACCACGTCGGCGTCGATGACCTGCTCGCCGTCGAGGCGCACGATGAGGCGCAACGTGCCGTGCGTCGCCGGGTGCTGAGGCCCGAGGTTGAGGGTCATGCCGTCGTCGGTCTCGAGCTCGACGTGCACTCGCGCATCGGCGGCCTGGCCGTCGACGTAGAGCTGCTGCTGACGCTCGGTGGTCGCGGTCACGTCGCTGCCTCAGCGTCGACCGGGTCGGCATCGGCGTCGGCCTCGGTCGCAGCCTCGCCCGGCATCGGCTCGACATCGACGATGCCAGGCCAGGGCTTCACGACGCGAGCGAGCAGCGGGAAGTCCTTGCGCAGCGGGAAGCCCTCGAAGTCGGCGGGCAGGTAGATGTGGCGCAAGCCGGGGTGCCCGGCGAAGTCGATGCCGAACATCTCCCACGTCTCGCGCTCGTGCCAGTCGGCGCCGGCGTACGCGCCGACCCATGTCTCCACGGTCATCGCGTCGTCCGGGACATCAGCGCGAAGCGTCACGGTGCGGTTGTCGCGCACGTCGCGCACGCGGGCGAAGACCTGGAAGCGCGTGTCGCTGCCAGCGTCGCCGGCCGTGAGCTCGTAGGGGGCTTCGAGCTTGGCTGCGAGGGGCCTGTCGACCTCGGCGTCCTCGTAACGCCCGAAGGGCGAAGGGCGCCAGTCGATTGCGGAGAGGAAGCAGAAGTAGCCGAAGCCGAGTTGGCGGCGCGCTGTCTCGCCGGCTGTGCGCCACGCTTCGGTCGAGACGCGGATCAGCAGGTCGTCGTGCGGGCGAAGGTGGCTGGCGACGATGCCGTCGCCGAGCTCAGCGGCGAACGCTGCCAGGATCGCTTCGCGTGCCTCGTCGTGTTCGACCTCGGGCTCGATCGGCTCCGCTGGAGCGGCTTGCTCGTCCGCGCCGGCGTCGGGCGTTGGCGCGTCGGGCGCTGAGGCGGTGGCCGCGTCGGCCTCGACGTCAGACAACGACCGACTCGCCCTTCCACCGCGCGACCATGTCCTCGTTCTGGATGCGCTCCTGCAGCAGGACGACGCCCTCGAGCAACGCCTCGGGGCGCGGCGGACAGCCGGGCACATAGATGTCGACTGGGATGATCTGGTCGACGCCCTTCGTCACGGAGTAGCTGTCCCAGTAGGGGCCGCCGCAGTTGGCGCAGCTCCCCATCGAGATGACGTACTTCGGGTCAGGCATCTGCTCGTAGAGGCGCTTGATGGCCGGCACGATCTTGTCGGTCACCGTGCCGGAGATGACGACGAAGTCCGCTTGTCGCGGGCTGGCCGGCAACGGGATCACCCCGAGGCGCATCACGTCATAGCGAGGCGAGCCGAACGCTGCGCCCATCTCGATGGCGCAGCACGCGAGCCCCCACTGGTACACCCACATGCTGTAGCGGCGGGCGGTGTTGAGCAGCTTGGTGAGCGGCTTGGGCATCTTGCCGCTCTCGACGAGACCCATCGGTTGTGGCTCCCCAGTCCTTCAGATCCAGCGGAGGACACCCTTGCGCCAGGCGTAGAGCAGGCCCAGGGCGAGGATGGCGATGAAGACGAGCATCTCGACGAGGCCGAACACGTCGTAAGCCTCGAGGTTGACGGCCCACGGGAAGATGAAAACGGCCTCGACGTCGAAGAGCACGAACAGCAATGCGAAGATGTAGTAGCGGATCTGGCTCTGCGCCCAACCGGTGCCGACGGGGTCGACGCCGGACTCGTAGGTGATGTACTTCTCGGGCTGCGGGCGAGTAGGTCGGATGAGGCTCCCGAGGCCGAGTACGCCGCCGAGCAGGGCGAACGCGACGCCCCCGAAGATGACAACCGTGAGGTAGTCGCGCAGGAACCCGGACACGGCTCGGGAGACTAGTGAAGGCCTTCCCAAGCCGCCAAAGCACACCGCGTGCGCCCGCGCGTCGCGGCCGCAGCTACTTCGACTGGGTGCCGGCGGCAGTTGCGGCCGGGGTTGCGTCCTTGCTCGAGTCGGCGAGCGGGCCGGGAAGGAAGCCGATGAGGACGGTCGCGACGAAGGCAACGGCGAGGGCGAGCTTGGCGCCGAGCGGCACCTCGACGCGACGGGCCACCGCTGGCGTCTCGACTGCGCCCTCAGCTTCGGGATCGTCGGCCATGTACATGGCAACGACGATGCGGAGATAGAGGAAGGCCGAGATGACGGCCGAGAGCATGGCGACGAGGGCCAGGTGCCAATAGCCGGCGTCGATCGCTGACTGGAGCACGTAGAACTTGGCGAAGAAGCCCGAGGTGAGCGGCACCCCGGCTTGGGCCAGCAAGAAGATGGTGAACGCGAACGCCAGCAGCGGCTCGCGCTTCGCCAGGCCGTTGTAGTCGTCGAGGGTGGTCGCTGCATCGCCTCGCCGCGAGACAACGGTGACCACGCCGAAGGAGCCGGCGACCATGAAGGTGTACGCGCCGAGGTAGAAGAGCGCGCCGCTCACCCCCTTGTCGGCCGCCACCACGCCGAGCAGGATGAACCCGGCGTGGTTGATCGATGAGTACGCCAGCATTCGCTTCACGTCGCTCTGCACGACGGCCAGCACCGCGCCAACGAGCAAAGTTGCGACCGCCAGCGCGTAGACGTAGGGCTGCCAGTCGGCCCGATAGCTGCTGAACGCGACGGTGAAGACGCGAAGCAGCCCGGCGAACGCAGCTGCTTTCACGGCCGATGCCATGAAGACAACGGTGGGCGTCGGCGCGCCTTGGTAGACGTCGGGCGCCCATGAGTGGAACGGGGCGACGGCAGCCTTGAAGCCGAAGCCGACCAGCAGGAGAGCGAAGCCAGCGAGGAGCAAGGCCGGCGTCTTGGTGATGAGCTGGTCTGGCGTCACCGAAGCAGCGAAGGGCTGCGCCGGAACGTAGGCAGCGATCCTCGTCAGGTTGGTCGTCCCGGTGGCGCCGTACACCAGCGCGATGCCGTAGAGGAAGAACGCCGAGGAGAAGGCGCCGAGCACGAAGTACTTCACGCCCGCCTCTTGTGACTGGGGCTTGCGCAGGTGCATGGCTGCCAACACGTAGACCGAGATCGAGAGGATCTCGAGGCCGAGGAACAGCACGATCAGATCGTTGGCCGACGCCATGACCAGCCCGCCCGATGCAGAGAGCAGCATGAGCACATAGAGCTCGACGCCATCGATGCCCTCGCGCCGCAAGAACCCGTCGGCGAGCAGTGCTGCGAGCACGACACCGGCGAGGATCACGAAGGTCAGGAACACGGAGAAGCCATCCACGCCGATCGCGCCGGCAACCGCCGTGTAGGGCCCCTTGCCGCGGTCGGTCACGTCGCGCCACAGCGGTACTGCCGCGATCATCGCGATGACCGCGATCACGACCGTCGACGTGGCGTAGGCGCCCTTGAACGGGCGGCGCCGGCTCAGCGCGGAGGTCGCGAGCATGAGCAGCGAGCCGCCGATGAGCACGAGGGTCGGTAACAACGCCGCCCATTCGATGGGCGGCGTCGCGATGGGCGTCACCGCTGCGATCACGGAGTCGCGCCTTGCTCGGCGGTGCGGGCGACGCCGGGTTCGACGTAACAGGTGGCGCCGGGCTGCACGCAGCTGCCCTCCTCGACGTGGTGGATCAACACGTCGACGGATGGTTGGATGCGATCGAGCAGCGGCTTCGGGTACAGGCCGACGAACACGATGAGCGCGAGCAGCGGGGCGATCACGATGCCCTCGCTCCACCGCATCTCGGCGAACGACGCGTTGTCCTCGTCAGGCTCGCCATGAAAGACGCGCTGGTAGGCCCACAGGAGATAGAGCGCAGCGATGATGACCCCGACGGCGGCGGCCACGGCCCACCACCGACGTGTCAGGAACGAGCCGATGAGGATGAGGAACTCGCCCGCGAACCCGTTCAGCCCGGGAACTCCGATCGACGACAGCATGACGAGGGTGAAGACACCGGCCATGATCGGCGCTGCCTTCTGCAGGCCCCTCAGCTTCGCGATCTCGCGGGTGTGTCGACGCTCGTAGATCCACCCGACAAGGAGGAACAACGCTCCCGTCGACACGCCGTGGTTGACCATCTGCAGCACGCCGCCCTGGATGCCCTGCGTCGTGAGTGCGAACGTGCCGAGCACGATGAAGCCGAGATGTGCAACGGAGGAGTACGCGACGAGCCGCTTCAGATCCTTCTGCATCGTCGCGACCACGGCCCCGTAGACGATCCCGATCACGCCGAGCGTCACGAGCGCGGGGGCGAACCAAGCTGCGGCCTCGGGGAAGAGGTAGAGCCCGAAGCGCAGCATCCCGTAGGTGCCGAGCTTGAGCATGACGCCGGCCAGGATCACGGATCCGGCGGTGGGGGCCTCGGTGTGGGCGTCGGGCAGCCACGTGTGGAGGGGGAAGAGCGGGACCTTGATGGCGAAGGCGACGGTGAACCCGAGGAAGAGCCAACGTGCCTGACCGAGGTCGAAGGCTCGCGCGCTGTCGTTGGCGATCGTCACGAGGTCGAAGGTGATGGGACCGCCGACAGCCTTCTGATGCAGGACGGCCGTCATGATCAGCGCGACGAGCATGAACGCCGAGCCGAACATCGTGTAGAGGAAGAACTTCAGCGCCGCATAGGTGCGGTTGCCGTGACCCCATTGCCCGATGAGGAAGTACATGGGGACGAGGACTATCTCGAACATCACGAAGAACAGGAAGAGATCCAGGGCGACGAAGACCCCGAAGCAGCCGGCCTGGAGGACGAGCAGCCACGCGTAGAAGGCCTTGTGGTCGTGGTGGGGATCGGTGCCGAGGATGGCGACGGGGAACAGCAGCGCGTTGAGGAGGACGAGGAACAGCGAGATGCCGTCGACGCCGAGCGTCCAAGAGATGCCGAGGCTCGAGATCCACGAGTGGTGATCGACGAGCTGGAAGCCGCCGTCGCCGCTGCGGAACGTGGCGAGCACGGCGATCGACAGCCCGAGAGCCAGCGCTGTCGTGAGCACGGCAACGAGCTTGTGCAGCTCGGGCCGGGACCTCGGGATGAGCGAGATGGCCAAGGCACCGAGGAACGGCACGACGACGAGGAGAGTGAGCAGGGGGGTATGGGGCGCTGACGCGATGTGCTCCATCAGACGGCTCGTCCCAGGAGCAGCCCGAGCATGATGACGGCACCGATCGTGATGCCGAGCGCGTAGTTGCGCACGTAACCCGTCTGGGCGAGCCGCAGCTTCGAGGCGCCGGTGCGTATCAGAGCGGCGACGCCGTTGACGGCTCCATCGAGCACCTTCGTGTCGAAGGTGGCGGCGCCCTCGAAACCGTCGCGACCGGGGCCACCGGCGAACGCGCTCACGGCTTCGTCGTAGTGGTAGCCCTCGGCCAACAGCTCTGGCTCGACGGGTTCTGCCCTGCCATCGAGGTAGACGCGCTTCGCTGCCACGATGGCGGCGATCGCGAGGAGCGCCGTTGCGATCGCCAGACCGGCTTTGAACGAGCCAGGACGATCGACGATGTGGCCGTTCCCCTCGAGCACCGGCTCGAGCCAACCTTCGAGGCTCGGCAGCAGCGACCACCTGTCGGCGAACGGCAAGCTGAGCGCGCCCCCGAGCGTCGCCAGCCCCGCCAGCGCCACGAGCGGCAGCGTCATCGTCCAAGGCGACTCGTGCGGGTCGTGCGGCGCGATGGCCTGAGCCGCCGACTGCTTGGCCTCGTCGCCCTGGTGTACGGGCACGTCGCGCCAGCGCTCCTCGCCGAAGAAGACGAGGAAGACCTGCCGCGCCATGTAGAAGGCGGTGAGCATCGCGGTGACGAGCCCGACGAACCACAGGACAGGGCTCTTGTCGTACGCGGCGAGCAGGATGTCGTCCTTAGACCAGAACCCGGCGAAGGGCGGCACGCCGGCGATCGCCAACCAACCGACGATGAACGTGGCGGCGGTGATCGGCATGTACTTGCGCAACCCGCCCATCCGGCGCATGTCTTGCTCATCGCTCATGCCGTGGATCACCGAGCCGGAGCCGAGGAACAGGAGGGCCTTGAAGAAGGCGTGGGTGACCATGTGGAACACGGCTGCCACATAGGCACCGGTCCCGATGGCGAGGAACATGTAACCGAGCTGCGACACGGTCGAGTAGGCGAGGACCTTCTTGATGTCGTTCTGGGCAACGACGATCGTCGCTGCGAAGAGCGCCGTTGCCGCTCCCACGATGGCGATCGCCCAAGGGAGCCAGTCGTCACCTTGCGCGATGATCGGACTGACGCGGGTCAGCAGGTAGACGCCGGAGGTCACCATCGTCGCTGCGTGGATGAGCGCCGAGACCGGCGTCGGGCCGGCCATGGCATCGGGCAGCCAGACGTAGAGCGGGAGCTGCGCCGACTTGCCTATCGCGCCGACGAACAGCAGCGCTGCGATGGCCGTCGCTGTCGCCGGTGCCAACGTCTTCGCGCCTTGGAAGATGCCGGAGTACTGCAGCGTCCCGAGGGCCTGGAACGTCAGGAACATGGCGACCATGAACCCCCAATCGCCGATGCGGTTGGTGACGAAGGCCTTTTTGCCCGCCGACGCGTTGGCTTCTTTGGTGAACCAGAACGAGATGAGGAGGTACGAGCACGTGCCGACGCCTTCCCACCCGAGGAAGGTGAGCACCAGGTTGTTGCCCAGCACGAGCAGCGTCATCGACGCGATGAACAGGTTCAGGTAGATGAAGAACTTCGAGAAGCTCTGGTCACCGTGCATGTAGCCCACCGAGTAAAGGTGGATGAGCATCCCGACGCCCGTGATGAACAGTGCCATCGTGATCGAGAGCGGATCGACGAGGAGCCCGAACTCGACGTTGAGCCCGCCGCTCGGAAGCCAGGTCCACAGCGTCTGTTCGAAATGACGATCTCCCGCGTCCTTGCCGAGCAGCCCGACGAACACGACGGCCGTCGCGATGAACGCACCGCAGCACGTCGCGGTGGCGAGCCATCCGGCGCGAGGATCGCCCATCTTGCGACCTGCGACGACGAGAACCGCGAAGCCGGCGATCGGAAGCGCGGGTATGAGCCAGACGAGGTCGAGCATGCGCTGCCCCTACCCTCTGAGCTCTGCGACGTCGTCTGCTGTCGCGCCGGGACGGCGGCGGAGAAGGGCAACGATGATCCCGAGCCCGACCACGACCTCCGCTGCTGCGACGACGAGGACGAAGAACACGATCACTTGTCCGCCGACGTCGTTCAAGGAGCGGGCGAAGGTGACAAAGGTGAGGTTCACCGCGTTGAGCATCAGCTCCACGCTCATGAACATCACGAGCGGGTTGCGCCGCGTGAGCACGCCGAAGGCCCCGATCGCGAACAGCGCAGCGCCCACTGCCAAATACGCGCCCGGCGCGACGACCGCTGCGGTCACGGAGAGGTCTCGTCGGGTTCGGGGGTGCGCCGCGCGAGCACGACAGCGCCAACCACAGCGATGATCAGGAGCACGGAGGTGATCTCGAAGGCGTACAGGTAGTCGGTGAACACCGACGTGGCCAGGTTGGTCACGTTCTGCGAACCCGAGCGGGCGAGCACCCCGGCCTGGGATGGCGCGCCGGTGACGATGCCCCCGAAGTCGCGGTCGGTGAGGGCGTACACGAGCCCGGCCAGCACAGCGAAGGCCGCGCCTGCGAGCAGGGCAAGGGGTCGTTGGGCCACGAGCGGCTCGGTCTCGATGTCTTCAAGGCGATCGACGCCGAGGAGCATGATCACGAAGAGGAACAACACCACGATGGCCCCGGCGTAGACGATCACCTGGACGGCGGCGAGGAAGTGGGCGTCTTGGGCAACGAAGAGCACGGCAACGCCGAACAGCGTGGCGACGAGGCTGAGCGCGGAGTGCACCGGGCTCCTCGAGGTGACGACGCCGACAGCAGACAACAACGTCGCGAGCGACGCGAGGATGAAGACGACGTGCTCGACCCCGAGCCCGGAGATCTCAGCGAGCATCGTGAGCTTCCCCACCATCGTGCTCGTCGGTCTCCGCATTCGAAGTGGTGGCGTCGAGCGCCGCTGTCTGTCCTGCCTCTGGCGGCTTCACACCGAAGCCGAGCTCTCCCGACCAGGCGATGCGTCCCTCGTAGTCGGCATCGCCGCCCGACGCCGTCGCGCGCACCCAAGCGGAGGAGTGCGCTGCAACAGCGTCGCTGTCTGACCAGTCCTCCCACGGCAACTGCTTGGGGCGCCCATCGTCATCGACCACGAGCTCGGACTTCGTGTAGATGGCGTCGGCCCTGTTTGTGAAGGAGAGCTCGAAGAGCTTGGTCTCGGTGATCGCCTCGGTCGGGCACGCCTCGACGCACAGATCGCAATGGATGCAGCGGAGGTAGTTGATCTCATAGACGTAGCCGTAACGCTCGCCTGGGCTGATGGGATCGTCGTCGGGGTTGTCGGCCCCGCGCACGTAGATGCACCGGGCGGGGCAGACACCCGCGCACAGCTCGCAGCCGATGCACTTCTCCATGCCGTCCTCGTACCGGTTGAGCACGTGGCGCCCGTGCAGGCGCTCGGGCTTCGCACGCTTGCGTTGCGGGTACTCGTTGGTGAGCACCTTGCCACCCATCGCGCGCTGCTGCATGAAGGGGATCCTGAACCCGCCGAAGTAACCCATCAGATCGCCCCTACCCCTCGAGCTCGCCGAATCGACGGCGTTGCGCCCCGGTGCGCACGGCCAGGCGCAACACAGCGAACGCAGCGACGATGGTCGCTGCGCCGATGGTTGCGACCACAACGGGGTTCCAGCTCTCGTCGCCGCTGATCTTGATGGCGCTGACGAGGAGCAGCCATCCGAGGGACAGAGGGATGAGCACCTTCCACCCGAGGTCCATGAGCTGGTCGTAGCGAAAGCGCGGCAGCGTTGCGCGGAACCACACGAACACGTAGAGGAAGCAGGTGAGCTTGGCGAAGAACCAGACGAGCGGCCAGATCCAGTCGGGGCCGAGCAGCAGCGGGCCGGAAGGGCCACCGAAGAAGAGCGTGACGATGATCGCCGACATGGTGATGACGTTCATGAACTCGGCGAGGAAGAACAGGGCGAAGCGAATGGAGGAGTACTCGGTGTAGGCGCCGGCGACGAGCTCCTGCTCTGCCTCCACGAGATCGAACGGTGGCCGGTTGAGCTCGGCTGTCCCGGCGATGAGGAAGATCAGGAACGGCACGACGCCGAGCTGCCACACGTTCCAGTCCGTGAAGCTGTGCGATTGCGCCTCGACGATCCGGTGGGTGCTCAACGTTCCGGTCGCGAGCACCACCATGACGATCGACAGGCCGAGCGCGGCCTCGTAGCTGACCATCTGCGCGGTCGCTCTGACGGCGCCGAGCAGCGGGTACTTCGAGCCCGATGACCAGCCGGCGAGCATCACGCCGTAGACGGCGATCGCGGACATGGCGAGGAAGACGAGGATGCCGATCGGCGGATCAGCGAGCTGCGCGAACGTGGTGTGGCCGAGGAAGCTCGCGATGGTGCCGTCGTGACCGCCGTTCGCGAACACACCCCCGACGGGGATGATCGCGAACGTGACGAACGCCGGCACGAACGACAGGTACGGCGCGAGCTTGTAGACGCCGGGCTCCGCCCGATCGGGCATTAGGCCCTCTTTGAAGAAGAGCTTCATGCCGTCGGCGAGGGTCTGGAGGATGCCGAAGGGACCGGCGCGGTTGGGGCCGAGCCGGTTCGTCATGTCGGCATGCACCTTGCGCTCGAACCAGACCATGAGCATCGTGGCGATGAGCAGGAACACGAAGGTGATGACGACCTTGAGCAGGACTGCGAGCACGACGCTCGAGCTCAGACCGCTGAGGAAGAGCGGATCCATCAGAGCGTCTCGACGCGTATCTCGGTCACGACTGCGGCCGATTCGATGAGCGCGCCCGCTTCGAGGCTGCCGGGCTGGTTGAAGTGCACCACCGCTGTCCCCTTCGGGATCGCGGCATCGGCGTGAGCTTCGACGGTGAGGGTCGCGCGCGACGAGGTGACCCGCACGCGGGCGCCGTCGCCCACCGCGAGCCGCGCCAGGTCAGAGGGGGACACCCCGAGGCGCGCACCCGGGGCGAGCTCAGCCAGCGACGGGCTCTTCTGCACGAGCGTGCCGCCGTCGTAGAGCTTGCGTGGCGAGAAGAGGCGCAACGAGTACGCATCTCGGGCGGCCGTCTCGAACACGGGGGGCCTGCTCCATGCCATCACCGCGGGACGACCCTCGCCGCCGACGGGCGAAGGGGCCGTCGGCGCAGCCGCGGCCTCGTCGGTTGCCACGCCGGCCTCGGCCGCTGGTTCACTCGCCGTCGTGACCCCGGTGCTCGACATGCCCTGGTCGTCGGTTGCCGCGTGCGCGACCCCCACGATCGCGACACGCGTGCCATCAGCCGCCGCGAGCACCTCGGCGGACGCCGGTATGACGACGCCGTCTTGGTTGCCGAGAGCCTCGATGAGCCTGACGCTGATGCCCGCGTGCGCGGGTGCCACCGCGCCGATCTCATCGAGGGCTTCGTCGAGCGACTCGATGCCGAGGTCGCCACCGAGGCGAAGGGCGAGCTCGGCCGCGATCATCCAGTCGTGACGCGCCGTGCCTGGAGGTGTGACCCGCTGCCCGAGCGTGGAGATTCGACCCTCGATGTTGGTCGTCGTCCCCGGCGTCTCGCCCCAGCCTGCTGCCGCCAGAACGACATCGGCGTGGCGGCTCGACTCGGTGAGGAACGTGTCGACGGCGATCACGGTGCGGGCACCGGCGAGGCCACGTGCCGCGAGATCGTGATCGGGGAAGTCGACTGCAGGGTCGGCGCCCAAGAGGATGAGCACGTCGATCTTGCCGTTGGCTGCGGCACTGAGGATGCCTTCGGCGTCGAGGCCAGCACGCGGCGGCACATGCGGCCAGCCTGCGCGCTCGAACCATGCGCGACCGGCTTCGAGCGTCGTGCGTCCCGGCAGCAGACCTGGAGCGAGCCCCATCTCGACTGCGCCGCGGGCGTTGGCACGGCGCAGCACCGGCAAGAACAGCGTGTCGGGCTTGGACTCCAGCAGTATCGCTGCTGCCTCGACGGTCGGACCCGACGACTCTGCGACCGATGCACGCCCGATGATCGCGGTGATCGGTCCCGCGCCGATGATCTCCTTCGCTGCATCGAGGTCGCCGTCGAGCACGGCAGCAGCGTCGCCACCAGCCACCAGCGCGCGAACAACCTCGTGAGCCTCGCCGGGACGGTTGCGTAGCGACGCGGCTGCAAGCGCGGTGAGCCCCGTCGGCATCGCAGCGATCTCGATGAGCTTGGCCCCGTCGTGCACGACAGCGTGGCGGAGGCGCAGGAAGAGCACGGGTAGCTCCTCCTTCACGTCGCCGGCGATCACGAGGATGGTGGCGCCCTTGGCGCACACCGCGTCGATGGTGGCAGGAGGAAGGGTCAGCACCACCTCACCCGGCAGCCCGTCGCCGAGCTGGGCGTCGACGTTGTCGGTGCCGATGACCCCCTTGGCGAGCTTTGCCCAGGCGTAGGCCGCTTCGTTCGTGAGGCGCGACCCCCCGAGCACCGCGACGCTCGACGCCGCGGTCTCGCGGATCGCCTCAGCAGCGCGGCCGAGCGCTTCTGACCACGATGCTGCGATGAGCTCTGACCCGGCAGCAGATTCGCCTGCCGGCTTGCGAACGAGCGGCTCGGTCAAGCGCGAGTGGGCGTCGATGGCCTCGAAGTCGAACCGGCCCTTGTCGCAAAGCCATCCCCAGTTCACGGGATCGATGTCGACGCCCTGCGAACGAAGCACGCGGTTGCGGCTGGCTTCGACGGTGACCCTGCACCCGACACCGCACGAGGTGCACGTGGTCTCGGCCTTGTCGAGATCCCATGGGCGCGCCTTGAAGCGGAAGGGCTTGGCGGTGAGCGCTCCTACCGGGCAGATCTGCACCGTGTTGCCGCTGAAGTAGGAGGCGAAGGGTTGGTCGGGAAAGGTGTTGACCTCGGTCTGGCCGCCGCGGTTGATGAAATGGATCAGTGGATCGCCGGCGACCTCCTTGGCGAAGCGCGTGCAGCGATCACAGAGGATGCAGCGTTCGCGGTCGAGGAAGACGACATCGCTGATGGGTATCGGCTTCTCGAAGTGCCGCTTCTCCTCGACGAAGCGGCTCTCGCCCGGACCATACGCATAGGCGTTGTCCTGCAGGGGGCACTCCCCGCCCTTGTCACACACCGGGCAGTCGAGCGGATGGTTGATGAGCAGGAACTCGAGGACCCCGTCTTGCGCCTTCCGCGTCGCTGCGGACTCGGTGGCGACGTTCATGCCGTCGCTCACCTGGATCATGCAGCTCGGCTGCAACGCCGGGCCGCGACCGGTGTCGATGTCGACGATGCACATCCGGCACATGCCGACAGAGGTCATGCGCGGGTGGTAGCAGAAGCGTGGGATGTAGCTCCCGGCGCGCTCGGCAACCTCGATGAGCAGCTCGCCCTTATGGGCCTCGACCGTCACACCGTCGATCGTCAGCGTGACGGGATCAGGCACTGGAGACCTCGAGAGGCTTGCTGTTGTACGCCGCGCCTCCGACGGCGACGGGGATCGTGACCGCGCCGCCCACGTACGCCTCGAACTCGGAGCGAAAGCGCATGACCGCGGACGCGATCGGCGAAACCGCTGAGGGGCCGAGGGGGCAGATGGTGGTCTGTTTCGGCGGCCACGTGATCCCGGGGCTGATGTTGTCGCACACGTCGAGCAGGGCGGCGACATCGCCCGGCTGACCGTGGCCGTCGATGATGCGCGTGAGGATGCGCTCGAGCCACGTGGTGCCTTCTCGGCACGGCGTGCACTTGCCGCACGACTCGCGCGAGAAGAAGCGCACGAGACGGTGGCACGCCTTCACGACGTCGGTCTCGTCGTCCATCACCACGATGGCGCCGGAGCCGAGCATCGAGCCGGCCTTGCCCACAGCGCCAGCTTCGAGGGGCAGGTCGAGGTGCTCCTCGAAGAACCAGGGCGCCGATGCGCCCCCGGGGATGAAGGCCTTGAGCTTTCGCCCCTTGCGCACGCCGCCGGCGTAGACCGGCCCCTCGATGAGATCTCGGAACGTCGTGACCCCGAACTCGACCTCGAAGACGCCGGGCTTGTTGACGTGCCCCGAGACAGCGAAGACCCGCATGCCCCTGCTCGTCTCCGCGCCGAGCGTGGCGAACGCTTCGCCGCCGTTCGTCGCGATCCACGGCAGGTTGGACAGCGTCTCGACGTTGTTCACGATGGTCGGCTGCTGGTACAGCCCGATGGCAGCGGGGAAGTACGGCGGCTTGAGGCGCGGCATGCCTCTGTTGCCCTCGAGGCTCTCGATGAGCGCCGTCTCCTCCCCGACGATGTACGCGCCTGCACCCCAGTGCAGCACGATGTCGACGGAGAAGTCGGTGCCGAGGATGGCGCGCCCCACGTAACCGGCGGCGTACGCCTCGTTGAGCGCTGCCGCGATGCGCTCCTGCGCGAGCGCCATCTCCCCGCGCACGTAGAGGAACGCCTGGCTGCAGCCGATCGCGTAGCAGGCGATGAGCACCCCCTCGATGAGCTGGTGGGGGTCGCGTTCCATGAGGAGCCGGTCCTTGTAGGTCCCGGGCTCGGACTCGTCGCCGTTGACGACGAGGTACCGCGGCCACACCTCCGGCGGGCAGAAGCCCCACTTCACGCCGGCGGGGAAGCCAGCGCCGCCACGGCCGAGGAGGCTCGCTGTCTTCACCTGCTCGACCACCTGTTGGGGTGGGGTGCGCAGAGCAGCGCGCAGCCCTTCGTAGCCACCCGTCTCGACGTAGCGCTCGATCGTGTGCGAGCCCTCGATGCCGAATCGGGTCGTGATGATCGGCTTGGCGTCGGTGATCACGAGCCGGCCGCCTGCGGGGCGTCGCGCAGCGCGGGTTCCGAGCCCAGCCACGTTGGCTTCGGCGCGGCGTCGGGGGGCGCAACGCCGGCTGCCCTGTCGGCCGCGATGCGTTGACGCGTGCGGGCCAGGATGCCGTGGGCCGGGACCTCATCGTCGAGGCGCCCGGCGCGCAGATCGTCGACGATGCGATCGAAGTCGTCGCCGCTGAGCTTGGTGAAATAGCGGTAGTTGACCTGGAGACAGGGCGCCTCGGTGCACGCCGCGATGCACTCGTAGCCCTCGACAGTGAAGAGCCCGTCCTCGGTGGTCTGGCCCGGGGCGATGCCGAGCTTCTCCTCGGCGTGGTGCAGCAGGTCGTCGCCCCCCATGAGGTGGCAGCTGATCGACGT
This sequence comes from Acidimicrobiales bacterium, assembly GCA_051000215.1. Classification (GTDB taxonomy): domain Bacteria; phylum Actinomycetota; class Acidimicrobiia; order Acidimicrobiales; family JACDCH01; genus JBPCON01. The sequence goes on from JBPCON010000030.1 coordinate 31,488, forward strand.
GCAGACGTTGATGAGGTACTTGCCGCAGGCTTCGCGCTTGAACATCTCGTAGAACGACGCCGTGCCGAGCACCTCGGCTGGTGTGATGCCGATCAGCTCCGCGACATGCTCCATCGCGTCGTCGGCGAGGTGGCCGTCCTGCTCCTGCGCGAGGTGACACAGCGGGATCGTCGCCGACTTCGCCACCGGGTAGCGCCCGATGATCTCGCGGGCGATCGCCTCGTTGGCCGTGCTCAGCCGGCTCATCGGTCGACCTCGCCGAGGATGGGGTCGACGCTCGAGATGATGGCGACGCCGTCAGCGAGCAGGCCCCCGCGCATCATGTGCGGGAGGGTCTGCAGGTTCACGAAGCTGGGCCCGCGGAAGTGCATGCGGTAGGGCTTCGACGAGCCGTCGCTCACGAGGTAGCAGCCGAGCTCGCCCCGCGGCGACTCGATGGCGACGTACACCTCTCCCTCGGGAACCTTGAACCCCTCGGTGAAGATCTTGAAGTGGTGGATCAAGGCCTCCATCGACTCGTCGATGCGGGCGCGAGGCGGAGGCGTCACCTTCTTGTCCTGGATGCGGTAGTCGCCGCCTGGCATGAGCTCGAGTATCTGGCGCACGATCCGCAGGGACTCTCGGATCTCCTGAAGCCGAACCGCGTAGCGATCGAACGTGTCGCCGTAGGTGCCGACGATGACGTCGAACTCGACTTGCTCGTAGAACAGGTACGGCAGGTCGCGTCGCAGATCCCATGGCACGCCGGTGGCGCGCAGGATCGGTCCTGTCGCGCCGAGCGCGATGGCTTCCTGAGCTGTGATGACGCCGACGCCTTGCAGGCGCTCGCGCCAGATGGGCTGGTCGGTGAGCAGCGTGTCGTACTCGTCGAGGCGCGGCGGGATGATCTCGAGCAAACGCAACACTGCGTCGCGCCACCCGTCGGGCAGGTCGGCGGCGACGCCGCCTGGGCGGATGTAGTTGTGGTTCATCCGGAGGCCGGTGACCATCTCGAAGAAGCGCAGCACCTCCTCGCGCTCACGCCACCCGTAGAGCATCATCGACACCGCGCCGATGTCCATGCCGTTCGTGGCCATGAAGAGCAGGTTCGAGCTGACGCGGTTGAGCTCAGTCATCAGCATCCGGATCCAGCTCGCCCGCTCAGGGATGTCGCCGTCGATTCCGAGCAGCGTCTCCGTGGCCATCGAGAACACGAGCTCGTTGAAGAGCGGCGCTGCGTAGTCCATGCGGGTGACGTTGGTCGGCCCCTGCAGGAAGGTCAGGTCCTCGCCCGTCTTCTCCATGCCGGTGTGCAAGTAGCCGATGATCGGTTTCGTCCGCAGCACGGTCTCACCCTTGAGCTCGAGCATGATCCGCAACACGCCGTGCGTGCTGGGGTGCTGGGGCCCCATGTTGATGAGCATGGTCTGGTCGTCTTCGCCCGACTCGCCCTCGTCGGTGATCTCCGCGGCTTCGGCCTCGGACATGCGCAACACGGCACCGAGCTCACGCAGCAGCTGCGCTGCTTTCAACCCCTTGCGGGGCTGCATCTCCTGCGCTCCCTCCGATGTCTCCGACTGCAGCGTGGTCATCGGACGTTGCTCGCGCCCTTGAACTGCACAGGGATGCGGCCGATGGCGTAGTCCTTGCGCAACGGATGCCCAACCCAATCCTCTGGCATGAGGATGCGTGTCAGGTCGGGATGGCCGTCGAAGGTGATCCCGAACATGTCGTAGACCTCGCGCTCGAGCGCCTCGGTGCCAGGGTGCACCTCGAAGAGCGAAGGGACGCTCGCCTCGCTCTCGGGGACCTGGACGCGCAAGCGGACGCGCTCGCGGTTCGCATGCGAGAGGAGCGCGACGACGAGCTCGAAGCGCTCGGGCTCGATGCCAGCTGGGAGGGTGCGCGTCCCCTGGTGGGTCAGGTGATCGACCGCTGTCACGTCGATGCACACGTTGAAGCCGTGCTCGTCGCGGAGCTCCATGACGAACCGGTCGAGGCCCTCGCGCCGGGGGTGCAGCACGACTTGACCATGCGCCTCGGTCATCGCGACGCCGTAGCGAGTCGGCAGCTCGGCCGGCGGCGCGGCCTCGGCTTCTTCGGCGCCTTCTGCGGGAGCTTCGTCGGACATCAGCGCTTCTCGAGCGTGAACGGGAGCTTGCCGGCGATCATCTGGCCCCCGCCGGTCTGCCCGTCGCGTTGATCGACCTCGACGCCGGCCCCGCCCCCCTGCTCGTCGCGTCGCTTGGTCAGCTCGCCGCTCTGGATGAGCGAGTACAGCGTGATGATCGCGTGCTGCAGAGTCTCGGGCCCGGGGGGGCAGCCCGGCGCGTAGACGTCGACGGGGACCACCTGGTCGACGCCTTGCACGATGGCGTAGTTGTTGAACATGCCGCCGCTCGACGCGCACACGCCCATCGAGATCACCCACTTGGGCTCCATCATCTGGTCGTAGACCTGACGCAGCACCGGGGCCATCTTCTGGCTTACCCTGCCGGCAACGATCATGAGATCGGCCTGGCGCGGCGAGGCGCGGAACACCTCCATGCCGTAGCGGGCCATGTCGTAGTGCGATCCCCCTGTTGCCATCATCTCGATGGCGCAGCACGCCAGCCCGAACGTGGCGGGGAACATGCTCTTTTGTCGTGCCCATTTCACGAGCTGCTCGAGGGTGCCGGTGATGATGTTGTTGTCGGCTCCGTCGAGGCCGACTTCGGGGTCGATGCCGAGGATCTTGACCATCAGGCTGCTTCGTCGCCTGCAGCGCGGCCATCCATGCCGACGCGACGGATCGTGGTCGTGGTCGTGCGAGCCGACGACACCATCGTCTCCTCGCCCCCTGCACGCAGCACCTTGATCGGGCCCCAATCGAGCGCACCATTCGCGATCAGGTACACGAAGGAGAAGAAGACAGGGATCGAGAAAAGCACGAGCTCAGCGAGACCGAAGGCTCCAAGCCCGCGGAAGATCACGGCATAGGGATAGAGGAAGATCACCTCGATGTCGAAGATGATGAAGATCATCGCAACGAGGTAGAAGCGCACCGGGAAGCGCTCCGGCGGTCCGCGGCGAGGCACGATCCCGCACTCGTAAGGGGCCGTCTTCGCCGGCGTCGAGCGCTTGGGCGAGACGAGCTTCGAAACCATCTCGGAGACCACCCCGAACAGCACGGCGAGCACGACCATCACCACCAGTGGGAGGTACTGGTCCATGTCTCGACTCCCTCCTTCTATCGCTCAGCCCGCAGCGGCGCGGTGCGCTGCTTGCAGCTTGTCGCGACGATGCAGCGCGTTGCAGGTGAGCCCGAACAGGGTTCCGAAGCCGATGAACACCATGAAGCCGGGGAACCGCAGGTCGCCGAGGCTGCGGATCATGACCACGGTCACGACCGGCTTCGTCTCGTCGAACTTCGGCGTCGGCGGTGCTTGGCCGGGCACGGTCTCCTGCTTGACCACTTGGCGCACTTGCACGACGGCGAAATGCTCGGGGTGCGTGAACTGCACGACCGCGGTGTTGATGTCGTCCCAGATCCTGGTCTTGCAGTCGTCGAAGGTGCCTGGGCTGTAGACCCTGCAGTCGCCGGTGTCGGCCGGGAGGGGCCGTTTGCCGCCGATGTCGTAGGCCTCGATGACCTTGTAGTCACCTGATGTCGTTGGTGTCCCGAACTCGTTCGCCGCGACGAGGGCTGCGTCGGCGACGGCCTGCGCATCGCCACGCTGCTTGTCGGAGGGGTTGAGGATCCGCCAACCGCCGAGGTCGCTCGGTGTGAGGTGGAACTCGGACCTCACCGACGGCATGAGCTCGACCAGCTCGCTGATCGAATAGACCTTGTCTGGCTTGTCCTCGGGGTTGGCCTCGTGCTTCAGCTCGGGGTGAGCGCCGAGGATCTTGTCGACGTAGGCCTGATCGTCGACGGCTGGCAGCTTCTTCGCCTGCGCGTTCTCTGCCGTGGAGAGGTCGCCCGTGTTGATCTCGACGACCCGCCAGTGCGAAGCCTCACCCTTCATGCCGATCCCGTACATCCACCAGAACGCGCCCATGGTGCTCATCCAGCCGAACAGGCACCCGAGCACGATGAGCATTCCCGTACGGGGACCGGTGTTGGTCGAGACGATGAGCATGATCGACCCGACGAGCACGCCGATGCCCACGCAGAGCCCGAGGATGTTGCGGATCTCGGGATCCCACGCGATCTCCGCGAAGACGTGGACCATCACAGGCCCCGCTCGTAGCGCACGATCTTCTGGATGAGGTCGTCAGGCAACATGCCAGGCCCCGGCTCGCGCTCCTTGCCCTTGTTGATCCAGAACAACGCCGGCTCGGCGGTTCGCTGGCCGAAGCCGGGCATCTTCCCGGAGCCCTGTCCGTGCACGCCGTACTTCTTGCCGAGCTCGGAACCGGCCGAGACGAAGTCGAGATGGTCCTGCTCGAGAGGGAACTGTGCCGTGACGCTGCCGCCGCACAAGCTGGGCCCGAGCGCGCCACACCCGCTGTGGCCAGCGATCTCTTTCACCGACGATGCGTACGACCACGCCTGGGTGTGGCAACGCCCGCACGAATAGGCACCGCCGGCGAAGCCGTCGGTCAGCCCCAAGTTGAAGAGCGCCTCTCCCTCGGAGCGGTAGATCGGCCTGCCGTCCGCGCCCGTCTTGGTCATGACCTCGGCGAGGTTGTCGCGTGCTGCCTGCTGCGCTTGGTCCGGTGACAGCTGGATGCTCTCGAGGTAGTCGATGAGGTTCTGCAGCTGCTGGTCGTTGAGCGGGCCGCCGCCGGTGACACCCCAGGCTGGCATGGGAGAGAACGGGCGGCCGTAGGTGAGGATGAACAGCACCTCATCGCGGCTGTAGCGCAGGAGCACGGTGTTGAGCGCGGGAGCCTTCCAGCTGACGACCTTGATGGTGCCGTCGGGCAGCGTGAGGTTGTAGTCGGTCGAGGCGCCGACGCCCTTGGCGCCGTGGCAGCCGGCGCAGTTGAAACCGCCGTCGGCTGTGGGGGCGAACATCTTGGCGCCTGCCGCGACGAAGCGATCATCGAAGTCGGTCTTCGCGTTCGACTGCCGGCCCGGCTCCATGAGCCAGTAGAAGGGCAGCCCGACCGCGACAACCAGCAGCATGAGAAGCGCGACCGTGAGCGTGCGATCGAGCTTGGGGCCCTCGAGCTCTTCGTCGGAGTAGTAGGGCTTGCGGTTGGCTGCGACCTCGAGCTCGGAGCCGACCTCGGCCTTGCCGGAACGCACGACGTTGACGACGGCGTAGGCGATGAGCCCGAGCGTCAGGACGATGAAGATCGTCCAACCGATGGATTCGTTGGACAGCGCAGCGAGGAGCACAGGCATCCCTAGTGTTTGGCGCCGCCCACGCAGTGGGGGCCCTCAGCCTCTTGGCCGGTCGTGTTCGTGCCGATGACCGGCCCGAGGATGATGTTGCCGGTGTTGACGATCAGGCTCTCGCCGTCGACGATCATCTCGAAGCGATCGAGGCCGCGCGGAGCGGGCCCGCCCTTCTTCTCGCCGACGCGGTTGTACTGCGAACCGTGACACGGGCACTCGAACCACTGCGAGGTGAGGCAGTTCGGCACGCGACAGCCCAGGTGCACGCACTTCTGGTAGAGCGCGACGACCCCGGCTTCCATGCCCGGCAGCACAGCGGGGCTGTACACCTTCTTCGCCTTCTCGAGCGCGCTCGACGGGTACGCGGTGATCCACATGCGCCCTTCGGGCACGTAGTAAAAGCCCTTGCCCGCCGCGATGTTCGCCTTGATGTCGATGAGCTTGCCGACGCGGATCTTCGACCCGAAGCCGCCCGAGCTCGACGGCCACAGGAAGCCGATCACCGTGAGCCCGAACGCGGTCAACCCGAAGCCGAACGCCGAGACGATGCTGCGGTTGAGGAACTGTCGGCGGGTCACTGCCAACACGTCGGGGTCGGGCGGCACCCACGGCGCGACAGCTCCGCCGCCAGCAGGCACGACTTCGGTCGATGGCTCCCGGCGCTCGATGGCGGTGCTGCGCTCGACCTCGCGCCCCGTAGGCGCTGCTTGCGACGCGACGATCGGCGGTGCGCCCTTGTCGCGACGCGAGGTCTCGCGTGAAAGCGTGCCGATGGCCTCGCCGGTGTCGCGTCTGCGCGCGACACCCGCGAGGAGGGCCAAGGCAAGGGCGAGGAGGACGACGACCCCGATGGCGATCAATGCGCCGCTGCTCATGCGTTGGCTCCCATCACAGCTCGAAGAAGAGCCCTTCCCTCCAGGGGAAGGTGAAGTTGAAGCCGGGGCAACGGAAGAACGCGCCGATGATCACGAGCACGGCCCAGAACATGAGGAACACGGTCATCAAGGCAATGGCGAACTTGCGGTCTTCGGGCTTGTTGCTCGGGTTTCTGTCGGTGTAGGGGGCGAGTATGAGCCCGAAGAGGCCCATACCCGGGATGGTCACGCCGGCCACCATCGGGTGGAACATCGTGAGCAGCTCCTGCAGCCCGAGGAAGTACCAGGGGGCCTTCGACGGGTTGGGCGTCTGGTTGATGTTGGCCAGGCCTTGGAGCGGTGCGTTCACGAAGATCGAGAAGAACAACAAGAAGACCGTCATCGCAAGCGAAGCGACGAACTCGACCACGAGCAGGTGCGGCCACACGTGGACCTTGTCCTGGGGTGTGGCCTTGACGTCTTGGATCGAGCCGGCCTTGACCACGGTGAGCAACCGCTGCGTGTGCCCGCCGGGCCCAGCGGCAACGGGCGGACCGGCGGTCGCGACGGCCGTTGTCGCTGCGGTCGCCACGGCGACGCCGCCACCGCCACCGCCTGAGCCGGCATCGCCCTCGCCGGCCGAGCCGCCGCCACCCGACGCGCCAGCAGCTCGCGCCTTGGCCGCCTTCGAGCGCTCGAGGAGCGCTGCGGGGATGCGGCTCTCCGCTTCGCTCGGCGGGGCATCGGTCGCGCCGGACGGGGCCGGCGCGGGATCGCTCGGCGCCGCATCGCTCGGCGCCGCATCGCTCGGAGTCGCGCCAGCAGCCGCGGCCGCCTTCTGCCTCGCCTCCTCGGCCCGCTTGCGCAGGTGCTCGGGAATCTCGGTCATCGCTCGGTGCTCACCTCCGCCTCGTCACAACGGTCCAGAGATCCCGCCGTCCTTGCGCACCCGCCAGAAGTGGATCGCCATGAAGATGACGATCACGAACGGGAGCATGAGGACGTGCAGGACGTACCAGCGCAACAGCGTGTCTGTCGAGATCTCGGCGCCACCGAGGAGCACGAAGCGGACCTGGTTCCCGAACACCGGGGTGTAGCCCATCATGTTCGTGCCGACGGTGACGGCCCACAGCGCCAGCTGGTCCCACGGCAGCAGGTAGCCGGTGAAGGACAGCAGGAGCGTGAGCATCAACAAGATCACGCCGATGACCCAGTTGAACTCCCGCGGTGGCTTGTATGCGCCGTGGTAGAAGACGCGTGCCATGTGCAGGAAGACCGAGATCACCATGAGGTGAGCTGCCCAACGGTGCATGTTCCTCACGAGCAAGCCGAAGGTGACACCCGTGTGCAGGTTGGCGATGTCGCTCCACGCCTGCGTCGCTGTCGGGCGGTAGAAGAACATCAAGAAGATGCCGGTCACGGTGAGGACGATGAAGAGGAAGAAGCTCAGGCCGCCGAGGCAGAGCGTGTAGCTGACCTTGACCGCGTGGCGCTTCACCTTGACCGGGTGCAGGTGGTACAGCACCGAGTTCATGATCACGTATGACCGGTTGCGGGGGCTGTCGGTGTAGCCCTTGCGGAAGATGGATCCGGGTCGGAAGATCGAGCCCCAGACCTGCGAGCCCTGCACCGTGTCCGTGACCTTCGCGGCGCGCTCGCCCGGTGTCGGCTTGTTCGGCATGGTCTTCGTCATGTCGTGGTCTTCGTCATGTGCGGTCTCTTGTCCCTCAGCCCAACCGCATCCCGTAGCCGTAGCCATGGGTGTTGGTCCGCTGATGGATGTCGCCGGCGCCGCTCGGGTCGACCAGCTTGCCGAGGATGACGACCCCGGTCGGGCAGCGGTCGACGCACAGCGCACACCGGGTGCAAACGTCGTCGTCGATCAGGAACACGTACTCGTCGCTCGGGTCGTCGCCGGGTTGTTCCGTGCCGACGGCCTCGGCGATGGAGTTGGTCGCCACCATGTGGATGCACTTCCACGGGCAGATGTCGACGCAGCCCTCACACGTGATGCATTCCGACTGGTCGATGTGGATGAACTGCTTCGGCTTGACCGCGCGCGTGAGGTAGGCGGCGTCGACCTCTTGCAGCACGTAGTCGGAGCTCCACTCCGGCATCGGCGGGTTGGCGTCGGTACGGGCCATGGTGTGCCTAGCCCTGCTTCACCAGCGGTCGGCCGTAGGTCGAGGGGGCGAGCTCGGCCTTGGCCCTCGCCTCGGACTTCCTCGACCGGTTGTTCCAGAGCGACCACATCACGACGTGCGCGGTCAGGAAGAAGCCGTAGATGCCGGCCACGAGCGAGTGCGAGAGCGTCTCGTGGGAGAACTTGATCGTGCTGATGTACGGCCAGTTGACGAGGAGGTCACCCCAGCCCTTGAGCTGGTTCGCTGCCGTCCAGTTGAGCTCGTTGTTGGCCCAGGTGAGGAACTGATGCGGCACGACGCCGTAGCACCAGAACATCAACCCGATGGTGAAGGTCGCCGCTGCGATGGCCTCGCCCCACGTGAGCGTGGCGCCCTCGGGCCGGCGCTTGCCGAACGCCACGACGGCACCCATGCCTGCGAGTGCGACGAGGAACGACCCGACGAACGCAACCAAGTGGGGGCCTCCTCCTCGCTCCTTGGACCCGCCGGTTTCGCCGACGGTGTGACTTCGTGAAATCTCTCACATTGCGGTGGGCCGGGGCCACTCGACCGCTCGGATGTCGCTGGTTCTAGCACCAGCGTCTGTCACGCAACGAACTGGCCGAGGGCCCTGCGCACTTGGTCGCCGGCGCCGGGCCCGGTCTAGATTCCGGGGTCGTATGACGGAGATCCCGGAACACCTCCTCGCCCGGTCGCGGGCCCGCCGGGCCGCAGCCGGCCTCGGCGGTGAGACCACGCCGAGCACCGGTGCAGAGCTGGAAGTGACTTCCTCGGCTGCGCCGGCTCCCGTCGCGGCAACGACTGGGCCCGCGAGCCCGGCGACGCAGCCGGCCGCTGCTCCCCCCGCTCCTCCTCCCCCGCCCCCGACGCCCCCCTATGTGCGGGCCTACGACGAGCGCAAGAAGATCCCCTTCTGGGTCATGCCTGTGCTCGTCGCCCTGCCGTTGTGGCTGTTCATCTACGCGAACACGCTCGTGAAGCCGTCGGCGAGCGCCGAGGGCCCCCTCGGCAAGGGGAAGGCGCTGTTCTTGACCAACTGCTCGTCCTGTCACGGTGCTGGCGGTGAGGGCGGTGTCGGCCCGTCGTTCCAGAACGGCGCCGTCGTGCAGACGTGGCCGGACTTCAAGGATCACATCAAGTGGGTCCACGTCGGGTCGGCTGGGTGGCCGGGCGACACGTACGGTGCGCAGAACAAGCCGAAGGGCAGCGCGGTGATGCCGGCCTTCGGGGGCACCCTCACCGACGAGGAGATCGCGCTCATCGTGCGCTACGAGCGCGAGGTGCTCGGCCACGCCGCGCCCGAGCCCGACCTCGTAGCGATCAGCGAAGGAACTTCCCCAGCGCTCGACAAGGACGGCAAGCCCGTCGCGAAGTGAGAGGTTTTCTCCCTCCTCGGGTCCGCGTGGGAGCGTTGAGCGCACATGGCTGACTCGCGGTTCGACGTCCTCGTGGTGGGAGGCGGCCCCGCCGGTGCTGCGACCGCGTACTGGCTCGCGCGGGCTGGGCATGCTGTCTGCGTCGTCGAGCGCAAGAGCTTCCCGCGCGACAAGACCTGCGGCGACGGGCTCACCCCGAGGGCCGTGCACCAGCTCGAGGAGATGGGCCTCGGCGAGGACCTGAAGCGCTTCCACCGCTACGACGGCCTGCGCGCCATCGCACACGGGATAAGCATGGAGCTGCAATGGCCGGCGCACCCGGTCTTCCCTTCCTACGGCTACGTGGTGAAGCGCCGCGACCTCGACCAGATGGTCGTGGAGCACGCAGTGGCCGCCGGTGCGACCCTGCGCCAGAGCACCGAGGCCTTGGCGCCGATCATCGAAGCCGGTCTCGTGCGCGGCGCGCACGTTGCGGTCAAGGGGACAAGCGCAACGCAGGAGATCCGCGCCCGCTTCGTCGTCGTGGCCGATGGCGCGAACTCGCGCTTCGGTCGCGCGCTGGGATCGGCGCGCAACCGCTCCTACCCGCAGGGGATGGCCATCCGCGGCTACTACGAGAGCCCGCTGCACGCCGAACCGTGGATCGAGTCAGCGCTCGATGTGCGCGACAGGAACGGCAACAGCCTGCCGGGTTACGGGTGGATCTTCCCTGTGGGCGACGGCACCATCAACGTCGGCATCGGCCTGCTCTCGACCTTCCGCGACTGGAAGAGCGTGAACACGTCGCACCTCATGAACGAGTTCGCAGCGACGGCTCCCGCGTACTGGGGCATCTCCGCGGAGACGGCCACGGGCCCGCCAACCGGCGGGCGGCTCCCGATGGGCGGCTCGGTCACCCCGAACGTCGGACCGACGTGGGTCCTCGTCGGCGACGCCGCCGGCACGATCAACCCCTTCAATGGCGAGGGCATCGACTACGCGTACGAGACAGGACGCATGGCTGCCGAGTTGCTCGACGAGGCGCTCGTGACCGGCGACGGCATGGCGTTGCAGCGTTACCCGAAGATGCTCGAGGCCGAGTACGCGCTGTATTGGAAGGTCGCGCGGCTGTTCGCCAAGGTCATCGGCAACCCTCCGCTGCTGAACCAGCTGACGCGCGTCGGCATGCACTCGCACACGTTGATGGAGTGGGTGCTGCGCATCATGGCCAACTTGTTGCGCGACGACGAGTTGGGTCCGGCCGAGGCTGCCTACCGCGCGGTGGCGGCGATGGTGCGCGCGGTCCCCGAGCCCGACGCAGCCTAAACGGGCTTCGGCGCCGGCTCCCCCGCTGGCGCGTCGAGATCGGTCGTCGCGAGCTCGGCGGTCTGGCTGCGGATCCTGGTGAGGATCCAGATCGAGGTGGGGATGAGCAGGACGCACATCCACTGCGCACCCGTGAGACCAACGATGGTCTTGTCGTTGACGCGCAGGAAGTCGCTCGAGCCGCGAGCGACGCCGTAGTACAGGCAGAAGACGCCGATCAGCGTGCCTGGTGCCGGCCGTCGGCGAGCGAGCAACACGAGCACGACGAAGAGCACCGCGAGGTAGATGAGCTCGTAGATCGCCGTGTTGTGGAACGTCATGCCTCGCGCGAGCGGCGTCGTCCCGAGCAGGTCTTCGCGGACGCTGCCGCCGTCGTAGCGCACCGCGAGGAGGAAGTTGCTCATCCGGCCGAAGTGCTCGCCGACCGATGTGCACCCGACGCGCCCGAACGCAAGACCGAGCGTGAGGCCCAACGCGTAGCCGTCGAGGTTCGACCAGCGAACGGCCTTCGACCACTGCCGGAACGTCGGAATGCCGACAGCGACCGCTGCGATGAAACCGCCCGAGAACTGCAGCCCGCCCTTCCACACCGCAATGAGATCGAGCGGGTTGCCGATCTGGCTCCAGTGCGAGATGTCCCAGGTGAGTCGCGCGCCGATGACGCCTGCGATGACGAGGCGGGTCGCGAGCCGGTAGGTGTCGTCGCGCACGACGCCGGTGTGCGCCTCGATGTAGCGAGCTGCGACGTAGGCCCCGAACAAGACGCCGAGCCCGACCATGAGCCCGAAGGTGCGCAGCTCGATCGGGCCGATCGTGATGATGGGGAACGTCGTGTACGGGATGACGGCAATCACTGTGCCGAGCGTACGCGCCCCACCGATCGCGTCAGTTCGCGGGCTCGGTCCAGCCGCCGACGTCGCCGGCCAGGCGGTCAGCCTCACTGGGCCCCCAAGTGCCCTTGTGGTAGAGGCGCGCCGGCGGAGGGTCGGCGAGGACCGGATCGACAATGCGCCACTGCTCCTCGAGCGCGTCCGCGCGTCCGAAGCGACGGGCGTCTCCGTCCATCGCGTCCTCGAGCAGCCGTTGGTATGCCTCGACGCGCTGCCCGAACACCCGCTCGTACTCCACCTCGAGGTCGACGGCCTTGGTCCTCATCTCGTCGCCCGGCGCCTTGGCCTGGAGGTGGAACGTGATGCCGTCGTCGGCCCCGAGCCGGAAGCGCATGCTGTTGGGATCGGGCGCACCCTTGCCCGATCCGAACAGGAGCCGAGGTGGAGCGCTGAAGGTGACGACGGCCTCGGTAGCGGTGACCGGCAGTGCCTTGCCCGCTCGCACGAGCCAGGGCACCCCAGCCCAACGCCAGGACTCGATCTCGAATCGGCACGCGACGAACGTCTCGGTGTCGGAGCCGGGCGAGACGCCGGGCTCGTCGGGGTAGCCGCGGTACTGACCGCGCACGACCTGGCCCGCGGTGAACGACTCGATCTGGCGGAAGACCTTGACCTTCTCGTCGAGCAGCGACTGCGTCGAAGCGGCCGAGGGAGGTTCCATGGCGAGGAGCGCGACGATCTGCAGCAGGTGGTTCTGCACGACGTCGCGCATCGCGCCCACCGAGTCGTAGAACGAGCCGCGCCCTTGCACATCGAAGGACTCGGCCATCGTGATCTGCACGCTCGAGATGAAGTTGCGGTTCCAGATGGGTTCGAGCATCGAGTTGGCGAAGCGAAACACGAGGAGGTTCTCGACGGGCTCTTTGCCGAGGAAGTGGTCGATGCGAAAGATCGACTCCTCAGGGAACGCCTTGTGCAGCACGTCGTTGAGCTCGCGAGCCGAAGCACAGTCGCGCCCGAACGGCTTCTCGACCACGACCCTCGCGCCCTTGGTCCGCGAGACACGGGCGAGGCCCTCGATGACATCGTCGAACATCGACGGTGGGATCGCCAGGTAGAAGAGCGGGTGCTCGCAGTCGCCGAGCTTCTCTGCCAGGGCCTCGAACGTGGCCGGATCGCGGTAATCACCTGACACGTAGCTCAAACGCTCGTACACCGAACGCAGGACGGCTTCGTCGGGCTCCTTGTCGCCGAGGGCAGTCGTGATTGCTTCTCGGGCACGTGTGTGCAGGTCTTCCTGCGACCAATCCGAAGACGAGACACCGGTGACCGGCGTCTCGCCGAGCGTGCCTTCCGCTGCCATGTGGTAGAGCGCAGGAAACAGCTTCTTGCGAGCGAGATCGCCGGTGATGCCGAACAGCACGATCGCGTCGGAGTGTCCGTTGCCATCGAGTGCCGCACTGGCCGCCATGGCGACTGTCTACAGCACCCGCGTCGCTGGTCGACGCTCGTGCTGAGCTGCCGCAGCGATGACCTCGTCGAGCACGTCGTCGTCGTGGGCCAGGCCGGGAAACAGCACCTCGTACGCGCCAGGAGCGATTGCGACGCCCTGGTCGAGCAGACCATGGAACACCTTGGCGTAAGCAGCCTCGTCGGCGGTCTTCGCACTTGCATAGTCGGTGGCAGGCTCTGCCCCAGCGAAGATGCCGACGAGCGTCGTCACGCGGGGCGCTTTCGCGTTGGTCCCGGCGTCGGCGAAGGCCAGCTCGAGGCCGTCGGCCAACCGCGCTGCGCGCTGCTCGAGCAGCGCGTAGGCAGCGTCGTCGAGCAGATCGAGCGCGGCGAGCCCCGCCGCCGTGGCGAGGGGGTTGCCCGAGAGGGTGCCGGCTTGGTAGACGGGCCCGAGAGGCGCGACGACCGACATCACGTCGCGGCGGCCGCCGTACGCCCCAACAGGAAGCCCGCCGCCGATCACTTTGCCGAACGTCGACAGATCGGGCGTGATCCCGAGCAGCGTCTGCGCCCCACCGCGCGCGACGCGAAAGCCCGTGATGACCGCGTTGAAGATGAGCAGCGCTCCGACGCGGTCGCACGCAGCGCGCAGACCCTCGAGGAAGCCGGGTGCAGGCGCGATGAGGCCCATGTTCGCGGCGATGGGCTCGACGATCACACACGCTGTGCGCGCATCGAGGTCGGGGACGACGTTGTACGGGACAACCTTCGTATCGGCCACCGCGTTCGCGGTGACCCCCGCCGAACCCGGGAGACCGAGCGACGCAAGAGCAGACCCGGCCTCGGCGAGCAGCAAGTCGCCGTGACCGTGGTAACAGCCGGCGAACTTCACCACGACGTCGCGACCCGTGAAGCCGCGCGCGACGCGCACGGCCGACATCGTCGCCTCTGTCCCGCTGGAGACGAGGCGCACGAGTTCGCACGACGGCACCCGCTCGGCGATGGCCTCGGCCAGCAGGACCTCGCCCTCGGTCGGTGCCCCGAAGCTTGTTCCCTCATGCGCAGCGCGCGTCACGGCCTCGACGATGGCTGGGTGCGCGTGCCCGTGGATGATGGCGCCGTAGGACTGGACCAGGTCGATGTAGCGAGTGCCCTCGACGTCGAACACGTAGGGGCCTTCGCCGCGCGCCACGAAGTACGGCGTGCCGCCGACGGCGCCGAACGCGCGCACCGGGCTGTTCACGCCGCCGGGCATGCGGTCGAGCGCGCGCTCGAACAGCTCGGAGTTGGTGGTCCTCGCTCGAGCACAAGGGCCAGCTGCTTCGCTGCGTAGGTCCGCACCACATATACGCCGGAGCGCCGGATCGGGGTGACGTGCTGGAGCACC
>JBPCON010000002.1:0-2998 GCA_051000215.1 Acidimicrobiales bacterium
CAGCTCGTAGCGGAAGCTGCCGCCGGGTTCGGGCCGGTGGGCGTGGGCGAGCTCGAGGTCGACGAGGCGGGCCAGATGGACCTTGAGCGCGGTGTCGGACCAGCCGGTGGTCTCGCGCAGCTCGCGGCGGGTGAGGCGCACCTGGCCGCGGTCCATCACCTTGTCGGCGGCTGCGGTGGTGACGATGCCGTCGAGGACCTCGAGCAGCCGGCGGGTCTGCGGGGGCAGCTCATCGAGCGACCGGCCGAGGACGTCATGGGCGAGCCGGTTCGCCAACGCGATGTCCGCGGCGATCACTTCGATGAAGGTGACGCGCCGGCCCTCCGGTGTCGTCGCCGTGCGTCGTTCGCGTTGGTGCTGGTGCAGCAGCGCGATCGTGCGGATCAACGTCAAGTACTTCACGTGATCCCGGCGGGTCCTCGTGCGCCCGTCGGCGAAGGTGAGCCGCTCGGCGAACGGGTTGACCACCAGCACCGGTTCCAGCAGCCGTTGCGCGTCCTGGTGCACCTGCAGCGTCCGGGCCCGTTCCTGGTCGGCGAGGAGGCCGGGCAGGGTCTGGCGTTGGCGTTGGCGGTCGTGGATGGCTCGGGTCTGGTCGCGGTCCTCGTCGACGGTCAGCACGACGCAGCGGTTCAGGAGCTCTTCGTCGACGTCGATCGCTGTGGTCGTCAACATGATGGCGACCGGGCCGACCACGCGATACGTGTGGGTGACGAGGCGGCCCGACGCGGTGTCCTTGCCGGTCGACGCGATGCTGAGTTCGCCTTCGGACTGCAGGAGCTTCAACGCGTAGGCGGCCCGCTCGGCGCCCTCCTCCTCGGCGATGGCCAACACCTTGTGGGCCAGGTCGGCCTCACCCATGTAGAACAACGACTGCCCGGTCATCGCCGAGAACTTGATGCGCTCCTCGACCGGGACCATGGCCAGCACCGCCTCCATCAACGCGCTCTTGCCGGCCGCGGAGGTGGACTGGACGATCACCGCCAACGGGGTGTCCAGCTTGCGGGACACCGCGGCGAGGTAGCCGACAAGGCAGTTCGTGGCCTCGCCGACCATCCCGACGGTGGCGAAGTCGGCGGCGATCCGCTCGATGAGATCAGGCGCGCGGAGCAGCTCGAGCGCCGCGGTGCGTTCCTGGTCGGTCAGCTCGACCGCGATGTCTTTCGGGGCTTGGGCGGCGGCGATCGCCTCATCGGCCAACGTCTCGCACGCCAACAACACCCGCCCCAGATCACGCTTGATCACCTCCTCGGACAGCGACAGCTCCTCGGCGGCGGCCTTGGCGAACACGCTGCGGGCCCGGGCGGAGTAGAGGTCGAGCGTGTCGACATGGAACACCTGCCCGTGACGCTCATCCGGCCGGGAGACCAACACGTTGAGGCGCAACAGATCGAAGCTCGTCACCCGCTCCAGTCCGCGGACCCGCCAGCGGCGGTCACCGAGCAGCAACGTCACCTCACCACCCGCCCCCAGCACCGGTTGCACATCGGCGGGCAACGCCGGCGCCGGCGACACGCTGTCAGGCTCCACCGGACCCGCCGGCAGCGGCGGTGGCTCAGCGACGAAAGAAGGATCAGGCGCGGGGTCGGGAGTCGGCGTCTCGACCGCTGCGGCGTGGTGGCGATCGGCCGGGCCGGGCCCGGCGCCCATCCATGAGGCTTTGCGGATCAGGCGCGCCAGCGCGTCGGTCGACGACGACGCGTCGCGGGCGACGTCGTTGATGTCGGCGCCGCGGGGCAGCTCGACCCGGAAGCACTCGATCCCCTCGCCCAGCAACGTGCGGGCCAGCTTCTTCGCGGCCCGGTCGCCGGCGTCATCGCCGTCGTAGGCGATCAACACGCGCTTGGTGCGATGCGTTCGCATCGCGTCGAGATGGTCGGCGGTGAACCCCTCGGTCCCGTACGCGGCGGTGACGTGACGGAACCCCGCGCACCACAGCGACAGGGCGTCGAGCAGCGACTCGCACACGATCAACTCGCTCGACGATGCGACGGCTTCGATGTTGAAGACGCCGGCGTGGGGGCCGGGCAGGTAGAGGTGCGCCGGGGTCCCGGTGCGCGCGTCGACGCGCAGCTTGCGCCCATAGACCTCCGCGACCTGGCCCGCCTCGTCGAACACCGGGACCACCACCGAACCGTTGAAATGCTCATGCCCCGACTCGCGCAACACCCCGAGGCGTTGCAGGCGAGCCCGCATCTCCGCGCCCTCACGGCGTTGCTTGTTCGGCAGCCGGTAGCCGAGCGTGCGGTTCGCGAACCCCAACTTGAACGTGCTCAACGCCTCGGGGTGATCGACCCGCCGCGACTGCAGATACGCGAGCGCGTCCGGCGACTCCAACAGAGCCTGGTGGTAGAACGCGACCACCTGGGCCAGCAGCTCGCGATCCTCGACGCTGCGATCCAACGGCGACGGCAGCTTCGTCACCGACGACCGCACCGGCGGCAGCCCGTCACCCAGGCCGTCGGCCACGCGACCGTCGCGCAACAGCTCGACCGCGTGCCGGAACGACACACCCTCGGATCGCATCACCCAATCGATCACCGAACCGCCGGCCCCGCAGGCGCCATGGCAGTGCCACAGGTTCTTGCGCGGGCTGATCACCAAGCTCGGGTCGTGGTCATCGTGGAACGGGCACAACCCGATCAGGTCCGCGCCGTGGCGAGCCAGCTCGATCCCGGCCGCCTCGACCAGACGCGCCAGGGACACCTCGGCCTTCAACCGCTCGAGCTCATCGTCGGGGATGCGGGCCAACGGGTCGTCGCCTCTCAAAGAAATCTCACGTGCCTGGTATGCATCGAACCTATGACACTCTTGCATCTTCGGCAAGGATGGCATGACCATAGGGTCAACCAAGGAGGCCGCTGTGGGCACAGAATGGCTCCGAGCAGACGAGCACGGAGGACCACTCATGGCCCTGGCCGACCGGGTCAAGCACTTGCGCAACGAACATGGCTGGTCGCAAGGCGAGCTGGCCGAGCGGGGGGGGGGCGGAACCCCC
>JBPCON010000014.1:0-51750 GCA_051000215.1 Acidimicrobiales bacterium
GACGCTGGGCCACCCGCGAGGAGCTCCGCATCGCCATCGTCACCTGGATCGAACGGACCTACCACCGACGCCGCCGCCAGATCGCCCTCGGCCGATTGACCCCCATCGAGTTCGAGATGATCATGACCCCACAGGCCACCCAGGCCGCCTAACCCAACCTGTCACCAGATAGCGCGGCAGTCCCCAGCGCCAGGATCAGCAGCTTGATCACCACCACGACACGCTCGGCCCGGGCCACCGTCGACGCCGCCGCAACATTGAGCATCGTGATGAGCACGACCGCTGCAGTGAGGAACAGGTGCTTGGCCGCAGCCTGAGCGCCGCTGGGCAGCAGGCTCGCGGCGTAGCTGCCGAACGCTTGCGAGTACAGCGACAGCATGATGATGTAGCTCAGCCACAACAGCACGTTGACGCCACCGCCGAACAGTTCCGTCCCGAACCCCTTGGTGACGAAGGTGACCGTCCCACCCTGGCTCGGGTACGACTTCGACAACAGCGCATAAGACCGTGCAGTCAGCAGCGCCACCATGCCCGCCAGGACGAACGCGACCGGCGCGCCGCCCTTCGTGATCTCAACCGACAGCCCGAGCACGGCGAAGATGCCGCCGCCGACCATGCCGCCGATGCCGATGGCAACAACTCCCCACAGGCCGACCTGTGCCAGCTTCGGGTCGGAGGCATCCACCGTCACCACGTCATGCCGGTCTCTCCGAGACGGGGCCCGCCCTGTCGGCGGCCCTTCACCCCCCCGCAGCTCGCTCGCGTGGCGGGCCCGCGGGAACCAACGTCACCGGTCGCGTCGCGCGGTTCGCGACCTTGTGCGCCGTCCCGCCCAACGCGAGCTCATGCAGAGCGCTGTGCTTCTTCATGCCGATCACGATGAGATCAGCCCGCGCTGTCTGCGCGCAGCGCAGTAGCTCAGCCGCCGGATCACCCCGCACCAGTCGAGTCCGATAACGGACCTTCGCCGTTCGAAGTGGGGCGGTCCACACACCAGCAAGCTTGTCGCGATAGCGCTGCAGGACCGGCCCGGAGTCCACCTGGACCGCGGCCATCTCCAGGATCTCAGTACGGCGCACGACATACACCGCCAGCACCTCCGCACCCGTAGCCGCGGCCTGCGCCGCCGCCCATACGGTCGCCGCCCGCGATCCCTTCGAGCCGTCCACGCCGACCACGATCAACCTCACGTGTACCCCTCACTTCCGGCCTCGACGGGCGTTCTCGCTGCGCCGGCGGGCGAACCCGACCAACGGCAACGACTCGCGGAGCCAACTCGCGTGGACATCAGTCTTGCAGACGCTCGTGCGGACAATGATCCGCGAAGCGGTTCGCCGGCTGTCCGGCCACGTGCTGCACGCTCGACGGACGGCATTTCGTCGCTACGAGCAACGACATCGCACGCGGTCATGCCGGGCCCGGGTGAGAGGGTGGGCGTATGGACCCAATGATCGCCGTGGTGGCGTTCTCCGCGACGCTGCTCGTGGCCGTGTTGTTGTCGGCGGTCGCCCATCGCAGCGTCTTGTCCACGGCGGTGGTGTTCCTCGCCGCGGGTTTCGTGCTGGGCGACGGCGTGTTCGGTGTCGTCTCGGTTCGGCCCGAAGACCCGGCGGTCGCCACGTTCGCGGAGCTCGCGTTGTTCAGCATCCTGTTCAGCGACGGGATGAAGGTCACCGCCAAGGACTTGCGGGAGACGCGTCATCTTCCGCTGCGCGCGCTGATGGTCGGGCTTCCGCTCACCTTGGCGCTCACCGCGCTGCTTGCTCATTTCGTCGTAGGCATCCCGTGGGCGAACGCATTCCTGCTCGGTGCCGCGTTGAGCCCGACCGATCCGGTGTTCGCGGCCACCCTTGTCGGTCGCTCCGAAGTGCCCTACCGACTCCGCCATCTGCTCAACGTTGAGAGCGGACTGAACGACGGGCTCGCGCTGCCGGTGGTGGTGGTGCTCCTCGCGGTTGTCGCCGGGGGCACGATCCACACGGTCCGCCTGGCGGTGGAGCTGTCCGGTGGTGTGGCACTCGGCTTTGGGGTGTCGTGGGTCGCCGTGCATCTGGAGCGGCTCAAGCCGTTCGCTGCGACGACGCTGTACGAGCCGCTCAATGCCTTTGCGATCGGCCTGCTCGTACTGGGGATCGCCTCGTTGACAGGCGCCAACGAGTTCCTCGCCGCGTTCGCGGCCGGGGTCACGGTGGCAACGATGAGTCCCGCGATCCACGAAGCATTCCATGTGTTTGGCGAGCTGATCGCCGAACTGTTGAAGCTGGCCGCGTTGCTGCTGTTCGGTGCGCTCATCTCTCCGAGCTTCCTCGCCGAGATCTCGGTCCGGGGCTACGTGTTCGCTGCGCTCGCGCTCCTCGTCGCGCGCCCAATCGCGTTAGGGGTCGCGTTGATCGGAGCGAGGCTCACGCGGCGCGAGTGGGTGGCAGCCGCGTGGTTCGGTCCCAAGGGTTTCGCGTCGGTCGTCTACGGACTGCTCATCCTCGAATCGGGTATCGGTCGCCGCCAGGAACTGTTCCACCTGATCGCGATCGTGATCGTCTTGTCGATCGTGGCGCACGCGTCCACCGACGTCCCCGTCGCGCACTGGTTCCGGCAGGAACATCCTGATGCCGAGGGTTGACTGGGTACGTCGTGGCCAGACCGCCTGTAGCCGATCTCCCGGCCCGGCCGCGGGCCTTGCGGTCACGGTTGCAGCGCCTGCTTCACCCGCTCGATCGTCTGTTCATCGAGGTTCGCGTACACGAGTTCCGCGCCGTGTGAACCGGCCTGCCTCCTCGACAAGCGGCGCCCGGGCGACGGCCTCGAGCCTCGTCTCCACAAGATCCAGTCTGCGTGAGCGCCTGCGCGGCAACGGTGTCTCGGCGGTCGGGATCGGCCAGTGACAACTCGCGTCGAACGTGACCGGTGCCAGCACGCGCCGCACGCGTTCGAGGATCTCGCTCACGTCCATGGCATGCGCGCTGTGGTTGATGAACGCGACGATGGCGAGGATCGTGACGATGCCGAGCAGTACGGCGACCGCGACCGATAGGTTCGGGATGACCGCCGTCCGTTGTCTTCGAAGGAAGACCGGACCGATCGGAGCACGATGACGCAATAGGTGAACGTGCCCACCACGAGGGCCATCACCCGCCGTCTGGGCCATCGTCGACTGGCCCCGCGTTGCGACCCGGCTCGACCAGGCCAGTCTCGACGCACCGGCCCGGTCGCCCCGGGCGTGACCACCGTCGCCTCCGGACCGGGACCCAATCGGTGCTCGCCGGCGGCTAGCTAGCCGGCGTCGCTGGCGGCTCGGGCGCGGTGCCGCTGACGACGAGAACGGGCCGGTAGGTGCCGCGCACCACCCCCGCAGCGACCGACGGGTCGAGCAGCCTCGACAGCACGCCGCGGTCGTGCGAGCCGACGACCACGACGTCGACGCCGTGCTCGTCCGCCGCCGCGCAGATGCAGGTGACCGGGTCGCCGACATCGGTGAGAACCTCGGCGTCGTCGATGCCCGCCTGCGCCGCAGTGACAGCGACTTCAGACTCCGGATGCTCAGAGAGCTGCTGCAGCTCGAGCGGCGGCATCGCGGCGACGCCACCGAACCCGGCCGGGTAGATCCACGAGGTCGGGATGCGAGCGACGTTGATCACAAGGAACTCTGCATCGGCCGACGTGAAGAGCCGCACCGCCTCGCGGGCCGCGTGCATCGACACCGGCGACCCGTCGAGCGCGATCAACACCTTCACGCTGGCCACGCTAGGCCTGTACCCGCGACCGTGGCGCCGCAGCGGCGTCGCGGATCGAGAACTTCTCGTTGCGGTCGGACATGGCGTCGGCCGCGTTTCGACTCCGACACCCATAGCACGACCGTGACAAGCTGGGCATCGTGCAGGCACTGACCGTGCGGCCCGGTCAGGCCGGCTCCGCCGCCGTCACCGACATCGACGAACCACCCGAGACCGACGGGTCGATGCTCGTCGAGACGCTGGCCGTCGGAGTGTGCGGCACCGACCGCGAGATCTGCGACGGCGCCTACGGCTCCGCGCCCGCCGGCGACGACCGACTGGTGATCGGCCACGAATCGCTGGGCCGTGTCCTGCAGGCCCCTGACGGCGCAGGGTTCGCAGTTGGTGACCTGGTCGTGGGCATCGTCCGTCGGCCCGACCCGGTGCCGTGCCCCAGCTGCGCGATCGGCGAGTGGGACATGTGCCGCAACGGCCGCTACACCGAACGGGGCATCAAGGACCGCCACGGCTACGGCTCGGAGCGCTACCGCATCGACCCCCAGTTCGCGGTGCCCGTCGACGCCGCGCTCGGAGACCTGGGGGTGCTGGTCGAACCGGCCAGCGTCGTGGCCAAGGCCTGGGATCACATCCAACGCATCGGCGCCCGATCCGCCGCGTGGGCTCCCCGCTCGGTGCTCGTCACCGGAGCCGGCCCGATCGGGTTGCTCGCCGCGCTCCTCGGCACGCAGAAGGGTTACGACGTTCACGTCGCGGACCGGGTGACCGACGGCGCGAAACCGGGACTGGTGGTCGATCTCGGCGCCCGCTACCACACCGACCCGGTCGCGTCGCTCGCTGCCAGCGCCGACGTCGTGATCGAGTGCACCGGCGCCGCCCAGGTCGTCATCGACGCGCTCACCAACACCGCCGCCGACGCGATCGTCTGCCTCACCGGCGTCTCCTCCGGAGGCCGGGCTCTGCCCTTCCATGCCGGCGACGTCAACCGGGAGATGGTGCTCGGCAACGCCGTGGTGTTCGGCTCGGTCAACGCGAACCGCCGCCACTACGACACCGCGGCCGGGACGCTCCTCGCTGCCGACCAGCGCTGGTTGGCCCGGCTCATCACCCGCCGGGTACCGCTCGCCTCCTTCGCCGACGCGCTCGAGGCCCGGCCCGGCGACGTGAAGACGGTGATCACCCTCACCGCCTGAGGATGACGCGGGTCAGTCGAGTCCGATGTCACTCCACAGTCTGATGCCGCCCAGCAGCCCTCCCTCGTTGCCGACCAGGCGCACCTTCGAGGCCAGCTCCGGGACCTTGCCGCACAGCTTCGACTCGTCGACCCGCTTCGCATTCCCGCCGCCGACGAGTATCAGATCCGGCACGACCAGCGCGTCGAGCGCGACCAACGTCTTGCGGACGCGACGGTTCCAATGCTTCACGCCGAGCTTCTTGCGAGCGCGGTCACCGACGTAGTCGTTGTAGCTGCCCCGCTTGATCGCCGGGTGGTGTGCCAGCTCGAGGTGCAACGCCAGTCGCCCGTTGCGGAACACCGCGGAGCCGAGACCGGTGCCGAGCGTCAAGACCAGCTCGAGGCCGTCACCGGTGATCACACCGGCACCCTGGACGTCGGCGTCGTTGGCGACTCGCACCGGTGCGTCGAAGCGCGCCGCGAGCGCGGCGGCCAAGTCGAACTGCTCCCACTGCGACGCCAGGTCGCTGTCGACCTTCGTGCCCGGGCCGTGCTCGGTGACGAAGTGTGGGGCGGTGACCACCCGGCCGCCGCGCACGACACCAGGGAAGCCGACCGAAGCCCGCTCGTAGGCGGGAAGCGGTTCGACGAGCCCGACAAGATCGGCGACCAGCCGGTCGGGCGGACAGGGATAGGCCGTGTCGACCCGCACTCGCTCGTGCAACGGTTCCCCGGCGGGGTCCAACACGGTGGCTTTGAGGCCCGACCCGCCAACATCGATCACCAAGGTGCTCACCGCCTTCTCGGTGACCGACTCGGGCATCGACGGTCACCGTAGACCCGACCGGCGCACGGACGACCCGATGCACCCACTCCGCGTCGGCACCGCACCCCACTCCCACAGTGCAACAGCCGCGGCGGCCGACCCGACGCTCGTCAAGAAGGGCACCCCTACGCGGTCGTCTCTGAAAGCCTCAACCCGGTCACCGGCCGCGTACGACGAACGTGACACCCCGCCGGCATCGACCGTTGCGACTCGCGGAGCCCACCGCGCGGCTCGCCAGCGAGCGCAACGGCGCCATCGACGAAGGACGTTCGCTCACCCTCGGCTCCTACCTCATCGGGCGGTGGCTGCCTGGGCGAGCGAGTCGCGATCGCCACAAGCACCTGGGGCGGCTAAGCCGACCGGCGGCGACTGACCCGCCCCCCAGATCAGTCGGCCCCGGCCGGTGGTCACTGGGGGACGACAGCCGATGCCCACGATCACGAATAGTGCCAATCTAGGTTGACTGTTGCTACTCGATGCGCAGGCCGCTGATCGCTCGGGCGATGACCAGTTGCTGGATCTGCTCGGTGCCTTCGAAGATGTCGTAGATCTTCGCGTCGCGATGCCACCGCTCGACGGGGTACTCCCGGGTGTAGCCGTAGCCCGCGAGGATCTGGATCGCCCGCTCGGTGACCCACACCGCGGTGCGGCCTGCCTTGAGCTTGCTCTGGGAACCCTCGGCGTTGACGTAGCTGCCGTTGCGGCTCAACCAGGCGGCGCGCAGCACGAGGAGCCGTGACGCGTCGATCTCGGTGATCATGTCGGCGAGCATGAACGCGATCGCCTGGTTCTCGATGATCGGCTTGCCGAACGCGACGCGCTCCTTGGCGTACTGCAGCGAGTACTCGTAGGCCGCGCGGGCGATGCCGACCGCCATCGCGCCGACAGCGGGGCGGGTGGCCTCGAACGTCGCCATGGCCGGCTGCTTCTCGCCGGAGTGCCCGGCCGCACGCGCTCGGGCCAGCTTCTCGTCGAGCTTGGCCTTGCCGCCGAGGAGACATGCGCCGGGGATGCGGACGTCGTCGAGCACGACCTCGGCGGTGTGCGACGCGCGGATGCCGTGCTTCTTGTACTTCTGACCCTGGCTGAGGCCCTTCGTGCCGGGCGGGACGATGAAGCTCGCCTGACCGCGGCCTTTGAGCTCGCGATCGACCGCAGCGACGACGACGTGGATGTCGGCGATGCCGCCGTTGGTGATCCACGCCTTGGTGCCGTTGAGCACCCATTCGTCCTTGGCCTCGTCGTACACGGCGTGGGTCTTCAGCGACGAGACGTCGGATCCGGCGTCGGGCTCGCTCACGCAGAACGCGCCGAGGTGCACCTTGCCGCTCTCGTAGGCGAAGCACTGCGGCACCCACTCGAGCGTCTGCTCGGGCGTGCCGACACCCGCGATGCCCGCGGCCGCGAGGCCAGAACCGAAGATCGACAGGCCGATGCCGGCGTCGCCCCAGAACAGCTCCTCGAGCGCGATCGGCAGCGTGAGCCCTGTCGGGTCGGCAAGCAGGGCGTTGGCGAAGAAGTCGAAGGAGTAGAGACCGATCTTGGCCGCCTCCTCCACGATGGGCCACGGGAACTCCTCCCGCTCGTCCCACTCCGCAGCCGCCGGACGGACGACCGTTTCGGCGAAGTCGTGGACCCACTTCTGGATCTGGAGCTGGTCCTCGTTGAAGGCAAGGGAGAATTCACCCACGGCGCGCACCTCTCGTGTTGCTGTCGAGCCCGGTCCAGGCACTTACGGCTAAGTTACCGACCGGTAACCTCGACAAAGCTAGGCCGCACTGCCGGCGCCGGCAACTTGCGCCGGGGCCCGTCCTGGAACGATGGCCACGGCCGCCAGGGCGAGCACCGCGCCCAACACGTAAGGCGACGCGACACCCACGTGCTCGAACAGCGCGCCTCCAGCGGAGGGGCCAACGACGCGCGCCAGACCGCCGGCCGACTGTTGGAAGCCGAGCACCGCGCCGCGGCGCTCGGCGCGCGCGCGCCCGGCGACGGCCGATGCAAGCGTCGGGGTCACCAGGCCCTGCCCGAACACGAGCAGGACGAGGCCGGCCGCCAACGACGGCCAGCCGGTGTCGAGCGAGACGAGAAGCAGTCCGACCGCGTTGCACGACAGGCCCACGCGAATCGTGCGCGTCTGACCGAGTCGGGTGGCGACGGTGTGGATCAGCGCGCCCTGAACGACGACGATCGCGATCCCGATCACGAAGAACACGCCGTAGGTCGCAGACTCCGACAGGTCGAAGCGGACCTTGGTCAGCAACGAGAACGTCGCCTCGAACCCGGAGAACGCCACCACCGCGACGAAGGACGCCGTGATGAGCGCCAGCAACCCTTGCGCTTCCCCCGTTCTGGAGTCACTGAGCGGTGCTTTACTCGCTTCAGTGACTCCAGAACGTGTTTCGGGGAGCCGCTTGACCGCGACGATGGCATTGATGCCTGCGATGGCCGCGGCGATGAAGAACGGCAGGCGATGGTCGGCGAGCGCGGCGACGCCGCCGATGGCCGGGCCGAGCGCGAACCCGGCGCCGAACGCCGCGCCGAGCAGGCCGAGCAGGCGCGGTCGTTGATCGGGCTCGGCGAGGTCGGTGACCGCGGCCTGGGCGACGGAGACGCTGGCGCCTGACGCGCCGTCGAGGATTCGCCCGAGGAACAACAGCACCAGCGCACCGCCAGCCAGCCCGGTGAGCAACGAGCCCACCGCTGTGCCGACGAGCGAGACGATGAGCACGGGCTTGCGCCCGACGCGATCGGAGATGCGCCCCCAGACGGGAGCGAACACGAGCTGAGCCACCGAGAACGAAGCGACGAGGAAGCCAGCAGTGGTCGGCGAAGCGCCGGCGTCGGCCGCGAATCGCGGCAGCACCGGAAGGATGATCCCGAAACCGATGAGATCGAGCGCAACGGTGGTCCAGATGACTCCGAAGCCAGGGGGTAGGGGGCGCCGCTCGCGGCGCGTCGTCTCCCGTCGCACGACGGAAGCGAAGGGGCCACGCCCCCGTGTCGTCAAGTCAGGGTCAGGCGCGGCTCGGGTTCAACGCGGTCGGAGCTGCGTGCCCACAGATGTATCGGTGACCTCGTAGCCCATGGTGTTGAGCTGGGCGCGCAGATCGTCGGCGGTGGTCCAGTCACGCGCTGCCCGGGCGGCATCGCGCTGACGAGCGAGCGAGAGCGCATCGTCGGCGACGTCGCCTTCGCGTGAGCGCAGCTCGAGACCGAGCGCACCAACCATGACGAACACGGCGGCAGCGGCGGACAGGTCGTCGTCGCGATTGGCACGGCGAAGCGCGTCGAACAGCGCCGCGACGGCCGCTGGGGTGTCGAGGTCGTCGTCCATCCGACCGCGAAACCGTGCGAGCGCGCGTTCGTCGGGCTCGACGCTCTCGACCTGTGCCGCGAACTGGCGCGCGAACCCGTCGAGGCGCTCGAGGGTCTTGCCCGCGCGAGCCACCGTGTCGCGCGAGACCTCGATGGGCGCCCGATAGTGCGACTGAAGCACGAGCAGCCGGTACGCGCGCGGGTCGCCCCACTCGATGAGATCGAGCAGATCCGTGAAGTTGTCGAGCGACTTCGACATCTTCTCGCCTTCCACCTCGACGAAGCCGTTGTGCACCCAGTGCCGGGCGAAGCTGTGTCCGAGCGCTGTCGCCTGGGCCCGCTCGTTCTCGTGGTGCGGGAAGGCGAGATCTTGGCCACCCCCGTGGAGGTCGAACCCGTCGCCGAGGAGGTCGAGCGACATGACGACGCACTCGGTGTGCCAGCCGGGTCGTCCCGCGCCCCACGGCGACGGCCACACGGCTGGCGCGCCCGCCTCGGCCTTCTTCCAGAGGGCGAAATCGACTGGGCTGTTCTTGTCGTCACGGGCCTCCACGCGAGCACCGGCTCGGAGCGACGCGAGCGATTGGCGCGCGAGGAGCCCGTAGTCATCGATCCTCTCGCTCCGGAAGTACACACCGTCGCTCGTCTCGTACGCGAAGCCGGCCTCGACGAGCTGCGCGATGAGCTCGACCATCCGCTCGACGTAGTCGGTCGCGTGCGGTGCGCGATCGGGACGCTTCACGCCGATGGCATCCATCGCCTGCCACCAGAGAGCCTCGAAACGATCCGTCACGATCGACGGCTCCACATCCTCAGCTGCGGCCCTTGCGATGATCTTGTCCTCGACGTCGGTGACGTTCGACACGTAGGTGACTTCGAGCCCGCTCCACTCGAGGTAGCGGCGCAGCACGTCGAACACGAGCGAGAACCGGCCGTGGCCGAGGTGCGGCGGCCCGTACACCGTCGGCCCGCACACATACATCGAGACCTTCCCTGCCTCGCGCAACCCGAGCGCCCGCACCGCCCCCGTCGCAGTGTCGTGCAACCGCAGCATCCGCTCGAAGCTAGTGCCCCCGCGTCATCCGTTCGATTTCCCGCGAGGCGCCCCGCGCAGGGTCACATCGCACCACAAACGACCGGTAGGTGCTGCCAGCCGCGGAGGACGAAGTGCTCACGGCGTTCGAGCTCGGTGGCGTCGCACGCGAGTTGGATGTCGGGGTAGCGGCGGGCGAGCTCGGCAAAGACGACTTGGCCTTCGAGCCGAGCGAGCGCTGCGCCCATGCAGTAGTGGATGCCATGGCTGAAGGTGAGGTGGTGGTTGTCGGCACGCTGAATGTCGAAGTTGTCGGGATCGGGGTAGTGCTCGGGGTCGCGGTTGGCCGCGGCGAGCAGCGTGACGACTTGCGTGCCCTTGGGAACGACCGTGCCCGGCGCCACTTCGAGCTCGGTCGACGCGATGCGCCCGGTCAGGTGCACGGGGCCGTCGTAGCGCAAGCACTCCTCCACCGCGGCAGGCGCGAGAGACGGGTCGGCGCAGAGCCGGTCCCACTGGTCGCGGTTGGTCATGAAGGCCACCATGCCGTTGCCGATCAGGTTCATGGTCGTCTCGTGCCCGGCGAGGAACAACAGCATGACGATCGAGCGCAGCTCCTCCTCCGAGAGGCGGTCGCCCTCTTCGTGCACCGCGAGCAGCCCAGACACGAGGTCGTCGCCCGGTTCGGCGCGGCGTTGCTCGAAGAGCGTGTTGAAGTAGTTGATGAAGTTCATGGCCGCGACCATGGCCTTCATCATCGTGAGCTCATCGAGATCGCCGTCGAGTAGGCGGGTGGCATCGCCTGACCACCCTTCGAACTGTTCGCGGTCGGCGATGGGCACACCCATCAGCTCGCAGATGACCGTGAGCGGCAGCGGGAACGCGAGGGTCGACATGAGATCCCATGGCTCTCCGGGGCGCACGTTGCGCAGCAGGTCGTCTGCGATGTCGTGCACATGGTTGCGCAGGCGCTCCATGGTGCGCGGCGTGAACGCCTTCGACACGAGGCGTCGCAGCCGCGTGTGGTCTGGCGGGTCGAGAAACAGCAGCGTGCGGGTGCCCGCCTCCGCCTGCGCAGCTCGCAGGTCGGGTCCGTTGAGCGGGGCTGTCGCGTGCTGAGGCGACGACGACCAGCGCGGGTCGCGCAGGATCGCTTCGCAGTCGTTCCACCGAGTGAGCAGGTACTGGCCAACCTCGGCGTCGTGCCACACCGGCCGCTCGGCTCGAACCGCGTGGTACGAGGGATGCGGGTCGCGCCGCCCTGCCGGTGCGAAGAGCTCAGCGTGCGTGCTCGGCAGGGTCGTTGCATCCGCCATGCAACGACCGTAGGACGGCGTCGTTCAGCCGACAACAGCAACTCGGTCACACCGGCGCGTACCGGCTTCGAACCGATGCGGGCGCGCCACTACCCTGCGCCAACCATGAACGTGCCCGAGAAGCCGACGATCGAGGGCATCGAAGCGACGTGGCGCGCCCGTTGGGACGAGCAGGGCACGTACCGCTTCGACCGCACGAAGTCGCGTGCCGAGATCTTCTCGATCGACACGCCGCCTCCCACGGTCTCGGGGGCGCTCCATCCGGGCCACGCCTGCAGCTTCACCCACACCGATTTCGTCGCGCGCTACAAGCGCATGCAGGGCCTCGAGGTCTTCTACCCGATGGGCTGGGACGACAACGGCCTCAACACCGAGCGGCGCGTGCAGCTCATGGTCGGCATCACGTGCGATCCGTCGCTCCCCTATGACCCCGACTTCGCGCCGCCGAGCGAGCCGCCGAAGAAGAACGAGAAGCCGGTCCCTGTCGGGCGCCGAAACTTCGTCGAGCAGTGCGCCCGCGTCACCGAGATCCTCGAGGAGGCGTACTTCGAGCTGTGGAGCGACCTCGGGTTGTCGGTGGACTGGGCCCAGACGTACACGACGATCGGCGCCCACGCCCGGCGCACGTCGCAAGCAGGGTTCATCGATCTCGTCGAGCGCGATATCGCGTATCGCGCGGAGTCCCCGACGCTGTGGGACGTCGACTTCAAGACTGCTGTCGCCCAGGCAGAGCTCACCGACAAGCAGCTCCTGGGCGCCTATCACCGCCTCCGTTTCGAGAGTGCAGCGACCGGCCAAGCCATCCACATCGAGACGACGCGACCCGAGTTGCTCCCCGCGTGCGTCGCGCTCGTCGCGCACCCTGACGACGAGCGTTACCGATCGTTGTTCGGCACCGATGCGGTCACCCCCCTGTTCGGCGTTGCTGTCCCGATCCTTGCTCATGAGCTCGCCGAGCCCGACAAGGGTTCAGGCATCGCGATGGTCTGCACGTTCGGCGACACCACCGACGTGACGTGGTGGCGAGAGTTGCGCCTCGGTCTTCGCGCCATCATCGAAAAGGACGGCACGCTCTCGAGCGCGCCTCCTGCCGGCATCGACGGCGAGAAGGGCAGAGCGGCATACGCGGAGCTCGCCGGCAAAGGCGTGAAGCAGGCGCAGCGACGCATTGTCGAGCTGCTCGCAGAATCCGGCGAGCTCGAAGGGGAAGCCAAGCCCATCGAGCACCCCGTGAAGTTCTGGGAGAACGGCAGCCGTCCGCTCGAGATCGTGACCAATCGGCAGTGGTTCGTTCGTTACCCCGACAAGCAGGTGCTGCTCGAGCTCGGCGCTGCGCTGCACTGGTGGCCCGACTTCATGCGGGTCCGATACGAGAACTGGGTCAACGGCCTCATCGGCGACTGGAACGTGAGCCGCCAGCGGTTCTCCGGCGTGCCCTTCCCAGCGTGGTATCCGATTGCCGAGGACGGCACCGTGCAACACGACGCGCCCATCTTCGCGACGCGCGACGTGTTGCCTGTCGATCCCTCATCCGACCTGCCGCCTGGCTATGGAGCAGAGCAGCGCGACGAGCCCGGAGGCTTCACCGGCGATCCAGACGTCATGGACACCTGGGCGACCTCGTCGCTCACGCCGCTCATCGCCGGCCATTGGGTGGACGACCCCGATCTGTTCGCGCGGGTGTTCCCGATGGACATGCGGCCGCAGGCCCACGACATCATTCGCACCTGGCTCTTCTACTCGGTCGTGCGTAGCCACTACGCGTTCGGCGAGCTGCCGTGGCGCCACGTCGCGATCTCCGGGTTCGTCGCCGATCCCGAGCGCAAGAAGCTCTCGAAATCGTCGGGAAACGCGGCCGACGATCCCCACGACCTGCTGCGCGAATACGGCGCCGACGCAGTGCGTTACTGGGCTGCTGGCGGGCGGCCAGGGCAGGACACCGTGTTCGACCGCAACCAGTTCAAGGAGGGCCGCCGCCTCGCCATCAAGCTGCTCAACGCGTCGAAGTTCGCCCTCGGCCTGGGCGAGGCACCTGCCAACGCGTCGATCGATGAGCCCATCGACCGGGCGATGCTCGGCGCCCTCGCAGATGTCGTCGACAGCGCCACTGTTGCGTTCGACTCCTACGACTACGCCCGGGCTCTCGAGCGCGTCGAAGGGTTCTTCTGGGACTTCTGCAACGACCACCTCGAGCTCGTGAAGGGCCGTGCTTACGGCAGCGGCAACGACGAATCGCGTTACTCCGCGTTGCTCGCTCTGCGCAGCGCGCTCGACACGATGCTGCGTCTCTTCGCGCCCTTCCTCCCGTTCGTCACCGAAGAAGTCTGGTCGTGGTGGAAGGAGGGGTCGATCCACCGGGCTCCCTGGCCGAGCCCCGACACCCTCAGAGCTGCAGCCGGCGAGGTCGACCCCGCTGTCAGGGAGGTCGCTTCGGGCGTGCTCACGGCCATACGAAAGGCCAAGAGCGACGCCAAGGTCTCGATGCGAGCCGAGGTCAAGCGCGTGCTGGTGTTCGCCCCGGCGAAGCAGATGGAAGCGCTCTGGCACGTGAGCGACGACCTGCGCGACGCGGGCAAGGTCGAGTTCCTCGACGGCGAGACGGCGGATGAGCTCAACGTGATCGTCACGCTCGCGCCCCTCAGCAACGGCAGTGATTAGCGCAGCTTTAAACCGGCGGTTCCGTGGTGACGGTGCCGGGTGGGCGGATGCCCGCATCGTCGAGGGCTTCTTTGACACGTACGCGCAGCTCGCGCATCACACGGAACTGCGAGGCCGGCCGGGTCTTGACGATGAGGCGTATGTCGGCGCCGCCGTTCGCGATGCGCTCGACACCCCACACCTCCGGGGCGTCGAGCAGCTCGTCGGCCCAGGCCTCGTCGGCTGCCATCGAGTCGGCTGCGGCCTTGATGACGGCTTCGGCGCCGCGCAGGTCGCTGTCGTAAGCGACAGCGACGTCGAGGAGCGCACGCGACCACTGCTGGCTCTTGTTGCCGACCCGCACGATCTCCCCGTTGGACACGTGCCACACCGTGCCGTCGGCCGAGCGCAAGCGTGTCGAGCGCAGCGTGACCGCCTCGACGGTGCCCGTTGCGACACCGAGGTCGACGACGTCACCGACGCCGTACTGGTCCTCGATGAGCATGAAGACGCCCGTCAGGAAGTCCTTGACGAGGCTCTGGGCACCGAAGCCGATCGCGACACCTGCGATCCCTGCACCGGCGATCAGCGGGCCGAGGTCGAGCCCGAGCTCGCCGAGCACGTCGAGCCCGGCGAGCCCGTAGATCACCACCGTCGTCGTGCTCCGCAGCACGACGCCGATCGTGCGGGTCCGCGCCGCGGTCCGCAGACCGACAGCGGCGACATCGATCGCTCCAGCTGCTTGTCTCGCCAACGCGTCGACGAAGCGGTGGATCGCACGATGCACGAGCCCGTTCAAGATGAGCGCGCCGAGGACGATGAGCATCACCTTCAGCGGGGTGCCGACGAGGAAGCCGCCGAGCTTGGCCAACGTCGTGTTGCCCGTGGCGCGGAAGAGCGCGTCGCACGGCCACCCTGGGCGCGAGCCGCACGCCTCGAGCAGCTGCGGGTCCATCAGGTGAAGCTACTTGGGCGGCGCAGTCAGCTCGATGAAGATGCACTCGCCCGGGCAGTCGTCGGCCGCATGCACGACGGAGGGCTCGAGCGAGGGGGAGACGGTGGCGAGGCTGCCAGGGCCGCCGGGGTCGTTCAAGATGTGCCCAGCCTGCTTCACGTAGGCGATGCCGTCCTCGAGCAGCGTGAACACTGCGGGCGCGTGATCCGTGCAGAGGCCATCGCCCGTGCAGAGATCCTGGTCGATCCACACCTTCATCGCAGGCCAAGGACACCACACGCCGAGCGTCGCGAGCGAAGCCGGCGTGCTCAACCGGGCCGGGTTCTGGCAGAATCCACCCGAAAAGACCACCTGGCTGGAGCCCTCCATCGACGCCCAACTCGACCCCGCTGACGCGCTTGACGCGCGCGAGCTCGATGTGTCGTCGCGCCCCTCGATCGCTGGGCCGTGGCGTTGGACAGGCCTCGCCGCTTCGGCTCTCATCGCGGCCAGCGCGCCGCTCTGGCGCCTCGCAGGCAACGAGTGGCGGTTCTCGCTCCCGCTGATCCATCACGACGGCCGCAAGCCATACACGACCATCCTGTTCCTCCTCAGCGCGGGGGTCCTCGCCCTGTCGTGGATCCTGCTCGTGCGGCGCGTCGAGCGCAGCACAGCGCCGACACGCGCCAGGACGCGCGCCGTCGTGCTCACCGGCGCTATGTGGTTCGTACCCGTGTTGCTTGGCCCGCCTCTGCTGTCGTCGGACGTCTACAGCTACGCAGCCCAAGGCGAGATGGTGACGAAGGGACTCGACCCGACGTCGCAGGGCATGTTCCGGTTGCAGACCGGCGAATACGTGCTGCGCGTCGA
The DNA here is from genome assembly GCA_051000215.1 of Acidimicrobiales bacterium. Taxonomy (GTDB): domain Bacteria; phylum Actinomycetota; class Acidimicrobiia; order Acidimicrobiales; family JACDCH01; genus JBPCON01. The sequence continues at coordinate 15,837 of JBPCON010000014.1, forward strand.
CCCCATCTGGCGGAGGCCGGTGGAGGGCAAGCCCGAGTTCGGCAACGGCTACGGCCCAGTGCAGATGGGCTCGGCGGCGGCGGCCGTCTCGGTCACCGGGCACCACGCGCTCAACACGGTCTGGGCGCTCAAGGTTCTCGCGTTGCTCGGCGTCGCCCTCGCAGGCTGGGGGCTCCTGCAGATCGCCCGCGAGGTCGGGCTCGACCCGCCGACAGCGTTGGCGCTCGGCATCCTCAATCCGATCGTCGCGCTCCACGTGGTGGGCGGCGGCCACAACGACGGGCTCCTCATGGGGCTGCTGTTCGCCGGGGTCGCGCTCGCTCTCCGAGCGAAGTGGTGGTGGTGGGGCGTCGTGCTCATCGCGATGGCAGCCTCGGTGAAGCTGCCAGCGATCGTCGTTCTGCCGTACCTCGCGTGGTGCAGGCCAGGGCTGCGTGACGCGTCACGTCGAGAGCGACTGCGCTCGTGCGTCCAAGCCGGCGCGGTGTCGCTCGGCGTCATCGCCGCATGGTCGGTTCTCGTCGGTGTGAGCTTCGGATGGGTCAACTCCATGCGCAACGCTGGCTCCTCGAAGGGCACCCTCGCCATCACGACCCAGCTCGGTTACAACGTCTCCGACACCATCAACTCCCTCGGGCTCACCACCAACAGCGACTGGTGGATCGGCGCGTTCCGTCTGCTCGGCGTCCTCCTCATGGGCGGCATCTCGCTGTGGCTGTTGTGGCACAGCGAGCGCATCACGCCGTTGCGCGCGGCGGGCATCGCGTCGCTCGCCATGGTCGTGTTCGGTCCCGTTGTGTGGCCGTGGTACTTCGCGGCACCCATCGCCCTCCTCGCGGTCACCGAGCTCGGCCGCTGGCGGGCGTCGTTGATGCTGCTCACCACGGCGTTCGCCTGCGAGGTCTTCCCGAGCGCGCCGGGGGGCACGGTGCCCGACCACAACCACCTCGTGTCGACGCTGGTGATCCTCGGCATAGCGCTTGCCGCTGTCATCCTGCCGTGGGCGCAGAGCTGGTGGGCCATCGCGTATGACCGCCCCGCGGCGACCGCGACGCTCGCCGACTGACGAGCTGCTGAGTCTCCCGACCCCTCAGCGTGGTCGGGGATTCGCCAAGAACGTGGCGTTGTCGTGCAGGACCAGCTCGCGATCGATCGGCGAGAGCGGCTTGGTCTCGGGCAGATAGTCGAGGGGCTGTGGCATCGCCTCGATGTGTGGCCAGTCGGAGCCGAAGATGACCCGATCGGCACCCATCTGCTCGACCACCGTGACGAGATCGTCCTCCCAGAACGGGTTGATCCAGACGTGGCGACGGAAGATCTCGATGGGGTCGTCCTTGAACCATCCGGGCATCTTCTTGTCCTGCGAGCGCAGCTTGCGGAACAGGTCGGGGATGAACTCTGCGCCGTTCTCGATCGATGCCACGCGCAGGTTGGGGAAGCGTTGGAACTGGTTCGCGAGCACCATCGACAACAAGTAGTCGTGCACCGCCTTCTCGATGGCGAAGCTCTTGATGCTCGGTGCGTAGCCGCCCCCCTTGAAGTTCGCCGCAAACCCGTCGACGGCGTAGCCGTCCGACGACGGTCCGCTGTCACCGGCGTGCACGACCACGGTCAGGCCGGCCTCGTCGACGCTGGCCCAGAACGGGTCGAACGAAGCGTCGAAAGGGCTGATCCGGCCCGAGCGCGTCGTGGGCGCAGCTGTGCGCATGACGATCATCCGCGCGCCGTTGTCGAGTGCCCATTCGAGCTCGGCCACAGCCCAGTCGAGGTCCGCGAGCGTGAGGTACGGGGCGGTGATGATGCGGCCCTCGTAGTCGAACGACCAGTCGTCGATGCCACACGCGACGAGCGGAGAATGAAATTCGGCGTACGCTCTGGCGACGGGTGAGGCGGGCGCCGGACCACCCGCGCCCCATGGCCGCCGGCTCGGAGAAGCACATGAGCAGTCCCCGGAGAACAACTGCGCGTCGGATCGTTGCGTTGGCCACCGTCATCGCGGCCGTCGCCACGCTGGTCACCTACGGCCCCTCGAACGCGGATGCAAGGCCAGCACGCGGTCGCCGCCGAGTGTGTGTCGAACAGATCAACGGTCGAGCACGGTGCCACTCGGAGATGACCGTCGTCGCCACCGACGACCCGACGCCCCTCGTCGCGTCGTCGCCGTATGGCCTCGATCCGGCGACGATCCAGTCGATCTATGGCTTCCCAACGAACCCCAGCGCGGGAGCTGGGACGATGATCGCGATCGTCGACGCGTACGACAGCCCGACGGTTGCAGCCGATCTCGCGGTGTTCTCGTCGCAGTACGGGCTCCCGTGCAACAGCTGCCTCACCAAGGTGAATCAGAGCGGGGGATCGACCTTCCCACCCAGGGACAACGGGTGGGCTCTCGAGATCGCTCTCGACGTCCAGTGGGCGCACGCCATCGCGCCCGCCGCACACCTGCTCCTCGTCGAGGCAACGAGCAACAGCTTCACCAACCTCATGGCCGCTGAGGACTACGCCAAGACCCACGCGAAGTACGTGTCGAACAGCTGGGGTTCACCGGAGTTCTCCTCGGAGTACGTCTACGACTCGCGGTTCTCTCAGCCGGGCGTGAGCTTCTTCGTCTCGAGCGGCGACAACGGCTTGCCCGCTGAGTACCCGTCGTCGTCACCCAACGTGATCTCGGTGGGAGGCACGTCGCTTAGCGGCATCGGCACTGGCGGGTTCACGGAGACCGCGTGGAGCTCGGGCGGCGGCGGGTGCTCGTTGTACGAGGGCGCGAACCCCGCACAGTCGAGCTTCGTCGAGTACGCACAGGTTGGCTGCGCCGGTCGCAGGGCGACCCCTGACGTGTCGCTCGACGCCGATCCCGCATCGGGCGTGTCCGTCTACACCACGACAGCAGCCCCTGGCGCCAGCGGGTGGTACCAGGTCGGGGGCACCAGCGCTTCGGCTCCGATGTGGGCAGCGAGAGCCGCAGTCGACGGCGCCGTCGTCGACAGCGCCAGGATCTACAGCGCGGGTGCCCCGCCGTTGCGCGACATCGTGGCAGGCAACAACGGCGCCGCAACTCGCCCCGGGTTCGACCTCGCGACCGGCCGCGGCAGCTGGGCCGACGGCCCGCCCACGACGACGACCACCACGACCACATCGACACCGTCCACGACCACCTCGACATCGACGTCGACGAGCACATCGACGTCGACGAGCACGACCACGACCACGAGCACGAGCACGACGACGACGACGCCGTCCGGGGTCCTCGCTTCGTTCACGACGTCGTGCACCAACACCACGTGCACGTTCAGCTCAACCTCGAGCGGCTCCTCGCTGACCTATCGGTGGTCGGGCAGCAGGGCGCTGAGCGGTACGAGCTCGAAGGTGACCAAGGCCTACCCGTCCGCGACAGCCACTTACTCGGTCACGCTCACCGTCGCCAACGCCACCGCACAGTCGTCGGTGACCCACCACGTCAACTGTCAACGCACCGGCTTCTTCGGCTCGACTGTCTGCACCGGCGCCGCCTGAGCGCGACTCGTTGAAGCTGGGACTGCGCCATCGCTCAGATGAGGTGCAAGCCGCCGTCGACGGTGAGCACGTCGCCCGTCACGTAGGAGGCGTCTGCCGAGAGAAGGAACACCACGGCTGCTGCCACCTCCCAGGCCGTGCCTTGGCGCCCGAGTGGCACGGGCGTTGCTTCGCGCGAGGGTCGGCCGCTCGAAGCCGCTCTCCCCAGGGGGGTGTCGATCAGCCCGGGGCAGACGACGTTCGCACGGACCCCGCGGCGAGCGCCTTCCATCGCCACATGGCGACAAAGCCCGATGATGCCGGCCTTCGAGGAGTCGTACGCCGGCATCCTGCTGCCTGGCTGCAGCCCGGCCACCGAGCCGATGAACACGATCGAGCTGCCAGCGCCCATCGAAGGCAGCGCTGCTTGGGCGAGCAGGAAGTGACTGCGCAGGTTGACCGCGAACGTCGTGTCCCAATCGTCGACAGTCGTACGAGCGAGCCCGCGGCCGCGTCCGATGCCGACGTTGAGCACCAGACCGGTGAGCTCACCAGCGCCGGCGACGATCGCAGCGCAGTCGGCGGCCGAGGCGACGTCACCAACAACGGTCTCGGCCGTTGCGCCTTGCGCCTCGACCAGAGTCGCCGTCGTCTCCGCAGCGGCTTGCACGACGTCGGCACACACCACGTGCGCGCCTTCGCGGCCGCATCGCACCGCGATGGCGCGACCATTCCCGACCGGGGCGTCGGATGCTCCCCCATCGGCCGTCCCAGCCCCGACGACGAGCACCCGCCCGCCCTCGAGGCGTCCTGGTGTCATCTCGGCGACACTAGGGGGCATGCCCGAACCACGTATCGCACCACTTCCAGCCGGCGAGCGCGATGAGGTGCACGACGTGCTGCTCGACAGCGTCGGTGGAGCGGTCACTGCCGAGATGAACATCTTCACGACGCTCGTGCGCCACCCGCGGTTGTTCCGGCGATGGCTGCCGCTCGGCGGCGTGCTGCTCAGCGGCAGCCTCAGCGCGCGCGATCGCGAGCTACTCATCCTGCGCACCGCCGAGCGGTGCGGCGCGGCGTACGAGTGGGCGCACCACGTCCCGCTCGCCAACGACGCCGGCATCGCCGACGAGGAGATCGAGCGCGTGCGCACCGGCCCGAGCCACGCGTCGTGGAGCGCTGACGACGCGACCCTGTTGCGCGCGGCCGACGAGCTCCACGACGACAGCCGCATCGGCGACGCCACGTGGGACGCCCTCGCCGCGCGTTACGACGAGAAGCAGCTCATCGAGATACCGATTCTCGTCGGGCAGTACCACCTGGTCGCGTTCGCCCTGAACTCCCTCGGCGTCGAGATCGAACAAGATCTCTGACTGACGGCCCCATCGCCGCCACGTCCTCTCCTGACCCACATCGAAGCCTCGGCCACCCTGGAGGTTTCGGTACCTGAGACTTCCCGGACCCGCGACACCGCACGGGCCTCAGAGCGGGACGGGGGCGATGTATTCCGCAGCCGGATCGGGGCTCTCGAAGCGCAACGCGCTCGGGTGGGAGGCGTCGTGGAGGATCGTCACCGGCCCCACGACGCCGGAGGGCTGCGAAGGACCCAGGAAGAGCGGTTCGGGAACGCCGAGCTGGCTGAGCCCCGAGTTGACGATGACCGATCCCGCGACGGTGAGCCGCAAGCGACCGCCGGGGGGGACCACGATGTCGGTCGGCTGGAAGCGCAACGTGAGGGCGAAGGGTGTGAGCACGGGGGCTGGGGTGCCGGCCGGCTGAACGAAGCGGCCGTCGAAAAACGGGTCGCGGTGCTGCGCCGAGCGCAGCGCGTAGGTCCGAGCCAGCGGGAGGGGCGCACCGGTGGCGTCGAACGCCTCGAGGATCGCGGCGACGTGAGCGTCGGGCACGACGAGCTGCAACCACAGCTCGAGCGTGGCCTGCCCGGTCAGCTCGAGCCCGGCGGTCAACGGGCCGGTGTCGAACGCGACGCTGGTGCCAGCCAGGTTGCCCGATGTCATCTCCAGGCCGCCCTCGAGGTATGTGCTCGTTGCGCCGGCGGCGTTCATCGGCGCGCCGAGGGTTCCCGAACCGAGCAGGAGAGGCTTGGCCGCGACGCCTGCACCCCTGGGCCAGTCGTTGACCTTGCGCCAACGGCCATCGCTCCCCTGGACCTGCGCAACGCCCCACCCGTCGAGCGAGCCGACACCCTTGAGGTAGTGATCGAACCACGCGATCTCCATGGCGAGGAAGTCGCCGCGGCGCAGCTCGGGCGCCGGGCCGCGAGCAGCGCTCGATGGGTTCTCATGACCGAACACGCCGAAGATGCCGAACTTCGGCGTCGTCGCCGGGAGGCGATCGAACAGGCCAACTTGGATCATCGGGGGCACACCGTGGAGAGGCACGAGATCTTGGTGGCCATGGAAGGTGAACACCGCTGCCTTGATGTTCTGCACGTAATCGCGGCCTTCGCGCTCGGCGAAGTACGGCGTGACGTCGCCCGTGAGGTCAAGCGCGCCGAGGACGTGGTCGGGGTAGCACCCCGGCTTCTGCGCGAACCGCTGGAGCAGCGCGACAGGATCAGTCGGGTTCGCCTCGCCAACTCGCAGCGAAGTGGTCGTGAGGTACTGGCCGATGTAGGCCTGGGGGATGAGGAGAGAGGGGACGCCGTCGAACAGCCAGGCCGACTCGTAGAGGCCGAGCGCCGGCGCACCAGCGAGCACCGCTTTGAGGTACTGCGTCTTGGTCGGGTCGCCGCGGCCCGCGGTGTTGAGGATCGTGCCCCCGGGGTACGAGACTCCGAAGGCACCGACAACGCCATTGGCCCAGGGGGACTGCGTCGCAAGCCACTGCACGGCATCGGCGCCATCCGCTGCCTCCGTCGGGCCGTAGAGGTCGATGCACCCGCCGGAGAGACCGGTCCCGCGCACGTGCACCTGGCTGTACGCGTAGCCCCTCGGCACCATTGCCAACATCGTGGACGCCGACTCGAGCGTGCCGAGATCCTGGTAGGGCGTGAACACCATGATCGTGGGCAGCTGGGGAGGCGGTACGTCGTCGCCGTTCGATGACGGCAGCCATGTCTCGATGAACAGCTGGGTCCCGTCGTCCGCGCTGATGAACGTCTTGGAGGTCTCGGCCGCAATCGCGTAGCGCGGCAGCGAGGAGAGGGGCACCGTGAAAGGCGTCGGCGGTGCCTGCACCACCGTCACGATGGGATCGGGCGCGCTGCGCGCCGCGGAGCCCGTGGCGGCCAACAGCAGCGCCGCCGTCATTGCGACGATCACGCCGCGTCTCGCTCTCACGCTGATCCGCACCCCCAACACGTTCGAGCCCGACCTGCCTCGCACCTTTCGCCGTGAGGCCAAAAGACACTTCGCGGAGGGATCTACCATGCAATCCGGCGCGTCATCCCGCTGCCGTCGGCGGGTACGGTTGGCCATCGCTGGCCCCCTCATACCGCCGATTCCCGTGCTCCTCGTCGACGACGACGCGGCAGTGATGCGACCGTGATCGAGGGACCGCGGCGAGCGTGAAGCGGCTTCGGAGGTGGCAGGTCTGGCAGCTGTTCGCCGTGCTCCGCCGCGCCGCGCCCGGGATGGCGCGTTCGTGGTGGGTCCTCATCTTGTTGCGCGGCGCGCTGCCGGCTGCGTTCGCGGTGACGATGGGCCGCCTCGTCACCGACGTGCAACAGGGCCGTAGCCTCACCGGCCCCCTCGTGGTCGTCGGCTTGGTCTTCGTCGCCATGCAGAGCCTGGGGCCTGTCCACGACGCGCTGTCATCGAATCTCGGGGCCACGGCCAGCTCCTGGCTCCACGACCGCCTCCTCGATGCCTCCCTCGGCCCACCTGGTCTCGCCCACCTCGAGGATCCGCGCCTCGCCGATCGCCTGTCGAGCGCCCGCGATTTCGATCTCGGCCTGAGCGGGCCTTCGATGGTCATCACGATGCCCAACATCGGAGGCGGCCTCGCTGCCCTTGCCGGCGGCGCGGCCCAAGCTGTGCTCCTCGTCGGCTTTGCGTGGTGGGCCCCCCTGCTCGTCGGGGGCGCTTGGTTGTCGACCCATCGCTTGTTGCGCGCCGGCGCGATGTGGCTCCAACGCACCTCCCCCGCGGTGATGGAGCAGCAGCGCAAGGCCGACTATGCGTATCGCCTCGTCGTCACGAGTCCCGCCGCCAAGGAGGTTCGCCTCTTCGGCCTTGCCGACTGGGTCGTCGGCGGCTTCACCAGCCTTCGCCGCCACCTGATGGACCAGTCCTGGGCCGCGCGGCGCCTGCACTGGCGACCGACCGCTCTCGCGGTGGTGTTGATCATCACGGCCAACGGCATCTTCTTCTGGTCGCTCGCGCGCGGCGCGGTCGACGGTTCGGTCGGTGTCGGATCGCTCGTCGTGTTTGCCCAAGCTGCCATCGGCGCCAGCGCACTCGCCTTCGGCGAGCTCGATTGGTGGCTGCGAACGACCGCTCAGACCATCCCCCAAGTCCTCGACCTGCTCGACGACATGGCCACGTCCGGCGAGCTCCCATCCGGCGACAAGCCCGCCAACGACCGGCCGCGCGACTCGATCCGCTTCGAGGGAGTCGGCTTCGCCTATCCGAGGTCAGCGCACCGGGTCTTCGACGACTTCGATCTCACGATCCAGGCCGGCCAGAGCCTGGCCATCGTCGGCCAGAACGGTGCCGGCAAGACGACGCTGGCGAAGCTCCTTTGCCGCATGTACGACCCGGACACCGGGCGCATCGTGGTGGATGGTGTCGACTTGCGCGACTTCGAGCTCGCGTCGTGGCGCCGTCGCGTGGCCGCGGTCTTCCAGGACTATGTGCGCTACGAGCTCAGCTTGCGAGACAACGTCGCGCCCGGCGGCGCTCCCGACGAGGTGATCGCCTCCGCCTTGGCGGATGCCCGCGCGGAGCACCTCGCCGAGCTCGACACCATCCTCGCCAAGGCCTACGACGGCGGCACTGATCTGAGCGGCGGGCAGTGGCAACGCGTTGCCCTGGCGCGGGCGTTGGCCGCCGTACGCGTCGGGGCCGGCATCGTGCTTCTCGACGAGCCAACCGCGCAGCTCGACGTGCGCGGCGAGGCCGAGATCTTCGAACGGCTCATCGAGGCGACGAGAGGGTGCACGACGATCCTCATCTCGCACCGCTTCTCGACGGTGCGCCGCGCCGATCGCATCTGCGTCGTCGAGCGCGGCCGCGTGATCGAGGAGGGCACCCACGACGAGCTCATTGCGCTCGGTGGCCGTTACGAGACCATGTTCGAGCTGCAGGCATCGCGCTTCGACGACGACCCCAACCTGGAGGCTCAGCCGTGAACACGCTGCGCAGCGGAGATGTCGACGACGACCTGCCGCCGATCGGTCGATCGTTGCGCTACTCGATGCGTCTCGCCTATGAAGCCGAGCCTCGCCTGCTCGTCGTCAGCTTCGTGCTGATCACGTTGTCGTGGTTGCCCGACGCGTTCGGCGCGCTGTGGCTGAAGTCCCTCGTCGACGCAGCGACGACCCACGACGACGGGCGCATCCGCGCAGCGGCAGCAGGCCTCGCCGCCGCTGCCGCTGCGGGCTGGGTGCTGCGCACGGTCGGCTCGCGGATCGAGAACCGGTTCCGCGACAAGGCCACGCTCAAGATCGAAGCGCACGTCGCTCGGCTCCAGGGCAGCATCGGTGGGCTCGATCACCATGAGCGTCCGGCTCTGTTGGATCGACTTCAGCTGCTGCGCGAGCAGGTCTTCCTGCTCAACCACCTCTACGTGTCACTCATGACTTCGATCGGCTCGCTCGGGCGTTTGTCCATCACGCTCGCGCTGCTCGCTTCGGTGCACCCGGCCCTCCTGCTGCTCGGGCTCTTCGCCATCCCGACAGTCGTCGTCTCGACGCAGCGGGCGGCAGCCGAGCGATCCGCCCAGGAGCGCGCCGCTCCGGGACAGCGCCTCGCTCGCCACCTCTTCGAGCTCGGGACAACGCCAGGGCCTGGCAAGGAGGTACGGGTGAGCGCCATCGAGGACAACATCACCGCGCGCCGCCGGGAAGCGTGGCGCAGCTGGTACGAACCCGTCGCGGCCGCTCGCACCGTCAGCGCGGTGTACTACGCGGCGACGTGGACGCTCTTCGCTCTGGGCTACATCGGCGCCGTCGTCTTCGTCGCATCTGGCCTCGAGGCATCGGCCGGCGACGTGCTGCTCGTGCTGGCGGCGGGCGCAAACCTCTCCCGGTACGTCGGGGCGACGGCTGGCGAGACGGAGTTCCTCCGGTGGACGCTCGACGCGTCGCAACGCCTCACGTGGCTCGACGAGTACGCAACCGCCCACGCGGCCGGCGCCGAAGCCGCCGTCCCCATGCGGCTCGCGCAGGGCATCAGCTTCGAGCACGTCTCGTTCAGCTATCCAGGCACCGACCGCGAGGTGCTCCACGATGTCGACATCAGCTTGCAGGCCGGCTCCGTTGTCGCGCTCGTCGGTGAGAACGGTGCAGGCAAGACCACGCTGGTGAAGTTGCTGTGCCGCTTCTACGACCCGACATCGGGTCGCATCACACTCGATGGCGTCGATCTCACCCACATCCCAGCCGAGAAGTGGCGCGACGTGCTCTCCGGCGCGTTCCAGGACTTCTTCCGCTTCGAGTACGACGCGCAACGCACGATCGGCGTCGGCGACCTCGAACGCATCGACGATCGACCTGCTGTCGAGACGGCAGTCGGGCGGGCAGGAGCGAACGACGTCATCGAGCGCCTGCCCGCCGGCGTCGAAACCCGACTCGGGGCGACGTGGGCCGATGGTGTCGAGCTGTCGATCGGCCAGTGGCAGAAGCTGGCGCTCGCTCGCGGCTTCATGCGTGACAGGCCGCTTGTCTGCGTGCTCGACGAGCCCACCGCCGCGCTCGACGCCGAGACCGAGCACGCGCTGTTCGAGCGCTTCGCCACCGAGTCCCGCGCTGCTCGCGACGACGGTCGCATCACGGTGCTCGTCTCCCATCGCTTCTCGACCGTTCGCATGGCGGATCTCATCGTCGTCTTGGATGGAAACCGCATCGCCGAGCAGGGCAACCACGAAGAGCTCATGGCCCGAGGTGGTCTCTACGCTGAGCTCTACGAGGTGCAAGCCGCTGCGTACCGGTGACGCGTTCGACTCCGCCCCCTTTCCGCTTCTTTGTGAACCGCTGCAGGAGACGAAGCCCGCTACTGTGTCCCGCTCGGAGGGTGCCGGTGGGAGCAGCTGAGCGAACCCTGGTCGGCGGCCCATGGTTCGAGGACTTCGAGCCGGGCCAGGTGTTCGCCGACGCGCCGGGCCTCACCCTCAACTCGGGGCACGCAGCGATGCACCAGGCGATCGTCGGTGACCGCCTGCGACTCCCGCTCGACTCGACCCTGAGTGCCGCGGTCACCGGCGATGAACGCCAGCTCGCGCACCCAAATCTCGTGACTGATGTGGCCATCGGCCAATCGACGGGACCAAGCCAACGCGTGCGAGGCAACCTCTTTTACCGAGGCCTCGTCCTGCTGCGGCCCGTGTTCATCGGCGACACACTGCGAACGGAGACCGAGGTGGTCGGCCTCAAGCAGAACAGGAGCGGATCAGGCACGGGGCTCGTCGCGTTACGCGTCCGCACGAGGAATCAGCTCGACGAACCGGTCCTCGACTTCTGGCGCTGCCCGATGATCCCGCTGCGCGACCCTGAGGCGGAAACGGGCCACCGTGACGTGTTCGACGCCATCCCTGCTGACCTCGATCTGGCGCCGATCGCCGCTGCCGTGCCGGGACACTGGCTCCTCCAAGCCTTCCGCGAACGGGTACCGGGGCCCAACGCCACGGACATCGAACCCGGCACGGTCTGGACGATCATCGGGCGCGACACCGTCACATCAGCACCCGAGCTCGCTCGTCTCACGCTCAACATGGCGATGACCCACACCGACGGCGGTGCCAGCGCCCACGGTCAACGCCTCGTCTACGGCGGCCACACCATCGCGATCGCGGCAGCACAATCAGTGCGGGCCGTCCCCAACCTCGTCACGATCCTTGCCTGGCGCAGCTGCGAGCACACCGGGCCCGTGTTCGAAGGCGACGTGTTGTCGAGCGAGCTCAGCTTCCTCGAGATCCACCCCATCGACGAATGCGGCGGGGGGGCTCTCGCGGATCTCCGCAGCGTCGTCACGAGCGAGCACAACGGGGAGAGCACCGCTGTTCTCGACTGGCAGCTCATCGGGTTGATGGCGTGAGCGCAAGCGGGATCCTGAGCGGGATGCGAGTGGTCGAGGGCTCTGCGTTCGTCGCCGCTCCGCTCGGGGGGATGACGCTCGCGCAGATGGGCGCTGACGTGATCCGCTTCGATCCCATCGGAGGCGGCCTCGACCGCACCCGTTGGCCGCTCACCGACGATGGCGCCAGCCTCTTCTGGGCCGGGCTCAACAAGGGCAAGCGCTCCATCCAAGTCGATCTGCGCGCCCCGAGAGGCCAGGAGCTGCTCACTGAGCTGATCGCCGACCCCAGCCCCGAAGCCGGTCTGTTCCTCACCAACTTCCCGGCCCGGGGCTGGCTCAGCTACGACTCGCTGTCGAGCCGGCGTGCCGATCTGGTGATGGTCAACGTGGTCGGCAACCACGACGGGAGCTCGGCCGTGGACTACACGATCAACCCCGCGACCGGCTTCCCGTGGGCGACTGGCCCACGGCACCTCTCGGTGCCGTTCAACCACCTCCTCCCGGCGTGGGATGCGATCACCGGCACCTTGGCGGCAACCGGCATGCTCGCTGCGGAGCGCCACCGCACCCGAACCGGTCAAGGCCAGTTGGTGCAGCTGGCGTTGTCCGACGTTGCATTCGCCATGGTCGGCAACCTCGGCAAGATCGCCGAGGTCCAGATCACCCATCACGAGCGCGTGAAGGACGGCAACTATCTCTACGGCGCCTTCGGCCGGGACTTCATGACGAAGGAGGGCCGGAGGATCATGATCGTGGCCCTCACGCTGCGTCAGTGGACCGGGCTGGTCGAAGCGACAGGCTTGGCCGATGCCTTCGCCACACTCGAGCAGATGATGGACGTCGACCTCACGATCGAGGGTGACCGCTTCGAGGCCCGCGAAGTCATCGGCGCGATCCTGAAGCCGTGGACGGTGGCCAGGACGCTCGAGGAGATCCGCGTCGCGCTCGATGCCCACGATGTCTGCTGGGGCCCGTACCAAACCTTCACCGAGCTGGTCGAGGAAGACCCCCGGTGCTCGCCGAGCAACCCGATGTTCGAGCAGGTCGAGCAGCCGGGGATCGGCACCTACTTGATGCCGGGCTCGCCGCTCGCCTTCGGCGGGCTCGAGCGCGCCGCTGTCAGAAGGGCGCCCTTGTTGGGCGAGCACACCGAGGAGGTGCTCGCCGATCTGCTCGGCCTTTCCTCAGCCGAGATCGGCGCGCTGCACGACGCCGGCGTCGTGGCGAGTGCTGAGCCGCCCTCACCCGTTTCTTCGTGAACCGCTGCGGGTGCGCGCGCGATGCTCAGGAGGCGTAGGTGCGCACGAGCGCGAGCACGGTCGCTGCGTCGGGTCCCTCGCCCCGCAACCTCGTTGACGACGCGTCGACGCGCCGGGCGGCAACATCGCAGAGCTCCGTCGCCAGACCCGAGATGGTCGTGGCCGCACCTTCGTCAGCGACGAGATCCCACTTCTCGCCGCTCGGACCGACCAGCCTGAAGGCCACCGGGCCGGCCAACGTGCGCCCCTCTGACGCGAACGCGTAAGGGAGAGTCCGCCACGCCAGCCTGGCGATCTGCCAGAGCCGGGCGGTTGGCTTCAGCTCGATGTCGAGCGCACCGGCGATGTCGCCCGTGTGTATCCAGGTCTCGGCCAATCGGGTCGTCGCCAACGTGCGCGCGGACAGCTCGCCCGTCACCCACTGGACTCGGGTGTGCATGTCGGTTGCCTCGAGCGCCTCGAGCAACGTCATCGCGCCCGTCGACCATCGTTGGAGCAACGCCGCGTTGGACGCCCCGCGCTCGTGCTCGACGAGCGCCGCTGCCCCGCTGTCGACCGACGACGCCGGATCGAGCGCAGCCGTCATCCCCTCGAGCATCGACGCGTAGCTGCCTTTGACGCTTGCGATGGCCATCTCATCGGTCTGACAGAGATGCAGCACGACATCGGCGACGTCCCAACCGGCACACCGGGTCGACGCGTGCCAGCCAGCATCGTCGAGAGATCGGACGAGGTCCCGCAGCTCAGCTTGCTGATCCCCCAGGGCGGCGACGACAGGATCCACGCCTCGAGCGTAGGTCCCAGATGGGGCGGTGGATCGAACGCGTCGAGCAACGACGTCACCGCGGCGGTGGTGGCCGTGTTGGCAATACGATCCCCCTCATGACCGACGGGAAGGGTACGAAAGACGATCCGTGGGTGCTGCAGACGCCGAGCTTGCAGTCGTCGTATGAGGCGTATCGCGACCAGGCATCCGAGCCGCCTGCGCTCGTGGCGCAGGTCGGCAAGACCGAGGTTCGCTACCACCTGCGCGCGATCGAGGACCTGCACGCCATGCTCGTCGCTGCCGGTGACTGGGTGCCGCTCGGCAACGCCGATGAGCAGAAGGCCGCTGCATCTGGCACCGTCGAGGCTTGGGCTCGGGCCGATGAAAACCCCGTGGGCGGATGGTATGGGCTGAAGAAGGGCCTCAGAGGGCGCTTCGCCAACTACGTCCCCCCTGTGCTCGAAGCACTCGGGATCGCCGAGGTCGAGCACGGGTCGCGGGGCAACCGCATGCGATCGCGCTGACCGCTACAGGCGCCGGCGCCCGGGCACATCAGCTCGACAACGCCCTCACGTCGTCGATCGTGTCAGCGTCGAGGGGGCCCTTGTCGTCGCGGTAGCGCCGGACCCGGGCAAAGCGAAGGGCGACCCCGCCCGGGTAGCGAGTCGAGCGCTGCACGCCGTCGAGCGCGATCTCGACAACGAGCTCGGGCCGAACGAAGACCACGTGACCGTCGCGGTGGACCTCGCGTGCGAGCAGCTCGGCCGTCTGCCACTCGAGGAGCGCATCGGTGAGACCCTTGAACGTCTTGCCGACCATCACGAACCCGTCACCTGGCTCGAGAGTGCGCGCGCCGAGGTGCAGGTTCGACAGCCAACCCTGGCGACGTCCGCTTCCCCACTCGACCGCGAGCACGACGAGGTCGAGCGTGCGCACGGGTTTCACCTTGCGCCATGAGCCGCCCCTACGACCGGCCTCGTACGTCGAGCTGATCGCCTTCACCATCACGCCCTCGTGTCCCCGGGCAAGCGCATCGTCCGCGAAGGCCGTTGCGTCTGCGACATCAGCGGTCACGATGCGAGGGATCGCGGCCGCGCCGACCAATTTCTCGAGGATCGCGATGCGCTCTCGCAACGGTCGGTCGAGCACATCGAGCCCATCGACGTGGAGCACATCGAAGAACCGGGCGACCAGACCGTCGCCCGCGTCGCCGGCATGACGGCCGAAGCGCGACATCGTGTCCTGGAACTGGCCGGGACCGTCACCATCTCCGAGCCCTATGGCTTCGCCGTCGAGCACGACGGCTCGAGCGGGGAACGCCCGCACGAGATCCACGATCCCGGGAAGGCGGTCTGTCACGTCGTTGAGGTTCCGGGTGAAGAGGCTGACCTTCTCGCCATCCCTGTGGGCCTGCACGCGCGCGCCATCGAGCTTCCACTCGACGGAGGCCTCCCCGGTCAGCTCGAGAGCTTCGCCGACTGTCGCGGCGCCGGCCGCCAGCATGGGTTGCACGGCGCGCCCGACCGTGAGACCGATCGCGCCGAGAGCCCCTGCCGGGTCCTGTCGCGTGAGCGCAACGACCGCGACAGCAGGGAGATCACCGGCGAGCATGGCGGCTCGGCGCACCGAGGCGACAGGGACACCCGCAGCCTTGGCGACCGCATCCGCTACGAGCGACTCGAGTGCCCCTTGGCGGAGCTCGCCGAGGAGGAGGCGTCGCAGCAGATCGACTTCGAGCTCGGTGGCTCGTTCCAGCACATCGGAGAGCAGCCCGAGGCGCGCCGCGTTCGAGCCGGTCCCGGTGGTCGAGGCGACCGCGGCGAAGAGCGCGTCGATGTCGCACACCTGCAGGGTGGCGACCTCGGCTGGATCGTTTACGAGCCCGCGAACCGTCGCCCAGCCGACGCCGATGCGCCCCTGGCGAGCTCTGCCCGACAGCCACGCCACGACCGGCTCGACCTCCTCGGGTGCGAGGTTCCCGAGCAACTCGGTGAACGACACCACCTTGGCCAACCGCGACCGGGTCGCGGCCGCCGCGACCGACGCAGCTGCGACGTCGGCGAAGAGGGTCACGCCACGATCCTGGCGCATGAAAGCACCGGTCGCAGCCTGCAGCGCCGGCCATCGGGGCAGTCAGCTGCGCCGACCGACGCTGGCGGGCAAGATGCCGGGATGCGACAGCAAGGCGGCCTCGACGTCGTCATCGTCGGCGCGGGGTTCGCCGGGCTGCGGATGCTGCACGAGGTGCGCGGTCTCGGGCTCTCGACGCGGGTCATCGAATCCGGCAGCGGCGTGGGCGGCACCTGGTACTGGAATCGCTACCCGGGAGCGCGATGCGACATCGAGAGCATGGAGTACTCCTACCAATTCTCCGAAGAGCTCCAGGACGACTGGGAGTGGACAGAGCGCTACGCGTCCCAGCCCGAGATCCTGTCCTACATCGAGCACGTGACCGATCGCTTCGAGCTGCGTCGCGACATCACGTTCGACACCAGCGTGACTGCCGCGACCTGGGACGACCAGGCCGGCACCTGGCTCGTCGTGACCGATACGGGCGAGGAGATGACCGCGACCTTCCTCGTGATGGCCACCGGTTGCCTGTCCTCCGCGAACGTGCCGACCATTCCCGGAGCGGACAGTTTCGCTGGCGCGAGCTACCACACCGGCCGCTGGCCCCACGAGGGCGTCGATTTCACCGCCCAGCGCGTGGGCGTGATCGGCACTGGATCGTCGGCGGTGCAGTCGATCCCGATCATCGCGGAGCAGGCATCGAAGCTCACGGTCTTCCAGCGCACCGCCGCGTACGCCGTGCCAGCGCACAACGGACCTCTCGATCCGGAGGAGCAAGCGGCGGTCAAGGCCGAGTATGCGGCCTTTCGCGAGGCCAATAGCCAGATGTCGGCTGCGTTCGGCTCGCGGTCACCGATGAACGACGTCGGCGCCTTGGCCGTCGACGATGAGCAGCGCCACGCCGAGTACGAGCGTCGCTGGCAGGCCGGTGGTCTCATCTTCCTCGGCGCCTACAACGATCTCCTGCTCGACCCCGTCGCCAACGAGACGGCCGCTGCGTTCGTGCGCGCCCGCATCCGCGACCTCGTCGACGACCCCGACATCGCCGAGCGTCTGTCGCCCCGGCAGGTGATCGGTTGCAAGCGACTCTGCGTGGACTCCGGCTACTACACCACGTTCAACCGCGCGAACGTGCGGCTCGTCGATCTCACCGCGACCCCGATCGAGGCCATCACGCCGGGCGGCATCCGCACGACGGCCGGCGATCACGAGCTCGATTGCATCGTGTATGCCACGGGCTTCGACGCCATGACCGGCGCGCTCCTGCGCATCGACATCCGGGGTCGCGACGGCCGCGCACTGCGCGACGCGTGGGCCGCTGGTCCTCGCACCTACCTCGGGCTGTCCGTTGCGGGCTTTCCCAACCTCTTCACCGTGACCGGGCCCGGAAGCCCTTCGGTGCTCACCAACATGATCGTGTCGATCGAGCACCACGTGCGGTGGATCGCAGCATGCATCGACCACGTCCGCGCCAGCGGGGCTCGCGTCATCGAGGTGCAGACCGAGGCGCAGGATGGGTGGGTCGACTACGTGAACGCCGTTGCGGGGCTCACGCTGTTCCCCACCTGCAGCTCTTGGTACCTGGGCACCAACGTGCCAGGCAAGACGCGCGTGTTCATGCCACTCCCGGGGTTTCCACTGTACGTCGAGCAGTGCGACGCGATAGCCGCCGCGGGCTACGAGGGGTTCGAGCTGAGCTGAGGCCGTGCCTCAGGCCGGGGTGACGTAGGCCCCGCTGATGCCGCCGTCGACGAGGAACGTCGAGGCCGTCATGAACGAGGAGTCGTCGCTCGCGAGGAACGCGACGGCGGCTGCGATCTCGTCGGCTTCGGCGAACCTGCCCATGGGGATGTGCACGAGACGGCGCGCCGCCCGCTCAGGATCCTTGGCGAAGAGCTCCTGGAGCAGTGGCGTGTTCACCGGGCCGGGGCACAGCGCGTTGACGCGGATGCCCTCGCGCGCGAACTGCACACCGAGCTCACGCGTCATGGCCAGCACCCCGCCCTTCGACGCCGTGTACGCGATCTGGGAGGTCGCAGCACCCATCACAGCGACGAACGACGCGGTGTTGATGATCGAGCCCTTCCCCTGGCGCTGCATGTAAGGCAGCGCGTGCTTGCAGCACAGAAAGACCGAGGTCAGGTTCACCTCGTGCACTCGGTGCCACGCGTCGAGACCGGTGGTGACGATCGAATCGTCGTCGGGCGGAGAGATGCCCGCGTTGTTGAACGCGATGTCGACGGAGCCGTAGGTCGCGTGAGCCACCGCAAAGAGCGCCTCGACCGCATCCGCGTCGGTGACGTCTGTCGCGACGAACACGCCACCGACCTCGTCGGCGGCGGCCTCCCCGGCAGCTTGGTCGACATCTGCGACCACGACGCTGGCGCCCTCTGCCGCGAGTCGCCTCGCCGACGCCAGCCCGATGCCTCCGCCGCCGCCGGTGATCACCGCGGTCCGGCCCTCGAGTCGTTGCACTCAGCCGTCCTCCGTTGCAATGAGCGCTGTCACGTCCTGGCCGCCGCGACGAGCGCTTCGAACAGGCGACCGTCGTCGCTGTCCTCAGGGTGCCATTGCACGCCGAGGACGAACCGTCGTCCGGGCGCCTCGACCCCCTCGATGATGCCGTCGTCAGCGGTGCCGGTGATCTCCAGCCCGTCGCCGAGGCTGTCGATCGCCTGGTGGTGGTGACACGGTACGTCAGCCTCGTCGCCGAGGATGGCGGCCAATCGTGATCCGGTCTGGAGCTTCACGTGGATCGGTCCGTACGTGCCGGGCGCGGGTCGGTGACCGTCGTGGCCCACGACATCGGGAACGTGTTCGTACAGGCTGCCGCCCATCGCGACGTCGAGCAGCTGGAGACCGCGGCAGACCGCGAGCACAGGCATGTCTCGGCCGAGCGCCGCGTCGAGCAGGGCGCGCTCCCAGCCGTCTCGGTCGGGTCGGTCTCCGACGTCGGCGCCGCCGGTGAGCAGCAGCGCATCGAGCCTCTCGACGACAGCCGCGGCCGCTCCTGGCGCGTCGACCGGAGGCAAGAGGACAGGGATGCCACCGGCGACCGAGACCGCTTCGACGTACGACGTAGGCAGCAATGTCGCGGCGCGATCCCACGGATCCCACAGCGCGCGCTCCACGTAGGTTGGCAGACCGACGAGGGGGCGTGGCTGGTCAGAGGCGTTCGAAGCCACGGACGCGCTCCCAATCGGTGATCGCGGCATCGAAGGCGTCGAGCTCGACGCGCGCTGCGTTGCCATAGTGGGCCACGACTTCTTCGCCGAACGCGGCTTTGGCAACATCGCTGCTCGCGAAGCGCTCGGCTGCGTCGCGCAGGGTCGAAGGAACTCGCGGCTTGTCGGCTTCGTACGCGTTGCCGACATGCGCAGGCTCGAGCGGGAGCTCGTTGTCGATGCCATGAAGCCCAGCGGCGATGAGCGCTGCGAGCGCTAGGTAGGGGTTCACGTCGCCTCCGGGCACGCGGTTCTCGGCGCGTAGGGATTGGCCGTGTCCAACAACGCGCAGCGCACAAGTTCGGTTGTCGCGGCCCCAGGCCACCGCCGTCGGGGCAAAGCTACCGGCGACGAAGCGCTTGTAGGAGTTGATGTTGGGCGCGAGGAGCAGGGTCAGCTCTTCGAGGCATGCGAGCTGCCCGGCGAGGAAGTGCTGCATGAGAGGCGAGAACCCGTTCGCTTCGGATCCAGCCAACACCGGCTCTCCGTCGGTGCCGCGGAGGCTGAGGTGGATGTGACACGAGTTGCCCTCTCGCTCGTCGTACTTGGCCATGAACGTCAGGCTCATGCCTTCTTGGGCTGCGATCTCCTTGGCGCCCGTCTTGTACAGCACGTGGTTGTCAGACGTTGTGAGCGCGTCGGACCACTTGAACGCGATCTCGTGTTGGCCCAGGTTGCACTCGCCTTTCGCCGACTCGACGAACAGCCCTGCCCCCGCCATCTCGTTGCGGATGCGCCGAAGCAGGTGCTCGACGCGCCCGGTGCCGGCGAGGGAGTAGTCGACATTGAACTGGTTGGCCGGCTCGAGCCCGGCGTAGCGCGTGCGCCAACCCTCCTCGTACGTCGTGTTGAAGGCGATGAGCTCGAGCTCGGTTGCCGCGCAGGAGACGAGCCCGCGCTCGGCCAGCCGGTCGAGCTGGCGACGCAGGATCTGGCGGGGCGATGCGACCACGGGCGTCCCGTCGTGCCACTCCAGATCGCACAGCACGAGCGCAGTGGCCTCGTGCCACGGCACGAGCCGCAGCGTCGAGAGGTCGGGCCGCATGACGAAGTCGCCGTAGCCCAGCTCCCACGACGACATGGCGTAGCCCTCGACGGTGTTCATGTCGACGTCGACAGCCAGCAGGTAGTTGCAGGCCTCGGTGTTGTGTGTCAGGACCTCGTCGAGGAAGTAGCGGGCGTGGCAGCGTTTGCCCTGCAACCGGCCCTGCATGTCGGTGAGCGCGACGAGCACGGTGTCGATGGTGCCGGCGGCTACCAGCCCCCGCAGCTCGTCGAGGGTGAGCATCAGTCGAACCCGTCCATCGCCAGCTCGGCCTGCGTCGCGTTGGCCAGCACCACGACCGCTGGCCGCCACCCTCCCCCGTTGTCTCTGTCGACCCGCACGAGAGGATCGTGCCACCGCAGGTCGCCTGGCGCTGCGTCGAGCCATCGTTGCTCCCAAAGCAGCGGGCTCTCCGTCACTGCCGTGCACCGATCGGCGAACGGTTGAGGCGGGCGAACATCGCCTTCTGGGCCTTGTACAGCTTCGGGAACTCCGCGTAGAGCCGCTCATACGCCACGCGATTGGCGGGGTCGGGCGTGAAGGTGGCTTCAACGGTCACGAGGTCGCGCACCTCCCCGGCGGTGACGGCGCCGAGGGCGAGTCCGGCTGCGATGCCAACCCCCCTGAGCTGCGCGTGTAGCGGCTCGGCCACGCGCTCGATGGTGCGGTCCATCGCGTCGGCGTGAATCTGACACCACAGCTCGGATGCCGCGCCGCCGCCGACCATTCGGATCGGGTCGAGGCGACGCTTGACGAACTTCTCGACTGCTTCGTGCAGCCACCGGTTGTTGAACGCGACCCCCTCGAGCACCGCTCGCACCATGTCGGCGCGCCCCGTCGTAAGCGACAGGTTGTGGAACCCAGCTCGGGCGTGGCGATCGTCGACGGGCGACCGTTCGCCCTTGAGCCAGGGGGTGAAGAGGATGCCGCCGCTGCCAGGTGTCGAGGAACCGGCGATGGCCGTGAGCTCGTCATAGGGGCAAGGCTGCTGGTCTGATTCGGTGAGCACGTTGTCGCGGAGCCACTCGAGGCAGACGCCGCCCGTGTCGTGGCTGTTGGCGATGAGGTAGAGCTCGGGCGTGAGCCCCGGGACGCACGCGATCTGGTTGAAGACGTCCGTGCGCTTGAACGGAACCGGCGCGCTGATCCACGACGTGGTGCTCAGCGCCATGTGGGCCTCGTACTCCCCGAGCGCGCCGCAGCCGATCGCCGCGGCATGCAGGTCGGTCAGGCCAGCGACGACTTGGACGCCCGCCGGGAGCCCGAGCTCGGTGGCGACGTCGTCTCGCACTGGGCCGACGATCGAGCCGGTTGCGCGCAGGGGGGGCAACTTGGACGCGTCGACGCCCGCCATGGCGACGAGCGCTGCGTCGTACTCGAGCACGTCCAGGTGGCGGTTGTCGGTGAGCCACGCTGCTGTCATCGAGGCATGCGACGCCGATGCCACGCCGGTGAAGCGCATCGTGAGGTAGTCGACCGGCTCGAGGTACCAACGTGCGGCGCGAGCGACATCGGGCCTGTCGCGGTCGAGGTACAACATGTGCGCTAGAGCGTCGCTGCTTCCGGGGACGCCGCCTGTCTTGCGGATCCACCGCAACGCTTTCGCTGGCGCGTACCCGGCGACTCGCCCGCCGACCATCTCGTGCACATGACGCGCGCCGCGGTAGTCCTGCCAGAGGATGCAAGGCCCGACGGGCACACCATCGGCATCGACCGGAACGGTGCTGTCCCACTGCCCGGTGCACGCCACAGCGACGATGGCTTCGGCGTGCACAGCGCCACTGGCGAGCACCTTGCGCACGGCGCCGGTGATGATCGTCCACCACGCTTCGGCATCCTGCTCAGCTCCGCCCTTCGGCAACCGCTGCGTGACGACCCCGAAGTGGTCCTGCCACGAGACCCTCCCGGTGAGCGAGACAAAGCCGACCTTGGGTCCGCCCGTCCCCAGGTCGACGGCGAGCACGAGCTGCTCGTCGCGCGACGGCCTGGTCACGCCGGCGCGGGCGGCAGCGACTGCTGCGTGTCGAGCATCGCCTCCATGAACCCGCGGATGATCTCGTCGGCTTCGTCGGTGAGGCCACCCGCGACGCCGCCGTAGATCGCGCCGGTGAAGGCGGGTGTGCCGTTCGCCTCTTGTTCCTTGGCATACGCGACGGCCTCCGCGAGATCGGTGACGAAGTCTTCGACGACTCCGGGCTGGGTTTGCGGACGGGTCGTGGCCATGTGGATCGCGTTCGGGTACTGCTGGCCGTTGAAGCGCCAACCCTTCGGGCGCATGAAGTCGTTGACGTGATAGATGTCGAACTCGTCTGAGGTGAAGCTGAAGCAGAAGGTCGGCGCACCCATGAGGCGCAGCTCGGGGTGCGAGCGCACCGCGGTCTTCATCGCCTCGGCCGCTTCGAAGATCTGGCGCGCGTAGCGCAGGTAGCCGTCGCGGCCGAGCTGCACCATCGCGGCCCACGCTGCGGCGATGAGGCCACCAGAGCGCGACCCCTCGATGCCTGGTGAGAAGTACTTGCCGCCTGTCCATCCCGTCAGGAAGAAGTACTGGCTGTTGCGCAGTGCCTTGTCGCGAAAGAGACACGTCGACGCGCCCTTGAAGGCGTAGCCGTACTTGTGCGTGTCTGCCGAGATGCTGGTGACACCCGGAACGCGGAAGTCGAACGGTGCGATGTCGTAGCCGAGCTCCTGGCCGAACGGGAGGATGAAGCCGCCGAGGCAGCCGTCGACGTGCAGACCGACGCCGCGCTCGAGGCCCAACCGCCCGAGCTCTTCGATCGGGTCGACCGTGCCGTACGGATAGTTGCAGGCCGACGCGATGATCGCGATGGTCTGGTCGTCGATCAGCTCGGCGACCGCGTCGACGACGACGGTCGTCGTCTCAGGGTCGATGGCTGACGTGCGCACCTCGATGCCGAAGAGGTGACATGCCTTGTCGAAGGCGGGATGAGCGGTCTCTGGCTTGACCAAGTTGGGCCGCGTCACGCCCCTCGTCGCGGCCGCGTGCTCGCGGTAGGCAAGCACGGCGTGCAGGATGCTGCCCGTGCCGCCGGTCGTGACGAGACCCGCGGGCTCGGCATCGGTGACGGCCTCGGCGTGGAAGAGGTCGAGGGCCATGGCGATGATCTCGCCTTCGAAGCGCGTCGCGCTCGGGCACATGTCGCGTTGGAGCACGTTCACGTGCGCGAAGAGCCCGAAGGCCTCGTTCATGAACGTGTAGTGGTCGTGGTCGCCGCAGTACATCGTCCCCGAACAACGGCCGGTCTCCCAGAAGGCGTCCTCCTCCTTGGCCATGTCGTGCATCTCGGCCAGCACGTCTTCACGCGGGCGGCCGTGCGCGGGCAGGCCGCGGTTCACGGGGTAGCGATCTGCATAGGGGAAGTCGTTGGCCACGGCGGGCATCCAACTACGACCCCGCACGCTTGTCGAGGCTCGAACCGGCGGTACTGTCGCTGTTCGTGAGCACCAAGCCGTCGCGTCCCACCCTGCTCGTCCGTCTCGCCGACTGGTCGTACCGTCGTCGGCGTCGCGTCCTGTTGCTGTGGATCGTCCTGCTCCTGGGAACGGTCTTCGCGGCTGGATCGTTCGGCGGGGACAACCACTTCACGTTCACCACGCCTGGCTCCGATTCCCAGCAGGCGCAGGATCTGCTCGAGAGCCGCTTTCCGGCTCGAGCCGGTGACGACGTCAACGTCGTGTTCCAGGCACAGGGCAAGCCCATCGACGACCCTGCGGTTCGCGACGAGATCGGCAAGGTTCTCGGTCAGTTCGAGCATCAGCCTCATGTGACCGCTGTCGTCTCGCCGTTCACGGCGGAGGGCGCGCGCCAGATTTCCCCGAAAGGCTCGATCGCCTACGCGACGCTGCGTCTGGACCAGACGGTGTCGGACTACAAGGTGGCCGACGCGAAGCAGCTCATCGCATTGCGCGAAAAGGTGGGCAGCCCAGACCTGAAGGTCGAGCTGGCCGGGTTCGCGCTCGGCGGGGCCGAGCAGTCCGACTTCAGCTCAGAGGGCATCGGCCTGCTCGTCGCCGCGCTGATCCTGCTCGTCAGCTTCGGGTCGTTGCTGGCAATGGGCCTGCCGATCTTCATCGCGATGATCGGGCTCGGCATCGGCCTGAGCTTGATCGCGCTGCTCGCCAACGTCCTCGAAGTCCCGGACTTCGCGCCGCAGGTCGCAGCGATGATCGGCATAGGCGTCGGCATCGACTACGTGCTGTTCATCGTGACCCGCTACCGCACGGCCCTGCACAGCGGGCTCGAGCCTCGGGCCGCGGTCATCACGTCGATCACCACTTCGGGCCGCGCCGTGATCTTCGCGGGGTGCACGGTCATCATCTCGCTGCTCGGGTTGTTCGTGATGAACCTCGGGTTCCTCCGGGGCCTCGCTGTCGGTGCCGTCGCCGCCGTGCTCGTCGTGATGTTGGCGTCGGTCACCTTGCTGCCGGCCATGCTCGGCTTCGTCGGGACGACGATCGACCGGCTGCGTGTGCCCTTCGTCAACCGGAGAGACGCCGGCGACCGCCGGTCGCTGGCGCACCGCTGGAGCAGGGTCGTGCAGCACCACCCCTGGCCCGCGGCGATCGTGTGCCTCGTCGGCCTGCTCGCTCTCGCGGCGCCGGCGCGCAACATGCACTTCGGGTTCCCCGACTCCGGCACTTCGCCCGAGCAGTTCACGACCCGGCGCGCTTACGACCTCTTGAGCCAAGGCTTCGGGCCCGGCTTCAACGGCCCGTTGCTGCTCGTCGTCACCGCCGGCGACAAAGACCCCTTGGCCGTCGCAGCTCCGCTCGCGTACCGAGTCGCCGCTGACGGGAACGTCGCCTTCGTCGGCCCGCCCGTCCCCAGCCCCGATGGCAAGGTCGCGCTGCTGCTGGCCTTCCCGAAGACCTCACCGCAGGCCCAAGAGACCCAGGATCTCGTGAACCGCCTGCGCCACGATGTCCTTCCTCAGGCGACGGCGGGGTCAGGCACCTCGGTGTTCGTGGGCGGGTCCACAGCAGGCAGCGTCGACGCAACGGCGTATGTGGCCGACCGCCTCGGGCTGTTCATCGGTGCTGTGATCGTGTTGTCGTTCCTCCTGCTGCTCGTCGTGTTCCGCTCGCTCCTCGTACCGCTTAAGGCCGCGATCATGAACCTCCTCTCGGTCGGCGCGGCGTACGGGGTGGTGGCCATGGTCGTGCAGGGCGGCTGGCTCGGCGAGCTCGTCGGCATCAACGACCCCGTGCCGGTGCCGAGCTTCATCCCGATGATGATGTTCGCGATCCTCTTCGGGCTGTCCATGGACTACGAGGTCTTCCTGCTGTCACGGATTCGAGAGGAGTACACGCGCACAGGAGACAACGCGACCGCCGTCGCCGATGGCCTCGCGCACACCGCGAGGGTCATCACCGCGGCCGCAGCGATCATGATCTCCGTCTTCCTCGCGTTCGTGCTGGCCGACGAGGTGTTCTTGAAGATGATGGGTGTCGGGCTCGCGACGGCGATCTTCGTCGACGCCACGATCGTGCGGATGATCCTCGTTCCGGCGACGATGGAGCTCCTCGGTGACGCCAACTGGTGGCTTCCGGCCGGCATCTCCCGCCGGCTGCCGCAGTTCCACGTCGAAGGCGAATCGGCCGAGGCGCTCCAAGCCGAGCTCGAGGAGTTGCTCCAGGCCGACGAGGCGCGCCGCGCCGCGAAGCGCTGACCCGCGCACCCCGATGCCCGTCAGCCTCACCTTCGACAACGGGCCCTCGCCCGGCACGACCGAGCACGTGCTCGACGTGCTCGCCGATCATGGGCATCTCGCGACATTCTTCGTCGTGGGCTCGATGCTCGAGCGTCCGGGGGCTCGAGAGCTGGCGCAGCGCGCCGTGGCCGAAGGGCACTGGGTCGGCAACCACTCGTTGACGCATTCGACGCCACTCGGCCATGAGCCCGACGCCGGGTACGCGGAGCGCGAGATCGAAGCGACCCAAGCGTTGCTCGGCGATCTCACGCACGAGCGCCGCTTCTTTCGCCCCTTCGGGCTCGGCGGTGCGATCGGCCCGCACCTGCTGAGCCGCGCGGCCGTCGACGTGCTTCGCGACGGCTCGTACACCTGCGTGCTGTGGAGCTCGGTGCCCCGCGACTGGGAAGACGCAACTGGCTGGGTCGACACCGCTCTCGCCGATGCGGAGCGGCTCGAGCACGCGGTGATCGTCTTGCACGACCTGCCGACGGGAGCGATGGCCTCGCTCGAGGCGTTCCTCGATCAGCTCGACCGCGGCGGGATCGACGTCGTCCAAGAGCTCCCCGCCGACGTCATCGTGATGGAGTCAGGCGTGGCATCGAACCTCGACGGGCTTGTCGGGGCATGAAGGCCGACGACCTCCGTCCGGCGCGGTTGCACCACCACGCGTTCGTCGTGGCTGATCAGGAGCGAACTCGCGCGTTCTACGAGGAGATCATCGGGCTCCCACTCATCGACACCTGGTGCGTAGAAGCCGAGCCGTCCGACTACTGCCACACGTTCTACGAGCTGGCCGACGGATCGTGTCTCGCCTTCTTCCAATTCGTGTCGCCAGCAGCGCAGGCCGCGGAGACGCGAGAGCGACCCTCCGCCTATGACCACGTGGCGCTTGCCGCCACACCCGAAGCACAGGCCGCGATCGCGGCACGGGCTGAGGCCGCGGGAGCCTTCACGGCGACCATCGACCACGGCTACTGCACATCGCTCTACGTGCCTGATCCTGACGGGCTCCTCATCGAGATCACCGTCGATGATGCCGACGCGGTCGCCGCGGCGCCTGATCGCCGGGACCGTGCCCACGACGAGCTCGCTCGCTGGCTCGGCGGCGACCACCGCGACAACAACGTCTACCGGGTTCACGGACCGATCGGCGCCGGGAGCGACTGATGCGACTCGCCAACCTCGACGGTCGGGCCACCATCGTCACCGACAGCGGGGGCGTCGACGTCGCCGAAGCCTCTGATGGCAGGTTCGGGCCGGACATCCAGTCCCTCTATGACGACTGGGCTGCGCTCGTCGCCGCGGCGCCGGCACTCGCCGAAGCGACCGCGGGGGCGAAGCCGCTCGACGAGTGGCTCCTCATGGCGCCCTCTCCGCGGCCAACCCAGGTGTTCGCGATCGGGCTCAACTACAAGGCCCACGCCGCGGAGTCAGGAGCGACGATCCCGTCGACTCCGGCCACGTTCACGAAGTTCCAGTCGTGCCTCGCGGGGCCCTTTGCCGACGTGCGCTTGCCAAGCGGGTTCGTCGATTGGGAGGTCGAGCTCGTCTTCGTCATCGGCTTGCTCGCGCAGCACGTGCCCGAAGCCGATGGATGGGCGCACGTCGCCGGCGTCACGGTCGGCCAGGATCTGTCCGAACGAGTTGTGCAGTTCGCCGCCGGCTCGCAGTTCTCCCTCGGCAAGTCCTACGCCGGTTTCGGGCCGACCGGCCCGTGGCTCGTCACTCCCGACGAGCTCGCCGACCGCGACGACCTCGCGCTGAGCTGCGCGATCGATGGCGTGGTGATGCAGGACAGTCGCACGAGCGACATGGCGTTCGGCGTTGCCGAGCTCGTCGCCGAGCTGTCTGCTGTGGTGACGCTCTACCCCGGCGACGTCGTCTTCACGGGCACACCCGCCGGTGTCGGCGCGGCGCGCAAGCCGCCGCGCTTCTTGCAGCCCGGCGAGATCCTAGAGACCACGATCGAGGGCGTCGGCACCATCCGCAACCACCTGCTGGGGTGATCCCCGTCGGGTCTTCAGCGGGAGGCGAAGGGAGGAGGCTGGTGGGCGCGGACCGGCGGCGGCATGCCCTCGTAACGCTCGACCTCGACGAGGACGTGCTGGCCGGTCGAGCCCTGGGCCAGACGCGAGCTGCCTCGGTCGGCGGTGAGGACGTTCGCGGGCTGCTCGCCGTGTTGCGTGCGTTGCAGCCCCCAACTCACCGTGACCAACGTGCGCTTTCCCGACATGCGGCGAGCGAGGTCGCGCAGCATCGAGGCTTCGATGCCGCAGATGCCTTCGGCCCACTCCGGCGACTTGGCGGCACCATCCTCGTCGCCGAGCACGTACGCAATGAGCTTTTCGGCGCCGACGGTGTAACGCTCGAGGAACGCGAGGTCGTGGCGATCCTCCGACACGATGACGTAGGCGAGCGCGAGCATCACGGCGACGTCGGTCCCAGGTGTCACGCGATGCCACGAGGCCTGCAAGTCGCCTGGGAGGTCGCTCTTCAGCGGGCTGAACAGCTCGAAGGCCAGCCCGCGGCGAGCGGCAGCGTCGAGGCTCGGGGCCAACGTGTGCCGCGTCACACCGCCCGGGCTCACCGAAGCGTTCTTGAGGTTCATGCCGCCGAACGCGACGACGAGCTCGGTGTGCTCGAGGATCGCCTTCCATGTGGTGGCTCGGCGCAGCACTTCGCCCGTCGACCCGACGACGTGGGGGAGGATGACCTCTGACGCGCCGAGCGAGTAGCTGTTCCACGAGGCGGTATAGCCGCCGATGCAGTTGAGGAAGCGATGCAGCTGGCTCTGGGCGTGGTGGAAGCGACCGGCGCTGGCCCAGCCATACGAGCCACCGAAGATCGCCTCGTTGCCGTGCTCGTCTCGCACGCGGCGCAGCTCTCCCGCGACGAGGTCGAGGGCCTCGGCCCACTCGACCTCGACGAACGGCTCCGCGCCGCGCCGAGCGTCAGCACCCGGCCCCCGCTCGAGCCACCCCTTGCGAACTGCCGGCCGGGCGACCCGCGACCGGTGGTGGATGCCGTCGAGGTAGTTGGCGAGCAGCGGCGACGGCGCCGGGTCGTCCGGGTGTCCGTCGACTGCAACGATCTGATCGGCGTCGACGGTGACGCGGAAGGCGCCCCAGTGCGACAGGTGCGGCAGCGTGCGACTCATCCCGGGCAGCATCGCGCGCTCGGCGCCGGTGTCGTCAGTCGTCGATGACGGCCGCAGCGAACTGTGAGTTGTAGAGGCGGAAGTAAGGACCGTCATGCGCCAACAGCTCGGCGTGTGATCCCTGCTCGACGATGCGCCCTTCCTCCATGACCAAGATGACATCCGCGCCGCGGATGGTCGAGAGTCGGTGGGCGATCACGAAGCTCGTGCGGTTGGCGCGCAGGCGGTTCATCGCCACCTGCACTTGCACCTCCGTGCGCGTGTCGACCGAGCTGGTGGCTTCGTCGAGGATCAGGATCGAGCGGTCGGCGAGGAACGCCCTGGCGATGGTGAGAAGCTGCTTTTGCCCCGCGCTGATGTTGTCGCCCTCTTCGTTGATCATCGTGTCGTACCCGTCGGGGAGCGAGTGCACGAAACGGTCGACGTAGGTGGCGCGGGCCGCTTCGAGGATCTGTTCCTCGGTCGCGCCCGGGTTCCCGTACGCGATGTTGTCGCGGATGGTGCCGCCGAACAGCCAGGTGTCCTGCAGGACCATGCCGATGTGGGACCGCAGCTCCGGGCGAGCGATCGTCGCGATGTCGCGGCCGTCGAGGCTGATCGAGCCTGCGTCGAGCTCGTAGAAGCGCATGATGAGGTTGACGAGGGTGGTCTTGCCTGCGCCGGTCGGGCCGACGATGGCAATGGTCTGGCCGGGCTCGGCGACGAGCGAGAGCGATTCGATGAGCGGACGTGCCGGGTCGTAGGCGAACGTCACGTCGCGGAACTCGACTCGACCGCGGATCGGCGCCGCCTCAGCATGAGGCTCGTCGGTGCTTTGCTCTTCGGTGTCGAGCAGATCCAGCACACGCTCGAGCGACGCGATCCCCGACTGGAACACGTTCATCATCGACGCCAACTGGGTCAACGGCATGGAGAAGGTGCGCGAGTACTGGATGAAGGCCTGCACGTCGCCGACCGTGATGGACCCGCTGGCGACGCGCAGCCCGCCGACGACCGCGACGAGCACGTACTGCACGTTGCCGAGGAACATGGTCGCCGGCTGCATGAGGCTCGACATGAACTGCGCGCCGAAGGAAGCCTCGTAGAGCGCGTCGTTGGTTCCGGCGAAGCGCTCCTCCACCTGGTGCTGGCGCCCGAAGGCCTTCACGATCGCGTGGCCGGTGAACGTCTCTTCGATCTGGGCGTTGAGCGCACCGGTGTTGCGCCACTGGGCGATGAAGCGTGGGCGGGCCCGGCCGCCGATGACGCGCATGGCGTAGATCGACACCGGCACGGTAGTGAGCGCCACGAGCGCGAGCGCCGGCGAGATGGTGAACATCATGATCGCCACGCCGAACAGCAGCAGGACCGACGTGAGCATCTGGCTGAGCGTCTGCTGCAGGCTCTGGGCGACGTTGTCGAGATCGTTCGTCACCCGGCTCAGCAAGTCGCCCCGGGCTTCGTGGTCGACGTAGCTGAGCGGGAGCGCGTTGAGCTTCGCCTCGGCCGCGGCGCGCAGTCGGAACATGAGGCGCTGGACGACTCCGGCGAGGATGTACGCGGTCAGGATCCCGAGAAGCGCCGCTGTCCCGTAGAGCAACGCCGCCTCGGCCAGGATGTGATGGAGCTTCGTGAAGTCGGTGCCGGTGCGGCCGCGCACTCCGGTGACGATGACGTCTGTCGCGCTTCCCAGCACGCGGGGACCGAGCACGTTGAGGACGGTGCTGACGACGGCGATCAGCGCGACGGCGATCAGCAGTGGCCGTTCAGGCGTGAGGAGCTTCCCGAGTCTGCGCACGGCGCTTCCGAAGTCCTTCGACTTCTCGGTCGGGACACCCACAGCGCCGAATCGCCCTGCTGGGCGTCGGTCGGCGGCGGGGACGGCCTTGATGTCCTCGTCGTCGTCGAGGACGGTCACGCCGCCTCCCCTTCGCCGATCTGTGACTCCACGATCTCCGCGTAGGTCGGGCAACCAACGAGCAGTTCGTCGTGCGTGCCGGTGCCGACGACCTCCCCATCGTCGAGCACGACGATCTCGTCGGCGGTGGAGATGGTCGACACCCGTTGCGCGACGATCACGACGGCGGCCTCGCGGGTGTAGGGACCGAGCGCCGCGCGCAAACGGGCGTCGGTCGCGAGGTCGAGCGCCGAGAACGAATCGTCGAAGAGGTAGATCTCGGGCCGCCGCACGAGGGCCCGAGCGATCGACAGCCGCTGGCGCTGGCCGCCCGAGACGTTGGTACCGCCTTGGTCGATCATCGACTCGAGGCCGCCCGGCATCGCCTTCACGAAGTCGGCCGCCTGTGCGACGCGAAGCGCATCCCACATGTCGGTCTCCGTCGCGTCGGGCTTCCCGTAGCGCAGGTTGCTCGCCACCGTGCCGGAGAAGAGGTACGCCTTCTGAGGCACGAGCCCGATGCTCTGCCACAACAGGTCGGGTGCGAGCTCGCGCACGTCGACACCGTCGACGAGCACCGAGCCGCTCGACGCGTCGAACAGTCGCGGGATGAGGTTGACGAGCGTTGTCTTGCCGGCGCCGGTGCTGCCGACGATGGCAGTGGTCCGTCCGGCCCGGGTCGTGAAGGAGATGTCGCTCAGCACCGGACGCTCCGCGCCCGGGTAATGGAACCCGACGTCGCGCAGCTCGAGCTGTCCGCGCGTCACCACCTGCGTGACCGGGCGAGCGGGAGGGACGACCGATGAGTCGGTGTCGAGCACCTCCTGGATGCGCGCTGCCGAGACAGAAGCTCTCGGGATCATCGAGACCATGAAGGTCGCCATGACGACCGACCAGAGGATCTGCACCAGGTAGCTGAGGTAGGCCACGAGCGAGCCGACATTGATGTCACCCGACGCGATCCGGTCGGCGCCGATCCAAAGGACGCCGACGCTCGAGACGTTGATGATCAGGTTGACGAGCGGGAACATCGATGACATCAGCCGGCCGGCGCGCAGCGACGTCTCGGTGAGCTCGGCGTTGGCTTCGGCGAAGCGCTCGGTCTCCTGGGGCTCGCGGACGAACGCCCGCACGACGCGGATGCCGGTGATCTGCTCTCGCAGCACGCGGTTGATCTGGTCGATCCGCACCTGCATCAGCTGGAATGCCGGCACCATGCGGGCGACGACGACGCCGAGGATCACGACCGCTGCGGGCATGCTCACGAGAAGGATGGCCGAGAGCCCAACGTCTTGTCGTAACGCCATCACCACGCCGGCGACCATCGTGATCGGCGCACCGATCGCCATCGTGCACGCCATCACGACGAGCATCTGGACCTGCTGCACGTCGTTTGTTATGCGGGTGATCAGCGACGGGGCGCCGAACGCTCCGACCTCGCGCGTCGAGAAGTCCGTGACCTGATGGAAGAGGTTGGCGCGCAGGTCGCGCCCGAACGACATCGCAACACGCGCCCCGAAGAACACCGCGGTGGCCGCGAACGCGCCCTGGACCAACGTGAAGCCGACCATGACCATGCCGGTCGAGCGAATGAAGGCAACGTCGCCCCTCAGCACTCCTTGGTCGATGATCCTGGCGTTCAGCGTCGGGAGCAGCAGGGCTGCGACGGTCTGCACTGCTTGGAGTCCGACAATGAGGGCGAGGACCTTGCGGTACGGGTCCAAGTGCGTTCGTAGAAGCCGGATCAACACGACGACATGCTTACCTGAGCTGTCGTCGCTCCTACGAGGTCGCTCCCGGTGCCAGCCTGAGCGCGCGAGTTAGCCGGTGTCGCCGGTGGCCGCATGGGCTGCGCCGACCGGCTTCGATTCCGGGGAGCCGCGCTGGCGCAAGTAGATGGAGAAGACGACCATCGAGCCGACGGCCAGGAACTCCGACTGCCAGTTCTGCAGCGTGCGGTTCCAGAAATCGGCCGACGTCACGTACCCTGCCCACGACAACGTCGGTTGCCGATCTCCGATCTGCTGCTCGTTGAACGCGCTCCAACCTGCCACCGACTGCGCGCCCCAGGAGCCGAAGAACAGCGCTCCCATCCACAGCACGAGCGAGCGGGAGTACACGAGCGTGCGCAGCCCACCTGTGCGGGCCCAACGGGGTGAGTCGGGATCCGCGTGCTCGCCGACCATTTGCTTCTCGTCACTCTCGGTCCCCGCATCGCTGAGCTCCTTCGACTCAGGCGAGCCCCGTTGCACGAGCCAGACGGTGGCCGCGATGTAGAGCAGGAACTGCAGGTACTCCGACTGCCAGTTCTCAGCCACGTCGACAGCGAAGTCCGAGGAGCTCACGTAGCTCCCATAGGAGATCTCTTCGCGGCCCTGCGTACGGCGATGGTTGTTGTCGTCGGCCCTGCCCGTGAGGCTCTGACCGAACAGCGCGAGAAGAAAGACCAGGCCGAAGAACAGGCCCAAGCCATTGTCGCGTAGGAACCCTCTGCACTTCATCGCCGGAGCGCACCGATGGTGAACAGGTACGCGAGCCCGAGCACGACGAAGGTCGCGTACAACACGAACATGGCACGCATCGTCAGCCTCCCTGGATCGTGCAGTCGTAGGGCTCGCCGGCCTTGGGCTCGCACCCGGCGGCCGCGACGAGCCAGGTCGAGCCCACGTGTGTGACGAACGCCGTGTCTGACTCGAAGGTCGCGAGCGCCTCGTCGCCGAACACCTCGGTGTCGACGTGTTGGCCCGGATCGTCGAGCTGCTCGTCGACAATGCCTTCAGCGCACGACTTCGACGACGACTTCTCCACCTCGTGGACCGCTTGCTCGCTCAGCGCCTGGCACGCCGCAGCCCCGTCGCCCGCAGCGAACGCCTCGTAGAACCCGACGACAGCCTCCGTCGCGCGCGCCGCATCAGCGTCTCGGGTGGCGCAACCGCCTAGCGACACCACGGCCAACACAGCCCCGGCACCGATCATCCTCGACGCCCGGCGGACCCGGCCGGCACCGCTCCCCAGACCTCTCACCGTCGCCGTTCCCCCCGCGTCGCTGCCGAATTCGGCCTCCGCCAACAGGCCTTGTGCCTGGCTCGTTGATGTATTGCCTTCGGGACGCCGACTCAACCCCTTGTCGAGATGGCCCCGATAGGCCGATCGACGCTGCTGGCGCTTGATGCGGGGCGTGCCATGCACCGAGTGGCCGACAGTGCCGGTTTGCACTTCGCAAGACTTTCGCTCTAGATTCGCAAGAGTTTCGATAGTCGAGCGGAAAGAGCAACGACAGGCCATGGCGACACGGTTCTTCAGGCACCGAGAGCTCCATGTGGTGCTGCTCGCCCTCTTGGCCGAACGGCCGATGCACGGCTACGAGCTCATGGGCGAGCTCGCCGAACGCTTCGGCGGCTACCGACCGTCGGCGGGCAGCGTCTACCCAGCACTCGAATCGCTCGCAGCCGAAGGTCTGATCCTGGCCGAAGCTGGCTCGGAGCCCGTCGCCTACGCGCTCACCGCTACAGGGGAGAGCACCCTCAGCAACCGCAGTCGCGATCTGGTGCAGCTCGAGCAGCGCACGGGCGCATCACTCGGCGCAGTCGCCCCGGTCGAGGCCGCACTTGCCCTCATCACTTCGAGCGCTCGCAGCGCATCCCGAGTCGCCGACAGCGCCTCGGTCGAGCGACTGCTTCTCGAGGCAGCCGCGCAACTCACGACACTCACAAACAGGGAGACCACGTGACCGAAGACGCCATCGATCGTTCCGTCGGACGCCACCAGCGCGCCGACGCACGCCTCGGCTTGCGCATCCACGCCTACGTCTACGTGGCGGTGAACCTGTTCCTCGCGCTCATCTGGGCGCTCACGAGTGGACTGAGCGAGATGCCCTGGTTCCTGTTCCCCCTCGGCGGGTGGGGCATCGGTCTTGCTGCGCACTACGCCGCGGTCCGCCCTCGCACGATCTCATAGCGCGAAGGAACCTATGTCGGGCTGGTCGGATCCACTGAGTTTCTCGATACATATCGACAATGAGATAGCCTGGGGCCGTGGCCCGACCCAGACACTCGTCTCGAAACATCACGCGACTGCTCGAGCACATGCTCGAACACCCCTCGAAGTGGTACCACGGCTATGGGATCTCGCGGCACCTCGGCATCGCCGCCGGTTCGATGTACCCCGCCCTCGCACGGCTTCGCTCCGATGGGCTCCTCGAAGCGCGCTGGGAGATCCCTGAAGACGGGGGAAGGCCGAGGCATCTCTATCGGCTCACCGCTCGTGGCTCCACGTTCGCCCGCTCGGTCGCAGCCGGCGCCGGTGCTCGGCCCGACGTCGAGGAAGTGTGGCCCGCTGCCGGCGCGCCGGCGTGGACCCAGGCGTGAGACCGCGCTTGGATCGGGTTGCCCGGTTGTTGCTGCGCCCCGACGACCGGCAGTGGCTGGAAGCGGCCCTCGCGGAGACGCCGCACGTCGATCCGAATGAACGCGCCGAATGGCGAGCAGGGATCGCGGCCTTCGTCGTGCGGAGGTGCGCCCGACGCTTCGCAGTCGCGACCGCAGCTGCGACAGCTCTCGTCGTCGTCGCATTCGCCATCGGGTTTCTCGACCTGAACATCGAGCCGACCTCGGTCTCGCTGCTCCTGATCCTCGCCGCAGGCGCCACAGGTGGGTACGTCCTCCATCGCTCGTGGTGGCTGGCCGGCATAATCGTCGGCTCGAGCATCTCGCTCACAGCAGCTACCGTCGGGCAGCTCGATCTGCAGCCCGCAGGGCGCGCGGCAGAGACGTCGGCGACGAGCATTCTCCTGCTGCTCGTCCTCGTCGCGCCCGCGAGCGTCGCGAGCTGGGCGGGGGCAACCGCTCGTCGCCGAAGATTGCACACGGAGCGCGACTGAGCGGCGTCATCGGGTGAACGTGAGGTGGGTGACACCGCAGGGCGTCGAGACCGCCTCCACGTCGTACTGCTGCTCCAACGCCTCCAGGCCGTCCCACAGCCGAACGCCGCGGCCGAGCAGGATCGGCACCTGCACGACGTGCAGGTGGTCGACGAGACCGGCGGCGAGGAACGCGCGCATCATGGTCGGGCCCCCGCCGATGCGGACGTCCTGGCCGGCGGCTGCGTCCCGCGC
>JBPCON010000037.1:0-5263 GCA_051000215.1 Acidimicrobiales bacterium
GCGTCAGAACCGCCAGCGTCGATGGAGCCCCACCCCAATTGGTGGACCTTCTGCAAGGCCCACCCAGCCGCTCAGGGGTGGAGAATTTCAGTGATCACGTCTGGGGAGTTTCCGGTGATCGGCCGCAGTGGGACGGCTCGGCAGTCCGATGGACGTGCCTGCCGGTACGAATGTCGAGGCAGAGATCGATGGCCAGACGTTTGGTCCGCATGCGATCGATCAGATGCAGGGGCGAGGCATCCCGCCGAGCGCGGTCAACGATGCGATCTCGAATGGCCAGGCCGTTACCGGGATCGACGGGCGGACGATCTACTACAGCTCTGCGAACAACATCAGCGTGGTTGTCGAGAACGGGCGAGTGGTCACCGTCAGCTATGGGCAGTTCAAGCCGCGATGAGCGAGGTCGACGGAATGGTGGCCGAGTTGGCCGAGGGCATGGTCGCTGCGATGGATTCCTTCGACAGCGGGGACCTTCCGCTGGAGCGGTTGGTCTGGCAGCTCGAGTCGCGCATCTCAGCGATGGAGGGAACCGCCGACGGGGAGTGGATCGAGGAACTCCGGTCAGGGTGGTGGCAGCTCGAGTACGTCAATGCCCTCGTGCTCGATGTGGGCGGACGTTCGCTCACTGAGCAGGAACGCCGATCCATAGACGAGGCCGTGAGCGAACTCCGGGCGATGCTCGCGGCCTACTGATCGCTGGTCATCCTGCTGGGCTGGCCGACGCTCAGGTGATGCCGCCGGCGAGGGCTTTGAGGCGGGTTTTGGTGACGAGGGCGTCGATGAAGGCGTGGACGAGTTCGCGGTCGTGGTCGCTGAGTTCGCCGAGGGCGGCGAGGCGGTGGCCGAGGCTGTCTTCGGGGCTGGCGAAGGGTCGTCGGGGGGCGGTGTCGACGAGGAGGTAGTCGCAGGAGACGTCGAAGGTTTCGGCGAGGCGGATGAGGGCGTCGGCGCTGGGGGTGATGCGTCCGTTCTCGTAGCGGCTGATCTGGGCGGGGTCGGCGCTGACGCGTTCGGCGAGGTCGCCTTGCGACCAGCCGTGTTCGTTGCGCAAGTGCTTGACCCGGTCGGCTAGGGCCATGAGGGGTCCTCCGTGTTCGTCCTGTCGGAGCCATTCTGCGCCCACGGTGTCCTCCTGGGTTGACCGGTTGGTCATGCCATCCTTGCCTGAGATGCAAGAGTGTCATAGGTTCGATGCAGAACCGGCACGCAACATTTCCTTTGGAGGGTGGATGGCTCGGATCCCTGACGACGAGCTGGCCCGGTTGAAGGCCGAGGTCTCGATCGTGCGGCTGGTCGAGGCTGCGGGGATCGAGCTGCGCCGGCACGGCGCGGATCTGGTCGGGTTGTGCCCGTTCCACGACGACCACGAGCCGTCGCTCGTCATCAGCCCGAAGAAGAACCTGTGGCACTGCTTGGGCGCCTGCTCGGCGGGCGGGTCGGTGGTCGATTGGGTGATGCGGGCCGAGGGCGTGTCGTTCCGGCACGCGGTCGAGCTGCTCCGCGATGGCCGGGCCGGCGACTCGGTTTCGGATGGTCCGCTGCCGGTCCGGTCGTCGGTGACGAAGTTGCCATCGCCGTTGGACCGCAGCGTCGAGGATCGTGAGCTGCTGGGTCAGGTGGTCGCCTTCTACCACCAGGCGCTGCTCGAGTCGCCCGACGCGCTCGGCTATCTGCAGGCCCGGCGGGTCGATCATCCCGACGCGTTGTCGACGTTCCGCCTCGGGTTCGCGAACCGGACGCTCGGCTACCGGCTGCCGAACAAGCAACGCCGCGAGGGCGCGGAGATGCGGGCTCGTCTGCAGCGTCTCGGTGTGCTGCGCGAGTCGGGCCATGAGCACTTCAACGGGTCGGTCGTGGTCCCGGTGTTCGATGAGCACGGCCGGGTCGCGGAGATCTACGGCCGCCGGTTGAAGGTGGATGCCCGCACCGGGACGCCGGCGCATCTCTACCTGCCCGGCCCGCACGCCGGCGTGTGGAACATCGAAGCGGTGGCCGCCTCGCCGGAGCTGATCGTGTGCGAGTCGCTGCTCGACGCCCTGTCGTTGTGGTGCGCCGGGTTCCGTCACGTCACCGCCGCCTACGGGACCGAGGGGTTCACCGCCGACCATCTCGCCGCGCTGCGGACCCATCAGACCAAGCGCGTGTTGATCGCCTACGACGGCGACGATGCCGGCGACAAGGCGGCGAAGAAGCTGGCCGGCACGTTGCTCGGCGCGGGCATCGAGTGTTTCCGGGTCGAGCTACCCAAGGGCGCCGACATCAACGATGTCGCCCGCGACGCGTCGTCGCCGACCGAGACGTTGGGCCGTCTGATCCGCAAGGCGTCATGGATGGGCGCCGGCCCGGGCCCGACCGACCGCCGCCACGCCCCACCCATCGAGACGCTGCCACTCGACCCCGAACCGGTTCCTTCTTTCGTCGCCGAGCAGCCGCCGCCGGGTCCGGCGGGGCCGGTCGAGCCCGACAGCGTGTCGCCGGCGCCGGCGTTGCCCGCCGATGTGGCCCCGGTGTTGGGCGCGGGTGGTGAGGTGACGGTGCTGCTCGGTGACCGGCGCTGGCGGGTCCGCGGCCTGGAGCGGGTCACGAGCTTCGATCTGTTGCGCCTCAACGTGCTGGTGTCCCGGCCCGATGAGCGCCACGGGCAGGTGTTCCACGTCGACACGTTGGACCTCTACAGCGCCCGGGCCAGGGTCGTGTTCGCCAAGGCCGCCGCCGAAGAACTGTCGCTGTCGGAGGAGGTGATCAAACGCGATCTGGGGCGGGTGTTGTTGGCGTGTGAGACGTTGGCCGACGAGGCGATCACCGCGGCGCAGACTCCCACGACCACGAGGGTCGAGCTGACCGAGGACGACCGGGCTGCCGCGCTCGAGCTGCTCCGCTCGCCTGATCTCATCGGCCGGATCGCCGCCGACTTCGCCACCACCGGCGTCGTCGGGGAGGCCACCAACTGTCTGGTCGGCTACCTCGCGGCGGTGTCCCGCAAGCTGGACACGCCGTTGGCGGTGATCGTGCAGTCCACCTCCGCGGCCGGCAAGAGCGCCCTGATGGAGGCGGTGCTGGCCATGGTCCCGGCCGAGGAACGGATCAAGTTCTCGGCCATGACCGGCCAGTCGTTGTTCTACATGGGTGAGGCCGACCTGGCCCACAAGGTCCTCGCCATCGCCGAGGAGGAGGGCGCCGAACGGGCCGCCTACGCGTTGAAGCTGCTGCAGTCGGAGGGGGAGCTGTCGATCGCGTCGACGGGCAAGGACAACGCGTCGGGCCGCCTGGTGACCCACACCTACAGCGTCGTCGGCCCCGTCGCCATCATGCTCACGACCACGGCGATCGACGTCGACGAAGAGCTCTTGAACCGCTGTGTCGTGCTGACCGTCGACGAGGACCGCGACCAGACCCGGGCCATCC
This sequence comes from Acidimicrobiales bacterium, assembly GCA_051000215.1. GTDB lineage: Bacteria > Actinomycetota > Acidimicrobiia > Acidimicrobiales > JACDCH01 > JBPCON01. The sequence goes on from JBPCON010000037.1 coordinate 3,406, forward strand.
ACGACCGGCAACGACAACGCCAGACCCTGCCCGGCCTTCTCGCCGACCAGGAACGGGCCCGCACGTTGAAGGTCCACCAGGACGCGCAACGGCTCCTGGAACCGGTGCTGGTGGTCAACCCGTTCGCCGAGCGGCTCACCTTCAACGACGGCCGCACCCGCACGCGCCGGGATCACGTCAAGTACTTGACGCTCATCCGCACCATCGCGCTGCTGCACCAGCATCAACGCGAACGCCGCACCGCGACGACACCGGAAGGCCGACGGATCGCTTTCATCGAAGTCACCCCCGCGGACATCGTGTTGGCGAACCGGCTCGCCCACGAGGTGCTCGGCCGGTCGCTCGATGAGCTGCCGCCGCAGACCCGCCGGCTGCTCGACCTCCTCGACGGGATCGTCGCCACCGCAGCCGCGGACAAGGCGATGGACCGTGGTCAGGTGCGTCTCACCCGCCGGGAGCTGCGCGAGACCACCGGCTGGTCCGACACCGCGCTCAAGGTCCACCTCGCCCGCCTCGTCGATCTCGAGCTCGTCCTCGCCCACCGCCCCGAACCGGGTGGCTGCTTCCGTTACGAGCTGGCCTGGGACGGCGCCGGCCGCACCGGTGAACGGTTCCTCATCGGTCTCACCGACCCCACCGAGCTCGCCGCCACCCACGGCTACGACGAGGCCCGGTCAGGGCCCGACGGGTCGCGGTCAGCCCCCGGTCAGGGGCCGGTCAGCCCCCGGTCCGGGGCCGGTCCGGCCGTCACCGCGACCACGAACCCGCAGGCCAACGACCACAAACCCGGCGCCGATGGCGTCGACACGCCGGAAGGTGCTGTTCCCGACCTCGACGACGAACCCGTCGTAGTCACCGCCACAGCTCGGCGGGCGGGCTGACATGGCGCGGCGTGGTGTGCACGTCGAACGGCCCATCCCCGGCGACCCTGATGATCCGGGCGGGTGGCCGCAGCTGGTCGCCGAGTTCTGCGACTGGATGGGCTCGCACGGTTACTCGCCGCGCACGATCGGCAACCGTCGCGGCCAGCTCACCCAGCTCATCATCTGGCTCGCCGAGCGGGGCGTGACGAGACCGGTCGAGGTGACCCGTCCGATGTTGGAGCGCTACCAGCGTTGGCTGTTCCACTACCGCCAACCCCGCACCGGCGACCCCCTCTCCTTCCGCAGCCAGAGTCAACGCCTGTTGCCGGTCCGGGCGTTCTTCAAGTGGGCGGCCCGCAACAACATCGTCCTCTACAACCCGGCGTCAGAGATCGAGCTCCCCAAAGTCGAGCACCGACTGCCCCGCCCGGCACTCACCTTCAGCGAAGCCGAACACGTCCTCGCCATGCCCGACGTGACCACGCCCGTCGGCCTCCGGGACCGCACCATGCTCGAGGTCCTCTACTCCACCGGCATCCGCCGCTCCGAGCTGGCCGGCCTGGTCCTGTTCGACCTCGACGTCGAACGCTCCACCCTGCTGGTCCGCCAAGGCAAGGGCCGCAAGGACCGCATGGTCCCCATCGGATCGAGAGCGCTGGTGTGGGTCGAGCGCTACCTCACCGAAGTCCGACCGGTGTTCGTCGCCGAACCCGATGACGGGACGATGTTCCTCACCGTCGACGGCACCCCCATCGCCCTCGACCGCCTCACCCAGCTCGCCGGCGACTACGTCAAAGCCTCCGGTGTCCCCAAGGGCGGGGCCTGCCACCTGTTCCGTCACACCATGGCCACGCTCATGCTCGAAGGCGGCGCCGACATCCGCTACATCCAAGCAATGCTCGGCCACGCCGAGCTGTCCACCACCCAGATCTACGCCCAAGTCTCGATCCGAGCGCTCCAAGCGGTCCACGAAGCGACCCACCCCGGAGCCACCA
>JBPCON010000038.1:0-75370 GCA_051000215.1 Acidimicrobiales bacterium
GCGTCAGAACCGCCAGCGTCGATGGAGCCCCACCCCAATTGGTGGACCTTCTGCAAGGCCCACCCAGCCGCTCAGGGGTGGAGAATTTCAGTGATCACGTCTGGGGAGTTTCCGGTGATCGGCCGCAACGCTGCAGGTCCGCGGATAGTGGGATCGTTCGGCTCGAACGCCACCACAGCATTCACGGTCCTCCACGGCACAGCCCGGCTGACGAGTGGGTCTCCCGGAACACGAGACCGCACAGACCGGGCACCACATCTCCGGCACGCAGCACCGAAGCGCGCTGCGCGGCGACAGCTGGGCATACGAAGCAGACGATTCAAACGGGCATCACCGACATAGCACACTGGCCGGCCGCTGGAAGGCGTTGCGAGTGAGTTCCCGGTGTGGCTCGTCTGCAGGACGCTGACTCGGCTCGCCCGAGGTGGGGAGAGCGGGTGACGGGAATCGAACCCGCGTTCTCAGCTTGGGAAACCGGCCGAGGGTGTTCTTGTCACCTGGTCGTTTACGCGAAAGAGCAGGTCAGACGGCATTTCGGCTGTCCGACGGTGACCGCCACAGACCCCGGTTTTCCGGTCGTTAGGTCACGCCGAGGTCACGACTGTCAGCGCGTGGGGCGGAGGTGGCGCTCGGCGAGCACAGTCGGACCGGGTCCGGTGGCCGGCTGGAAGTCTCCGTGCAGCACGTCCGGATCGAAGTCGAACCCTTCGGGCCACGCCACCGTGCCGGCGACCTCGTCGAGGTACGCCTGAGCGAAGATCTCGACGTCCCGGAGTTGGTCGAGGGAGCCGCCGTGGAGCATCGGCTCGAAGTCGAGGTCGCGCACAACGCCGTCGTCGAACGACAGGCGCAGCGAGCGGCCACCAAGGTGTTCGACCGCCACGATTCGAGCGGGTTTGCCCACGACGATGACGCTACCGAAGCCCCGGCGTGCATCCACAACGATAGTGTTGTGGCGTGCTTCCGCCGCTCGATCCTGACACGGGACGTCTTCCCGAAGGCGAGCACGTCACGACCTGGGACGAGGTGGTGGAGCGGTTCGGGTGGACGCCACGACGTCGACAGCTGCTCGACGGGCTGGCCGAAGCGGTCGACCTCCTGACGGCCGCCGGGTGCCGCCGGCTCTGGCTGAACGGGAGCTTCGTCACGGCGAAGGACGAACCAGGCGACTTCGACGCGTGCTGGGACACCGACGGCGTTGACCTCGACGCGCTCGACCCGGTGTTCCTCGACCTGTCGAACCACCGTGCAGCACAGAAGGCCAGGTTCGGCGGCGAGCTGTTCCCCAACGTCGTGGAGTCAGGGTCAGGCCTGGTGTTCGCCGAGTTCTTCCAGAACGAGCGCGACGCCGGCCGCAAGGGAATCGTCATCATCGACCTCGGAGGGCAACCGTGATCACCAACGAAGTCCAGTACCGCGCCACCAAGGCGCACCTCGAGCAGTTCGAGGAGGCCGCCACGAACCTCGAGGCGAAGGCCGGCGCCGGCGCGCGCGGCAAGCTGGCGCAGCTGCAGATCGACGCCGTGCGTTCGCAGGCGGACGACCTCCGGGCCGAGCTCGATGAGTACGAGCGGCTCCGGGGCGGCGAGGTCTCGTCGTTTGACGTAGCGTCGCTCGACGAGCTGGCGACCGTTCTCGTGAAGGCCCGCATCGCCAGGGGCTGGACCCAGCGTCGTCTTGCCGAGACGCTCGGCGTGGCCGAGCAGCAGATCCAGCGCTACGAGTCCACCGGCTACCGATCAGCCAGCCTCGCTCGCATCTGCGACGTCGCTTCAGCGCTCGACGTCACTGTCACGCAACACGCCGTCCTCCGCGATCCCAACGCCGCCTGATCGTCTCGCACCGCCCGCAGCCAGCGCCCGATCGCGAACCTGACCAAAGCACCCACCGAAAATCGACACAGACTTGCCATTTCCGAAAATCGGCAATGGCGGCAACCACGTTGGTCTTGCGCGGCCGCTCTTGCGGGCCCGACCAACCCTCAGCGATCGGACGCTCCCTGAGCTACGGGAGCTCCGCTGGCAGGGGTGGCCGTCGTCGATCGTCGGGCGGCATCCCGGCATCACGCCAGATCTCAAACGCAGTTCGGACTTGGTTGAGGCTGTCGTCGTTCGCGCCTCCGCGGTAGTCGGGGTCGCGGCACTGCACCAGGTCGTCCTCCCACCCACATACCGGGCAGGTGGAGTACGTGCCGGGGGGCACGTGATCGTCAACGATGGTCCGAAGTCCGCAGCATGGGCACGCGTGACGCCGGGGGCTCGCCCTCGACCACGTGATGACTACCCAGTCGTAGTCGCCCATGCGCTCCGCATCCGCCCTGAGGAGGGCCTCGACGCCAGCCAGGCGACCTGCTTCAACGTCGGCTGCGCCGCTCGGTTGGAACGCGCTCCATGGCGCTTCGTGCGTTCCGCCTTCGCCGTCATACCTGCGGAGGTCGAGCCCAAGCACGACAAGCCCCGCCCCCGCGAGCGCATCGACTGCACGAGATGCCCACTCCCGCGGCCACTCGACTTCGCCGTTCGGTAGGACCCGCGCACGGTCTCTGAGATCCCCGGACAGCTTGTCGAGATCGTCGTTCGACACAACTTCATAGTGGCGGGTCCCGCGCTCGTGCGCCACCGGGCGTGGGCGAGGTGGCGGTCGACCTCGCAATGTCCGGGAACGCCTGATCCCGCGGACGCGTCGCTCGCGAGTGGGCCCTCTCGGTTCGCCGAGGAATCTCGCGGACACTGTCGCGATCGGGCGCCCTGAGGGTCCGTAGGGGGGTGACGTCGGCGACGCGGTCAGACAGGTCGCGGTGATAGCCGTCGTCGAGAGGAGCCCTCTATGCCCGCGTTCCCTGGGCCGCCAAAGCGTCTGATCACGATCGTTGAGGTGGCCGAGTGGCTCGACGTGTCGGTGCGCCACGTTCGGCGGCTCGTGCACGAGCGGCGCATCCCGTTCATCAAGTGGGGCGGGCTGCTGCGCTTCGATTCGGTCGAGATCGAGGAGTGGATCGACACCAACCGACGCGAGGTCGGCCTTTCGTCGGGACGGCGAGCCCCTCGCCGTCAGAGCGCGACGGTACGATCGGCAACGCGTCGCCGGTCCGCTCAGACCGCGCCTCCCGAGGTTCCGCCGATCACGGCGGCACCGCAGCTGCAGTTCCCGGAGGTGTCATGAGCGCGAACGCCGACCCGACCCTGATCGTCCACCGCCGGGGGCGGTGAACCGTGGCCCGGGGTCGACGAACGGCCGGCGCGGTGGATCGGCTGCCGTCGGGGCGATACCGCGTCCGGGTCCTGGACGCGGCAACGGGCGAGCGCGTGAGCATCGGCACGTACCCGACGAAGGCCGACGCCGACCAGGCCCTCGCGTCGGTCGCACACGCACTGCAGACCGGGACGTGGGTGGCTCCGCACCTGTCGGCCGTCTCGCTCAAGGACTACGCATCGACGTGGCTCGGGGCGCGGTTGACAGCACGAGGTGAGCCGCTTCGGCCGAGGGTGGTCGAGACGTACGAGGGCCTGCTCCGACTCCACGTCTTCCCCGCCCTCGGTGACCGCCCGCTCGGCAAGCTCTCGACGCCGATGATCCGCGCCTGGCACCAAGCGCTGCGGGTCGAGGCGAGCCCGAAGACGGCGGCCAAGTCGTACCGGCTGCTCCGAGCGATCCTGAACACCGCCGTCGAGGACCGACTGCTCGTGCACAACCCGTGCTCAAGGGTGCGGGCATCGAGGCCGCCGACGAGCGACCGATCCCGACCATCCCGCAGGTCTACGAGCTGGCTGACGCCATCGAACCTCGGTTCCGAGCCGCGGTGCTCCTCGCTGCGTTCGGTGGCCTCCGCCGTGGCGAGCTGCTGGCCCTCCGCCGACGCGACGTCAACGTGCTCCATCGCACGGTCTCCGTCGAGCTGCAGCGCCAGCAAGGCGCCCACGGCGAGGACCTCGTCGGCCCGCCCAAGACCGCCGCTGGCCGACGCACGTTCGTCCTCCCGAGCGAGGTCGTCAAGGAGATCGAGCTGCACCTCGTGCGCTTCGGCGGGGCCGGCGCCGACGGGCTCGTCTTCACCGGCGCCAAGGGCGGCTTCATCCGTCCCCACGTCCTGCAGAAGCACTGGGCCGCAGCACGCATCGCCGTTGGCGTCGAGCACCTGCACTTCCACGACCTCCGCCACGTCGCCGGCACGCTCGCCGCTTCGACCGGGGCCGGCACCAAGGAGCTGATGCACCGGCTCGGCCACGTCTCGCCCCAGGCCGCGCTCCGCTACCAGCACGCAACAGCGGCGCGCGACAAGGCGATCGCCGACGGCATCGACGGGATGGTGAAGGCGGCGATGGCGGACGATCACGACCAACCCACGCCGTTCCGGGTCACCAGCGGACAGCGGCGGACGCCCGACGCGACCCCGGATTCTTAGGTCACGTTCGGGTCACGCCAGCCGATCGAGCCTTCCCAGCCTCGGCCCCACCGGCGGAGAATCGGTGCCTGACCAGGACGTTCGAAGAGAGCGGGTGACGGGAATCGAACCCGCGTTCTCAGCTTGGGAAGCTGATGTTCTGCCTCTGAACTACACCCGCAGAGGGAGAGACAATAGACGACGTCCGCGGGCGAAGATCCACAGCGCGACGCCCTCTTTCAGCGTCGCAGGCAGCGTCTAGGGTCGCCCCGTGATCCTGTCCGACCGGTCGATCCGCGACGCAGTGGCGAGCGGCCGCATCGTCGTCGAACCGTTCGACCCGGCCATGGTTCAGCCGTCGTCGATCGACGTGCGCCTCGACCGATTCTTCCGTGTGTTCCTCAACCACACGATGGGTGTCATCGACGTGAAGGAGAATCTGGAGGAGCTGACCCAGCTGGTCGAGATCGTCGACGAAGACACCCCGTTCATCCTTCACCCCGGCGAGTTCGTCCTCGGCGCCACACATGAGCGCATCGCCCTGCCGAACGACATGGTCGCGCGCATCGAGGGCAAGGCCCTGGGTGTCGACACGTGGATCCCGACTCCGGATGGATGGCGGCTCATGGGTGAGCTCGAAGCGGGCGATCTCGTCTTCCACCCTTCTGGCTATCCGACCGCTGTCGTGGCAACCAGCGACGTGATGAAGGGACGACCTTGCCGAGAGGTCCACTTCTCCGATCGAACGCACGTGTTGGCCGATGTCGATCACCTCTGGCGCGTGCAGACGAGAGCTGATCGACGGAAGAGGTCAACGCGGCTGCTGACCACCGGCGAGATCGAGCGCACCTTGCGGATCGGTCCTCACGAGTACAACCACCACGTGGCGATGACCTCTCCGGTCGCATACCCCGCGAGGGAGCTGCCAATCGACCCGTATGTGCTCGGTGCCTGGATCGGCGACGGCACGTCTTCGGCAGCTGAGATCACGACCATGGATCCCCCACTGCTTCGGGAGATCGAGCTTGCCGGTTACGGCGTCTCGAAGGCCTCGAAGCCGCTCGCCTATCGCATCGGCGGTGAAGGTCATTCGAGAAACCCGGTCACTGGGCGCTACGAGCGGAACGGATCGCTCTCGAGCCGGCTGCGAGACCTCGACGTCATGGGTCACAAGCACATTCCAGACGAGTACCTGTATTCATCGATCGAGCAGCGGCAGGCTCTCCTCGAAGGTCTCATGGACACGGATGGCTACGTCGACAAGTGGGGCCGGTGCGAGCTGACCACGATCAAGGTCGGCCTCGCTGAGCAATACCGCGAGCTTGTCGCCAGCCTCGGGTTCCGGCCCGTCGTTGCGATCAAGTCGGCGACCCTCAACGGTCGGTTCATCTGCATGAAGTACGACGTCACGTTCACACCTGACCGCCCGGTCTTTCGCCTCGAACGCAAGCTCGTGCGCCAGAAACGCTCGGGCTGGTTCGAGCGGGGTCGAGCGATCGTCGACGTCCGCGAGACCGAGTCGGCGCCTGTTCGTTGCATCCAGGTCGGCGCGCGAGACGGCATGTTCCTTGCCACCAGGTCGTTCATCCCGACGCACAACAGCTCGCTTGGTCGCCTCGGGCTGCTCATCCACTCCACCGCCGGGTTCATCGACCCGGGGTTCAACGGGCACATCACCCTCGAACTGTCGAACGTCGCCAACCTGCCGATCACCTTGTACCCGCGCATGAAGATCGGCCAGATCAGCTTCCACCGCATGGACACACCGGCAGACGTCCCCTACGGGACCGGCGCCCTCGGTTCGAAGTACCAGGGCCAGCGCGGCCCCACCCCGAGCCGCTACTGGGAGAACTTCTCCCGCGGCGCGTAGGTCAGTCTTCGACGGTGGGGCCGACGAGCTCTCGGGGGCCGAGCTCGGCCTCCCCCCGCTCGATGGCTTCGAGGAGGTGCATGGAGATGTCGGCGACCTTCACCTCGTCGTCATCCTTGCCAGCACCCTTCACGCCGTCGTCCATCATGATGTAGCAGAACGGGCACGCGGTGGCGATGCGTGAAGCGCCGGTTGCGATCAGCTCGCGGGAGCGGGCGTCGTTGACCTTGGTGCCGATGGTCTCTTCCATCCACATGCGCGCGCCGCCGGCGCCGCAACACATGCCCTTGGTGCCGTTGCGCTCGGCCTCGACGACCTCGACGCCGCCGATCCGCGCGATGACGCGCCGGGGGGCCAGGTACACGTCGTTGTGGCGACCCAGGTAGCACGAGTCGTGGTACACGATGCGGTCTTCGAGGCGAGCGTTGGTCAGATCGAGCTGGCCGCTCTCGACGAGGTGGTCGAGCAGCTGGCTGTGGTGCAGCACCTCGTAGTGCCCGCCGAGCTGGGGGTACTCGTTGAGGAGCGTGTTGAAGCAGTGGGGGCACTGCGTGATGATCTTCTTCACGCCCATGCCGTTCATCGTCTCGATGTTCTGCATCGCCAGCATCTGGAAGATGTACTCGTTGCCCGAACGCCGAGCGGGGTCGCCCGTGCACATCTCGGCCGGGCCGAGGATCGCGAAGTCGATGCCAGCGCGCTGGAGCAGCTTGGCCATCGCGATGGTGACCTTCTGGTTCTTGTCGTCGAAGGAGCCGGCGCAGCCGACCCAGTAGAGGTACTCCTGCTCGAGCGGTGCTGATCCGTCGACGATGGTGACGCCCTCGACCTTCGACGTCCACGCGTCGCGGTCGGTCTGGCTCATGCCCCACGGGTTGCCTGCGTTCTCCATCGAGCGGTACGCTGTGCCGAGCTCGGTGGGGAAGTTCGACTCCATGAGCGACAGGTAGCGCCGCATGTCGAGGATCTTGTCGAGGATCTCGATGTGGACAGGACAGATCTCGTCGCACGCCTTGCACGTCGTGCACGACCACACCTCCTCGGGCGTGATCCGCTCGAACAGCGACGACGCGCCGATGGTGATCTCCGGAACCATGCCGATCGGCGGCGAGACCTGCGGGTTGCCCGTGGCTGCCATGACCTCGCCGGCCTTCAGCACGATCTCGCGCGGGTCGAGTGGCTTGCCTGTGGCGTGCGCCGGGCACACCGAGGTGCAGCGCCCGCACATGGTGCAGGCGTCGGTGTCGAGCAGCTGCTTCCACGTGAAGTCCTCGACCGTCGAGGCGCCGAACGACTCGAGCTCGGTCTCCATCAGGTTCGGCATCGGCTTCATGGCGCCCTTCGGGCGCTCGCGGTCGCGCAGGTACATGTTCAGCGGTGAGGTGAACATGTGGCGCAGCATCGTCACCGGCAACATGACGAGGAAGGCGAAGAAGCACACGACGTGCACGGCCCACCATGCCTGTTGCCAGCCGGCCGCCGAGTCGATGTTGCGGACCAGCCACGAGAGCGGGTAGCCGACGAACGACCACCGCTCATAGCCGGGCCGGCCGATCTCGGCGATGCGGAACGCTTCGGCCACGAACCCGGAGACGCCGAGCAGCAGGAACGTCCCGAGGATGGCGAGGTGCTCCGGCTTGGACTTGATGCGGATGCGGTAGGGCTTCTGCGCGTAGCGCCGCACCAGCGCCCAACCGACGCCGGCGACGAAGACGAGGCCGGCGGCGTCGGCCACCATCGAATACGCCTGGTACACCTGCCCGTGGAGGAACTTCAGCGGCTCAGGTGCGAGGTGGTCGAGCTCGGAGATCGTGGTGACGGCGAAGAGGACGAGGAAGGCGAAGTAGATCATCGAGTGCATCACCCCCGCGGCCGGGTCGCGCAGCAACGTGCGCATGTAGACGCCGGCGCGGAAGTCGGCGACTCGCTTCTTGATCGTCTTCGAGTTCGTCGCCCGCTTGTCCGGTGCGCCTCGCTCCCAATTGCGCACGCGGAGGCTGAAGAGCACGGATCCGTACACGAACATCACGGTGAGCACGACGTAGAAGCCGAGCTTCCACGCGCCCGGGATGTTGGTGAAGACCTCGCGCTTGATCGGCGAGTCGTCTTCCCAATCGACGAGCAACGGGAAGGCCCCCGAGAACACCGAGACGAGGCCGAGACCCACGCCCAGGCCGATGACGATGTGGTGGGGGCGGATCTTGCGAACCATCGGGGGCGAACCTACTCCCGGCTCGGATCCGGCCACGAAACCGCGAGCCGTCGACCCGACACGAACGTCAGACACGCGTCAGAGAACCGACCACGTTGCGTCATGCCCACGTCGCAGCCGAGTAACCGCCTGTCTCTAGAACGTCAGACATGATCAAGGCACGGTTGCAACGGTTGCGGCCCCGAGACGTCAAGCACCTCCTGATCGGGAAGGGGAACGACATCCGATGGTCCATCTCGTCACCGCAATCATCAAGCCTTTCAAGCTCGAGGAGGTGAAGGACTCCCTGCGAGGAGCCGGTGTGCTCGGCATCACCGTCTCGGAGGTGCAGGGGTTCGGGCGCCAAGGCGGCAAGAGCGAGACCTTCCGAGGCACGGAGTACAAGGTCGAGTTCGTGCCCAAGGTGAAGGTCGAGATCCTCGTCGACAGCGACGAGGTCGACAAGGTGATCCGGACGCTCACCGACTCGGCGCGCACCGGCAAGATCGGCGACGGCAAGATCTGGGCGACCGACGTCGACCGGGTCGTGCGCGTCCGCACCGGTGAGGTGGGTGCCGACGCCCTGTAACCGAAGGGTGGGGGGTTAGCCGTACGTCTTGGTGTCGAGCTCGCGGATGCGCCCAGCGAGCACGGCGAGCATCTTGTGGCTCAGCGAAGGGACCTCGTCGAGGACGGTTGCGAACTCGCGCGGCCCGAGAACGAGGACGGTCACGGGGCTCACCGCGGTGACCGTCGCGGTGCGGGGCCCCTTGTCGAGCAGCGAAAGCTCGCCGAAGTAGGCGCCTGGGCCGAGCGCGGCCACCTCGCTGCCGTTGATCGTGACCGACACGGTGCCTTCGACGAGCACGAAGCACTCGTGCCCTGAGGTGTCCTGCTCGACGAGCACCCTCCCGGCCGGCAGGGCGAGCTCGTCGGAGGCCCTGGCGATGATCTGCAGCTCTTTCTTCGAGCACGCCGCGAAGAGCGGCACGTGCGCGAGATGATCGAGGTACGCGTCCCGCACCACCATGTTCAGCCTCCCCAGTCGGTGACCGCCGAACCCTACTCGGGCGCGCTCGACCGAGCCTGGCTGTGCTCCTTGCGGTTCACCCAGAGGAAACAGATGCGAAACACCGCACGAATAGCCTCACCGGCGATGGATGTGGTTCTCGTGCGCTGGCCCGTCGAAGAGGAGAAGCGCGAAGACCTGCGCGCCGGGGGCATTCCCCGGCTGCTCCTCGTCGAGAACGGCGCGCCGCCCCCGCTTGCCGAGGACGACCTCGAGGACTGGATACGCGTCCCTGCGGATGAGCTCGATCTGCACCACCGCGTCGAGAACCTCGCCCGGCGGTCGCGCTCGAAGGACGTCGTGTTTCCCGACCTCGACGACGACGGGGTGCTGCGCGTCGGGCAGGGGTGGGTGCCGCTTCCCCCCGTCGAGGCGCGATTGACCTCGGCTCTGGTCGAGCGGTACGGGGCGGTGGTCAGCCGCGATGCGCTGGCGCGCGCCGGCTGGCCCGATGGCGCGCCGGGGCGCAACGCGCTCGACGTGCACGTCCTGCGCCTCAGGCGCCGTCTTGCCCCCCTCGATCTCGCCATCCGCACGGTGCGGTCACGCGGGTACCTGCTCGAGCACGCGAACGGTGCCGCAGCGCTCCGCCAGGCCTGACGAGAAGCCGCCCCACTGCGAGCGGAGGCCCGAAGAGCCGTCGGGACACTAGCCGGCTTGGGCTGCTACTTCGGCGGCTCCCGTTGTTGCGGCTTGGGGGTCGAGGTAGCGCCCTCGTAGAGGCGCGATAGCGCCGGTGGCGGCGACAGGCCGGAGATCGGCGTCGAGCTCATAGACGAGCGGGTTGCCGGTCGGGATGTTCAGCTCGGCGATGTCGGTCTCGGGGATGTCGTCGAGGTGCTTCACCAGCGCGCGGAGGCTGTTGCCGTGCGCTGCGACGAGCGTGACGCGCCCTGCGACCAGGTCGGGGGCCACGGCGTCGGTCCAGTAGGGCAGCACGCGCACGAGGCAGTCGGCGAGGCACTCTGTGGTCGGCACGGCGTCGGGAGGCAGCTCGGCGTAGCGGATGTCGCCCGACACGTCGAACTCCGAGCCGCGCTCGATCGGCTCGGGCGCGACGTCGTAGGAGCGACGCCAGACCTTGACCCGCTCGGCGCCGAACTCGGCTGTGGTCTGTGCCTTGTCCTTGCCCTGCAACGCGCCGTAGTGGCGCTCGTTGAGGCGCCACGACCGTCGGACCGGTATCCAGAGCCGCTCGCACGCGCCGAGCGCGAGCTCAGCGGTGCGGACGGCTCGCACCAGCACCGAGGTGTGAACGACGTCGGGGAGCAGCCCGGCGTCGCGCAGCAGCTCGCCGGCCCGGGTGGCTTCGACCTCGCCTCGCGGCGACAGCACGGAGTCCCACCAACCGGTGAAGAGGTTGCGGTCGTTCCACTCGCTGCGCCCGTGGCGCAACAGGATCAACGTCGACATGGCGCGCTCGAACCTAGTGTTCGGTTGCGGCGAACCGCGAGGGCGTGCCGGGGACGCCGGCTTCGAACAGCGCCCTGAACGTGGCGTCTTCGCGAGACCGCGCGTTGCTGAGGAGCTCTCGCCTCGCTGCCACCAACAGCTGCTTCGTGGCCACGATCGAGCTCAGCGGGCCGGCACGCACGATGTCATCGGCTATCTCCACGGTGCGCTCGACGACTTCGGCATCGGGAACGACCTCGAGGGCGAGGCCCAGCTGCACAGCCTCGGGCGCGGTGACCCACCCGCCGCGCAGCAACACGTGCGACGCGCGTTGCCAGCCCATGATCGCAGCGAAGCTCGCCGACGATCCGGCTTCGGGGGCGACGCCGAGGGACACGAACGGCCCTCGCAACCGCGCCGACGCCGCGATCAGCGCTGCGTCGCAGAACGGAAGAAGGGTCATGCCGATGCCGACGCCCACACCGTTGACCGCGGCGAGCAACGCCTTGGGGAAGCCGCTTATGGCGTCCATGAAGGCGGCGAACGCAGCCCCTTGGTCCGCGGGGCCGTTGCCGCCGCCAGCGCCGGCGAGCTCGCCGAGGTCGTTGCCAGCGCAGAAGCCGCGGCCCGCTCCGGTGAGCACGACCGCGCCGATCTCCTCGGAGGCAGCGGCCTCGGCGAGGCTGTCGGCGCACGCCCGGTACAGGGCGCTCGTCATGGCGTTGAGCTTGTCCGGCCGGTTGAGGGTGAGCAGGCGAACGCCCCCCTCGTCGTGCGTGATCAGCATGCGGTGATCTTCCCATGCCGAAGTTGTCAATCTCGCGCTCAACTTCTATCCTGCTCAGGAGTTCAAGGTCGCACCCCTTCCACCATCTACGAGGAGCATCGCCATGCCCAAGGCCGTCGGAATCGATCTCGGCACCACCAACTCCGTCGTCTCGGTCCTCGAGGCCGGCGACCCCGTCGTCATCCCCAACAGCGAGGGTTCGCGCACCACCCCATCGGTCGTGGCGTTCGCCAAGAACGGCGAGGTGCTCGTCGGTGAGGTCGCGAAGCGCCAGTCGATCACCAACCCCGAGCGCACGATCCGCTCCGTGAAGCGTCACATGGGCACCAGCTGGTCGATCGACATCGACGGCAAGAAGTACACGAGCCAGGAGATCAGCGCCCGCACGCTCATGAAGCTGAAGCGCGACGCGGAGTCCTACCTCGGCGACACGGTGACCCAGGCGGTCATCACCGTGCCCGCGTACTTCGACGACGCGCAGCGCACCGCGACCAAGGAGGCCGGCCAGATCGCGGGCCTCGAGGTGCTGCGCATCATCAACGAGCCGACGGCTGCGGCCCTCGCCTATGGCATGGACAAGGAAGGCACCGACCAGACGATCCTCGTGTTCGACCTCGGCGGGGGCACCTTCGACGTCTCGATCCTCGAGATCGGCGACGGCGTGTTCGAGGTCAAGTCCACCCACGGCGACACCAGCCTCGGTGGTGACGACTGGGACCAGCGCATCATCGACTGGCTCGTCGACAGCTTCAAGGCCGCCCACGGTGTCGACCTCTCGAAGGACAACATGGCGATGCAGCGCCTGAAGGAGGCAGCGGAGAAGGCCAAGATCGAGCTGTCGCAGGTGCAGCAGTCCCAGATCAACCTGCCGTTCATCACGGCGACGGCCGACGGGCCGCTGCACCTCGACGAGCAGCTCAGCCGCTCGAAGTTCCAGGAGATGACCGCTGACCTCCTCGAGCGCTGCAAGACGCCGTTCGAGCAGGCGATCACCGATGCCGGTCTCACCAAGGACCAGATCGAGCACATCATCCTCGTCGGCGGGTCGACCCGCATGCCGGCGGTCACCGAGATGGTCAACACGATCACGGGCAAGGAGCCGAACAAGAGCGTCAACCCCGACGAGGTCGTCGCGGTTGGCGCCGCCATCCAGGCCGGTGTCCTCAAAGGCGAGGTCAAAGACGTGCTGCTCCTCGACGTCACCCCGCTGAGCCTCGGCATCGAGAACAAGGGCGGCGTGATGACGCGGCTCATCGAGCGCAACACGACGATCCCGACGCGCCGCACCGAGGTCTTCACGACCGCGGAGGACATGCAGCCATCGGTCGAGATCCACGTGCTCCAGGGCGAGCGCGAGATGGCGCAGTTCAACAAGACCCTCGGCAAGTTCCAGCTCGTCGAGCTGCCCCCGGCGCCTCGTGGCCTCCCGCAGATCGAGGTCACCTTCGACATCGACGCCAACGGCATCGTGCACGTGTCAGCGAAGGATCGCGCGACGAGCAAGGAGCAGTCGATGACCATCACCGGTCAGAGCTCGCTCGACAAGGACTCGATCCAGCAGATGGTCAAGGACGCCGAAGCGCATGCCGAGGAGGATCGCCAGCGTCGTGACGAAGCCGAGGCGCGCAACAACGCCGACACGCTCGTGTACCAGACCGAGAAGCTCCTTAGTGAGCAGGGCGAGAAGATCAGCGGCGAGGAGAAGGCCGACGTCGAGGCCGCCCTCGCTGATCTGAAGACGGCACTCGCCGCGACCGACATCGAGCACATCAAGTCGGCGACCGAGAAGCTCATGACCACGTCGCAGAACTTCACCCAGAAGCTGTACGAGGCGGCTGCCGCGGCTGATCCCGACCAGGGCAACGCAGCGGGTACCTCGACGCCGGCCCCCGATGACGACGACGTCGTCGACGCCGAGATCATCGACGAGGACAAGAGCGCCTGATGCCCGACCAGGAGATCGTCGATCCCCAGGACCAGGCTCCTGGCGACGACGCTGGCGCGGGTGACGACCTGCTCGGCGAGGTCGAGGCCGAGATCACGGCCGACATCGCGTCGATCAGCGCGCAACGCGACGAGTACCTCGCCGTCGCGCAGCGCCTGCAAGCCGAGTTCGAGAACTACAAGAAGCGAGTCGGCAAGGAGCTGGCCGACAAGCATGCTGCGGGCAAGGCCGACCTCGCGCGCAAGCTGCTCGCCGTGCTCGACGCGTGCGACAGCGCGATCATCCAGCGCGTCGACGGGATCGGGCCGATCCACAAGGTCCTGTTCGACACGCTGACGAAGGAGGGGCTCTCGGTGATCGAGGCCGACGACACCCCGTTCGACCCGAACTTGCACGACGCCGTCATGCACGAGGCAGCCGACGGCGACGCGGAACCGATCGTCGTCGAGACGCTGCGCACCGGGTACGTGTGGAACGGCAAGGTCCTGCGCCCCGCGATGGTCAAGGTCCGCGGGTAGCGAGCCCATGGCCCCGCAGCGGGAGTGGTTCGAGAAGGACTACTACGCCGTGCTCGGTGTGACCCCGACGGCGACAGCCAAGGAGATCAAGAGCGCGTACCGCAAGCTGTCGCGCAAGTTCCACCCCGACGCCAACGCCGGTGACCCCGCGGCGGAGGAGCGCTTCAAGGAGATCTCCGCGGCGTATGACGTCATCGGCGACGAAGCGAAGCGCAAGGAGTACGACGAGGTCCGCACGCTCGGCCCGGCCGCACACGGCTTCGGCGGCGCCAGCGCCGGGGGAAGCCACGCCTTCACCACCGACAACCTCGGCGATCTCGGCGACCTGTTCGGCAACCTGTTCAACCGCGGGCGCCGCGGCGCCAACGCGCCGGGCGCGGCGCGCGGTGGGGGCCCACAGCGGGGCCAGGATCTCGAGACCGAGCTGCAGCTCTCCTTCGAAGGCGCGACGCAGGGAGTCACCACGAGCGTCAACCTGACGAGCGAGGTGGCATGTCACACCTGCTTGGGCTCGGGTGCGAAGCCGGGCACGACACCGAAGACGTGCCCGCGCTGTGGCGGCCGAGGTGTGCTCGACGACAACCAGGGGTTCTTCTCGCTGTCCTCCCCCTGCCCCCAGTGCCGCGGCGCAGGGACGATCGTGGAGGACCCGTGCCCGACCTGTCGCGGAACGGGCACCGAGCTCAAGGCACGCCAGGTCAAGGTCCGGGTGCCGGCCGGTGTCGTCGACGGCCAGCGCATCCGTCTCTCGGGCCGTGGTGGGCCTGGTCGTCACGGTGGCCCGAACGGCGATCTCTACGTCGTCGTGCGCGTCGGGGCGCACCCCCTCTTCGGGCGCGATGGCCGCAACCTCACGATCGCCGTGCCCGTCACCTACCCGGAGGCCGCGCTCGGCGCTGACGTCAAGGTCCCGACCCTCGACGGGCCGGCCGTCACGATCAAGGTCCCGGCCGGCACGCGCTCGGGACGCACGTTGCGGGTCAAGGGCAGGGGCGTCCCGGGCGAGGGGATCAAGGCGCCAGGCGACCTCATGGTCACCGTGGAGGTGGCGGTGCCTGCGAAGATGTCGGCCGGTGAGCGCAAGGCTGTCGAAGCGCTCGCCGCCGCGACCGACGAGAGCCCTCGGGCTCACCTCGGGGTGTGAGGTGACGATGGTCGAGCGACCGGAGCGAATGAGGGCGGTCTACGTCATCTCCGTCGCCGCCGAGCTGGCCGGCGTGCACCCGCAGACCTTGCGCATCTACGAGCGCAAGGGGCTCGTCGACCCGGCGCGCACCTCCGGTGGCAGCCGCCGCTACAGCGACGACGACATCGCGCAGCTGCGCCGCATCCAAGAGCTCACCAACGAGGGGCTGAACCTCGCTGGTGTGCACCGCGTGCTCGCGCTCGAAGCAGAGGCCGCCCAGTTGCGGCGCGAGCTCGACGAGCTCCAGGTCCAAGCGCGCGACGCGGTGGCGAGCACGCACCGGCAGTACCGCCGCGACCTCGTGCCGCTGAAGCAATCGATGGTGCTCTTCAAGGGGCGCCGAGCGAGAGGCAGCTGAGCATGGCGCTCGATCCGAACAAGTGGACCATCAAGACCCAAGAGGCGTTCACCCGCGCCACCGACGCCGCTCGGGCGGCGAGCAACCCCGAAGTCACCGACGATCATCTTCTCGCTGCGCTGCTCCGCCAGGACGACGGCGTCGTGTTGCCGATTCTCACCCGCGTCGGCAAGCAGCCGCTCAGCTTGCGCAACGCCGCCGACGAAGCCGTTGCGAAGCTCCCCAAGGCCTACGGCTCCGAGGTGCGCCTCTCGCGCCAGATCCAACAGACGATGGACGTCGCCGACCGGGCCCGCTCGGAGATGGGCGACGAGTACCTGTCGACCGAGCACCTGCTCCTCGCGCTCCACGAGCGCCTCGACGTCGGCCGCGAGGAGCTGCTCGCCGCCCTACGCGAGGTGCGCGGCAGCCACCGCATCACGAGCCAGAACCCCGAGGAGCAGTACCAGGCGCTCGAGAAGTACGGGCGCGACCTCACCGAGGCAGCGCGTGCCGGCAAGCTCGACCCGGTCATCGGCCGCGACGAGGAGATCCGCCGCGTCATCCAGGTGCTGTCGCGCCGGACCAAGAACAACCCGGTGCTCATCGGCGAGCCTGGCGTCGGCAAGACGGCGATCGTCGAGGGCCTGGCCCGGCGCATCGTCGAGGGCGACGTGCCAGAGGGTTTGAAGGACAAGCGCTTGATCAGCCTCGACCTCGGCTCGATGGTCGCAGGAGCAAAGTACCGCGGCGAGTTCGAAGAGCGGCTCAAGGCCGTGCTCAAGGAGATCACCGACGCCGAGGGCGAGGTGATCACCTTCATCGACGAGCTCCACACCATCGTCGGCGCCGGTGCGGCCGAGGGCGCGATGGATGCCGGCAACATGATCAAGCCCATGCTCGCCCGTGGTGAGCTGCGCCTCGTCGGCGCGACCACGCTCGATGAGTACCGCAAGCACATCGAGAAAGACGCTGCTCTCGAGCGTCGCTTCCAACCGGTGCTCGTCGGGCAGCCTTCGGTCGAGGACACCATCGCCATCCTGCGCGGTCTCAAGGAGCGCTACGAGGTCCACCATGGTGTGCGCATCCAAGACGCTGCGCTCGTCGGTGCTGCCGTGCTCTCCGACCGCTACCTGACCGGGCGCTTCCTGCCAGACAAGGCGATCGATCTCATGGACGAAGCAGCGAGCAAGCTGCGGATCGAGATCGACTCGATGCCCCTCGAGATCGACGTGGTGGAGCGTCGCATCCGCCAGCTCGAGATCGAGAAGGTCGCGCTGGCGAAGGAGACCGACGATGCGTCGAAGGAGCGCCTCGAAGGGCTCGACCGCGAGCTGGCCGAGCTCACCGAGCGCAAGGCCGGCATGGTCGCGCACTGGGAGGGTGAGAAGGACGCGATCGGGCGCATCCGAGAGCTGAAGGAGCAACTCGAATCGCGGCGCACCGAGGTCGAGCGCGAGAGCGACCTCGAGAAGGCCGCCGAGATCCGCTACGGCGTGATCCCCGAG
The DNA here is from genome assembly GCA_051000215.1 of Acidimicrobiales bacterium. Lineage (GTDB taxonomy): Bacteria > Actinomycetota > Acidimicrobiia > Acidimicrobiales > JACDCH01 > JBPCON01. Next base: position 17,185 of record JBPCON010000038.1, read on the forward strand.
CTCGAGCGCAACGTCGAGGACGCGACGAAGCACCTCGCCGAGTTGCAGGCTGGCCAGAAGATGCTCAAGGAGGAGGTCGACGAGGAAGACATCGCCGAGGTCGTGAGCAAATGGACCGGCGTTCCGGTCAGCCGTCTCATGCAAGGCGAGATGCAGAAGCTGCTGCAGCTCGAGACCCACCTCCACGAGCGGGTGATCGGCCAGGACGAGGCCGTCGAGGCCGTTGCCAACGCCATCCGACGCAGCCGTGCCGGGCTCGCCGACCCCGACCGACCGATCGGCTCCTTCCTCTTCCTCGGCCCGACCGGGGTCGGCAAGACCGAGCTGGCGCGTGCCCTCGCCGACTTCCTGTTCGACGACGAGCGCGCCATGGTGCGCATCGACATGGGCGAGTACCAGGAGAAGCACACCGTCTCCCGGCTCATCGGCGCGCCCCCTGGTTACGTCGGCTACGACGAAGGCGGGCAGCTCACCGAGCTGGTACGGCGTCGGCCTTACGCGGTCGTTCTGCTCGATGAGATCGAAAAGGCCCACCCCGAAGTCTTCAACGTGTTGTTGCAGCTCCTCGACGACGGTCGTCTCACCGATGGCCAGGGGCGCACGGTCGACTTCACGAACGTCGTGTTGATCATGACGTCGAACCTGCCAGGCGATCCGAACGACTTCTTCCGGCCCGAGTTCGTCAACCGCATCGACGACATCATCCGCTTCCGCTCGCTCACGCAAAGCGATCTGACGCGGATCGTCGACATCCAGCTCGAGCGCCTTCGCGCTCGTCTCGTTGCGCGTCGCATCACGCTCGAGGTCACCCCGGTGGCATCGGCGCTGCTCGCAGCTGAGGGCTACGACCCGACGTTCGGCGCACGGCCGCTCAAGCGCGTGATCCAGCGCGAGCTCGGCGACCGGTTGGCCAGAGGCATCCTCGAAGGCACCGTCGCCGAGGGCGACACCGTGACGGTCGACGTCGTCGACGGCAGCCTCAGCGTCGGGGTGCCACCAGGGCACTAGCCTCACCCGGTCCTGTCGGCTGAACGAGGAGCGCGCCGTGCCCGCCACTGTTGTGGTCGGCACCCAGTGGGGTGACGAGGGGAAGGGGCGCTTCACCGACCTCTTCGCCAAGGAGATGCACCTTGTCGTGCGCTACCAGGGCGGGCACAACGCCGGGCACACCTTGGTGGTCGATGGCGAGAGCTTCGCCCTCCAGCTGGTGCCGAGCGGCGTGCTGTACGACCACATCACCCCGGTCATCGCGAACGGGGTCGTCGTCGACCCACAGGTGCTGCTCGACGAGGTCGACATGTTGACGCGGCGAGGCGTCGACTGCAGCCGGCTGCGGGTGTCGTCGAACGCCCACCTCATCCTGCCGTATCACCAGGAGCTCGACCGGGTGATCGAGCGGCACCTCGGCAAGAACAAGCTCGGCACGACGAAGCGCGGGATCGGTCCCGCCTACGCGGACAAGGCCAGCCGCGTCGGTCTGCGCGTGCAGGATCTCTTCGACCCGAAGATCTTCGAGCAGAAGCTCGACGTCGTGTTGCGCGAGAAGAACCTCGTGCTGGCGAAGGTCTACAACCAGCTCCCGCTCGACCGCGACGAGATCCTCACCGCGTACCTCGGGCACATCGCGCCGCGGCTCGAGCCTTACGTGTGCGACACGGTCGGGCTCGTGCACGACGCGCTCGAAGCGGGGCAGCACGTGCTGCTCGAGGGAGCCCAGGCAACGTTCCTCGATCTCGACCAGGGCACGTATCCCTACGTGACCTCATCGAACCCGGTCGCCGGCGGCGCGTGCACAGGAGCCGGCGTCGGCCCCATGCACATCGGGCGCGTCGTGGGCGTTGCCAAGGCCTACATCACCCGGGTCGGCTCGGGCCCGTTCCCGACCGAGCTCGCCGACGACGTCGGCGACGTGCTCGTCGAGCGGGGCCACGAGTTCGGCACCAACACCGGCCGTCGCCGCCGGCCGGGCTGGTTCGACGCGGTGATGCTGCGCCACGCGGTGCGGGTCAACTCGCTCTCTGAGGTCGCGATCACCAAGCTCGACGTGCTCGACGCGCTCGAGCAGCTCAAGGTGTGCGTGGCGTACGAGGTCGACGGTGCGCGCATCGAGGACTACCCCGACAGTCAGTCGGTGTTGCACCGGGCAACGCCCGTCTACGAGGACCTGCCGGGCTGGGGCACCGAGATCGCCAAGGCCAAGGAGGCGAACGAGCTACCCGACGCGGCGCGCGCCTACATCGACTTCCTGCAAGACCAGGTGGGTGTTCCCATCCACCTCGTCGGCGTCGGCCCCGGTCGCGACGAGTACGTGCAGCTCGGGGGCTGAGGTGCGCGCTGTCGTGGTCGGCGGCGACGGGCGCGCCCACGCCATCGCAGCTGTGCTCGGGCGCACGTGCGCCTCCGTCGTGGTGTCGGGCGGCAACGCCGGGATGGCGGCTCTCGGCATCGACGTCACGGCCGCAACGCCTGATGCGCTCGACGCCGACCTCTTCGTGATCAGCGCCGAAGGGCCGCTCGTCGATGGCATCGCCGACCGGCTCCGAGCCCAGGGCAAGCGCGTCTTCGGGCCCGGGGCAGATGGGGCGCGTCTCGAGGGATCCAAGGCGTGGATGAAGGAGCTCGTCGCCCGAGCGGGCGTCCCCACCGCGAAGCATCGATCGTTCTCCGAGCCCGAAGCAGCAGTCGCGTACCTGCGCACGCTGGCTCCGCCGTACGTCGTGAAGACCGACGGTCTTGCAGCGGGGAAAGGGGTGCTCGTCACCGACGTGCGCGCCGACGCCGAAGACGACGTGCGCGCGAAGCTCGCAGGGACTTCGTTCGGGGCTGCCGGGCACACCGTCGTGGTCGAGGAGGGGATGGTCGGCCCCGAGCTCTCCGTGCTCGCGGTGTGCGACGGCACCTCCGCTGTCGCGTTGGCGCCAGCGCGCGACTTCAAACGGGCACGCGACGGCGACGTCGGCCCCAACACGGGCGGCATGGGCGCGTACGCCCCCGTCCCCGATGCCGACGACGCACTCGTCGGCGAGGTGATCGAGCGGTTCGTGTCCCCCACGTTGCACGCGCTGCGAGCACGGGGCATCGACTACCGGGGCACGTTGTACGCCGGGCTCATGGTCACAGCCGAGGGCCTCAAGCTCGTCGAGTACAACGTGCGCTTCGGCGACCCGGAGGCGCAGGTGGTGTTGCCACTGCTCTCGTGCGACCTCGCCGAGCTGCTTGCCGCAGCGGCCGACGGCGGTCTCGAGGGGCGCCACGCGAGCTTCACGACCGAAGCGCGCGTCTGCGTGGTCGCTGCGGCCCCCGGCTACCCAGAGGCGCCGGTGGTCGGCGCGCCCATCGTCGGGCTCGAAGGCTTGCGCTTCGCTGGGGCAGAGGTGTTCAGCGCTGGTGTGGCGCGCGGCGAGTCGGGTTCGCTGGTCACAGCCGGCGGGCGGGTGCTCGACGTCGTGGGCGGCGGCGAGACGATCGCAGCCGCACGCTGCCACGCGTACGACGCGCTTCGTGGCATCTCATTCGCCGGTATGCAGTTCCGAACCGATATCGCAGAAGCCGCTGCGCCGGACGAGGCATGATCACGATCATGATCGAGCTGATCGAGCCGTTGCCGCAGGCAACGTTGGCGAGGCCGAAATCGGCCGAGACCGCGAGGGGACTACAGCTGTGAAGGTCGCCGTGCTCATGGGCTCGCCCAACGATCGCGACAAGATGCAACCCGCGGTCGACATGCTCGAACGGTTCGGCATCGAGGCCGACGTGAGGGTGCTCTCGGCGCATCGCACCCCGGCGAAGGTCGCCGAGCTCGCGGCCGGTGCGCGTCAGGCGGGCTACTGCGCCTTCATCTGCGGGGCCGGCATGGCAGCACACCTCGCGGGCGCTGTCGCAGCGCAGACCACGCTGCCTGTCGTCGGCGTCCCCCTCTCGGGCGGCGCCCTCAACGGTGTCGACGCCCTCTACGCCACCGTGCAGATGCCCAAGGGCATCCCTGTCGCGACGGTGGCGGTCGACGGCTCGATGAACGCTGCGCTGCTCGTCGTGCAGATGCTGGCGATCAACGACGAGGGCCTGGCTGGCAGCCTCGATGAGCACCGGCGGGAGATCGGCGGCGACCAGCCGTGAGCGATCAGACGACGAACGTGCTCGCAGATCGGTACGCGTCACCACCGCTGATCGAGCTCTGGTCGTCCGCGCACAAGGTCGTGCTCGAGCGACGGTTGTGGGTCGCGGTTCTCCGGGCGCAGCGCGAGCTCGGCGTTGCGGTGCCCGAGGGCGTGATCGAGGCATACGAAGCCGTGAGCGACCAGGTCGATCTCCCCGCGATCGCTGCGCGCGAGCGCACGACGCGCCACGACGTCAAGGCCCGCATCGACGAGTTCGCCGCGTTGGCCGGCCACGAGCACGTCCACAAGGGGATGACTTCGCGCGACCTGACCGAGAACATCGAGCAGCTCCAGGTCAAAGGCTCGCTCGAGCTCGTACGCGATCGCATGGTCGCGACACTGGTCCGCCTCGCGCAGCTCGCGACCGACCACGCCGAGTTGGTCATGACGGGGCGCAGCCACAACGTCGCAGCGCAGGCGACGACGTTGGGCAAGCGGTTCGCCTCGGCTGGCGAGGAGCTCCTCGTGGCGTTCGAGCGCGTCGAAGATCTGCTCGCGCGCTACCCGTTGCGGGGGATCAAAGGACCAATGGGCACTGCCCAGGACCAGCTCGACCTCCTCGGTGGCGACCTGGGTAAGCTCGTTGCGCTCGAGAGCGCCGTCGCGCGGCACCTCGGCTTTACGCGCGTGTTGGGGTCGGTTGGCCAGGTGTATCCGCGCTCGCTCGATCTCGACGTCGTGAGCGCCCTGGTGCAAGCCGGCGCAGGCCCGTCTTCGCTCGCGGTGACGCTGCGGCTCATGGCTGGCCACGAGCTGGTGACCGAGGGCTTCCGGCCGGGCCAGGTCGGCTCGTCGGCGATGCCACACAAGATGAACAGCCGATCCTGTGAGCGCGTGAACGGTCTGATGGGCGTGCTCCGCGGCCACCTCACGATGGCGGCAGGGCTCGCGGGCGAGCAGTGGAACGAGGGTGACGTGAGCTGTTCGGTCGTGCGTCGGGTCCTGTTGCCCGACGCGTTCTTCGCGGCCGACGGGCTGTTCCAGACGGTCCTGACCGTGCTCGACGAGCTCGGTGCATACCCAGCGGTGATCGAGCGCGAGCTGCGCCGCTACCTGCCGTTCCTCGCCACGACGAAGGTGCTTGTCGCCGCCGTCAAGGCTGGGGTGGGCCGCGAGATCGCCCACGAGGTCATCAAGGAACACGCGGTGGCCGTCGCTCTCGAGATGCGCGAGAAGGGGAGCGACGGCAACGACCTGCTCGATCGCCTCGCTGGCGATGCTCGCTTGCGCCTCGATCGCGCGACGCTCGAACGAGTGGTCCTCGACCCGCTCGGCTTCACGGGTGCAGCGAGCGCCCAGGTCGTCTCCTTCGCGCAGCGGGTCGCCCCGATCGCGGCGCTCCACGCCGCTGCGGCTGCGTACTGCCCGGAGCCCATCCTGTAGAACGAGTCGATGACGTTGTTGAACCTCCCGCACATCTACTCCGGGAAGGTCCGCGACATCTACGACGCGGGCGAAGACCGGTTGTTGATGGTGACCTCGGACCGCCTCTCGGCGTTCGACGTCGTGATGGCCGAGCCCGTACCCGAAAAGGGGCGCGTACTCACCGCGATGACCGCCTTCCGGCTCGAACAGCTCAGCGATGTGGCTGGCAGCCACCTCCTTTCGACAGACATCGCCGATCTGCCCGAACCCGCCCGGCTCCCCGAGGTCGCGGGGCGGGCGATGCTGTGCCGCCGGGCCGAGATGCTGCCGGTCGAATGCATCGTGCGGGGCTACCTCTCGGGTTCGGCATGGAAGGAGTACAAGGCGAAGGGAACGATGCACGGGGCCGAACTGCCTGCCGGTCTCCAGGAGTCCGATCGGCTGCCCGAGCCGGTGTTCACGCCGTCGACCAAGGCCGAGATCGGCGATCACGACGAGAACATCTCCTACGAGCGAGCCGCAGCGATCCTCGGCGACGACGTCGCGAGCCGAGCGCGCGAGCTCAGCCTCGAGCTCTACGAGCGCGGCGCGCAGTGGGCGCTCGAGCGTGGCATCGTCATCGCCGACACCAAGTTCGAGCTCGGCTTCGTCGATGGCGAGCTCGTCGTGTGCGACGAGGTCCTGACCCCCGACTCGTCGCGGTTCTGGGCTGGTGAGGCCGTCGTCGCCGGGACCACCCCGCCGAGCTTCGACAAGCAGCCCGTGCGCGACTACCTCGACGGGCTCGACTGGGACAAGCAGCCCCCACCACCGAGCCTGCCCGATGAGGTCGTCGACGCGTCAGCTGCCCGTTACCGAGAAGCGTACGAGCGCATCACCGGCCGGTCCCTCGACGCCTGGCCGGGCGCCTGAGCACCCAGAGGTCCTGGTAGTCGAGAAGGCCGCTGGGTTCGTGCGCCACGATCTCCACATCGGGATCGGCCTCGGACACCAGCGTCGCGATCACGTCCGGACGGTGCCACGTCATGCCGTAATCACCCCGGGTGGAGCGGTATGGCGAGTACGAGAAGCCAGGGCCGGCCCACGCCGCCTCGATGTCGGCGCGCACGCCGCCGAACGAGGTGGGGTTGTTCTCCTCGAGCTCGTCGAGTGCCCGTCGGCCGTGGGTGCTGAAGACGAAAGCGCCTCCGGGAGCCAACGAGCGGCAGCCCAGTCGTAGGAAGCGCTGCGAACCCTCCCAATCGACGTGGGTGATCACCGAGATGGCGAACACGACATCGAAGGTCGAGCCCGTGATGACCTCGAATGCAGCGTTGGAGCGCAGGGTGGCGACGCCGAGCTCGTTCTGGCAGAACCGCACCGCGCTGGGATCGAGCTCGATTGCCGTGAGCTGCTCGCTTGGGACTCGCTCGGCGAGGACGCGCAAGAGCCGGCCATAACCCGCTCCGATCTCGAGCCAGCGGCCTGCATCGATGTCGGCTCCGGCCAAGCGAGCGAGGCGTGTGACGGCATCGACCGTGGTGCGAGCGCTGTCGAGGTACTGCTCGATGCCTGAAGGAGTTGCGCCGAACGCTCGCAGCATGAAGTCGTTGCGATGAAAGCGGCCATGGCCGGCGACTTCGACAGGAGGCAGCCGCCGGAGGACAACTTCTCGCAGCCGGCGAGCCGAGCGCCACGCCGTTGGGTGGTCGTGCAGGAGCTTCGCCGCACGCTGCCGCGAGCTGTGTCGAAGCGATCCCAGATCACCCAAGACCGCCAGCATAGAGAGCAGCCCGATATCGCGATGGCGGCATGCGAAGATGGGCCCGTGCGCTTCTCCGTCGTCGTCGAGGTGCAGCTGCGCGCCGGCGTCGCCGATCCGCAGGGCGCCACGATCGAGCGGTCGCTGCCGACGCTCGGTTTCGACGGCGTGAGCGGCGTCCGCGTCGGAAAGAGCATCCGCTTCGTCGTCGATGCGCCCGACGAGGCCGCTGCGGGCGTCGAGGTCGAGGAGCTCTGTCAGCGCTTCCTCACCAACCCGGTGATCGAGGACTCCACCGCCACGGTGACCGAGGTCGACGCCGCGTGACGTCGGTCGGCGTCGTGTTGTTCCCCGGCTCGAACTGCGAGCTCGACGTCCTGGAGGCCGTTCGGGATCTCGGCGGCGACGCACGCCTGCTCTGGCACGGCGATCGCGACGTCGGAGCAGTCGACGCCGTCGTCGTACCCGGCGGGTTCGCGTACGGCGACTACCTGCGGCCAGGGGCCATTGCCCGGTTCAGCCCGATCATGGCCGCCGTGAGCGCGTTCGCCGCTGCCGGTGGGCCGGTGGTGGGCATCTGCAACGGCTTCCAGGTGCTCACTGAGGCAGGCCTGCTCCCCGGCGCGCTGCAGAAGAACCGGGGCCTCAAGTTCTTGTGCACGACCGTTGAGGTTCGGGTCGAGACGAGCGCGTCGCCGCTGACGTCGGCCGCGAACCAGGGAGATGTGTTGCGCATCCCGATCAACCACTTCGAGGGGCAGTACACATGCAGCCCCGAGACGCTCGACGCGCTGCGGGCCGAGGATCGTGTGGTGCTGCGCTACGTCGACAACCCCAACGGCTCGGCCGACGCCATAGCCGGCATCTGCAACGAGGGGCGCAACGTCGTGGGGCTGATGCCGCACCCGGAGCGAGCGTGCAACGAGCTGCTCGGATCGACCGACGGCGTGGTCCTGTTGCGGTCGCTCCTGGCCACCCCAGCAGCCGTCGCCGCCTGACCAGGCACACTTCGAGCTAGCGGGCCTTGGGTCGCCGTCCTGGGCGGGGCCTGGTCTCGTAGGCGGTCTTCGTCGCGGCGTCGCTGGCGTCGAGGTCGACGAGCAACAGCTCGGTGCCGTGCCCGCCCCCGAGCTTGCGAACCCAGACGTTGAGCCCCTTCCTGCGAGCCCAACTCGTCGCACTGATCGAAACGCTGTTGCGCTCCTTGGTCGAAGCGAAACTGACTTGTGCCGCGACGTTTCCGGTCGCCTTGAACTCGTCGAGCAGCTCTGCGCCTTTGCTGCTACCAGCACGAGTTTGCGGTTGGCTGATGAGACTACTCAGGGTCTGTTGATCGACCGCTTTGAGTTTGAACGATGTCACCATGATTCTCCTACGTGTTTCGAGAACCACTTTGTAGCTGGTTCCCAGTCGAAAGGGAAACTCCGCGTCATTCGATGCGTTCGAGTATGTTCCCTCGGTGCCTCCCGACGTGCGTGCCGTGCACCGCTCGCTGGGACTCACCGATGATGAGCTCGAGGCCATCGTTCGCATCCTCGACAGGATGCCGAACCACCTCGAGCTGGCCATGTACTCCGTCATGTGGTCTGAGCACTGCTCCTACAAGTCCAGTCGCATCCACCTCCGACGGCTGCCGACCGAGGCCCCCTGGGTGTTGGTCGGGCCAGGTGAGGGGGCCGGCGTGGTCGATGTCGGTGACGGCATCGCCGCCGCCATCCGCATCGAGAGCCACAACCACCCATCCGCCATCGAGCCATACCAGGGCGCGGCGACAGGTGTCGGCGGCATCCTGCGTGACATCTTCTCCATGGGGGCCCGCCCGATCGCGGTCCTCGATCCCTTACGGTTCGGGCCGCTCGAGGACCCCCGCAGCCGCTGGATCGCCGAGGGGGTCGTGTCGGGAATCTCGGGCTACGGCAACTCGGTCGGCGTCCCGACTGTGGGCGGCGAGACCGTGTTCGACGAGACGTACGCTGACAACCCCCTCGTCAACGTCTTCGCGCTCGGGGTGTTGCCCGTGGAGCGCCTGGTGCTGGGGCGAGCCACCGGCACCGGGAACCTCGCGGTGCTCCTCGGCTCGTCGACCGGCCGCGACGGCATCGGGGGGGTCTCGGTGCTGGCCTCGGCGGGCTTCGGGGGCGACGACGATGCCGCCAAGCGCCCGAGCGTGCAGGTCGGCGACCCGTTCGAGGAGAAGCGGCTCATCGAGGCATGCATCGAGCTGCTCGATGGCGGCCTCGCCGTCGGTGTGCAGGACCTCGGCGGCGCTGGCCTCACGTGCGCGACGAGCGAGACCGCAGCCAAGGGCGGTGCGGGCATGGACGTCTACGTGAGCGAGGTGCCCCAGCGCGAGCCGGGCATGGCGCCCTTCGAGGTGCTCACCAGCGAAAGCCAGGAACGCATGCTGGCGATCGTGGCCCCCGAGCGGCTCGATGAGGTGCTCGCCATCACCGAGCGGTGGGAGATTCGGGCCTCGGTCGTCGGCACGGTGACCGGATCCGGGCGCCTGCGGGTGCTCGAGCACCCCGGCGGGGCAGTGCTGGCCGACGTGCCAGCCAAGTCGCTCGAGGAGGACGCGCCGCTCTACGACCGGCCACGCCGCGCCCCGAGCGACCTGGCCGCTCGCCGCGCATCGGGACCCGAGCGGCTCCCGGCGCCGCTCGACGCAACGGCCGATCTTCTCGCGATGCTCATCGACACCGGGTGGGTGTCGAGCCAGTTCGACCACCAGCTCTTCCTCAACACCGTCGCTGGCCCCGGCGGCGACGCTGCCGTGCTACGGCTCAAGAACCCGACCACCGGTGCCGATACTGGTCGTGGCATGGCACTCACGACCGATGGCAACCACCGCTGGTGCGCGGTCGATCCGTGCCTCGGCACGTCGATGGTGGTGGCCGAGGCAGCGATGAACCTCGCGTGCGTCGGCGCCCGGCCGCTCGCGCTCGTCAACTGCCTCAACTTCGGCAACCCGGAGCACCCCGAGGTGATGTGGCAGCTCGCCGAGGCCATCGACGGCATGGGCGAAGCCTGTCGAGCCCTCGAGATTCCCGTCGTCGGCGGCAACGTCAGCCTCTACAACGAGTCGCGTGGCGCCGACATCGACCCGACGCCCATCGTCGGGATGCTCGGGGTGATCGACCGTCTCGAGCAGCGACCCCCGGGCGTCGGGCTGATCGAGGGCGGTGCGATCCTGCTGGTCGGGCCGCGCACCGCGCAGCTCGCGGGATCGCGGTGGGCTTGGGAGCGCGGCGAGCGCGGCGGGGGCCTGGACGCCATCGACTTCGACCTGCACGAGCGGGTTTGCGACCTCGTGCGCGCGCTGGCCCTCGAAGGGATAGCGGCTGGGGTGCACGACATCGCAGACGGCGGCCTTGCGCTTGCGATCGCCGAAGCCGCCATACGCTCCGGCATCGGCTTCGAAGTGCACGCCGTCACGGGCCATGGCGAGCTGTTCGCCGAGGGCGCTTCACGCGTCGTTCTCTGTGTCGCGCCGACGATGGTCGCTGAGGTCGAGGCGCGCTGCCAGGCCGCTGGGGTGCCTGTCGTGCTGCTCGGGCACGCGAGGGGCGATCGCCTCGACGTCGCCGGTCTCATCGACATCTCATTGGCCGACGCGACGGCCGCTTTCCGTGACCATCTCCCAATGGCGCTCGGCGCCGGAACGGCGCACTAGCCATGTCGGCTTCTTCACGGTCGGTTGCCCAGCGGTCCCGCGCGCTTGCTCTCGGGGTCGCGCTCGTCTTGCTCGCCGCGGCGTGCGACAAGGGCACAGGATCCCAGGCCGAGAGCACCACCACTGTCGTCACCACCTCGCCAACGACCATCGCCCCGACCACATCCACGACGGTGGCGGCGACGACGACCACGGTCTCCGAGACGACGACCACGACCAGCCCGTCGCCGCCGACCACCATCCCAGGCGGCGGGTCGCTGACGCTCACCGATACGGGCTTCACCCGCGTGCGCGTCAGCATCACGAACCAGGCGCAGTGGGCCACCATCACGCTGCACGGCACCTCCCCCGTCGCCTCGAAGATCATCTCGACCACCGGCAACAGCCAGGTCACCGCGCTCGGCGGGCAGGACATCGCCGTCCACGGTGACGGCACGGCGGTCGTCGACCTCGTGCTGTCGATCGCTCCAGGTGCCGCCACGTTCCTGTCGATGTGCAAGAACTACCTCGGCCGGGCGACGCTCGACGTGCACCGCTTGACCGACGGCGACGTGCCGATCGCGTCGTTCAGCAACACCGGCATCGACCCGACGTCGTCGCCTTCCAGATGTGAGAACTACGCCGAATCTCCGCTCGATCGCGCCGCGCTCATCGGCCCGGTGCGGTGGCCCGCCCGCCACGACCCACGCCCGCTCGTGCTGGCCAACTACTACCCGTGGTACGACCCGGCGACGCTCAACCGCACGTTTGGTCCCGACGCGCCGATCGGGCCGGCTGACTCGTCCGACCCGACGGTCGTCGCGCAGGCAGTCGATCTGGCCCGTGGCTCCGGCATCGACGGTTTCGTCGTCGAGTACGAGGCGACGCCAGCCAACGATCCGAGGATCGACTACGTCTACGCAGCCGCGGAGCAGCGCACGGGCTTTCAGGTCGCGCTCACGCTCGACATCGACCTGATCTACCGGCGCAACGGTCAGTTGAGCAACAACATGCTCGACGCAGCGCTCGGATCTGCCGCTTCGCACGCTTCGAGCCCGAGTCAACTGCGCGTGGGTGACCGGCCTGTCGTGTTCGTCTACGGGGTGAGCCGCGTCACGAACCAGCAATGGTCCGGCGCGCTCGACCGCCTTCGCGGACGAACGGGCGTGCAACCGTTCGTCATCTCGAACGACCCTGGCCTGAACAGCGACGCGCACTACCTCTACAACACGTACAACCTGACGACGCTCGATCAGCTCACACAATGGGCGTCGGGGACCTTGTTGCAGCAGCAGCTGCAGCCCGGCCTTGCCGGGCAGACCGGGTCGCTCTGGGTGGCGCCGGCATCCCCCGGCTACGACGATCGCCTCGTGAACCGACCGGACCACAGCTTCGTGTCGCGCGACGGGGGGCGCCGCTACGACCAGTCGTGGCAGACGGCCTTGACGACGTTGCCGGACTGGGTGCTCATCGCGACCTGGAACGAGTACTCCGAGCAGACGCACATCGCCCCGGGCTCGACGACGGGCTACCAGGCCCTCGACCAGACCACAGCCTGGGCACAGACGTTCCACGCCACGGGGTGAGCGCCGCGGAACGTCGACAGCCAGACGTTGCGCGAACCTAGGCCAGTGATCGAGACGGTGATCTTGTGCGGCGGGATGGGCACCCGCGCGTATCCCCACACGATCGAGCTCCCGAAGCCACTTCTCGAGGTCGACGACCGCCCGGTGCTCCAGCACGTCATGGACATCTACGAGCGGCAAGGTTTCACCCGCTTCGTCCTCGCGGCTGGATACCGCGGCGAGCTGATCGTGGACTTCGTTTCGCGGCTCTCGAGCGATCTCGACATCCGGGTGCGCGACACGGGCGAGTTGGCCAACACCGGTGAGCGCATCCTGCGCTGCAGCGACGATGTCGGTGAAGTCTTCTTCGCGACATATGCCGATGGGCTCGGCGACGTCGACCTCCAGGCGTTGCTGTCCTTCCACCGCGCTCATCGCGGCGCAGCCACCCTGACCACCGTCCCACTTCCCTCGCAGTACGGGACGCTCGAGCTCGACGGCGAGGGACGGGTGCTGCGATTTCGGGAAAAGCCGAAGTTGCCCGAGCATCGCATCAACGCAGGTTTCTTCGTGTTCGACAGACGAGTCTTCGAGTTGTGGGACGGGGAGGATCTGGAGCGCGAAGTCCTCCCGCGCCTTGCCGCCGCCGGCGAGCTCTACGCCTTTCACCACGACGGGTTCTGGAAGTCGATGGACACCTACAAGGAATCCCTTGACCTCACCGAACTGTGCCGGCCCGGGCCGCCGCCGTGGTTGCGGCGACCGCTCCCGGCGGACACGCCTCTCGCGGCTCCATCCGCAGCGGTCGAAAGCACGTGACGGTCACCGCGAGCCCGCCCCGCGACACACCGCGAGGCCGCCCTCAGATGCGTTCCACGATGCGGATCATGGGGGTTTGCCTCGCTCTGGCGGCCTCGAGCCTGACCCTGCCCGGAGCCGTCCGCACGCAGGGCCGCTCTCGCCCGAACGTTGTCGCGACCCCGTCTTCACCCACGTCGATTGCCGTGACCTGGTCCTCGACTGCAAAGCCCGATCTCTGGTGGGTCCTCGTCAATGGTCCAGACGATCGCTCTGTCGGTCAGCGCAGCACATGCGGCACCTGCCGGAAGGTCGTTGTCGATCACCTGGCGCCAGGGAGCCATTACTTCGTACGCGTCTTCGGCGTCGGCGCGTCGGGCTTCGACCCGATGTCCGATCCGGTGTCCGCGATGACCGCCCCTGCGGCCGGCTGCGAGTCGGTCGGCTCCAACACGTGCGTTGTCGTCGACGCGGCGAATCCCGGCGCGCCCACGACAGGTGTCGGGCTCGGGAGCCTCCACGGCATCACCGCCTCGACCGACCCCGCTCGCGTCACCCCGCTCGAGCCGACGGCCTGGCGCCTCAGTGCCCTGGACTTTCCTCGCTTCGCGCTCGCTCATCGGTACGGCGGGGCCATCACGGTGATCCTGAGCGACCCGTGGGTGACCGCGACCCACAATCTGGCTCCCTGGTCGAACTGGGACTTCTATCGCTACTGGGTCGACCTCGTCGTGCAGGCGCACATCGGCCAAGGTGCCCTGCCCGATTACTGGGAGATCCAAAACGAGCCGAGCGCTGAGACCTACACCGGTGCCGAACCGGCGACAGCCGATCTGGTGTTCCAACAGCACCAGGTCGCGGCGGAGGTCATTCGTCAACGGCTACCGGCTGCGAAGATCCTCGGCCCAGCCCCTGGCTACCCGAACTTCGGCTTCGGGCTCGCCGACGTCTCAGGCTTCGTGCAGCGCGCCGACTCGACAGGGCTCCACCCGGCCGGCGTCTCCTGGCACGAGATCGGCGCAGGCTGCCTCGGCTACTGCGACGGCAACCCCCGGGCTGTGCTCCAGCACGCGGACGACGTGCGCGCTGTCCTGGCCGCTCACCCGGCCCTCGCCGGCGTGAAGCTCGTTGTGGACGAGTGGGGTGCCCCCTGGTCGGCCCGCCAGCCTGGTTCGGTCGCTGGCTATCTGTCCTCGCTCGCCTCTGCCGGTATCGACATCGCCAACCCTGCGTGCTTTGCGTTGGACGGGACAGACGGGGTCTCGCGCTTGTCCTGCTTCGCTGTTCCGGGGACGCTCGACGGTCTTGTGCTCGACGACGGCACCACGCCGACCGATGCGTGGTTCGTGCATCGGGCCTATGCCCAGATGACAGGCCCCAGCGCTCGGCTGCTCAGCTCGACCATCGCGGATCCTGAGGCCTCGTCGATCGCGACGATCGACGCGACAGACACGATCCGGGTGCTCCTCGGGCGCCACACCGGCTGCCAGGTCGGAGTTGACGACAACTGTCCAGTCGGCTTCAGCTACGCCGCACCGACATCGGTGCGCGCGCTGATCACCGTCGGATCGACCAGCACCAGGTACCTCACAAGCGTGGAACGCATCGCCTCGACGGCCGGCGCGTCGAGCGGACCGACGCAGCTCGGTCAGCCCAGGCTTCTGACAGCGCCGTCGAAGCGCGGTGCCGCGACGATCGATGTTGGCGCCTTGACGCTGAACGACGGCGAGGCAGTTGTTATCACCATGGTGCCGGTGCGTTAGCGCCGTCGAAGGGTCCGGCGGATCTTCGCGATGACGCGCTGCGAGTATCTCTTGAGTCGGCGGCGGGTCGTCGTGTAGAAGGCCTGCTCCGTCCAATCCTCCGAGAGGGTGCCGGCTCGCCGCTTCTCCCACGCCCCCCACTTCGCTGTCAGGGTGATGGACTGCCAACGAGGATCGCGCTTGACGAACGCGTTCAGCGCGCCGACCGCTGGTAGGTCCAGATCGTCGACGAGCAGGGCTCCGCCCTGGCGAAGCATCGACCCGGCGTAGAACCAGTCCAGCATCGGGAGGGGGAAGCCGTGGCTGCCGTCGACCAACACCAGATCGAGCTCGGTACCGGCGGCCTCCATGACGGGCAGCGTCTGGTGCGACGAGCCAACGCGAAACGACAACGCCGCGGTTGCGATGCCGCGCCGCTCGCAGTCGGCCAGCACCCGGTCTGCCTCGTCCTGTCCGGCGGTGCAGCAGACGTGCTGGCATCCGAGAGCTGCGAACAACACGGTCGAGAGCCCACATCCGGTCTCGAGGGTGCGGGTGCCGGGGCCGCATCGGTCCGCGATGAAGCGGTAGCACGCCTCATCGGTGGACCACACACCCATCGACGTCCCGCTCGCCGTGACGCCCATCGGGTGGATCACGGGCGGGTCTGCCAGCAGATCGTCGACGAGTGATTGGCGATCAGCGTTTCCAGCGGGCACGACGCCCGACTTTACAGACCTGGATCTTCTCAGCGATCTGCGACGACGTCGCGGACCCAGGCAACCGTGTCACGCAGGCCTTCCCCGAGCGGCGTGGCGGCCTCGGCGCCCAACGCTCTCGCTCGTGAGACATCGGCCGTCCAGTGCAAGGGGTCCCCGGCGCGCGCCTCGCCCGTGAACGCGAAGGAGGTTGGGAGCCCTGTGGCCGCGATGATCGCCTCGGCCAACTCGGCCAAGCTCACGGCTTCGCCCGAGCCGAGGTTGTAGCTCTCAGCGCGCCCCGGCGCGTTGCGAGCCAAGGTGACGATGGAGCGCACCGCGTCACGGACGTATAGGAGGTCGCGCGTGACGTCGGATCGGCCGTGGATCACACACGGGTTCTCGCCTTCGAGCACGCGCCGGATGAGATCGAAGACGAAGAGCTTGCGCTGTCCTGGCCCATACAGCGAGAACGGGCGGACCGCGAAGCAGCTGATGTCGTAGATGCGGTGGTACAGCCGCAGGTACTCCTCTGCGGCGAGCTTCGCTACTCCATAGGGAGACATGGGGGCCAGGGGGTGGTCTTCCGTCATCGGCACGAACTCGGCGCCGCCGTAGACGGCGGCGGACGACAGGAGCACAACTGCGGGAGGGTGCACGCAACAACGTGCCGCCTCGAGCAGAGCGATGGTCGACGCGACGCTGCCCAGGAGGTCGCCGACCGGGTCGAGGAGAGATGGCGGGACGAAGGCGGGCGACGCCAGGTGGAAGACGACCTCGGGTAGCTCGTCATGGAACACGCCCGCCAGGTCGACTCCCTCGAGCGGGCCGACGAGCGAGGACCACTCGGCGCCCGGCGGTGCCTCCGAACGATCGATGACCGTGACAGCCGTGCCGCCCTCGAGGAGCTCGCGCACGAGCCACTGGCCGAGAAATCCGTGCCCGCCGAGCACGACAGCCTTCGCCAGCGCTCGCATGGGCGGACAGTAGCCCGAGGCCAGCGACCCCCCGGGATAGCGTGCCGCGGGTGTCTCCGCTCAGCGTGGCCTACGACGTCACACCAGTTTTGTCAGGCAGAACGGGCATCGCTCGCTACGTCACAGAACTGAGCCGGGGCCTCGAGAGCAACGGTGTCGACGTGCGTCGCTACGGCGTCGGCCGGGCGCAGTTCCCGGCACCGGCGCGCACCAAGCACCTCCGCGTGCCCCTGCGCGCTGTGCAGCGAAGCTGGTCGGCGGGCGGACCCCCGCTCATCGAGCGCCTCAGCGGGGCAGTCGACATCGTCCACTCGACGAGTCTGGTCGTCCCCCGATCTCGGCGCCCGATCGTGGTGACCATCTACGACACCGCACCGCTCGACCATCCTGATCTGCATTCAGCGCGGACCGTCCGCGGCTTCGAGACGTTGATGCACGATCTGCCAAGGGCGGCCGCCGTGCTCACCGTGAGCAAGTCTGTTGCCGCCGACCTCGCCCGCCACGGCGTGGATCCCGATCGCGTCACGACCGTGTACCTCGGCCGCACAGCCTTCCCCGTCCCAGAGCCCGTCGACATGCCGCGCCCCTTCCTCCTCACGGTCGGCGAGCAGGTGCCTCGCAAGGATCAGACAACGCTCGTGCGAGCCTTCGCCCGAGCAGACCTCGGGGATGTGCACCTCGCGCTTGTCGGCCCGCCTGGCGAGGCGACGCCGGGGCTGCGGGCTCTCGTCGCCGAGCTACGCATCGAGGGGCGCGTCCACTTCCTCGACGCAGTCGACGACGCGGGGCTGGCCTGGCTCTACGCCTCAGCGCTCGCTTACTGCTTCCCAAGCGTCGGCGAGGGGTTCGTGACGCCGGTGGTCGAGGCCATGGCCGCCGGGTTGCCGGTCGTCGCGAGCGAGATCGCACCAACGATCGAGATCGCCGGTGGCGTCGCGCTCCTGCATCCGGTCGGCGACGTCGCGCTCTGCTGCGCCGCCCTCGAGCGGGTCGTGCACGAGCCGGGACTCGCCGCGCACCTTGGTGATCTCGGTCGGGATCGAGCGGCGAGCTTCACCTGGGAGAGAACCGCAGCCCAGACCGTCGCTGTCTACGAGCAGACCCTGACCGCTCGGTCCTGAAGAGCGACCCGGGGCGCTAGTAGGCGCCCCGACCTCGGATCACCGCGGAGAAGGTCTTCAGGATGATCGCGGCATCCATCGATGGCGACCAATGATCGACGTAGTACAAGTCGAGGCGCACAGCCTCGTCCCAGCTGAGGTCGGCGCGGCCGCTCACCTGCCAGAGCCCGGTGAGCCCTGGCTTCACCAGGAGGCGCCGATGGACGTGGTCCTCGTACAGCTCTGTCTCCTCCGGTAGGGGAGGCCGTGGGCCGACGATCGACATCTGGCCGCGGAGGACGTTCCAGAGCTGTGGGAGCTCGTCGAGCGAGCGGCGGCGCAAGAACCGCCCGACTCGGGTGACGCGCGGGTCGACCCGAATCTTGAACGTCACCCCGTTCGACTCGTTGCGCCCCACGAGCGCCTCTCTTTGCTCATGTGCCCCGACGCACATCGTGCGCAGCTTGAACAACGTGAAGACCTTGCCGTCTCGCCCGACACGCTGCTGGCGGAAGAGCACAGGACCACGCGAGTCGAGCTTTATCGCAATCACGAGCAGGAGGTAGAAGGGCGCCCCCAACACAAGCACGAGACCAGCAGAGGTGCGGTCGAAGAGATCCTTGACCATGCGCTGAGGCCCGCTCAGCTCGGGCTCGTTGATCTGCACCAGCGGCAGGCCAGCCACGGGGACGACAGACAGGCGAGGCCCGGCAACATCGGTCACTGCCGGCGCGACCATCAAGATGACGCCCGTTCCTTCGAGAGCCCACCCCAGCTCGCGGAGCTGCCCGGAAACCGCCTCGGCGAGCACGACCACGACGTCGGCGTTCGTGCGAGCTTGTGCCGCGAGCGCGTCGTTGGCAACGCCCACGACGGGTACCACCTCGCCCGCCACGTCAAGCGTTGTCGCGTCGGTGTCTGCGCAGATGCCGACCACGTTCAGGCCGGTCCACGGCGCTCGCTTCAGGTGGCTGGCGAAGGCACGCGTTTGCCAGACCGGTCCCACGAGCAACACTCGGTGGATGGCCCGACCGCGGCGGCGCAGCGCGTGAAGCCATTGCCTGGCGACGAAGCGCCCGAGGACGGTGAGCCCCATCGCGATGGGGATCGCCGCTCCGATGAAGCCGCGCGCGATCTCTATGTGGAAGACGAAGAAGACGATGCCGACGGCTGCGACCAACCGAACGCCGGCGCTCAGAACCCGGCGGTACTCCTCGGAGCCGTTGCCGAGGACCTTCGGGTCATAGGCGCCCGTGGTCATCAGGGTCAAGAGCCACGCCGCCACCATCACGACGCCGACCCAGCGATAGGGAAAGTCGAAGCTGTGGACGTAGAGCTGGGCGTCGCGATCGCCGAAGCGCAGGCCGAGGCCAGCCACGCAAGCGATGCCAGCAGCCAGCGTGTCGGTGACGACCAGGCCGATCCGAAAGCGACGAACCCAGCGGCGGTTGGGCGCCACGATCGAGGGGTCGAGCGCAGCAAAAGAGGGGGCGCCGCGTGCGTGGCCGACCTCCGTCGCTGTCATCGTCGCCTCCAAGCGTTCGCAGGGCACGAAGTCGTCGATCAGGCAGCCCCGGTGCTTCTGCGCTGATCAACGCCGGGACCGGACGCTACCGCGCTCCCCACTCAGCATCCACTGCGGCGGCCTCTCCGGGCGATGTGGAGGCGGTGTCGTCTGTTTTCATCTCTCCAGAACGGCGAGGGCGTACGCAGAAAAGAGGCGCATGTTCCAGCGTCGAAAGAGCGCGCAGATCTGGCGAGCCATGGCTCCGAGGACGGGAACTCGCTCGAGGTACTCGAACTCCCAGATCGGGACGAGCGTGACGGACGTGAACCCCAGGGCCCGTATCTTCACTTCCATACGTTTGGTCGACCTGCACCAGCTGTACCGAGCAGGGAACTTTGGATGTGCCGTTCTATCCCGAGGAGCGACAAGGCGGAGCACCCTGTCAGCCAGGCGTTCGGGAAGGAGCCGATTCAACACGAACGGAGGGGAGTAGAGCGTCGGAAAGAAGTGGATTGCGACTCCCCCTTCCCGCAGCAGAAGGCGCGTGTTCTCGAACGCGCGACGACCAGAATCGACGTGTTCGAGGACGGATCGCGAGAAGAGGAGATCTGCATCGATGCTCGAGTCATCATCCAGTCGCCCCGCAATATCAATGAGAAGACGTCGCGAGTAACTCGTATCAGCGAGCCGCAACTCGTCTTCGTCTATGTCGCTGATGACGTACGAGGCCACGGACCGCGAGGGCATCAAGGGCCGACGGCCGCTGCCGATCTCCAGAACGGTCTTTGCATCCAACATCGAGATGGCAATGTCGATGATGGAATCGAATTGAAGGAAGCACGTTCGCCCGCCAATGGGGCCCAAGTTCTGCTCGATCTCTTCGACGACGTCAGACGCGCTGGGCAAGGTCTCATTTCCTCCGGGTGGCGCTCTGCCCTTCCTACACGAGCGCTGCGCATCATGGTCTTTCAGCCGAACAGCGCGTCGGCGAGGGCGCCAGCGAGGCGCTGTTCGAACGCCGCGACTTGCTCGGCTCCGGCGCGTCGATCGACCCCGTTCAGCTCGAGCGCTGACGGCTCAGTCGGGGGCGACAGGAACAGGTGGTCCGAGTCGAGAGTCAGGTCATCGCCCCGCGGCCCCACCGAGAGCGTCGGCACGCCGAAGGCCAGGGGCGTACGGAGGCTCATGCGCCCGTCGTGAGCTGGTCCCCACAGCGGCGCGATGGCCAGCCGCCATTCGCTGAAGATTCGCGGCAGCGATGCACGAGGCACATGACCGAGCAGCTCGATCTCGTAGCGGTCGCGCACTTCCTGCGGCCAGTCGTGTTGATCCCAGCCCCCGCCGGCGACGACGAGGCGGTTGAACTGCGGGCCCAGCCGCTCGAGCGTGTGAGCAAGCCAGTCCGCGCCCTTGTCCGGGCGGCAGAGCCCGAAGACCCCGACGGTTCTCTCGCGCTCGGGGTTCGGCTCGAGCGCGACATCGAGATCATGGCGCGACGGCGACATGCCGTTGGTCGGAGCGGCAACTTCGACGGTGCAGCGTCGACCGATCAGTCCACGCGCAGCGGCCCGCAACGCATCGCGCTCCGACGCGCTCGAGACGATGATCCGCCCGGCGAGCAGCGCGACCAGGGTGACTGGCCAGCGGAGCATCCTCCTGAGGTGCTGGTACTCGTGGAGGTGGAGGCGAAAACGCTCCCGGCCGAAGAGCGCTCGCAGAACGACGGCGCGCGGCAGCAGCCCTACTCGATACACGGTCATGGTCGTCGGGTAGACGCCGACACAGACGGCGCCAGTGAGCGAAGCGCGTCGCGCGTCGCGGACGAAAGGAGCGAGCCCCTTCGCAGCCGTGTCGAGCACGTCGAGATCGCCGAGGCGCTCGGACATGATCGCCTCGCTCCCGCCGACGCCGCAGCGCTCGTGGCCGAAGTCACCCATCGCCAGCACACCCCGCACCCGGCTCGCTTCAGGCGCCACTCGCCAGCTCCTCGTAGAGCGCGTCGAGCTGCGCGCCCATGGAGCGAACGTCGAAACGCTCGCCCAACCGCTCGCGGCCCGATACGGCCAACGCTCGACGGCGTGGCGCGTCACGCAGCAGGGCCACGATGGCAGCACCCATGGCTTCGGGATCTCCGACCGGCACGAGCACGCCCGATACACCGTGTTCGACGACGTCGCGATTGCCGACGGCGTCGGTGAGCACGACTGCTGTCTCGGCTCGCATGGCCTCGAGGGGAGAGTAGGGGCCACCTTCGAAGCGCGAGGACAGGGCGAAGACGTCGAGCTCACCCAACGCCCCGCCAGCACCGGGAAGCGAGAGCACCTGATGGAACCTCTCGCCAAGGCCGCTTGCGGCGACGGCTTCATCGACGAGGGCCTGCTGCTCGCCGGCTCCGATGAGCACGAAGTGCACATCGCGCATCGCGCTGCCGACGACAGCGCAGGCTGCGACGAAGTCCTCGGGCGCCTTTTGGTGAACCAGCCGGCTCACGGTGCCCACGAGCGGGACGGTTGCGGAGATGCCCAGCCTGGCGCGCAGCTCCACAGCTCGGGGTCGTTCGAGCTCGACGCCGTTGGGGATGACCACCAGCCGGGCGCGGTCGATCAGCCCGATTTCGACGGCCAGCTCGCCTTCGCTCGGCGACACCGCGACGAAGCGATCGGTGAGCGGGCGCAGTCTGCGCTCGACGAGCACGCCTGCCCGTACCTGGGTGATGCCGTTGGGGGTGTAGATCCGGGGTGACCGGAGGCCGACGCTGGCCGTTCTCGCCAAGAGGCCACCGATCGAGGAGTGCCCATGCACGACGTCGGGGCGCACGCGACGAAGCAGGTGACGGAGCCGCGCCAACGCCAGCGCGTTGCGGGGCGCCCACGGCGTGCGGCGCATGGACAGCACGTGCACGGTTGCGCCGGCGTCGCGCAGCTGCTCGATCGCGGTCTCGTCGCTGAGGCCACCGATGCGCTCCGGTGGGAGGACCACCTCGTGATCGCTGGCCGGCGCGTGGCGAGCGATGTCGACGAGGTGGCGCGCGGTGCCGCCCCCGACAGCCTCGAGCACGTGCGCGACCCGAGGCCTCATCGACCGAGCGCCTCAGCGTGCACCGCAGCGGTCTGCGCAGCGACGCGCGACCACCGAAAGTGCTCCTGATGGATCGCCCCGGCAGCAATCAGCGCCGCTCGGTGGTCGGGATCGCCGGCCACCGCCGCGATGGCGGCACTCCATGCGTCGTCGTCGGTCGGGTCGAGCAGGATCCCGGCTCGGCCCATCACCTCCGGCAGCGCCCCGGAAGCGCTGGCGATCGCGGGCACGCCGGCTGCCATCGCCTCGAGGGGCGTGAGCCCGAAGCCTTCGTCCCGCGAGGGGTGCACCAGGGCAAGGGCAGCGCCGACGAGAGCGGGGAGATCGCCCCCCGGCACGTAGCCAGCGAGCTCGACGCGTCCGTCGAGGCCGAGTTGGTTGATCTCGGTCACGACCTCCTGGGCACCGACGCCTCGGGGTCCGGCTATGAGCAGCGCTCGGCTACCGAAGAGACCGGGGTCGAGCTTTGCGAGCGCGCGGAGCACGACGCTGAGGTTCTTGCGCCGCGCGACCTGTCCGACGGCCAACAGGTAGCGGCCGGGTTCCACGCGGTGGCGCGCGCAGACTTCGGCGATCGTCGCAGCGTCCATCCGCGTCCGGAACTCGTCGCCGACAGCGAGCTGCACGACGCGGATTCGACTGCGCTCGATGCCGGCCTCCTCGACGAGCTGGGCGGCTCCATGCTCCGCGTCGGCGATCACGAGCCGGGCGTGGTCGCGGGCGTGCGCGATGCCACGGCCGAAGAGCCACGACTCACGCCTCGGGTACCACGCGCGGTGCTGGAGCGGCATGAGGTCGTGGATGGTCGTGACCAACGGTGCTCGCGTCGGGGTGGCAGTCCACGGGTGCAGCGCGTGCACGAGGTCGGGGCGGGCGATGAGGCCGTCGATGCGAGGGCGTCCGACGATCGCCCACGCAGCCGCGAGCGCCTTGCGGGATCCAGGGACCTGGCGCCGCTCCATCTCGGGCGGCAGCCACGTGGGGTTCTCACGTTCGCGGGTGCTGGCGATCACATAGCGCTGAGGGAATCGTCCGGCCGCCAAGCTCGTTGCGAGCTCGATGTAGTAGCGGCCGACGCCTGTCGCGGAGGGCGAGGAGAATCGGTGGGCGAGCAGGGCAACGACCGGGAGCGTGACCGCGCTGGCGTCGCTCAGGGTCATGCGTGCGCCGGGTCGCCTGCGTAGGCGGCGGCGAAGGCGTCGGCGAGACCATCGGTGGTGTAGCGGCGATCCGCGACGAGGTCGAACGCCGCTTTGCGCAGTCGATCTGCCGCAGCATCGTCGGTGAGGATCCGCACGAGCGCTGCCGCAAGGGCAGGGGGGTCTTCGGGAGCGACGAGGAGCCCCGTCTCGTCGTCGTGGACGAGGTCGCGGACGCCGCCGACATCGGTTGCGACCACGGCGACGCCCGCTGCCATCGCTTCGAGGATGGCGAGCGGCAGGATCTCGCTTCGCTCCCTCGCCGCCTGGACGTAGCACCGGCTGGCGCCGACGATGGTCTCGGGCCGCTCCACGAAGCCAACGAGCTCGAGAGCGTCGCTGATGCCGAGCCGGCTGGCCTGATCCTCCAGGTCAGCGCCGAGGTGCTCGAAGCCCTGTTGTGCCTCGCCGATGATCCGCAGGCAGGCGTCGGGCACCGACGCCCGGACGATGGCCAAAGCGTCGAGGAGCACATCGAGGCCCTTGTCGGGATGCAGGCGAGCGGTCGAGGAGATGACGGGCCGAGTCTGAAGCGGTACCGGTTCGACCCGGCGCGCGTGTTCGGGTACGACGTTCGCGATCGCGCGGAGAGACCGAGCGCGGCGGAGGTCGGGCATTTGGCGGAGCACCGCCATGCTCGGCACGACAACCTCGTGGGCAAGGCGACAACCGAGGAGGTTCAGGGGCTTCGAGGCATGCATCGCCTGCACGTGCCAAACAAGGCGTGCGCCCGCAGCGCGCGCAGGCAGGGCGGCGAGGATGAGGCCGCGTTGATCGACGACGTGCACCACATCGGGGTGCCGCCTGCGCAGCTCGAGGGTGAGGCGTAGCCACCACCAGGGCAACAGCGCAGCCGCGGCAAGGAGGTGGTGGCGTGTGGTCGTGCGCCCGTACCGTGCCAGCGAGGCTGGCGGCCTCAGGATGGTGACTTCCAGCCCGCCTGCCACTAGGCGTCTCGTGAACGGGCCGTCGGCGGGCACGACCACGGAGACGGCCCAGCCCCGCGCCGGCATCGCCTGTGCGAGAAGGTGAGCGGTCCGTTGCGCCCCGCCGTAGACGTGAGGGTACGCATCGAAGAGCACGACCGTGTGCGGCGGCGGCGCCTCGGTTCGCGCCGGGCCGTCGCTCACCCCCGCACTGTAGCGAGGGCCGAGGTCTCCGCTCGGTCGCCGCCACGCCGCCGGAGCCCGAAGATGACCAGGTTATTCTCGCTCCCATGCTGCGCTCGATGGACGGTGATGGGGCGCGGCAGCGGTCTCCATGAGCGGCGGCGTCTTGTGGGTGACAGCCGAAGTGCCCGACCGCGAAGGGGGCGGCGGCAACCAGCGCCAGGCGTACCTGCTCCAGGCGCTGGCCGACCTCGTGCCGGTCGACCTCCTCGTTGTCGGTCAACCGCGTGACAAGGGTGTCACCGACGCCGTGAGGCGGCTCGTCGCGATCCCGAGGCCAGAGCCTGAGCCCCGAAGCCGGATGCGCGGGCGCACGCACGCAGCCGTTTCGGCATGGGTGCATCGCACGCCGCTCGACGTCGACGAGCAGACTCCGTTGCGCAACCTCCTCGGCGTCGAACTGCGCACGATGAGCACCGATGTTGACGCTGTCCTCGTGCATCACCAGTCGCTCGGGCCGCTCCTGACCGGGCCCCGCCGAGGCCGGGCCCGGTGGGTTGCGAGCTTCTTCCATGCCGCCGGCGTTCGCTCGGAGCAGGCTGCGGCCGTCGAGACCCGTGCGCTGCAGCGGGCGTTGCTTCGCCGCGACGGCGCGAACTCGGCACGGTTCGAGCGTCAGATCATCGATGTCTCCGACGCCCTCGTGGTCATCACGTCTGAGGACGCCGAAAGACTGCGCCGCTCAGGCACCCCGGTCCACGTCGTACCGATGGGCATCGACCTCGATGCGTTCCGGCCGGGCCCACTGCCTCCGGAGCCGACCGTTCTCCTGACCGGATCGTTCGACTATCCGCCGAACGTCGATGGCGCAGTTTGGTTCGCATCAGCCGTCTGGCCCAGGGTGCGAGCCGAGGTGCACGACGCGAAGCTGCTCGTTGTCGGGCGACAGCCCGCAGCGGTCGTGGCAGCGCTCGACGGACACGATGGCATCGAGGTGCACCCGGACGTGCCGGCGATAGCCCCATGGCTCGCCCGAGCTCGGGTCTCGGTCGTACCGATGCGGGTGGGTACCGGCGTTCGGGTGAAGGCCATCCAGTCGCTTGCTGCCGGATGCCCGGTGGTCGGCACGCCGATCGGCATGGAGGGCCTAGGGCTCGGCCCCCACGAAGCGTGCATCACGGCTGAGCCGGGCTGCTTCGCTGAAGGCGTGATTGCTCTTCTGCGCGATGACGCGCTGGCCGAAGCACGCCGCGCCGCCGGGCGGCGCCACGCCGAGCGGCAGTGCTCGTGGGCGCACTCGGGCGCGTTGCTGAAGTCGGCCCTCCTCGGCGCGCCTGGCCCGAACACGCTCGGCGGCCGGTCGTGCTGAGCGCCGTCGTTTGCACGCGCGACAGGGCGCAGTTGCTCGAGGGCTGTTTGCGCTCGCTCGAGGCCGATCTGCCGCGCGGGGGGCAGCTCATCGTGGTCGCCCATGGCGGAGCCGACGCGGCCGGGGAGATCGAGGCCCTCGATGTTGGCGCGAACGTGCTGTGCGAGGCGCTGGGAGGCAAGAGTCGCCAACTCAACGTGGGTCTCGACGCTTCGGCGCACGACATAGTCGTTCTGACCGATGACGATTGTCGGGTCGAGCCCGGGTGGCTCGAAGCGATGGCGGCGCCCTTCGAAGATCGCAAGGTTGGCGCGGTGTTCGGCTACGTCGCAGGCCTCTCCGGGGTGCGCGGCGCGGAGTACGACCGCGTGGCTCCGGGCCCAGCGCCGCCGAACACGTGGCTCTACGCGAACGGCGCATCGATGGCGGTGCGCCGCCGAGCAGTCATCGAGATCGGCGGGTTCGACGAGCGGCTCGGCCCCGGTGCGCCGGCGCACGGCGAAGAGCACGATCTGGTGTTGCGACTCGAGGACGCCGGCTGGCTCGTGCGCATCGCCGACGCGCCGAAGGTTCGACATCTCGAGTGGCGTGACGAGGCCGAGACGCGCCACAACCTCCTCGTGTATTCGCGTGGCGCTGGCGCTTTCCTCGGCGCTGCGTTGCGCCGTTCCCCCCGTCGTGCGGCCCGCATGGCCCTCCGGCGAGCTCGTTACCAATGGGCATTGTGGGGGTTTGCAACGACGGAGGGGTGGGCGTTCGGCCCGGCGACGACATGGGCGTTCTTGTGCGGCATCGTGTACGGCGTTCGGCTCTCGCCGCGCCGATTCCTGTGCCCTCAGCCGCCCGACCCGAGCTGGGGGACAGAGGAGCCGTAGCCGTAGCCGACTTCCTCTGCCGGCACCTTGTTCATGATCACGCCGAGCAACCTCGTGCGGTTCTGAATGAGCGCGTCCTTCGCTCGTTGTGCCGTCCCCACCTCGGTGTGGCGAGCCTCCACGACCAGGATGGCACCTGCGGCCATGCGACCGATCTCGAGGGTGTCGGCGATCGGCAGCACCGGCGGGCTGTCGATGAGCACGACGTCGGCCTGGGCCGACAACGCGTCGAGCAGCCGCTTCGTACGCTCGGCAGTGAGCAACTCGGTCGGGTTGTTCACAGAAGGGCCAGTGGCGAGGAGGTACAGGCCCTGACCCTCTTCGTCTCCGTCGCTCAGGCTGACGTACTGCAGACACTCGGCAAGCGGCTTGCGGTCGAGCAAGAAGTTGGTGACGCCGAACTCGTTGTGCGCGCCGAAGCCCCTGTGCAGCGACGGCTGACGCAGGTCGAAGTCGACGGCCACGATTCGCTGGCCGATCGAAGCCAGCGACGCAGCGAGACCGGTGCACGCGGTGGTCTTCCCCTCGCCTGCCTGAGCACTCGTGATGACGACGACCGGGTTGGCCAAGTCGGAGAGCGCCACGAGCACGTTCGTACGCAAGACGCGAAACGCCTCGTCGGCCGCGACTGCTCTGGCGGTGGGGGGCTCCCCCCGGCGACTGAGCCTAGGCACCGGCGAGGCGAGGGTCGATCGGGATGGCGCCGAGCACCGGTAGCTGCAACCGCTGTTGGGCGTCGTCCGTGCTCTTGATCGTGAGGTCGAGGTACTCGAGGAGCACGACGACGCCGACCGCGACGATCAGCCCGAACATCGCAGCGAGCAGAAGGTTGCGAAACAGGCTGCTCGGCTCTGGCGTCGTCGGAAGGACAGCGTGCTCGTAGACCGACACGGGTGCCGGCGTCTTGCTGGCGTCGGTCCCCGTCGATTGCTGGCGTTCCTGCTCGTTGATCAGATCGACGAAGCCGTCGGCCACCGCGTTCGCCAAGGCAGCGGCCGTCGCTGGGTCATGGTCGACGACCTGCACCGTGATCAGTTGCGTACCGACCTCGGCCGTGGCCGCGATCTCCCGTTGCGCATCCTCGACCGAGAGCGCCACGTTGGTCCTCGCGAGGGCCTTCTCGGCCACTGTTCGCGTCGAGATCATGTGCGAGAAGCTGTTCGCGAGGAAGCCGAGGCCGTAAGAGAGGTCACCCGAGACGTTGCCGGTGTTGCGATTCAGATCGATCGTGCGAGAGCCGACATAGAGGGACGAGGTAGCGGTGTAGTTCGAACCGCGAGGCGTGATGAGGTACCCGGCGAGAAGGGTCGCGGCGATCGTGACGAGGACGAGCAGGCGGCGGCGCCGCAGGATTCTGAGGTAGTTGCGGAGTTCGATGGTGAGGAACCTCGTGCTGTCCGCCGGGGGGCGGAGACGGTCGGATGTTTGGATGGCGTGCAGCGCGCCCGCGTCCGCGGACCGGCGACAATCCTGTCATAGTCGGCCCATGGATACGCGAGCGGGCACCCCTGCTCGGGGGCTGGTCGGTCGCGGGCAGCGCGCCAAGAAAGATCGGAGGGTTCACCCTCGTTGGCCGTGGATGATCCCGGTCTTGGCCGCGCTCATCGTGTTGTCCTTGCCGACCCTCTTGGTGAAGGTCATCGCGGTCGCCATCGGACTCGGCGTCGTCGTGGCAGCCGCCCGGCGCCCGCAGCGCGCGTTGGCCGGCTTGATCGTGCTGGTGCCGTTTCAGGCCCAAATCTTCTCCGGCATCTACAGCCTCGGCGTCCCGCCCGAGCTGGTCGGCCCGCTCGCGCAGTGGAAGGAGATCGCGGTCGTAGGCGTGCTCGTGGCCGGAATTCGGCGGGCCAGACGAGAGCACCATCACATCGACCGCCTCGACGCTGCCGGGCTTCTCTATGTCGGTCTGGGGACGCTGTACATGCTGTTCCCCAACCTCATCCTCCAGCACACGGTCGGCTCTGATCTCGATTTCAGCACCAGGCTGCTCGGATGGCGAACCGATGTGTTGTACATCGCGCTCCTCCTCGCCTGCCGGCACCTCCGTTTGTCGCGGGAGGTGGTTGCGCGCCTCGTGAAGATCTTCTTGACGACCGCGACGGTGATCGCCGCGATCGCGTTCTTCGAGTTCATGTTCCCGGCGACGTGGAACTCGTTCATGATCGAGCGACTGCAGCTTGATCGGTACAAGCTCGAGGTCTTGCACATCGACCCGCTCAGCGATCGCTACCTGTACGACGTGCGCGTCTACACGTCGGTGGCCGGGAGCCAGGTGCTCAGGGTCGGCTCGGTGATGCTGCAGTACTACGCCCTCGGCTTCTACATGGTGGGGGCGATCGCCGTTCTTGCCGACCGAGTGGTGCGTGGTCTCCTCGGCCCGCGCGTGTACGTCGCGCTCACCCTCGCCGGTGGTGCGCTTCTGCTCACCCAGACCCGCAGCGCGATCCTCGCGGCGCTCGTCGTGTTGTTCCTCACCCTCTTGCGTCGCTCCGGCTCCGGCCAGCGGGCCGCCGACGCGAGAATGAGGTTCTCCATCGTCCTCGGCGCTCTCGTGGTCGTCGCCATACCTGCTGCGCTCGCGATGGGGCTCGTCGCCCGCTTCAACGGCAAGGACGATGTCTCCTCGAACGACGGGCACAGCACCCGCTCATCGGAGGGCTACGCGATCCTCGTCGAGAACCCGCTCGGGCTCGGCTTGGCGACCTCGGCCGGCGCCGGCCAGCGCTCTGCCGTGAAGGGGTACGTGAACACCGAGACGCAGTACCTGGAGATCGGGGTGCAGCTCGGAGTAGCCGGACTCGTACTCTGGCTCGCAACGGTGATCGGTACCATCGTCGCTCTCGGGCGAGCGGTGGCCCGTGCGCCGAACGGGTTCGACACCGGTCTCGCGACAGCGACGCGCTCAGCGCTCATCGGCTTGTTCGCCGCGGGCGTCGTCTTCCAGACCTACATCGACTTCAGCGTGTGCTGGAGCATCTGGCCCCTCGCCGGGCTCGCGCTCGGCATGACCGAGACGGCGAAGTTCGCCGACGCGTCAGGTGGCGAACTCGTGCACCCGGCCGGGTGAGCGGACCCGATCCCGAGATCAGCGTCGTCGCCCCGACCTACCGGCGTCCGGATCGACTGCGCCGGCTGGTGGCTGCGCTCGGCGTGCAGGATCTCGAGCCCGAGCGCTGGGAGCTGATCGTCGTCGACGATGCGTCGCCCGATGAGACGGGTGAGGTCCTCGATGACCTCGCCCGTGCGAGTCGAGGAGCTTTCCGAGCGGTCCACCGCGCTGTCAACGGCGGCCCGGCCGCCGCGCGCAACGAGGGCGCCCGATGCGCCCGGGCTGGGGTTGTGGCTTTCGTCGACGACGACTGCGTCCCCGAGCCCGGATGGGCGCGAGCGATGGCCGGCGCGTTCGCCCGCAACCCGCGACTCGGTGTGGTGCAGGGGCTCACGCGCCGTCCTGAAGAGCCCCTCGGTCCGTGGACGCTGTATCGCGAGATCACGTGGGAGTCACCTTGGTTCGAGGGGTGCAACATCGCCTACCGGCGCGACCTGTTGCTCGCGACAGGTGGGTTCGACGAGAGCATCGGGTGGTACGGCGAGGACACCAGCGCCGGCTGGAAGGTGCTCGACACAGGCGCGGAACGCGACTTCGAGCCCAACGCGGTCGTGACCCACGACCTCGAGGAGCGCGGCCTCGGATGGCGCGTGCGTCATGGTTGGCTCGAGCGCAACCTGGTCGAGCTCGCTGCCAGGCATCCCGGGCTCCGTGCGTCGGCGTTCTGGCGGCCGTGGGCGTTCCGGCGCGAGAGCGTCGCGTTCCCGATCGCGGTCCTCGGTCTCCTCGCCGCCGTCCGCCGTCCGAGCGCAGCGCTCCTGGCACTGCCGTACGTGTTGCTCCGTCGACGCTCGTTCCGGCGTCCCCAAGACGCGCTTGGCGTCGTCGCCATCGATGCCGCGCAGCTCGTCGGGCACCTCGATGCTTCGCTGCGCCATGGCACGCTGGTGCTGTGAGCTC
The DNA here is from genome assembly GCA_051000215.1 of Acidimicrobiales bacterium. Classification (GTDB taxonomy): domain Bacteria; phylum Actinomycetota; class Acidimicrobiia; order Acidimicrobiales; family JACDCH01; genus JBPCON01. Next base: position 48,126 of record JBPCON010000038.1, read on the forward strand.
GAGCACGTTGCGCCCGCCTGACATCGCGGTCGTCGTCCCGACCTACCGGCGCGCGAAGAACCTCCCGCGCCTGGTGGCGGCGCTCGAGAACCAGACGCTTCCCCTCGATCGGTTCGAGGTCGTCATCGTCGACAATGGCTCGAACGACGAGACCGGGTCCGTCCTCGCGCAACTGGCAGCCACCACGTCGATGCGGCTCCGTCCGCTGCACATAACGGACAACAACGGCCCCGCCAGGGCGCGCAACCTCGGCTGGCGATCGACTCAGACGAACTACGTCGCCTTCACCGACGACGATTGCGTGCCGCGCCCCGACTGGCTCGAGCAGGCGCTGACCGCCACCACGGCCACACCGGATCTGGCAGTGCTCCAGGGGGCCACCCTCCGTCCTGTCCGAGCTCAGCGCTACGGGCCCAACACCGTGTACCGCGAGACGCTCGCGCCCTCGCCGTACTTCGAGGGGTGCAACCTGGTGTACCCGAGGGCCGTGCTCGAGCGGACGGGCGGCTTCGACGAGACCTACCACTTCGGTGGCGAGGACACGGCGGCAGGCTGGTCAGCGATCGAGACAGGCGGCAGATGGCTGTTCGACGAGACCTGCGCCGTCGAGCACGACATCGTCGAGCGTCCCCTCCGGTGGCACCTCATGATGGCGTGGCGAGAGGGCAACCTCGTCGACGTCGCCGTGCGCCATCCGGCGCTTCGGCGTCGCGGGTTCTGGCGGCCCTGGGCGCACCGGCGGCGCAACGTGGCCTTCGCGGTCGGTGTCTGTGGAACAGCGCTCGCGCTGCGCCGACCCGTGGCGCTCATCGCATGGTTGCCGTGGGTGTGGGAACAACGACCGGCCGTGCGCAAGCCCGGCGAGTTCGTCACAGCACTCGTCCGGCGCTTCTTGAACGACAGCGTCGTGTTCGCCGCGATGGCACGCGCCTCGATCCGCAACCGCACCATCGTGTTGTGACGCGGGTCCTCTTCATCAACCTCTACTACCCACCACATCACCTGGGCGGCTACGAAGCTTCGTGCGCCGATGTGGCGGTGCGGCTGGCCGAGCGAGGCCACGACGTCGCTGTGCTCACCACCGACCAGCGCCCCGATGGCGCGCTCGATCCGCCAGGCGAACGCGACGGCCCGGTGCCGGTGTGGCGCGACCTTCGCGCGTACCTGCGCAGCGACGGCGTCCTGTGGTCTCCATCACCGATCGGTCGCTGGCGCGTCGAGCGTCACAACCAGCGCGTGCTGCGCCGCGCGCTAGAAGCACAACGCCCCGACGTCGTGTCGGTCTGGCAGTTCGGCGCGCTTTCTCTCGGCCTGCTCACGACCATCGCCGAGCGCGACATACCGGCCGTCTACGCCGTGTGCGACGACTGGCTGAGCTACTCCCTCCGCCTCGACGCGTGGCACCGTTTGATGGCGCATGTGCCGAAGCGTTTGCGACGCGTTGTTCGTGCTGTCGCGAGGGTCCCGACCACGGTGCCCGACCTCGGGCGCACCGGGCCGTTCCTCTTCGTCAGCGAGCTCACCCGTGCGCGTTCGCGTCGCGACGCGCCATGGTCGATGGACGACACCGCGATCGTGCACAGCGGCGTTGACACGCGCGCGTTCACTTCTGCTTCGGCCCCTCCCGCCGCTGCTGGCCCTGAACGGCCATGGGGTGGACGCCTCCTCTTCGCTGGCCGCTACGACCCGCGCAAGGGGATCGAGACCGCCATCCGTGCGCTCGCTCACCTCGAGGACGAGGTGCTCGAGATCCGCGCCTCGGGGCACCCAGAGGAGCGCGCCAGGTTGGAAGGCATCGTGCGGGAGCTCGGTCTCGACGATCGCGTCGAGTTCGCGACGTCGCAACGCACCGGGCTGGCCCAGCGCTACCGGAACGCGGACGTGGTTGTCTTCCCGAGCGAGTGGGAGGAGCCCTTCGGCCTTGTGCCCCTCGAAGCCATGGCCTGCGCGACCCCGGTCGTCGCCAGCGGCGTTGGCGCGTCGCTCCCCTTCCTGGTCGATGGCGTGAACTGCGTGCGCTTCGAGCCCGGCAACCCCGCGGCCCTGGCCGGCGCCGTCCGGCGAATCGCGGCCGACGATGCGTTGCGTCGACGTCTCGTGGATACCGGCATGCGCACCGCGCAGTTCTTCGACGTCGACCGCCTGGCTGACGCGTTCGAGGCCTGGCACGGTGCCGCGGCGTCGCGGTTCAGCGCGGGCCGCCCCTCGGATCGACCCTTCTCAGCCGCCGACGTGCTCAGGATCGGGCGCGATGGCTGACATCCGCGTCGGCATCGTCTCGTGGAACACAGCGGAGCTGCTCGATCGCTGCCTCGCGGCACTACCGGCAGCGCTCGGTGATCTCGACGCAGAGGTCGTCGTCGTCGACAACGCTTCAAGCGACGCCAGCGCGGCTGTCGCCCGCGGTCACGACAACGTGACTGTTGTCGCGAACGCCGCGAACGAGGGCTACGCGCGGGCGATGAACCAAGCACTGGCCGCAACCGATGCTCCGGTTCTCATTGCGCTCAACCCGGACACCGAACCGCCCCCCGGTTCGCTGGCTGAGCTCGCACGACGCCTACTGGGCAACCCGCGGGCTGGCCTCGTCGTGCCTCGTCTCGTCAACGTCGACGGATCGCCCCAGCCATCAGCGCAGCGCTTCCCCTCGCTCGGGCTCGCAGTCGTCTCGGGGTTTCTCCCGCTGCCTTGGCAGCGTGGCCGGCTCGGTCGTCGATGGTGGCTGCCTCCCGCGCCACAACCCGAACGGACGGTGGCTGTCGACTGGGCGATCGGTGCGGTCCACGTGATCCGAGCCGAGGCCACAGCGGGTCGGGATCCGTACAGCGAGCGGTGGTTCATGTACGTCGAAGACCTGGAGCTCTGCTGGCGGTTGCACCAACAGGAGTGGGCCGTCGTGCTCGAGGCTGCTGTCGCGATCCCACATGTGGGCAACGCCAGCGGCGCGCAGGCCTGGGGCTGGACCCGCGCGCGCCGCTACTGGGCCGCGACCTACGACTTCGACTCCCAGGCCAGGAGCCGTGCGCACGCGCGAGCCTGGGCTGCGGTCAACCTCGCGGCTACCGCAGCGCACCTCGCAGCCAATCAGCTCAGGCGCGCGCGACCGAGCGAGCGCCGCCAGAGCCACAGCGACGCAGCGGGCGAGCTACGCGCGCTACTGCCGGTGCACCTCCGAGCGATGTTGCACGGGCCCCCGCCTCCTTCGTGAGGATCGGCTCCGCGGATCGGGGAGCGCAGCTCAGGCGTCGATGGGTTCGCACACCGCGACGATGTACGCCCCGAGGGGCCCCGGCCGGTCGAAGCGGGCGAGCGCCGATAACAACGATCGGGGCGTCATGTTGGGGTAGATGGCTCCCTGAGGCTCGGCTGCGACCAGCCGAAGACCCGCCTCACCCACGAGGTTTCGGAGGAACCTCATGTCGAATTGCAGGCCACGCCACTCGGATCGGGTCGCCGCCATGAACGCCGACATCGGGAGATGCCAGCGATTGGGCTCGATGAGTAGGAGACGGTCTCGACAGACGCGACGCATCTCACTCAGAACGGCGACCGGGTCACTCACATGGTGCAGGAAGTTGCTCTCTACGACCACGTCGAACTGCCCGTCGCGGAACGGCAGCTGCGCAGCATCACCCTCGAGCATGGGGTTCTCACATGGGCTGCGCGCCAACAGGTTGCGCGAGAAGTCGATGCCGACCACGAGCCCGGCGCGCTCGTTGAGGTGCCATGTCACCGTGCCGTTGCCGGCGCCGACGTCGAGAACGGACGTCGTCTCATCGATGTGGAGGTGCTGCGCTGCCCAGTCGAGTTTGGGGACTGCGAACGCGGTGGGCCCCGGGTCGCGGGGGTCGAGGAAGCGCTCCTTGCGCTCCCAATACCGCTGCTGCCGCGCGCGGAACTCGTCGGGGTCACCAGATCGACCCTCGACCGGCGGTTCGGCGACCGCTTCGATGCTGCGGACCCCAAAGCGGCCGAGGCTGCCCGGGTGGCTTCGGCGCACGCTGACGGAGGGCAAGCTGCGGTCGTCCTCGATCGGCATGCCCGTCTTGCGGGCGTAGATGCACATCTTGGTGTGCGGGTCGATGTCGATGACCCTGTCGGCGACACCGAAGCGGTCGAGGGCCTGCTCCACCCGCGAGAAGATCGGCTCGGAGTAGAAGCGGAGGTCGGCGAGCATGTTGCGGACGGTCGAGATCTTGCCGATCGAGTGCCACTCATATGCGGTGAAGCCCGAGAGGGCGAGTAGCTGGGCCATTCCTCTCACCGTGAAGAACTGGAGGTGCTCGGGCGCCCGTTTCATCTCCAGCCACCCCGCGCCGAGAGCGCGTGAGACGAGCGCGCCGGCATCAGGGGTGACCAACACGAGCAGCCCACCGGGACGCAGGAGCCGCCAGACATCTGAGAGCTCTTCGCGCGGGTCAGCGAGGTGCTCGATGACGTCGAACATCGTGATGCAGTCGAAGGATCCATCCGCGAAGTCGACGTCGCGCACAGTGGCGCACTGGACGTGGTCGCTGATGTTCTCCTGCGCCCACTTGACGGCGTGCCCGTTGAGGTCGATGCCCCAGGCATCCCAGCCGGCGGCCGCTGCCACCTCGACGAACAAGCCCATCCCGCAGCCGATGTCGAGGAGCGACCCCTTCCACTCGTGGCGCTCGATCTGCTCGAGCACCTGCGCGAGTCGCAGTTGGATGTTGCGGCGATCGCGGAGATAGTCGGCGTAGCCGAAGTAGGCGTCGTGGTCGGTCGCCTGAAACGCGGGGTTCTCGAAGTAGTCCTCGCTGTAGATCTCGACGACTTCCTCCATAAAGGGTCGCGGCGACACGTAGAGGTGCTTGCAGCTGGTGCAGCGAACGATGTGGTGCCCGTCGACCACGTAGGCGGGCCGCGAGTGCGACGTGCGACAGATCGTGCACGAGGACTCGACGGTCGACGACCAGCGGCCGCCGGTAGAGTTGCGGTCGGGCATGGTCGCAGTCTCGCATCTCGAAGTCGTCGCCCCGCCTGTGCGCCCTGACGGTCGGCAAGGATGGGCGGCGTGAACCGCATGGAGGATGGCCCGGCCTCTGGTGAGCTTGCCGAGGACACCCCGGTCGAGCGAATCCGACCAGCGACGCGCCGGGGGTGGTGGGTGGTCGTGGCGATCCTGTCGCTCGCGCTGGCCCTGCGCGTTGGCGAGGTCGCACACATCAGCGCCGGCTACGTGCCGAAGAACGATGCGGCGGACTACGACAACATCGCATCCACCCTCGCCCAACTGCACCATCTCCCGAGCACGGTGATCCCAGGTGCCGAGGGCCCGAGCGCGTTTCGTGCGCCGCTGTACCCCTTGGTACTGGCCAGCGTCTACCAGGTCGTCGGCGGCCACAGCTGGACGTGGGGACTGCTGCAGCAGGCACTCATCGGATCAGCGCTCGTGGCGATGATCGGGGTGATGGGCGCCCAGCTCTTCGGTCGTAGGGTCGGGGCAACAGCGATGGCGCTCGCCGCGGTGCACCCGACGATGATCCTCTTCGGCAGCTCGCTGCAGCTGGAGCCGCTCCTCGCCCTGCTCGAGCTGGCGACCATCGCCGCGGCGCTGCAGCACCGCCGCGCGCCGCTGGGGTGGCGATGGCCGGTGGCGAGCGGCGCGCTGCTCGGGCTCACCATCCTGACGCGCGAGATCGGCATCTGGCTCCTTCCCGTCGTTGTCGTGCTCTTGTGGGCACCTCGCGTGAAGGAAAGCGCTCGGTTGTGGCGCTTCGGGCCCGTGCTCGCAGTTGGCGTCGCTGTAGCGGTCGTTGCGCCATGGACCGTGCGCAACGCGATCGAGCTTCATGCACTGGTGCCCGTGACCACGACGAGCGGGGTGGTCTTGGCTGGCGTTTACGACGAGACGTCGCGCGCGAACACCCTCGACCCCGCGCTCTGGGTGCCCCCCTGGTTCGACCCTGGGATGGCACAGGTCATCCTCCGCGATCCGCATCGCGACGAGGCGCAGCTCGACAAGGCGCTACGAAGCGCGGCGATCGACTTCGCGAAGGACAACCCGCGCTACGTGCCCAAGGTCTTCTTCTGGAACACGGTTCGGCTCTTCGACCTCCAGGGCACCCGAGACGCCGAGTACATCTCGCAGTTCATCCCCTACCCCACAGGCCTCACCAAGCTCTCGGTGTACAGCTCCTACCTCGTGTACGTGCTGGCCATCGCAGGTGCGCTGCTGGGCGCGGCCCGCGGCGCGCCGAAGGTGGTCTGGCTCTTCCCTGTGCTGGTGTGGCTCAACCTTGCTCTGCTGTCGGGCAACATCCGCTACCGCTCGTCGATCGAGCCCTTCCTCCTCCTGCTTGCGGCGGCGACCGTCGCAGCGGTCCATCAGCGGATCAGGACCGTTCCAATTCCGCGCGACCGCGCCGACTCGACGGGCGCCGATCATCCCGATGCCATGCTGACGAGCTCGGCGCGTACTTCGGGGCGTGGGTGATCGGGTCGCCGTGGGCGTTGCTGGCCTGTGCTGCGTTCGACGAACGGCGTGCGATCATGGGCGCGAAGACATCGGCCATGCTCGTGATCGCCCGCAAGGCATCCGACGGGGCCGCGAGCGAGGAGACAAGAAGGTGAACGAGGCACAGCTCCTGACGATCGTGATGCCGGTGTACAACGAGGCGTCGACGTTGCGGCTGGCCGTGAAGCGCCTCCTCGAGACGGAGCTGCCGATCGCAGTCGATCTGCTCGTCGTCGACGACGGCTCGACGGACGGTTCGCTGGAGACGATCGAGGACTACGAGACGCAGGGGGCCGTGCGGGTCGTTCGCCACGGTCACAACCAGGGCAAGGGCGCGGCCGTGCGTACGGGCATCGCCGAGGCACGAGGGAACCTGCTCACGATCCTCGACGCCGACCTCGAGTACGACCCAGCCGACTACAACCAGCTTCTCGAGCTGCTTCTCACCGGGGAGGCCAGAGTCGCGTACGGCACCCGCAGCTTCGGCGCGCACACCGCATACTCGTTCTGGCACGTCGTCGGAAACAAAGGCGTCACGCTCATCGCCAGCTTCCTCTTCAACGCCTGGCTCACCGATCTCGAGACCTGCCTGAAGATCGCCGACACCGAGCTGTGGCGCGAGGCCGATCTGCGTTCGAACGGGTTCGGCATGGAGGCCGAGATCACCGCCAAGCTGCTCCGGCGCGGCGAGCGCATCGCCGAGGCCCCGATCAGCTACCGCGCCCGCGGCCGAGACGACGGCAAGAAGCTGCACTGGACCGACGGCGTCGTCGCCGTGTGGATCCTCACTCGGGTTCGGGTGCTGGGTCGCTGAACGACCCACCGGCGTAGAGAGCCTCACAGCTCGGGGCGAGCCCTTGGTCCCAGTCGAAGCGTGTGGCCGACGCTCGGCAACGAGCCACGGTGTCGGGGCGCCGCGCGAGACGCAGCGCGCGAAGGCATGCCGCGGCCAGACCCTGCGGATCGTTCGGCTCGCACACCTCCCCGTTCACCCCCTCGGTGACGAGCTCCTTCGGCGCGCCGTCGCTCGAGACGACCAAGGGCGTTCCGCAGGCCAACGACTCGATGAGCGCCATGCCGAAGGAATCCGAGACCGACGGCAGGCAGGTGGCCCACGCTGTCGCGTAACGCTCAGCTTGACCGTCGGCCCGGCCCGGACCGAGCAGGTCGGTGCGGGCCAGAGCCTCGGGCGGCGCCGCGTCGAGGAACGCCGCCGGGTCTCCGGGGCCCGACAGGCCGAGGCGGATCTCGGGCTCGACCTCAGCGATGAGCGGCAGCGCTGCGAGCAATGTGGCGATGCCTTTGCGGGGCTCGCTCAGCGCGCCCGAAAACAACAGCGTGGGCTTCGGCGAGCGCGCCGGCGCGGGTCGGAACTCCTCGAGGTCGACCCCCCCGGGTACGACGACCCCATCGCTGCGGGCGTAGTCACGCTCGAGGTACCCCAGCGCGTACCGCGACATGCAGGAATAGACATCGATGCCGCGCACGACCTTGTCGACGACGGCAGCCTCCTTGCCCATCTTCGACCAGAACGCCCGGCTGGGGAGCCCGAGGTCCGTGATCACCGTACGGCGTCTCGGGTGCAGGCGCGCAGCTCTGATCGACGCGAGCGCGTCGCGTCGCCCCATCGAGTGGACCACGTGGTAGCGCCCTGCGACGAGCCGGGGGAGCGCGCGTCGCGCGAAGTCAGCCTCGTGCGCGAGATCGTTGTGTCGGAGACGGCGCAAGCGCACCGTGCGCACACCGTCGAGCTCGTCGTCGGTGGGCTCCCATCCAGACGACAGGATCGACACGTCGTGTCCGCGTCTCACGAGGGCGGCTCCGAGCGACTGGGTGAAGCGCTCAGCTCCCCGGCGCACCTCGGGCCAGCAGAACGCATGGGTGAACAGGATCCGCACGGCGCCGGATCGTACGGCGTCTACCCTCGCACCTGATGACAAGACGGGCGCGACCAGCACGACCCGAGCGCTCTCTCCTCGACGCCGGCATCTGGCCAAACGTCCGGGGCAAGCGCTGCTTGCACGTCGCTGCTGTCGGCGACCCCGCCGCGCGCCCGATGCTCGAGGCGCTTCAGCAGCGAGGCGCGGCCGAGGCGGTCAACGTCGTGCTGCGCGACGCCGAAGAGGTCGAGGCCGAGGGCGTGTTCGACGTGGTCGTCGCGACAAGGGTCCTGCACTTCTCCTGCGCCCCAACGAAGCTGGTGGCAGCCTTGCGCGACGTGACGCGGGGCGTGCTCCTGTCCACGGAGCCGATCGACCTGTGGCTGTCCTTGCTTGCTCGTGGGCGCCCGGTCAGCCGTCTGGAAGGCTCGGGCGCGCAGCTGACGCTCGGGTTCAACGGCGCCGGGCACCGGCACCTGCTCGAAGGCGGCGGGTTCGCGATCGAGCGGGTGTCCAAGCCGTTCGTCGTGCCCGAGGCGGCGGATCACAGCTGGGCTGGCGCGCTCGCGACTCGGCTGCTCACCGGCGCGACCGAGGAGGGCACCGTGCACCGCGCCCTGCTGGCGCGCCCGCTCGTGCCTGCTACAGCGTGACCGACCGCGCTCGTAGGCTGCCGACGGCGAGCGCAGCAGCCGTAACGGCGTCGACTGCCATCTCGGCTGGGAGCACAGCGAGCTTCCTTCGCCACGGCAGCGCGGATCGCCGCAGCTCGAGCAGGCGGAGCGCGACCCAGGCCGTGATCGAAACTGCCGCGAGTCTCGGCCGCCGGACGGCCAGCGTCGCCACCGTGAGGTACACGGGCAAGCGCGTCCTGCGGCCGAGCTGCCACCGCCATCGCAGCAGCGTCTCGCGCAGCTCGGGCACCTCCTTCACGAGCGCGGGGAAGGCCGCGACCCGAGCGGTGCGGCTCAGCAGCTCCAGGGTGTCGTCGGGGGCGAACACCGCGTGGTGCACGAGCGCGTCGGGGGCGTACGCAACGGCGCCGCCGTCGCGGATCACCCGCCAGGCAGCGAGCGTGTCCTCCCCGAAGCCGTCGCCCTTCGTTCGCTGGTCAGGCCTGAAGCCCCACCGCTCTCCCGCTGCCTGGTCGAACCCGCCAACGCGCAGCAACGCGTCGCGGCGGTACAGGATGTTGCAGGTCGGGTAGAGGCCCTCGAGCCCCGAGCCCATGCTCCGCTCGAGAGGCAGGAGGGGCCTGGCGGGGACCGTCCGTCCGTTGACCACGTCGGCGCCTGCGTCGATGGCGGCGATCGCCGCCTCGAGCCATGAGGGGCAGGGCGCGCAGTCGGAGTCGGTGAACGCGAGGATGCTGCCCTGGGCAGCGTCGATGCCGATCGTGCGTGCGTGCACGGCTCCCCCCCCAGCGCCGTCGAGGACGCGCACAGGTCGCCCTTTGACGTGACGCTCGGCAGCTGCCGAGCCGGACCCGTCGGAGGATCCGTCGTCGACGACGACGACCTCGAAGTCGTCGAACGTCTGGGCTGCGAGGGCGTCGAGCGCGAGGCCCAGGAGCACGCGGCGGTCCTTGACGGGGACAACCACGCTTACACGCGGCGGAGGCCGCTCGGTCGTGCTCACGAGCAGGCGAGCGTAGGCGCGGGAGTTCGGCGCCGACTGGCGGGGCCGGTAACGTCGAGCCTCCGTGGACCAGGCCAAGCAGGAGACCAGCGCGCGGATGCGGCGCTTCTGGGACGAGCGAGCGCGCGAGAACGCGGCGTGGTACGTCGACACCAGCCTGAGCTACGACCAGCCCGACATGGAGCAGTTCTTCGCCACGGGCACACGCATTGTCGAGGAGGCTCTCCTCCGCGCACCGGTGAAGCCCGAGCGCACCGAGATCGCCGTTGACCTCGGCTGCGGCCTCGGGCGCATCACCGCGGCCCTGGCCGTGCACTTCGACCACGTGATCGGCGTCGACGTCTCAGCGGAGATGCTCGCCAAGGCCAGGGCGCACGTGAGCGATGAGCGCGTCGAGTTCATGGAAGGCGACGGCGTCGGCTTGCAGCCGATCGCCGATGCAAGCGTCGACTTCGTGACGAGCTTCACCGTGTTGCAGCACCTGCCCGAGCCCGATCTGGTGCTCGGCTACCTGCGTGAAGGCGCGCGTGTGCTTCGCCCGGGCGGAGTGCTCGCGGTGCAGTGGAACAACCTGCCCCACCCCACCATGTGGCGGGCGAAGGGCATGTGGTGGCGGATGCGCCAGCGCCTCGGGCTGGGCATGAAGGACGAGCAGCGCAACGCTCGGGAGTTCATCGGCAGCCGGGTGCCGTGGGGCCCGATCGATTCGACACTGCGCGGGGAAGGCCTCGAGGTGGTCGGTCGCAAGGGCGAGCGAACGCTGTTCTCATGGGTTTGGGCCGTGAAGCCTGAGCGCGCGTGAGCACCGCCGACATGATGAGCGCGACCTCCGTGCAGGCCCGGCTCGACCAGCTCGGCTGGTACCACTCCATCGACGTTGTCGAGGGCGCGGCCACGAAGGGTTGGTTCGACCTCCGACACGCTCTGCCTCTGCTCCCGTTCCCCGACTTGCGTGGCAAGCGCTGCCTTGACATCGGCACGTGGGATGGCTTCTACGCATACGAGATGGAGCGGCGTGGCGCGGCGGAGGTCATCGCTCTCGACGTGCCCGACCTCGCCGGGATCGACTACCCGCCCGAGGTGCTCGCTCAGGAGGGCATCGACCTGAGCCACCGCGCAACGCAACCGCGCTCGGCCGGCTTCGAGCTTCTCCACGAGCTGCTGGGCTCGTCGGTGCAATGGCGTGGTGGCAGCATCTACGACCTCGACCCGAACGAGATCGGCACCTTCGACTTCGTCGTGTGCGGGAGCCTCCTCGTGCACCTCCGCGACCCGGTGCGCGCGCTCGACGCGGTCCGCCGGGTCACCTCGGGGTCGCTGCTCTCGATCGACCACCTCCACCCGCCGCTCCAGCTGCTGTCTCGTCGGCGACCGCTCTTCCAGTTGCGGGGCATGGGCGTCGACTTCCAGTGGTGGTTGACGAACGACGTCGGCGCCAAGCACCTGCTCCACGTGGGCGGCTTCGCCGTCGATCGCACCTCGGACTATTTCCTCCTGCGCCATGGTGCCGACAGTCCCCCGCAGCCTGGCCGCAGCGTCAGGCACCGCCTGACCGCCCTCGGGAACCGGGTTCTCGCGCACGACTCCTCGGCGAGCGGGCATCTGCATCGCGGGTATCTCGCCCACCCGCGGTTCTGATGGTCCAGCCCATGGGAACGGAGTCGCTCCGCGTCGAGGTCGAGAGCCTGCCGTGGTATCACACGATCGAACTGCCAGGGGGCATCGTCACGCCGGGCGAGTACGACCACCGCCCGATCGTGGCGAAGGTCCCCCTGCCCGAGCGTCTCGACGGCCTGCGTTGCATCGACATCGGGACCCACGATGGATTCTGGGCGTTCGAGATGGAGCGAAGAGGCGCTTCTGGTGTGCTCGCGATCGATGTGGAGAAGGCCGACGACATCGACTGGCCCGAGCCGCGGCCGCAGATCAACGACGAGCTTCGCGCGTTCCTCGTTCGGCGCAAGCACGCGTTCGAGGTCGCTCGCGACGCGCTCGGGTCCAGAGTCGAGCGCCGCTACATCTCGGTGTACGAGCTCGAGAAGGACAAGGTGGGCACGTTCGATGTCGCGTTCCTCGGGACGCTGCTGCACCACTTGCGCGACCCGATCGGCGCACTGCAAGGCGTGCGGAGAGTGGTCGAGGGCCGATTGGTGCTCGTCGGTGTCTTCTCGCCGCTCAAGACAGCCCTGCTGCCGTTCACGCCGGTGACGGAGCTGCTCGAGTACGGAGGCGACCCCTTCTATGAGATGCCGAACCTGGCGGGGCTACGCCGCCAGCTCGAGCTCGGTGGCTGGGAGATCGAGCGCTGGGGCGGCGTGCACCTCCAGGGCTACGGCACCGGCTGGCAGAACGCCCCGATTCAGTGGAGGGGTCGCAACGCACGGACCCTCCCGCGCCAACTCATGCTGCGGCGCGGCGCCCTGCACGTGAGCGTCGTCGCCCGTCCCCGCTGATGCGGCCCGCCGTCGTCGAGTTCGCGCGCGATGTCGCAGCGTCGTTCCCGATCGACTCGCCGCTCATCGAGGTCGGCGCGCGCGCTGCGGAGGGCCAAGAAGGCATCGCCGACATGCGTGCCATCTTCGACGCTGCGATCCACGTCGGCTGCGACATCCAGGAGGGTCTTGGCGTCGACCGGGTCGAGGACGTGCACAACTTGAGCTTCGACGACAACAGCGTCGGCACGCTCATCTCGCTCGAGACCCTCGAGCACGTTGCCGATCCGTTGCGCGCTGTGCGCGAGATGCACAGGGTGCTCAAGCCCGGTGGTCTGCTGGCGATCAGCTCGTTGATGTTCTTCCCGATCCATGCCCACCCGTGGGACTACTGGCGCTTCACCCCTGAGGGCTTCGAGCTCCTGCTCGAGCCCTTCGAGTCGAAGCTCGTCGTCGCGCAGGGCTGGGAGTTCATGCCCGAAGGCGTCTTCGGCGTCGCGGTGAAGGGACCTGCCGAGCTCTCCCCTGGGCAGTTGCCGCGCACCATGAACATCGCTCGCCACTGGGACGGCGGCAAGCGCGTCGAGCTCGGGCCCCTGCGGCTCTCGTTGCGCGAGCTGTGGAAGCTGACGCTGAAGCATTCCGTCGCTGCCCTCAGCGACCGGGCACGAGGCCTCGGCGCAACTCGCCGCTAGCGCGCGACGCTCGCGCTAGACCTTCAGCCACTCCTCGGCGCCCGGGTCCCACCGGCGAACCGGGCGCGCCGGGTTGCCGACCACGAGGGTGCGTTCCTCGACGTCGGAGGTGACGACCGCCCCGGCACCGATGTAGGCGTGCTCCCCGACCGTCACCCCCATGAGCACGGCCGAGCCGATGCCGAGGAATGATCCGCGCCCGATCACCACCTTCTCCGGTGGCGCCATGGGCTGGTCGATGATGGGCGTCAACGGGTCCTCGTAGCGGTGGTAGGTGTCGCCGATGAAGATGCGAGCGGCGGTGACGACATCGGCACCGATCTCGATCTCTCCGACGCACGCCACGTGGCTCTGCGCGCCGATGCTGGTGCGGTCGCCGATGGTCAGTCTCGGCGTGATTCCCGCAATTGCGGCCACGACCGAGAGGAAGGAGCGCTCCAGGATCGTGACGTCGTCGCCGAGGAACACCGACGCCGGCGTGCTCACCCTGGCCGGCGGGACGATCCAGGTGTTGCGGCCGTACGCGCCGAACGCGCTCGGCGGCGGCGGGGTGAGCACGTGCGCGGTGTCCGCCGCCATGCGCCGCGCTCGACGCTCTTCGCCCACGCGTCTGCGGATCTCTTCGATGTTCGGAACGCGACGAGGGATCCTCATGGGAACCGGGTCCCCTCCCACTGCATCGTGTTCGTGTCGAGCCGCCGCACGACCGTGGCGGGGTTGCCGTACACGACGGAATGAGCAGCGACGTCGTCGAGCACGACTGCGCCCTCGCCAACGAAAGCGCCGGCCCCCACCCGCACGCCGGGACCAATCACGCACCCCCATCCGAGGTAGGCGCCGGCCTCGATCACGATCGCTCCGCCAGGAGGCGGCGGGGGTGTCGCGTCCCGTCCGAGCGGGCCCCACGTGTCGGTGATGGCCACGTAGTCCGAGCTCGACACGCCGGTCTCGATGGTGACGCCAGCGCTGCAAACGATCTCGGCGCCCGGCGCGAGGTGCACGTGATCACCGACGACGAGCCGCGCGCCGGACAGGGTGTCGACCGCCAGGCCGCTGTCTTCGAGGATGACCACTCCGTCACCGATCTCGATTGCCGCGGTCCCACTGATGCGCGTCGGGGCGACGAGGAACGAACACGTCCCCCATCGGGCGAAGCTCGACGCGGGCGGCGTTCTGCGCTCCCGGGGCACGCGCATGGCTGTGCGGCTCGGAGCGCGGAGCTCGGCGGCGCGCGACCGAGCCCGCTGCGCCCAACCGCGGCCGCGCCGGGCCGCTGCTCGGAGCACCCTCGAGGCCGTTGGCATTCGTCGAGATGGCACTTTCTCAGCTGCTGCTCGACGCCAGCAGCGCCCCGAGTCGATAGACGTGAAGATCTTGTGCCCCGAGCCATGCGCGAGGCGCGTAGGCGAGCCGTCGCGCGTCTGTCGCGACGCTGCGCTTGATGACGTCGTCCAGATATTCGGCCGTGTGGAGCGTGATGCCATATGCCGCGCGGCGATAGTGCGGATACGGGACGTGGGCGTGCCCCGAGCGGGTGAGCTCTGCGGCGACGCTGTCTATATGAGCGTGACCGTTCGGCAAGAAGTGGGGGAGCCAGTCGACGGAGCTCGGCCCAATGGTGGAGAACACCAACAGTGCTCCGGGACGCACATTTCGGTGGATCAGGTTCCAGAGCTCGTGTTCGGACGTGTTGTCGAGATGCGTGAGGAGCGAACCCATCCAGACGATGTCGTAGGGCCCGGGCGTCAGTCGCACTCTGGCCGGTTGCCGTGACGCCAGAACGGTCTCGACGCCGAACTCGTTTCGACAAAACCGCAGCGCGCTCCGATCGATGTCCGCCCCGGTCCAACGGACCTCTGGGAACGCGGTGACGAGGTGGCGCAGCACCCGGCCGTGGCCGCACCCGAGATCCAAACCGGTGCCCCCGTCGTCGCGAACCGACTGCGCGAGGTGTTGGCCGATCAACGCAGCGATCTGCTCGCCGGCCGCGACGTAGTCGGCCACTTGCTCTGGGACTCGCTTCGGCATCATCAGATCGTTGGCGTGGATCCGCCCGGGTACGCCGGCGAGCTGCTTCGGCGGCATCAGCTCCCGCACTGCCGTACGCGCCGTGCGCGCGGCCCAGTACAGAGGGGGAAGCGACTTCAGCCGGTCCTTCATCAGCATCGGAGAACGCCCAGACCGACCGGCGTGTTCACAGCGCGACCCCGGGATAGTCGCTGAGGATCTCCTCGCCCAGGCGGATGCTTGCTTGCAGGTCCGCGACTCCCGATGTGCCCAGCGGGGGCGTGACATAGACGAGCATGCCCATGGTGTCGCGGTGATGGACCGATCGTCCGTCGAGGGAGGTCACCGTGAGCAGGAAACGGAAGGACCCGCCGGCCAACTGCGGTGTGAAGTCGATCTCGACGTCGGCGTCGTCTCCCGCCTCGTAGCGTTGATGGCTTCGGTTGAGGACCGAACGCATCTCGTAGACGACGGTGCGGTCCTCAGCGAGCACAGTGAAATGGATCTGGGGGCTGTCGACTGTGATGTCGAAGTGCAGGCGTACACGCAGCTTGCTCGGCACGCCGCGAGGCAGGCGGCTCGTCGGCCCGTTGGGACCCAGCAGCTCGCGGAAGCTCACCTCGACGCCACCGATGACGCCTTCCTCCTGCTGGCTGTCGCCTCCGTCGCCCCCCTCGGAGAGCAGCTCGTGGTGACGGGCGATGACCTCCTCGACGTCGCCGTCGAGCTCGAGGCGCCCGCGCCGCAGCAGGATGGCGCGAGGGCACAGGAGGCGTATGGCATGCATCGAGTGGCTGACGATGACGATCGTCGCACCACCTTCTTTGAGCTGGCGCATGAAGTCGAAGCACTTGAGCTGAAACGCGAGGTCGCCGACGGCGAGCACTTCGTCAACGAGAAGCACCTGCGGGTCGACGTGCACCGCCACCGAGAAGCCGAGGCGCATGAACATGCCCGATGAGTAGAACTTCACCGGCGTGTCGATGAACGCTTCGAGCTCTGCGAAGGCGACGATCGCGTCGAAGCGTTCGGCGACCTCGTTCTTGGTGAGGCCGAGGAGCATGCCGTTGACGAAGACGTTCTCGCGGCCGGACATCTCTTGATGGAAGCCGACGCCAAGGCTGATCAGTGGTGCGACGCGCCCACGGATCGTGACCTGCCCCGTCGAGGGCTGCGACACGCCGGCAAGCAAGCGAAGCAATGTCGTCTTGCCGGCACCGTTGTGGCCGACGATGCCGACGGTCTCGCCTCGCCCAACGCTCAGATTGATGTCGGTGAGCGCCCAGTGCTCGACGCGCTTCGGCCGCCAGAACGGGAGCAGCGATTTCAGGAGCATGGCCTGCTCCTGGAGCTGCCAGTAGCGCTTGCCGACCCCGTTGAGATCGATGGCCGTGCTCGTCGTCACAGGAGATCGACGAAGAGCCGGTCGTGGCGCCGTTGCGCTTCGAACCCGATCAGGGTGAGCATCACTGTCATCGCCACGGAGATCGTCACGGGGCGCAGCAGGGCCTCGCTGCCCCCGACGGTCGCTCGATGGATGAGGGCGACAATGCCGGTGAGAGGGTTCAGGTCGACCCAATCCGCGAAGCGTCCGAGCAGGTCGCGTGTGTAGAGGACAGGGGTGAGGTAGATCCAAACGAGCATCGCAGCTTGCACGAGGAACCTCGTGTCGCGGTAGTAGACCTGGAGCGCCGAGACGACGAGCGTGAGCGCCATCGAGAACAAGACGAGCAGCACCATCGCCGGACCGAGGAGCAGCAGCCTGGTGCTGAGGTCGACGCCGAGCACCGGAAGGACAAAGAGGAGGACGACCATCGAGACCCCGAGGCTCACGAGGTTGGCCACGGCCGGAACGAGAACGAGGAGCACCCGGGGGAACCAGACCTTGTCGGTGAGGCTCGACCCGTCGACGATGGCTGTCACGCCCGCCGTCAACGTCGTGCCGAAGTACGAGAACGCGAGCACGCCGCCGAAGACGTAGGCGCCGAAGTTGATGCCGGTGCTCGATCTCGGGATGATCTGGGAGAACACCGCAGCCATGACGACACCCTGCAGGACGGGTACGGCGACTGCCCAGAGCACCCCGAACGCTGCACGCTTGTAGCGCGTCTGGAAGTCCTTGCGCGCGAGCATGAGGAACACTGCGCGGTGCGCCCAGACGTCGGCCATCCACGCGCGCGGCGGCCCCGGTCTGGGCTCGAGCACGAGCACGCGGTCAAGCGGTGCAGCGGTGGGTTCAGGCAAGGCGATCAGCCATGGCGGAGCGCCCAATCGTAGGAGATCGTGTCGGTGAAGGGATCTATCCGCTCGATCTCGTCGGGGCGGTGGGCGACGCTGGAGCAGTTCGCCACCAGTGCAGGTGACACCCCTTCGCCCTTGAAGCCGTTCCAGACGCGCGGCGGGATGGTGACCAGCGCGTAGTTGAGCTCTCCTGTGTGGATCTCGACGAGGTTGCCTTGCGTCTTCGACCCGTCGCGGCCGTCGTAGCAAACGAGCTTGACCATGCCGATCGGCACCGCGTAGTTGAGGGTCATCTCCTTGTGGAGGTGCCAGGCCTTGATGGCACCCGGGTACACCATCGAGAAATAGATCTCGCCAAAGTGCTCGAAGCGCTCGCCGTCCTCGCGCAGCATGTGAAACACAGCGCCTCGCTCGTCGGGTATTCGCCGTAGCGGGGTCACGTAGAGCCCGTCGATAGCGCTTGTCTCACTCATCCGCCAATGCTCCCTTGTTGTTCAAGCAGAAGGAGATGAGCTCGTCGACGGCGTCGATGAGCCCGACGCTGGCCTCCCAGCCGGCAGCCTCGAGTCGACCGACCGCCACGGTGTAGGGGCCGGGTGGGTCGGCCTGGGGCCGAGCACTCCGCAACCTTGGCCGAGTGCCTGTTCGCACAGCAAAGCCGTCAGCTATCAGCTCGGCGAGGGCTCGCACCGTCAGGGCCGACCCAGACGCGAGGTTGTAGGTGCCTGAGGCGATGGTTGTGCCGGTGCAGGCCCTGACCGCCGCACACACGTCACCGAGAGCGATGAAGTCGCGCCACTGTTGACCGCTCGAGCGCAGGACCATGTCCCCCGTTCGCACTGCCTGCCTGGCGAGGTCGGAGGCAACGAGCGACCACCGGTCGACCTCGAGGGCCGCCGGCGCTCCGACGGCATTGGTGAGACGCAGGATCACGACCTCGAGGCCCGCCTCGGCGGCCTGGCCGACGAGATGCTCCGATGCGAGTCGGGCTATCGCGTACGTCGAGCGTGGCGCGGGAACAGTCGCTTCGTCGATGATGGCACCAGACACCAGCTTGGCGCCGTAGACGTGCACGCTCGAGACGTAGACCACGCGGCGCACCCCGGCCGAGGACGCCGCGCGTATGACGCGTTGGGTGGCGAGCGATGTCTCCGCGAGGGCGCGCTCAGGGTCGAGCGCCGCGAACGTCTCGTTCGGACCCGCGAGGTGCACGACGGCGTCGACACCAGCAAGAGCGTCAGCGAGCCGAGCCTCCTCGGTGAGCAGGTCGAGCTCGACCTGCTCGAGCGCCGGTGGGAGAAATGGCGCGGCTTTGCGCACGAGCGCTCTGGTGGACTCGGGCGCGAGTGTGCTCACGAGACGGCTGCCCAAGTAGCCGCCGGCGCCCGTGACAGCAACCACGCGTGTCACGCTGCGCCGTTTGTCAGGTGCTCCCGGTACCAAGCCACGGTCTCGGTCAATGCCTCTTCCATCGTGTACCGCGGCGTCCAGCCGAGCATCTTGCGGGCCTTCGCGGCCGACAGGAACTGCTCGTCGATCTCATGGGTCGCGGTGGCCCTGACGTCGGGCGCCAGGTCGGTTCCGATGGCATGTTGGAGCATGGCGACCAGCTCGAGCACGTTGAGTGGGTGCTCGGTGGAGAAGTTGAACGCCTCACCGACCACCTCTGGCCGCTCCGCCATCTGCTCGACGAGCTGCAGATAGGCGAGGGCGCCGTCGACGACGTAGAGGTAATCACGGACCATCGTGCCGTCGGAGCGGATGATCGGGGGTTCTCCGCGCAGCAACGAACGGATCGTGCCGGGCACGAGGCGGTCCCAGTTGCTGTCGCCGGGGCCGAAGAAGTTGCCGCAGCGGGTGACGCTCACAGGAAGGTCGTAGGTGTGCCGGAAGCTCTGCGTGATCAGGTCAGCACACGCCTTTGACACGTCGTAGGGGTTACGGGCGAGGAGCGGCATGTCCTCGTCGTAGGGGAGCTCGGGTTGTGCGCCGTACGCCTTGTCGCTGCTCGCAGTCACGAGCTGCTCGAGCCGCGGCGACCGCTTTGCTGCCTCGAGGACGGCCCACGTGCCGGCGATGTTGGCCTCGAAGGTGGCCACGGGGTTGCGGTTGGCGACGCCGACCTGGCTCTGGGCGGCGAGATGGAACAGGGTTCGCGACTCGTAGTCGCCGAGCAGGCGCTCGACGGCGGCCTGGTCCTCCACCGCGCCGCGCACGAGCGCGACGCGCCCGCTCCAGTGTTCGCTGATCGGTGACACCGGCACGTCGTCCCGGGCGAGCACGACGACCTCGGCGCCGAGCTCGACGAGTAGTGCGGTGAGATGCGAGCCCAGAAACCCAGTAGCGCCGGTGACGGCCACAGGCCTGTCGCGCCAAAACGAGCGCTTGGGCTCCCAGCGCGAGCTGGTAGACGGCGAGATCGGCGTCATCGAGAGCAATCTGTCACATGCGACCACGATGCGCGGTCGCGTGCAGGCGCCAGGTGGGACACGCGTGGCGTTTGTTCGTGCGAAACTACCGCCGAATGCCGACTTCGTCTGGAGCATCGAGCTGGCGCGATTGGACCGCGGCCATCGGTCGTCGAACCGGTCGTAGCGACGCCGACATCGGCGCCCTGGGCCGCGACGAGCCGATGAGCGGCCAGACGCTCGATGACGGCGACGACGACGACTTCGGCTTCGAGCTGAACTGGCCGGCCCCGGCGCTCGACGCTGGAACGGCGGCGCCGCTCGAGGAGCAGCAGGAGCTCTACGAGGATGATCGTCTCCCGATGCCACCGGTTCCGATGGAGGAGGAGGCCGAGGACGACTGGCTGGCCGCCGAGGAGACCGTCGAAGGCCCCGAACCCGTCCCCAGCGCGCCCGTTGCGCGCCCTGGTCCCGCTGGAGAGGGCCCACTCCTGCCGATCCTTGCGGCACAGCTGTGGACCCTGCAGGACATGATCGTCTCGGTGACCGCCCGCCTCGACGCCCTCGAAGGGGCGGCGGTCGATGCGCTCGATGCGCTCGGTTCGCTCAGCCAGACTTCCGCTGACGGCCTCGCCGCCGGCGAGTCCCAGACGGCTGCCCTCGGCGACGCCATCGCCGGACTCCAAATCGAATTGCGAGAGCGCGCAACCGAGCCGGCCCCCGCGAAACAAGCGCTCGGCGCGTTGGTGGCCGGGGTCAACGCCCTCGGGGTCGATGTGGACGGGCTTCGCGACGAGATCGCTGCGCTGCGCCGACGCGTTCCGGTGCGGTCGAAGTCGACTAACGAGAGCCCTGCCGCCGCTGAGCACGTCGCAGCCTTGGTCGTCGAGCGCCTGGCGACCGTCTTCGAGGTGGTTCCGAGCGGTGCCGACATTCCGAGCCCGGCGCCCCCGGCTCCGAAGCAACGACAGCGTCGCAGCCCCATCGTCACCCGGCCCAAGGCATAGTCGTGCAATGGAGACGTAGGGCTGGCGGCGCGCGCGGCGCGACCCGGAGGAGAGCGAAGTACAGGGTCCTTCGTTGGATCTTCGGATCGCTCTTCGCCTTCGCCGTCGTCGTGGGCGTGGTCGCCGGGCTCCGCCTCGCTCAGGTGTCGCACGACCTGACGAGCGCAAAGGGCCTGCTCCTCAATGCCGGCGACCAGATCGAGCAGGGCCAGCTCGGCTCGGCCCGCCAGACGCTCGATGACGCCCAGCGCCTGCTCACACGGTCGAACAACGTGCTGTTCAACGACCCGTTCGTGAGCATCGCGTCGACGTTTCCCGTCCTCAGCCAGAACCTCGGGTCCCTGCGCGACACGGTCGGCCTCGCGTTGCGGATGACCGACGGCGGCGGACGCATCCTCGCCATCTCCCGCCCCCTCGAGGATCCGAGCGGCAAGCTCGAGGTTCCCCTCGACGGTGGCGCCATCCCGCTGGAGGCAGTTCGTCAGGCGCAGGTCGCGACGAGCCAGCTCGCCGACGTGCTTCCTCGATCAGACGCGAAGCCCGGCACGGGCCTGCTGTTCGGCCCGGTCCGAGACGCCCAGGCCGAGATCTACAAGCAGGCTGGAAGGCGCCGCGACCAGCTCGATGCCGTCGGCAGGGGCCTCCGCTTGCTCGAGGGCCTGAGTGGGGCGGATGGATCCAAGAGATACCTCATCGCCGTTGCGAACCCGGCCGAGATGCGCGGCGCAGGGGGCATGGTGCTCTCCTATGGCGTGCTCGAGGCCAGCCGTGGGACCTTCACGCTCGGCGACTTCGGCAACATCGACGAGCTGGAGCTCGGCGAGCCGTTCGATCCGCGGGTCGTTGGCGACGTCCTTCCGCAGGACTACCTGTCGCGCTGGGCTGGTCTCGAGCCGACCAAGCTCTGGCGCAACACGACGCTGAACCCCGACCTCAGCTTCGACGCGCCGGTCATGGAGGGCATGTTCACGGCCAGGACCGGATTGTCTGTCGACGGCGTGATCCAAATCGATCCTGCCGGGCTCGCGGCGATCCTGGCCGGCACCGGTCCGGTGCAGGTCGAAGGCCTCGGCCAAGTGGACAGCACGAACATCGTCGACCTCGTGCTCAACAAGGCGTACATCGACTTTCCCAACCGCGATCAACGCCAGGAGCTGCTCGGCGACGTGGCACGGGCAGCGTTCCGCGCGTTGATCGATGGCAAGTTCAAGAGCCTCCGACCGCTTGCGACAGCGCTGTTCGAAGCAGCCCAGCAGCGCCACCTCGCGCTCTATGACAGCGACTCGTCGATCCAGCGCACAGCCGCCTCGTTCGGTGCGACAGCCGAGATTCCCCCAGCAGATACCCAGGACTACGCGCTTCTCACGGTCCAGAACTTCTCGAGGAACAAGCTCGACTACTACCTCGACTCGTCCCTGCAACTCACCGGCAGCCGCCCCGGCGGCGCCCCCGGCGCCCTCACCGCCACTGTGACGCTGGCGAACACCGCACCGGCTGACGGATCTGCGAGCTACGTGTTCGGGCCCAACTTCCGCGAGGAGAAGCGTGGCTTGTACCGCGGCGTTGTCTCGCTCTACCTCCCCTTGGGTGTGTCGCTCGAGTCCTCCACCGGCGATGGCGCCACGGCCCCGCCCTCGATCACGAGTGAGGCCGGGCGGGCAGTTGCCACGTTCAGCGTCGAGATCCCGGCAGGCGAGACCCGCACGGTGACGATGCAGCTGGCGCTCGCCCCTCGTCGGACAGGCGCGTATTCCCTGACGGTTGTGCCTGTGCCCCGCGTGCGCCCTACTGTCGTCAGCGTCGACATCGACGCGCAGAAAGACGGCCGGGTCACGCGGGCAGCGGGGCCGCTTCTCAAACAGGAGATTCTCCGCTGACCCAATCGAGCGCCGCAGGACTTCTCTCGAACGCAGCGAAAGATACGTTCCGACGGCTCCCCTCAGCTAGGGTGGTCTGTCGGCCGAGGAGCATGGGATGAAAGCACACACGACCAACCGAAGAGCGCGGGCGGGGAGCATCGTTGCCTTTGTCGCGCTTCTCGGCACCTCGCTCCTCGGCGCGGCGGTCTTGAGCGCGCCGACGGCGGCGAGCGCTGCACCAGCCGCTTGCGACCCCTTCTACGGGTGCACGCCGACCACGCCTGTGCCCCCACCCGCGGTGACGTGCACGATCTCGGCGCAAGTCGTCAGCCGCGGCGACGTCGTCATCGGTTCGATCCACGGCGTCCTCGTCGGCACCCTGGTCTCGCTCACAATCGACGGCACGACGGTCGGACAGAGCTATGCGACGGTCGACGGGCAGGGTTCACCCCAACCCCCGAGTACCGCTTCGGCCGGCGTCTACGGCGGCGCAGCCATCGCGTTCACCGTGCCGGCGGACTTCGCCAGCGGCGCACACAGCTTCGCGTTCGTCGGCGTCAACGTGAGTTGCTCGCTCGGCTCCGTCAACGTCCTCGGCCCCTCGCTTGTCGGAGGGGGCGGCTCAGGAGCCGAGACCGGCGCCAAGTCCGGGTCGTTGGCCCGCACCGGCATGGAGGTCGCGCTCTTCCTTGCCATCGCGCTGCTGCTGATCCTCATCGGCTCCTCCCTCGTCAAAGCCGCACGCCGCCGCCGCCGCCGTGCAGTGCGCAGAAGCAACAAGGTCGACGAACTCGTCTGAGTGCGGTGCCCGACGCCGATCTGATCGTCGATCCTGAGGCGGGCGGGCTCAAGGAAGCATGCGGCGTGTTCGGGGTCTACGCCCCTGGCAAGCCCGTCGCACAGCTCACCTACTTCGGGCTCTACGCGCTGCAGCACCGGGGCCAAGAGGCGGCCGGCATCGCGGTCAGCGACGGCACCACGATCACGGTGGTCAAGGAGCAGGGCCTCGTCGCCAACGCGTTCGACGACCGCACCCTCGCTGCGCTCACCGGTCATCTCGCGGTGGGCCACACCCGCTACTCCACCACCGGCTCGACCACCTGGCGCAACGCGCAGCCCTGCTACCGCAGCGCAGGCGAGCTCGAGTTCGTGCTCGGTCACAACGGCAACCTGGTGAACACCGATGCGCTCGCCACCCAAGCCGGGATGCTGCCGGGCACCGTCACGAGCGACAGCGATCTCATCGCGGAGCTCGTCGGCGCCGAACTGGTCTCCTACGGCGCGCGCAGCACCGGCCACGAGCTCGAGACGGCGCTGGCCAAAGTGCTGCCGCGCCTGGAGGGAGCCTTCAGCCTGGTGCTCGCCGACGACGACCACGTCGTCGGCGTCCGCGATCCCAACGGGTTCCGGCCCCTCTGCCTCGGCAAGCTCGACAACGGGTGGGTGCTGGCGTCGGAGACGCCGGCGCTCGACATCGTCGGCGCGCACTTCGTTCGCGAGCTCGACCCCGGCGAGATGCTCGTGATCGACGGCGAGGGCTACCACTCGGTGCACCCGTTTCCCGCCGAGTCGATCCAGCCTTCACTCTGCGTCTTCGAGTTCGTCTACTTCGCTCGCCCGGACGCTCGCCTCTACGGGCGCAGCGTGCACTCGGCTCGCGTGCGCATGGGCGAGCTCCTCGCCGAGCAAGCGCCCGCCGAGGCCGACATGGTCATGGGAGTCCCCGAGTCCGGCGTCCCGGCGGCTGAGGGCTTCGCCAACGCCTCAGGCATCCCCTACGGCCAGGGGCTCGTGAAGAACCGCTACATCGGCCGCACGTTCATCGCGCCCAGTCAGGAGCTGCGAGCTCAAGCGGTGCGGATGAAGCTCAACCCTTTGCGCGAGAACATCGCGGGCAAGCGCCTCGTCGTCGTCGACGACTCGATCGTGCGGGGCACGACCCAGAAGCAGCTCGTCAAGATGCTTCGTGAGGCCGGGGCGGCCGAGGTCCACTTGCGGATCACCTCGCCGCCGGTGAAGTGGCCGTGCTTCTTTGGCATCGACACCGGCGATCGCAGCGAGCTGCTCGCGGCGCACCTGACTGTCGACGAGGTGCGCGACTACCTCGGCGCCGACTCCCTCGCGTACATCACCCACGACCGCTTGATCGACTCGACGGGGGCGGTCGGAGCCGGTTTCTGCACGGCCTGCTTCACGGGCGCCTACCCGGTCGACGTGCCCGTCGCCTTGCGCAAAGACATGCTCGAGCCCGCGGCCCGCCCAGTCGACACGCCGACCGAGCCCCGCCTGCCGATCGATGGCTGAGCCGTCGGAGGGCGAGTCTGTGGGCGGGGAGACCTACGTCGGCGCGGGCGTCGACATCGCGGCGGGAGAGGAGGCTGTCGAGCGCATCAAGCGCCACGTGCGCTCGACGTTTCGCGCCGAGGTCATCGGCGACATCGGGGGCTTCGGTGGCCTCTTCGCGTTTCCCCAACACCGCTTTCGCAACCCCGTGCTCGTCTCCTCGACCGACGGGGTCGGCACCAAGGCCCTCGTGGCACAGGCCGTGGGACAGTTCGAGACGATCGGCATCGACCTCGTGGCGATGTGCGTCGACGACCTCGTGTGCCAGGGCGCCGAGCCACTCTTCTTCCTCGACTACATCGCGGTCGGCAAGCTCGATCCCGACCACATCGACCAGCTCGTCGCTGGCGTTGCTGCCGGTTGTCGCACGGCTGGGTGCGCGCTGATCGGTGGCGAGATGGCCGAGCACCCGGGGGCGATGGAGCCGGGCGAGTTCGACCTCGTCGGGTTCGCCGTCGGCGTCGCCGAGCGCGAGCAGCTCGTCACCGGTGCCCGCGTGCAAGCGGGCGACGTGCTGATCGGGCTGCCGTCGCCGGGCCTGCGTTCCAACGGCTACTCGCTTGCTCGCAAGGTGTTGCTCGAGCGGGCAGGGATGACGCTCGGTGGGCCGGCCTTCAACGGTGCTCATCACTCCCTTGCCGAGGAGCTCCTCACCCCTTCGGTCATCTATGCCCCGGCCGTTCTCGCGGTCGAGAAGGTCGTCGATGTCCACGCAGCGGCGCACATCACCGGCGGTGGGCTCCCAGGGAACCTGACTCGGGTCCTCCCTGAGCGCGTCGACGCGGTGGTCGATCGCACCACCTGGGATGTGCCCCGGATCTTCTCGGAGATCCAGCGTCATGGAGCCGTCACCGACGAGGAGATGGCAAAGGTGTTCAACCTCGGCATCGGCATGGTCGTTGTAGTGCCGCCCGGCGACGCCTACCGAGCCATCGACGTGCTGCGTAGCCACGGCCACGCCGCGCGCGAGGTCGGCGTCGTCGAGCCCGGCCAAGGCAGGGTGCGCATCCTGGGGCTCGGCGCCAGGTAGCGCATCGCCCCTCGCGGTCAGAGCAGCGGCGTCGGTGTCTCGATGTGCTCGTGGGTGACCTTGAACAGCATGCGGTCGAGGATGAAGAACTTCGCGACCCAGAGCACGCCGAAGCCTGCGATGTTGCCCACGTTGATCAGCAGCTTGTTGTCGGGCCAGTTCTGTTCGAAGAACACCACGAAGAGCGAGGACAACAGGAGGCCGAGAAGCGTGAGCACCCAGAACGGCACGACCTCGGCGTAGAAGCTGCTCTTGCCCGACTTGCTCCATACCCATGCCCTGCTCATGGAGTAGGTCGGGATGGTGCCGAGGGCCACGGAGGCGAGGTTGGAGACCAGCCCACCCCAGCCGAAGACGTTGACGAAGACGAGCAGCGAGCTCTGGCTCACGACCACACCCACGACGGAGGTCATCGAGTACTTGAAGAGCTTGCGAACGAACGGACCAGCCAGTGCCGTCGCAACGGGGCCCCGTGATCTGGCAGTGTCAACCGAGCCCTCCACTTCGGACAGGGTAGTGGTCGGGCCAACCGCAACTCTCGAAGGAGCTCGTCGTGCACCAGGCACTTGTCGACCACCTGCTCGCGCACAGTGTCCGTCGAGGCGACTTCACGCTCAAGTCGGGCAAGCGCAGCGGCTGGTTCATCGATGCCAAACAAACAACGTGCTCGCCCGAGGGCATGCTCCTCGTCGCCGAGGCCGCACTCGCCGTGCTCCCCGATGAGACGACGGCAATCGGAGGGCTGACGATGGGCGCCGACGCCGTGGCCTTCGGTGTCGCTGCTGTCGCTGCGACACGTGGGCGCACGTTGCGCAGCTTCAGCGTGCGCAAGGAGGTCAAGGACCACGGCGGCGGCGGACGCATCGCCGGCGCGTTGCAGCAAGGCGACAAGGTGGTCATCACCGAAGACGCCGTGACGAGAGGCGTCTCGATGCTCGAAGCAGCGGCCGTCGTGCGCGACGCGGGCGCTGAACCGATCCTGCTCCTCACCGTCGTCGACCGTGGCGGCACGGTCGCCGCCATGGCCGCCGAGCACGACCTTCCCCTCGTCGCCCTCGTGACAGCCCCCGACCTCGGTTTCCAATACGAAGGTTGAGCTAGTGTCCTGTCCGGCTGAAGCGCTGTGAATTGTAAGGTGTCATGTCGTGGTGTTCTGGTTGATGGCGCCGCAGTAGCCGGCGAGGCGTTCGAGGATCTCGTCGGCGGTCTTGTGCCAGACGAAGG
>JBPCON010000045.1:0-17966 GCA_051000215.1 Acidimicrobiales bacterium
CTTTCGGGGCGGCCCTCTTCGCGGAGCAAATCGGCCCGGTTGGTAGGTTGGTTCGCTCATGGACATCCCGCCCCCCGACCCCATCAGGCTGCTCGCCCAGTGGATGGAGTGGGAGCGAGGCGAGCAGCCGCCCGGGCGGGTGCTGAGCAACCTCAAGACCGGTGGTTTGCGCGACGTGCTCGAGGGGCTGGCCGACACAGCGACGCGGGCGGCCGGCACCGAACCCGCGTCGTGACCCTCGCCCGGGGCGGCCCGCAGGTCATTCCCCGGCCCCCGAGGTGGGCGAGAGGTGCGCCAGCGCCGTGGGCGCACCTCGACGCCGACGAGCGGGTGGTGACGGTCGAATCGCTCCGCGCTGCGTTCACCGGCCGCCGCGGCGCAGCGTCGTTCATCGAGGCTCGCGGGACGGCGCGCTGCTCCGCTGTGCTCGCTCCCTTCTACGTCGAAGCCGAAGAGCTGTGGGTCGTGCTCACGCGGAGGGCGTGGACGCTGCGAGCGCACACCGGAGAGGTCAGCTTCGCCGGCGGCGGCGTCGACCCCGGTGAAGCACCTGTCGACGCCGCGCGCCGCGAGGCGTTGGAGGAGATCGCCCTCGACCCGTCGAGCGTCGAGGTTTTGGGCGAGCTCGATCACCTGATGACGGTGACGAGCAGCTCGTTCATCGTCCCCTACGTCGCGCTCCTCCCTGCCGGGCGGCCACAGCTCACCCCGAGCCCCGGCGAGGTCGACGCTGTGCTGCACGTCCCCGTTGCCGAGCTGCTGCTCGACGAGGTGTTTCGTGAGGAGCGTTGGACCTTCGCCGTGCCCCCAGCTTGGGCGCCACCCGACGCGCTCGCGCGAGGTGGCCCGATCGAACGGTCGATCTTCTTCTTCGAGCTTCAGCACGACACGCTGTGGGGCGCGACGGCCGCGATGCTGCGCCACCTCCTCGCGCTCGCGCTCGGTCTGCCGGTTGGCATCGACCACGTCTAGCTACCACCTCGACCCGGAGGGCTTCCGTCGGGTGGGCGGCGACGTGCTCGACTGGGTCGCGGGCTACCTCGCGTCCATCGAATCGTTGCCGGTGCAGTCGAGCGTCGAGCCTGGTTGGGTGCGCGCCCAGCTACCCGCGCACCCGCCCGAGGAGCCCGAGCCTTGGGACGTGATCATCGCCGACCTCGACCGCATCATCGTCCCGGGGCTGACGCATTGGCAGTCGCCTTCGTTCTTCGGCTTCTTCCCAGCGAACGCCTCGGGGCCTTCGGTGCTCGGCGAGCTCGTCTCTGCTGGTGTCGGGGTGCAGGGGATGTTGTGGGCGACGAGCCCAGCGTGCACGGAGCTCGAGACCCACGTGCTCGACTGGCTCGTCGAGCTGCTCGACCTGCCCGCGCGGTTCCTCTCGTCGGGTGACGGCGGCGGGGTCATCCAGGACTCGGCGTCTTCGGCAACCCTTTGCGCGATCCTCGCGGCCCGCGACAGGGCGCGGGCCGGTGTTGGCGGCGACCTGCGGCGACTCGTGGCCTACGCGTCCTCCGAGGCGCACTCCTCGGTCGAGAAGGGACTGCGCGTGGCCGGGTTGACGGCGGATCAGCTGCGCGTCATCGACGTCGACGCCAGCTACGCGCTGCGCGCCGATCAACTCGAGCTGGCGATCGAGACCGACGTTGCCGCTGGACTCGTGCCGTTCATGGTCGTCGCCACCGTGGGCACCACCTCCTCGATGGCCTTCGATCCCGTCGCAACGATCGGCGAGATCGCCGATCGTCACAGCTTGTGGCTCCACGTCGACGCGGCCATGGCCGGCTCGGCTGCGGTGGTGCCCGAGCTGCGGCTGCTCGTCAACGCCGGGCTCGAGCGTGCCGACTCGTGGTGCTTCGACCCGCACAAATGGCTCTTCACCAACTTCGACTGCGACGTCCTCTTCCTCGCCGACCGCGCCCCGCTCATCGAGTCGCTCTCGGTGCTGCCCGAGTACTTGCGCAACCAGGACTCGGCGAGGGGCGCGGTGATCGACTACCGCGACTGGCACGTGCCGCTCGGTCGGCGCTTCCGCGCGTTGAAGCTGTGGTTCGTGCTGCGCCACTACGGCGCCGCCGGGCTTCGGCACCACTTGCGCGAGCACGTCGCGTTCGCGCAGTGGCTCGCAGCCGAGCTGGAGGCCGATCCCCGGTTCGACGTGCTCGCTGCGGTGGAGCTCAACCTCGTCTGCTTCGCGTTGCGTGACGGCGACGACGCCACCGAGTCGCTGTTGAGAGCCGTCAACGCGACAGGTGACGTGTACCTGACCCACACCCGTCTCGACGGTCGATTCGCGATCCGCGCCAGCATCGGCCAGACCACGACCGAGCGCCGCCACGTCGACGCGCTCTGGGGGTTGCTGTCCGCCAAGGCCGCCGCAGGTTCTCTGTGAACCATTAGGTTTCGGGCATGGCGACGCTCGCGTTCGACGGGGAGACGCACGGGGAGATCGTGCAGAAGGTTCGACGGTGGTTGGCGTCGATCGAGGGTCAGGAAGAAGGCGACATCACCGTCGCCGAAGCTGTCACGCAGGGCGCCGAGCTCACAAAGGACGCGCTACGCATCATCGCTTCGGCGGCGCCGAAGCCGATCGCCGACAGCGAGCTCGTGAAGGCACTGACCGGCATGGGCTACAAGGCGACCGACGCGACGAAGACGGCGATCATCGACGGGCTCGACTCTGTCGAGGAGATGGCGGGGGGCAGCGTCGTCGACCGCGTCCAACGCACGAGCCGCGCTGTCGCGTTCCAGATGTCGAGCCAGATCGCCCGCCAAGTCCTGAAGTCCCTGCGCTCCTGACCTGCCCTTCGATCAGAACGTGCGGTAGTTCGGCGCTTCCTTGGTGATCTGGACGTCGTGGGGGTGGCTCTCGCGCAGGCCGGCTGCGGTGATGCGCACGAAGCGGGCGTTGGTCCGCAGGTCGTCGATGGTCGGCGTCCCGCAGTAGCCCATGGCCGCCCGGAGGCCGCCGACGAGCTGATAGAGCACGTTGCTCACCGGGCCCTTGTACGCGATGCGGCCTTCGATTCCCTCGGGGACGAGCTTGTCTTCCTCGGCCACGTCGCCTTGGAAGTAGCGGTCCTTCGAGTACGACCGAGCCTTCATGGCTCCCATCGAACCCATGCCGCGGTACTCCTTGTAGCGCTCACCCTGGTGGAACACGACCTCACCCGGTGACTCGTCGACGCCGGCCAGCAGCGAGCCGAGCATCACGGTGCTCGCGCCGGCGGCGATGGCTTTGGCCACGTCGCCCGACTGCTGCAACCCACCATCAGCGATGACAGGAATGCCGTGTCGAGAGGCAGCCGTCGCGCAGTCGTAGATCGCTGTCACTTGCGGCACCCCCACCCCAGCGACGACTCGCGTCGTGCAAATTGATCCGGGGCCGACGCCCGACTTGATCCCGTCGGCGCCGACGCCGACGAGCGCGTCGACCGCCTCGCCCGTCGCGACGTTGCCCGCGATGACGTCGACGCTCACGCGGTTCTTGATCTCCTTCACGACGTCGAGCACGCCTTGGCTGTGGCCATGGGCGGTGTCGACGATGAGCACGTCGGCCCCAGCCGACACGAGCGCTTCGGCGCGCTCGATGGCGTCGGGGCCGACGCCGACGGCTGCCCCGACGCGCAACCGGCCCTTGTCGTCGCGCGTGGCGAGCGGGTGCTCCGTTGCCTTCGTGATGTCCTTGATCGTGATGAGCCCTCGCAGCGCGCCGGCGTCGTCGACGATCGGCAGCTTCTCGATGCGGTGCTCGCGCAACACGGCTTTGGCTTGCTCGAGGGTCGTGCCGAGCGGTGCGGTGTGCAACGGCAACTGGCGCATGACGTCGCCGACCGGCTGGGTCTCGTCCTCGATCCAGCGCAGATCGCGGTTGGTGAGCAGCCCCACGAGTCGGCCACCAGCGTCGGTGATCGGCACACCGGAGATGTGATAGCGGGCCATGAGCGCCAGGCAGTCGCTCACGAGCGCTGTCGGCGGCAGCGTCACCGGATCGGTGATCATCCCAGACTGGCTGCGCTTGACCTTGTCGACCTCGGCGATCTGGTCCGCGATCGACAGGTTGCGGTGCACGATGCCGATGCCACCAGCGCGCGCGAGGGCGATGGCCAGGCGGGCTTCGGTGACGGTGTCCATGGCAGCCGACACGATCGGGATCTCGAGCTCGATGGCGGCGGTGAGCCGGCTGCGCGTGCTCACTTGCGCGGGGAGCACCGTCGACTCCGCTGGTACGAGCAGCACGTCATCGAAGGTCAGGCCCGCTTTCGCGAACTTCTCCGGGTAGCCGCCATCGGCCGGCGGTTCGGGGAACGGGCTCGGAGGGGCCTCCATGACGGGAGTGTAGTGGCGGTGGTGGTCCGGGCCGACACCCCCGAACCACTACGATCGACCCTTTCCTGTCAGAGGTCGCAGCCGAGGAGGGTGCCGTCCGGTGAACGGTCAAGCCCATGCTTCTCGCTCATCCCGGGCCCGCCTGCTTCTGCGATCTGTGACGGCTCGCGGGTGATGGCGCGATGACCGACATCGAGATCGGACTCGGCAAGTCGGGCAGGCGGGCATACGCGCTCGACGAGGTCGCGGTCGTCCCGAGCCGGCGCACCCGCGACCCGGAGTCGGTCGATCTGGGCTGGGAGATCGACGCCTTTCGGTTCGGCTTGCCGGTCCTCGGCGCGGCTTGCGACAGCGTCACCTCGCCGGCCACTGCCACCCACCTCGCTGAGCTCGGCGGAGCCGGCATCTTGCACGCCGAGGGCCTCTGGACGCGCTACGACGACCCCGACGCGATCCTCGATGAGATCGCAGCGCTGTCGGAGGATGAGGCCACCGCGCGGCTCCAGGAGATCTATTCGGAGCCGGTGAAGCCCGAGCTCGTGCGCGAGCGCATCGAGCAGCTCAAAGCGGCCGGTGTCACGAGCGCGGTGGCCGTGACGCCCCAGCGAACGGCCGAGCTCGCCGAGCAGATCCTCAAGGCTGAGCCCGACCTGTTGGTGATCCAGGCAACGATCGTGTCGGCCGAGCACGTGTCGCGCGTCGTCGAGCCGCTCAACCTCAAGTCGTTCATCCGACGCTTCGAGATCCCCGTCATCGTCGGGGGGTGCACGAGCTACCAGGCTGCGCTGCACCTCATGCGCACGGGCGCTGCGGGGGTGCTCGTCGGCGCAGGGTCGGGCACGGCATCGACGACGCGCCAAGTGCTCGGGGTCGGGGTCCCGTCGGCCACCGCTATCGCCGACGCGCGCGCTGCTCGCATGCGCCACCTCGACGAGACCGGGGTCTACGTCCACGTGATCGCCGACGGGGGGATGACCACAGGCGGCGATGTCGCGAAGGCGATCGTCTGCGGCGCCGACGCTGTCGTCCTCGGGGCGCCGCTCGCGGCCGCCACCGACGCTCCGGGTCGCGGCTACCACTGGGGGATGCCAGCGGTCCATGCCGCGCTCCCACGCGGTCATCGTGTCGCGATCGAGCGGGTTGGAACGCTCGAGGAGATCCTGCTGGGTCCGGGCCACGACGGCGACGGTCGCCGCAACCTGATGGGCGCGCTCCGTCAGACCATGGCCCTCACCGGTTACGAGACGGTGAAGGAGCTACAGAAGGCAGAGCTCGTCGTGGTCGCGAGGTGACGAAGGCGGCTGACAGCGAGCTCGCGACACGGGGCGAGTTCGACACCGTCCTGGTCGTCGACTTCGGTGCGCAGTACGCGCAGCTGATCGCACGCAGGGTGCGCGAGGCGCACGTGTACTCCGAGATCGTGCCCCCCACGATCACCGCGGCCGAACTGCTGGCGAAGAGGCCGAAAGGCGTGATCTTCTCGGGCGGGCCGGCTTCTGTCCACGTCGAAGGCGCACCATCGATCGACCGCAGCGTGTACGAAGCCGGCGTACCGATCCTCGGCATCTGTTACGGCGCGCAGCTGCTCGCGCGCGACCTCGGTGGTGAGGTGGCCAAGACGGGGAAGGGCGAGTACGGCCGCACGGAGCTGAGCGTCGTCGCCGACGGCCACCTCTTCCTCGACCTCCCGAGTGAGCAGGTCGTGTGGATGAGCCATTCCGACACGATCACCCGGGCTCCCGAGGGTGCAGCCGTGATCGCTTCGACACCCGAGACGCCGGCTGCTGCGTTCGAGGCGCCAGAACGGGGCTTCTACGGCGTGCAGTTCCACCCGGAGGTCGCGCACACGCCGCACGGCCAAGCCATCCTCAAGCGATACCTCCTCGACGCGTGCGGCGCGCGGCCGACGTGGACGATGAGCTCGATCATCGAGACCCAGGTGGAAGCGATCCGAGCCCAAGTCGGCGACCAGCGCGTCATCTGCGGGCTCTCCGGCGGCGTGGACTCCGCTGTCGCAGCCGCGCTCGTGCACAAGGCCGTCGGCGCGCAGCTCACGTGCGTGTACGTCGACACCGGGCTCATGCGCGAGGGCGAGAGCGA
The DNA here is from genome assembly GCA_051000215.1 of Acidimicrobiales bacterium. Taxonomy (GTDB): domain Bacteria; phylum Actinomycetota; class Acidimicrobiia; order Acidimicrobiales; family JACDCH01; genus JBPCON01. The sequence continues at coordinate 6,427 of JBPCON010000045.1, forward strand.
CCAAGTGGTCGAGACCTTCCAGCGCAACCAGGGGATCGAGCTCGTCCACGTGCGGGCCGCCGATCGCTTCTTCGAGCGGCTCGTCGGCTTGGTCGACCCGGAGGAGAAGCGCAAGGCGATCGGCGAGCGGTTCATCCGCGAGTTCGAGTCCGCGTCCGGCGGGCTGAGCGATGCTGGCTTCCTCGTGCAAGGCACGCTCTACCCTGATGTCATCGAGTCTGGTGGCGGTGCGGGTGCATCGACGATCAAGTCGCACCACAACGTCGGCGGGTTGCCCGACGACATGGACTTCGCGCTCGTCGAGCCGCTGCGAGCATTGTTCAAAGACGAGGTGCGCCAGGTCGGCACCGAGCTCGGCCTGCCAGAGGAGATCGTGTGGCGCCACCCGTTCCCGGGCCCCGGCCTCGGCGTGCGCATCATCGGTGAAGTGACCCCCGAGCGCGCCGAGCTGCTGCGCCGGGCCGACGCCATCGTGCGCGACGAGATCAAGCGCGCCGGGCTCGATCGCGCGATCTGGCAGGTGTTCGCTGTGCTGCTCGCCGACGTTCGCTCTGTCGGGGTCATGGGCGACGAGCGAACCTATGGTCATCCCGTCATCGTGCGAGCCGTGACGAGCGAGGACGCCATGACCGCCGACTGGGCACGCTTGCCCTACGACCTGCTCGAGCGCATCTCGAACCGCATCATCAACGAGGTCGCCGGGGTCAACCGCGTTGCCTACGACGTCACGTCGAAGCCGCCCGGCACCATCGAGTGGGAGTAGTTGTCGGTGGCTCAGAGGCCGAGCGAGGCGAGGCCGTGGCCCGAGCGACCCGCCGGCGAAGCCGGCAAGAGCGGAGTAACCGATGACCTCGAGCGGGCGACGCTTCCCTATCCGCGCGAGACCTCAGCGCGATGTGGTCCCCTACCCGTTGTGAGCTGCGGCCAACCGTCACCATTTCGCAACAATCGACGCAGGACTGCTATGGTGTTGGTCTCATGACTCGCCTCCGAGCGCGCGCTGCCACGCGGCGCGCCCCCCGCATGAGGGTTCTGCTGGCGCTCCTCGGCGCCCTCGCCGTGGCGTTCGTGAGCGCGGTGCCTTCAGCCTCCGCTGACCCGATCAGCGACAAGAAGGCCGAGGCCGCACGCATCTCGGCGCGGATCGAGCAGCTCAACGGCACTGTCGAGCAGTTCGCGGAGCAGGCCAACGCTGCCCAGATCGAGCTCGACGGGCTCAACGGGCAAGTGGCCGAATCCAGCCAGAAGGTGGCCGCGGCGCAGGCGCAGGTCGACCAGCACCAGGGCGAACTGCGCGACTACGCCGTCGACGCGTACGTGCGGGGCGGCGACGACAACGAGTCCGCGGCGACCACCGGTGCCGCAGACGTGAGCGCGGCAAGCCAGCGCGCTGGCTACCTCGCAGCGGCGGCGGGCAACCGCCAGCAGATCATCGACACGCTCGACGCCACCAAGCAGGACCTGCAAGTGGTCATCGACCAGCTGAACCAGCAGCGCTCGGCTGCCGAGGCGAAGGGCCAGGCGATCGCCGGCTCCAGAGCGCAGGCTCAAGGCGCGGTCAACGAGCAGCAGACCTTGAAGAACCAGACCGACGGCGAGCTCAACCAGCTCGTCGCCGCGGAGCAGGCCCGCCAGGAGGCCGCTCGTCAGGCCGAGGCCCAGCAGCGAAGCGCGGCGGCGGCCGCGACCCAGGCTCGCCCCAAGTCGGCCGCAGCAGCCGCAGCCGGGCCCCGTCCGGTGAGCGGGGGCGGTGGCAGCGGTGGTGGCGGTGGTGGTGGCGAGATCGCCAACCCCGGGCCGGCCAGCGGGAGCGCGAGCGTTGCGGTGAACACGGCGCTGAACCAGGTCGGCGACCCCTACGTGTACGGCGCTGCCGGGCCCGACAGCTTCGACTGCTCGGGGCTGATGATGTACGCCTGGAACGCCGCCGGCGTCTCGCTCCCGCACAACACCAACGCGCAGTACAGCGCAACGCGGCACGTCTCGATCAGCGACCTCCAACCGGGCGACATCGTCTACTACAACGGCTTCGGCCACGACGGCATGTACATCGGCAACGGCCAGATCGTCCACGCGCCTCACTCCGGCGCGTACGTGGAGGTGGTCGGGCTGTACTACGTCGGCAACCCCATCGCAGCTTCTCGTCCCTGAGCCCGAAGCTCGACGAGGTCGTCTGCGCTTCGCGCGACGCTCACGGTAATCTCCGGCCGCCATGGGCCCAGTCGACGGTTTCGAGCGAAGCACGTTCACCTTCGAGGGCAAGGAGCGAGACGTGTTCCGCGCGGGCAGCGGGCCCGCGGTGATCGTGTGCGCCGAGATCCCGGGCATCACCCCGAAGGTCATCGAGTTCGCGCAGCGCGTCGTCGACATCGGTTGCACGGTGGCGCTTCCTCACCTCTTCGGTGAGCCCGGGCGCGACGCGTACAGCGGCGGTCAGGCCCGCGCGATGCCCTATGTGCTCTCGAGCATGGTGCCAGCATGCATCTCGAAGGAGTTCACGGTGCTGGCGACGGGGCAGACCTCCCCCGTCGTCGCGTGGCTCAGAGCCCTGGCTCGGTCGCTGCACGAGGAGTGCGGTGGGCCGGGTGTCGGCGCCGTCGGGATGTGCTTCACCGGCAACTTCGCGCTGGGGATGATGGTCGGCTCGCCCGTGGTCGCCCCCGTTCTCTCGCAGCCGTCGCTTCCGTTCCCCATCGGCCGGAGGCGCAAGCGCGACCTCAACATCACCGACGCTGAGCTCGAACAGGTGAAGCTCAAGTGCGCGAAGGACGACCTCACCGTCCTCGGCCTTCGTTTCACCGGCGACAAGGTCGTCCCGGCCGAGCGATTCGAGCGCTTGCGCGAGGAGCTCGGCGATCGATTCGTCGCCGTCGAGATCGACTCGTCGAAGGGGAACCCCCACGGCAACCCCGTGGCCGCCCACTCGGTGCTGGCGGAGCACCTGATCGATGAGCCCGGTAGCCCGACTCGTGACGCCCTCGAGCAGGTCCTCGACCTCTTCAGGCTGAGGCTGCTGAGCTGAGGTCAGTTCACGAGGCGAGGGGACGGCCGAAGGGAAGCTCGTCGCGCCACGACGAGAGGAAGGCCTCGGCGTCATCCACCGCGGCGCGCCAGGCATCGACACCGTGGGCGACGGCTTTGCCGACCCGCTCGACAACACGTTCGACAGGGTCGCCGTTGTCGGGGTCGAGCGCCGCGAGGAGCGGAGCGGCGAGCGTGAGGAAGTCGGGCACGTAGACGCTGCCGGCGCGCGACAGCGTCGCGTAGGCCTTGGCCGTGACGGGCACCGGGCTCAGCGCAACGATCGCCTTGGCCCGAATCGTCGCCGCGCTGTCGTGGTCGACGATGCCGGCCTTGCCGCCGACGAGGAGCACGTCGACCTCGGCGTCGATCGCGTCGCCGTCGATCGCGAACCCTGCGGCTGTCGCCGCCTGGTTCGCGGCAGCTCCCACCGGGCCGGCCGCGACGATCGCGGCAGTGCTCGCATCGGGCAGGGCGGCCCTGGCAGCGGCCACGGCACCGCGAGCCATGAGCTCCGGATCGTCGAGGCGGGCGGCGTCGCCACGGGATGCTGAGAGATCTTCGTCGGTCATCCCCGTGCCGGCCCACGTCTGCCAGCTGCCGTCGGCGACGAGCGCGGCGACGTCGTCGAGGTAGCCGCTCACCGCGTTGTCGCGGCTCTCTGGCTTCGCGTTGATGCCGGCCGACCCACCGGAGAGCTGCAGGCCGAAGGCGGCGAAGGTGTAGGTGATCGAGCGGGCCAGCAGCTCGGCCCCGTCCTGGAGGACCTTGGGGGCCAAGCGCGTCACGCCGACAGCACGCGCGTCGGCGAAATCGACGACGAGGAAGCCGTTGCTGCGCTCGAGCTTGGTGATCTGCACCCTCGGATCATGACACCGGTTTCGGCGTCCGAGGGCGCTTGTAGGATTCGGGCGAGGCCGAACCGGCGAGACCGCCGAGACCGCGAGGAGAAAATGCAGATCGACATCCTCGACGGGCTCAACCCGGTGCAATACGAGGCCGTCACGCACCACGACGGTCCGCTGCTCGTCATCGCTGGGGCCGGCTCGGGCAAGACGCGCGTGCTCACGCACCGCATCGCGCACCTGATCCGGGACCACGGCGTCAGCCCCTTCGAGATACTGGCCATCACGTTCACGAACAAGGCCGCCGACGAGATGAAGCACCGCGTCGGGGCGCTGGTCGGGCCGGTCGCCGAGCGGATGTGGGTTTCGACGTTCCACTCGGCGTGCGTGCGCATCCTGCGCCGCGACGGCAAGCGTCTCGAGTTCCCGTCGAGCTTCACGATCTACGACCAGGCCGACGCTGTGCGCCTCACCGGCTACGTCATCCGCGACCTCGCGCTCGACCCGAAGCGCTTTCCCCCCCGCTCGGTGCACGGCACCATCAGCGCAGCCAAGAACGACCTGGTCACCGCCGAGGAGTACGAGGCGCAGGGTCACGGCATCTTCGAGCGCAAGATCGCCGACGTCTACGTCGAGTACCAACAGCGCCTCCTGCGGGCCGGCGCCATGGACTTCGACGACCTCCTGCTCAACACCGCGCTGCTGTTCCGCCACCATCCCGACGTGCTCGAGGGCTACCAGCACCGATTCCGCCATGTCCTCGTCGATGAGTACCAGGACACCAACCGCGTCCAGAACGAGCTGGTGCTCCAGCTCGCGAGCGAGCACCGCAACGTCTGCGTCGTCGGTGACGCGGACCAGTCCATCTACGCGTTCCGCGGCGCCGACATGAAGAACATCCTCGAGTTCGAGGAGGCCTTCCCGGACACCACGGTGATCGTGCTCGAGCAGAACTACCGGAGCACGCAGACGATCCTCGATGCTGCGAACGCCGTCATCGCCAACAACGCGGCCCGCAAGCCCAAGGAGCTGTGGACCGAGTCGGGGGCTGGGCAGCTGATCGTGCGCTACCACGCCGACGACGAGGTCGACGAGTCCCAGTGGGTCGGCCACGAGATCAGCCGCCTGCACGACGAAGGCGAGCGCTGGGGCAACGCCGCGATCTTCTACCGGACGAACGCGATGAGCCGCGTGCTCGAGGAGCAGCTCTTTCGCATCGGCGTGCCCTACAAGGTCGTTGGCGGCACGCGCTTCTACGATCGCCGCGAGATCAAGGACGCGCTGGCCTACGTGAAGGCCATCGTGAACCCCGTCGACGAGGTGAGCCTCAAGCGCATCATCAACACGCCCAAGCGCGGCATCGGCGATTCCACCATCGGCCGGCTCGACGTGTGGGCGAAGGCGCACGGCATCGCGTTCGTCGAGGCGATGCGCCGCGCCGAGGAGGCCGGCGTGACGGGGCGCGCCGTGAGGGGGATCGACGAGCTCCTCACGCTCCTCGCCACGTTGGGGGCGCTCGCAGCGGAGGGCGACGATCCCGGCGCCCTGCTCGAGACGGTGCTCGACCGCACCGGCTACGTGGCCGAGCTGCAACTCGAGCACAGCGTCGAGGCCGAAGGCCGGCTCGAGAACCTCTCCGAGCTCGTCGGGGTCGCAAAGGAGTTCGAGACGATCAGCGAGTTCCTCGAGCAGGTCTCCCTCGTCGCTGACACCGACGAGCTGCCAGAGGGCGCCGACGACTCGTCCGTCGTGCTCATGACGCTGCACGCCGCGAAGGGGCTCGAGTTCCCCAATGTGTTCCTCGTCGGGATGGAAGACGGCATCTTCCCGCACCTGCGCGCGCTCGGTGAGCCGCGCGAGCTCGAGGAGGAGCGCCGGTTGGCGTACGTGGGGATCACAAGGGCGCGCCAACGCCTCTACCTCACCAACGCATGGTGCCGGATGCTCTACGGGTCGACGCAGTACAACCCGGAGAGCCGCTTCCTGGCCGAGATCCCGACGCAGCTGCTGCAGCACGCCGAGGGCTCGCGCGACTCGCGAAAGCGCCAGCAAGGCTCGTCGCACGGATCGGGCAGCTGGTCGCCCGTCGGGCGCAACCGCGAGGAGATCGTTGAACGGGCCATGCGCCCGCCTCCCCCGGGGCCCACGGGAGCGGAGGCACTCGGGCTACGCGTCGGCGACGACGTGCGCCACGGCAAGTACGGCGAAGGAGTCATCGTCGACATCAACGGGCAAGGCGACAAGGCCGAGGCCACCGTGCGCTTCCCCGACGTCGGCGAGAAGGTCTTCCTCCTGAGCTGGACACCGCTCGACAAGATCTGACCGGGCCGAGTGGCGTCAGCGCCGCGCTCTGCGTTACCACTGGTCCGATGCAGGTGTTCGACCGGGCGATCTTGCTGGTCAAACGCGACCACACGTTGGGAACGATCCTCGAACGGCTGGCCAAAGTGCACGGCAAGCGCCGGTTGGTCGAGGAGGCCGACGGCGGTCTGCGTCTGACCTACAACCAGGCGGCGAAGCGCGTGGCGCGATGGGCTGGCGGGATCAGCGCGAAGACACGGCCCGGCGACCGGGTGGTCATCGCGGGCAACAACGGCTACGAGATGCTGCTGCTGTGCCTCGCCGCGTCACGGGCCGGGGCAATTCCGGTGCCCGTCAACCCGCAGATGCGCCGCGACGAGGTCGATCACGTCGTCGCCGACTCGGGCGCAGCGCTCGTGATCCGCTCGGCGGTGGAGGTCGATGGCGCAACTCCGATGGACAAGGCCACCGCTGCCCAAGTCGGTGACGTCGCGGCGCTGTTCTACACGTCGGGGACGACAGGCAAGCCCAAGGGGGTCGAGCTGACACATCGCAGCCTGTTGGGCCAGATGGCTGCCGCAGGGGCGCTTCCGACGCAGCTCGTGTTCCGGGGCGAGGCGGTCATCGGGCTGCCCGTCGCCCACATCATGGGCTTCGCAGCCACCATCGGGCTCGCGAGCGCCGGAGTGCCCGTCTACTTCCTCCCGAAGTTCCGCCCGCTCGAGGTGCTCGACGCGATCGAGTCGAGACGCTCGAGCATGTTCATCGGCGTCCCCGCGATGTATCGCATGCTGCTCGAGGCCGGGGCAGCGCAGCGCGACCTGTCCTGCGTGCGCATCTGGGGTTCGGGAGCCGATGCGATGCCGGCCGAGCTCGCCCAAACGTTCAAGGCGCTCGGGGCCACCGCGTCGCTCCCGGTTGTCGGGCCCATCGGTGAGGCGCTCTTCTTCGAGGGCTACGGAATGGTCGAGCTCGGTGGTGGGGCTGCCGCGAAGATCAGCCCCCCGCTCATCGACCTCGGGCTCGGCGAGTCCCTGGGGTTCCCGTTGCCCGGTTACAGGTTTCGAGTCGTCGACGAAGCTGACGTCGACGTGGGCACGGGCGTGGTGGGCGAGTTGCTCATCAAGGGGCCGGGTGTCACCAAGGGCTACTACGGCGACGCTGAGGCCACCAACGCCACGCTCACCGACGACGGCTGGCTGCGCACCGGCGACCTCGCACGCAAAGGTCTGCTCGGTGCGGTGGCCTTCGCTGGACGCAAGAAGGACGTGATCAAACACGGCGGCTACTCGGTCTACGCCCTCGAAGTCGAAAAGGCCCTCGAGGAGCACCCCGACGTGCTCGAAGCGGCCGTGGTCGGACTGCCCGATGAGCGCAAGGGTGAGGTGCCTGTCGCCGCTGTGCGGACTGCGCCGGGCGCGGCTGTCAGCGAGGGTGAGCTCGAGTCGTGGGCTGCGAGCCGACTCTCGGACTACAAGGTGCCACAGCGCATCATGATCGTGGCCGAGCTCCCGAGGACCGGCACCGACAAGGTGCAAAAGAGCGAGTTGCTTCCCCTCTTCGAAGATTGAGAGGCCGAGCGGATAGGCGAGGCCGGGCCCGAGCGGCCCGCCGGCGAAGCCGGGAAGAGCGGAGTAACCGGTTTGACCTTGAGCGGGCGACGCTTCGTTCCCCGCGCCGGTCGTGAGCGCGCTGGATCAGTTCGTCTGCAGGATCGTTGAGCTGGTTGGCGCCGTCGTCGTTGGCGCGTCGCGGTCGAGGTTCACGATGACGCGGCCAGCGACCACCGTGACCGGGTAGCGGGGCAGACCGGTGCCGTCTGGGGGGTAGCGCCGCTCCGCGCAGTCGACGAACTGCTGGGCGCCGACGTCCCAGCGCGTCGCGCAGCCCTCGACTGCAGCATCGAACGACAACCACCCGTTGTTGTCGTCGGTGCCGGTGTGTTGGATCCACAGTGGTCGGGTGAAGTTTGCCGGGTCCTGGACGAGGAGGGGGTAGTGGTCCGCTGCGATGCGCGGCGCGAGATCCGCAGCGCGTCCAGCGTCGAACTCTGTCGTCTTCGAGCCGACGTGTGCCTTGTCGCCACCGGCGTTCAGCGCGAGCACCACGACGATCATGACGACCCCAACGACCACCCCGGCGATGCCGATGATCGTGGTGCGGCGAGGATCTGATCGGGCAACGGGCACGTCTCTATGATGCCCAAGCCCTTCCCGCGAGATGAAACGCCCGGAGACCCGATGGATCTGTTGGAGTACCAAGGCAAGCAGCTCTTCGCCCAGTACGGCATCCCCGTCAGCCCGGGTGAGGCCGTCACGACGGTGGACGCTGCAGTCGCCGCTGCCGACACGGTGGGCTACCCGGTGGTCATCAAGGCGCAGGTCCACGTCGGCGGGCGAGGCAAAGCAGGCGGCGTGAAGCTGGCAAAGGATGCCGACGAGGTGCGCGAGCACGCGGGCACGATCATCGGCCTCGACATCAAGGGCCACGTCGTGGAGACGGTGTGGGTCGAGCACGCCAGCGAGATCGCCGAGGAGTACTACGCCAGCTTCACGCTCGACCGCGCGGCCAAGAAGCACCTCGGCATGCTGTCGGCGCAGGGCGGTGTCGAGATCGAGGCTGTGGCCGAGACGGATCCCGACGCCATCGCCAAGATCTGGATCGACCCGGTCGACGGGCTCAGCGAGAAGATCGCACGCGAGTGGGTCGAGGCCGCGCACCTCAACCCCGCTGCAAACGACGGCGCCGTCGACATCCTGCTCGACCTCTACCGCTGCTACGTCGAGGGCGATGCCGATCTCGTCGAGATCAACCCGCTCATCCTGACGCCGACGGGCGAGGTGCACGCGCTCGACGCCAAGGTGACGCTCGACGGCAACGCCGAGTTCCGCCACCCCGACTACGCGCAGTACGACGCAACCCAGCCCCGCGACGAGCGCGAGCAAGCGGCGCACGACAAAGGCCTGCAGTACGTCGGTCTGGACGGCTTCGTCGGCGTGATCGCGAACGGCGCAGGGCTCGCCATGTCGACGGTCGACATCGTCAACCAGGTCGGCGGGAAGCCTGCCAACTTCCTCGACATCGGCGGCGGCGCCAACGCCGACGTCATGGCGGGCGCGCTCGAGGTCATCAACAACGACCCCAACGTCCGCTCGATCTTCATCAACATCTTCGGTGGCATCACCAAGGGAGACGAGGTGGCCAACGGCATCGTTGCCGCGCTCGGGCGGGTGCAGATCGACGCCCCGATCGTGATGCGCATCGACGGGACGAACGCTGACGAGGGACGGGCGATCCTCCAGCCGCACTTGTCGGACAAGCTGCAGCTGCAGCCCACCATGCTCGAGGCGGCCAAGGCCGTCGTCGCGCTGGCCGGGAAGGGCTGAATCCGATGGCGATCTTCGTCGATGAGACAACCCGCGTGGTGTACCAGGGGCTGACCGGTTCCCAAGGCCGGTTCTACGGGTTGCTCAACCGCGAGTACGGGACCCAGGTCGTCGCGGGCACGAGCCCCAAGAAGGCCGGCACCGACGTCGATGGCATCCCCGTCTTCGCCAACGTCGGTGATGCCGTCGAGATCACAGGCGCGACTGCTTCGTGCATCTTCATCCCCGCCCCGGGCGTGCGCGACGCGGTGATCGAGGCGGCCGAGGCGGGCATCGAGCTGATCGTGTGCATCACCGAAGGCGTGCCGGCCCAGGACGAGGCGTGGTTCTACAACGACTTGAAGCGTCGCTTCCCGCGCGTGCAGCTGCTCGGCCCGAACTGCCCTGGTCTGATCAGTCCGGGACGCGCCAACATCGGCATCACGGCCGGGCACATCGCCCAGGCGCCGATCGACGGGTTGCCGAGCGTCGGCATCGTGAGCCGTTCGGGCACGCTGACCTATCAAGCGCTCTACGAGCTCAAGCTCAAGGGCATCGGGGTCACGACGTGCGTCGGCATCGGCGGCGATCCGGTGCCCGGCACCACCTTCATCGACTGCCTGGAGCGATTCGAAGCCGATACCGACACGAAGGCCGTGATGATGATCGGTGAGATCGGCGGCTCGGCCGAAGAAGAGGCGGCAGCGTTCATCAAAGATCACGTCTCGAAGCCTGTGTCGGCCTACATCGCCGGTGTCACGGCGCCGGCTGGCAAGAAGATGGGCCACGCCGGCGCGATCGTCTCCGGTGGCAAAGGCACCGCGGCGGCGAAGATGGATGCCCTGCGCGACGCGGGCGCACGAGTCGGGAACAACCCGACCGAGGCCGGCGACCTCATGGCCGAGATCGTCGCCGAGCTGTAGCGCTGCGCAGGCGCATCGCGCTCCTGTTGGTGCTCGCCGCCTGCTCAGGCGGGGGAGGGTCGGCTGCGCGGTCGGGCACATCATCTGCCACGACGACGACCGTCGCGACGACGAGCACCAGCACGACGACGACGAGCGAGCCGCCGCCACCGACGACGACGAACGCGTCAGGGTGGAGCGGCGAGCCCACGAGCGGAGCGGTGAAGGCACTCAAGGTCGCGGGCGGCATCGTCGTGCCCGTCGAGGCTGACAACGGCGACGGCACCTACGTGGTCGACACGCCCTGCTCAGCGACGACGACGACGACCGGAGTGCCCTTGCGCGGGGCGGATGTGGTGCTCGACCCCGGCCATGGTGGCAACGAGTCGGGCGCTGTCGGTCCCGACGGCTTGCTCGAGAAGGACGTGAACCGGGCGGTCGCCGACGATGTGGCGGCGACCCTGGCGGCGCAGGGCGCCGCGGTCGTGCTCACCCGTCCGAGCGATCAGAACACGACGCTCGCGACAAGGGCCAAGATCGCGACCAACCTGCACCCGAAGGTCTTCCTCTCGATCCACCACAACGCCGAGCCTGACGGCGCGTCGACCGAGCCGGGCAACGAGACCTACTACCAGATCGCATCGGTCGACTCGAAGCGCCTCGCCGGGCTCATCTGGGAGGAGGTCACGAAGGCGTTCGAGCCGTACCAAGTGGCATGGGAGGCCGACAGCGACCACGGAGCCAAGTACCGCCCGGGCAGCAACGGCGACTACTACGGCATCTTGCGACTGTCGAAGGGCGTCGTCGCCGTGCTCTCCGAGGCCGCGTACATCTCGAACCCGCCCGAGGAGGCGCTGCTCGCCACAGCAGACTTCAGGCACGCGGAGGCGCAGGCGCTCGCAACGGCCATCACGCGTTACGTGACGACGACCGATCCGGGGTCGGGCTTCGTGACGCCCTACGACCGCACCGAGCCAGCCGGTGGCGGCGGCGAACCCGAGGGCTGCACCGACCCACCGCTCTAGTGGTCGGTTTCGGGAGTGGCGTGCACCTCCTAAACCGAAATTCTCTCGCTCCCCCCCGTCCCCCGTCTCTTTGTCGCCCCT
>JBPCON010000015.1:0-18746 GCA_051000215.1 Acidimicrobiales bacterium
ATCCTCGGTCCTGGTTCTGCGTTTGCGGCGTACCGACACCGTTCGCTGGCCCCTGCCCTCCCCGATCCGACGTTCGATGCGCGTCGCCCGCACATGGAGCGAGTGATGCGTGAGCTGGGCGCGGCCGGCGTGGAACGCGACGCTCTGTTCCTCGCGTGGGACTTCACCATCGCCAGCAGCCGCAACCTCACCGAGCGCGTGCTGCACATCCGCGACGAGGCGTTCGCTGCCCTTGGCGACAGCGACCTCACCGACAACATGGTGTCGGGTGTCGCGCCTTCGTTCGCGATCACCAAGGTCGAAGACTCTGCGACCGACGCGACGATGCGGCACATCGAGGGCACCATCGCCGTGCCCAACTACCTCACGCCGCAGCTCGAGGTGAAGTCGCCCCTGCCCCCGGTCGAACTGCCGCCCGAGGTGGCCGCTGCGCTGAAGCCGCTCACGTCGGCCTTGCCTGTCGGTCTCCACGACCTGCAGAGCAATGCATTCGCGGTACCTGGCTCGCGGTTCAACCAGCTCGGCTCCGACTCCTCGCTGCCCTCCGTCGACCCGCTGCAGCCAACCGTCGAAGTGCCTTTCCTGTGTGACATTGCCCGTGGCTCCGACGTCGAACCGTCGCACCCCGTCCTTTACGGGCATGGCCTCCTCGGGTCGCGCACCGAGGCCGACGGCGGGAGCACGCAGCGGCTGCGTGAGCGCGGCTTCTCGCCCTGCGCCGTCGACTGGTGGGGCTTCTCGTTCGCGGATCTGCCGAGCGTCGCCGGCGCGCTCGTCGACCTGAGCGCGTTCCCCTCGATCATCGACCGTTCCCAGCAGGGCTTCCTCAACTTCCTGCTGCTCGGCCGTGCTCTGTCGAACCCAGCGGGACTCAGCTCGAGCAGCGCCTTCCGCACCGCAGACGGGAGGCCGCTTCTGCGCACCAACGAGCTCGCCTACGACGGCAACAGCCAAGGCGCGATCATGGGCGGCGCGCTCACGGCGCTCGCGCCCGATTTCCGCCGTGCCGTGCTCGGCGTACCCGGCATGGGCTACTCGACGCTGCTGAACCGCAGCACCGACTGGGAGGATCGGTACGCGGCGATCTACCAAGCGACCTATCCGAACCCCGTCGACCAACAGATCGGATTCGCCCTGATCCAAATGCTGTGGGATCGCGGCGAGGCCTCCGGATACGCGCAGCAGATGACCGCGCACCCGCTCCCGAACACGCCGACGCACGACGTGATGCTCCAGGTGGCGTTCGGAGATCACCAAGTGGCCAATGCCACTGCTGAGATCGAGGCGCGCACCATCGGCGCATCGCTGAAGGTCCCCGCGCTCGCCCCCGGCCAGCATTGGTCGATCGACCCCGCCTTCGGTTTCACCACGAGTAGTGGCGACACGCCCAACGTCGGCTCGGTCCTCGTGTACTGGTTCGCCGCCGACACCGGCCTGGCGACACCACCGAACGGCAACACGCCGGCACGCGCCGGGACCGACCCGCACTCCGTGCCGCGCTCCTACGGGCCGGCCACCGACCAAGTGGCGCGGTTCTTGCTCACCGGCGACCTGATCGACGTCTGCGGAGGTGCCCCGTGCGTCGTACCGCGCGGTTGACATGACGGCATCGCGAAGCGCTGCGGTCGCCTTCGCCGCAGTGGTCACGCTCCTCGCTCTCGGCGCGCCGGCGGCGTCCGCAGACAGCGGGCCGATCACCGTCGAGGCCGACCCGTTCACGCGCCAAGGCGCCAACCTCGCGCCCGGCCAACTCGAGCTGGCGACGACGTCGACGCGACCTTCGCTCGTCACCGGGGGCGACGCACGCGTGCGCGTGAGCGGTGCCGCGAGCGACGACACCGTGACGATCTCGCGCGATGGCGTCGACGTGACGAGCGCATTCGAGCCGTTTGGGTCTGCGCTCGAAGGCGTGGTCACCGACCTCGTGGTCGGCGTGAACCGCGTGACGGCCTCGGCAACTGGGCCGACGTACGGCACGCGCGAGGCGACCCTCGAGATCCTGAACCACCCGATTGCCGGGCCCGTGATCTCCGGGCCGCATCAGGTGCCGTTCATCTGTCAGACCGAGCGTGCAGGGATGGGCCCGCCCACCGACGCCGACTGCTCGGCCCCGACGCAGGTCGAGTGGCGCTACTTGACCATCACCGACGAGTTCAAGCCCCTGGCCGACCCGTACGCGTCGTACCCGAGCGACCTGTCGGTCATCGACAGCAGGCCGTTCGTGGTGCGCATCGAGTCGACGGTCATCAATCGGTCGATCACCCGCATCGCCGTGCTCGACGACCCGCATGCACGCGGCCCGAACGCGCCTTTCGAGGCCGCCGAGTGGGACCACGACGTCGTGTACTCCTTCGGCGAGAGCTGCGGTACGGGCTACCACCAGGGCACCAACTCGGTCGAGAACGTCCTCGGCTCGTTGAGCGCCTTCAGCGGCAGCAACCTCTCGGGCCCGCTCTACGACCTTCCGGGCCGCCTGCGGCGGGGCGACGCTGTCGTGCACTCCACCCTCACGATCCTCGGCGTGCACTGCAACCAGCTGCTCTCCGCCGAAACAGCCATGACCGTGCTCGAATACGTCGGCGATCGATACGGACCGGTCGGCAACGTCGTCGGCTCCGGTGCTTCGGGCGGGGCGATCCAGCAGTACACGATCGCCAACTCCTACCCAGGCGTGCTCTCGGCAGGAACGCCGACGCTCAGCTTCCCGGACGTCATCACCACAGCGATGAGCGCGCACGATTGCGCGCTCATGATCGGGGTCTTCGGCTCGGACCCCGACCGCTGGACGTCGCTCAAGCAGATCGCTGTCAGCGGCTTCGCCTCACCCCAGGTCTGCCACGACTGGAACGACGAGTTTGCCGGCCACCTCAAACCGCGCGCCGACTGCGATGGCTCGATCCCCGACGAGCTGCTCTACGACCCGGTGACGAACCGGGGTGGTGCTCGGTGCACGCTCCAGGACAACTTGGTGAACCTGCTCGGTCGCGATCCGGCCACCGGGTTCGCCCGGCGTCCCGTCGACAACGTCGGCGTGCAGTACGGGCTGGCCGCGGCCAACACCGGGGGCATCTCGATGAGCGACTTCATCCAGCTGAACCGCAACATCGGCGGGTTCGACATCGACGGTGTGCCCGTGCCTCAGCGCACCTCGATGGAGCCCGACCTGGCCGCGCTCGTCTACCGGGTAGGTGCCGTCACCGGCCACGCCGCGCTGAGCGAGACCCCGATCATCGACGTGCGCATCAACCTCGACTTGGTGCCGGTGATCGGCTTCCACGACCAGGCGCGGCCCTACGAGCTGCGCGCGCGGATCGATCAGCTCGACGGCAGCCACCCCGGCCAGCAGATCTGGACTGGCGTGCCGCTCCCGAGCGACGCGCTCACCGCCGCGAGCGAATGGGCCACGGTGCTGCAGGGGCGAACGGCTGGCGAGCGGATCGCGACGATGGCAGCCTCCCGCCCGCCTTCTGCTGTCGACGGGTGCCACGTGCCCGGGGGAATCGCGCTCGGCCCTGCGAGCATCGTGTGCGACGTCGCGTTCGCGCCGAAGCACAGCCCGCGTCAGGTTGCCGGCGGCCCGCTCACCGAGGACGTGATCAAGTGCCAGCTCAAGCCGATCGATCCCCGCGACTACGCCACCGCGCCGACTGGCTCTGAGCTCACCGAGCTGCAAGCCATCTTCCCTGACGGCGTTTGCGACTGGTCGAAGCCCGGCGTGGGCGAGGAGCAGCCGAACATGCAATGGGTCTCGGTCGGTGACGGCGCTGTCGCAACGACGCCGTTCCAGGTGCCATATGTCGTCGCCCGCTCCTCCACAACGCCAGCGCCGGCCGCGCTCGGCGGGGCGGGCGCCGCGCCCACCACGACGACGCCGGCCACCGGCGGCTCGACCCCACTCCTCCTCGTCGCCTGCCTGCTCCTCCTGGCGATCGCAGGTCGCGCCCTGCGACAAGCGCGCTAGTCGCTACCCTCCGGGCCATGAGCGAGATCGTGACGCGCGGGTCTCCCGTGCCGGTGACCACCGACGACGGGGATCATGAGCGCTTCGCCCACGTCGTCGTGCCCGCGAGCGCGGTGACCGAGGCCTACATCACCGGCACACCTGTCACCGCTCTCTGCGGCAAGACGTGGGTCCCCAGCCGATCACCTGATCGCTACCCCGTCTGCCCGACGTGCAAGGAGATTCTCGAAGGCGCTGGCGGCACGCTCTGACGCGGGCTCGTGTCGTCCTGGTGGGCGGCGCAGCTGCGTACTCCTGGTTCGCCGCCGGGCTGCACCCGTTCACACGCGCAGAGTACGCAGCGACCGCGGCGCCCATCGTGGGTGCTTTGGTGCTCGTCGTTGTGCTGCGAGCGCGCGACCACGGTGCGGGCCCCGACAGCGGAGCAGCGCGCCCTGGCGCGTGGACGTGGGCTGCGCTGTCTGCCGCGCTCACCGCGTGGGAGCTCGTCGCGCTCGCCGGTTCGCCTCGCGAGGAGCACCCGACGCTGAGCTACCTCCTGGATCGGTTCATGTCGACGCATCCGGGGCGGACCGTGACCTTTGCGCTCTGGCTCGCGCTCGGTGTCTGGCTCGCGCGCGCTTGCGCCCGGCAGCGGGCACGGTGAGCACTCGCGCTGTCACCCTTGCTGGTTACGTCGTCATCCTCGGTGCCGCCCTGGTCCTGTCGGCGATCGCGCGCGCCCGCGCCAGGGCCGCCCTGTCCGATGCCGTGCTGCGCGTGTTGTGCGGCCGGGCCGGGCGCATCGTCGTGCTGGCGAGTTGGGCCTGGTTGGGCTGGCACCTCTTCGCACGCGGCAGCGGAGCCTTCGACTGACTAGGGCCTAGAAGTTGTCGGCCAGCCAGCTCACGAGGTCGCGGCTGATGGCCCGCCACTCCTCGACCGGGAGGAGATGGCCGCCATCGGGATAGAGCACGAGCTCGCTGCCCGGGATCAGCTCGTGCATGCGGTGTTGCACTGACGGCGGCGTGAAGTGGTCGCGCTCCCCACCGAGTATGAGCACCGGCACCTCGATCGTCGGGAGCACATCCGCGGCAGAGTGGCCGCGCATCTGGCTCATCATGCGCCACATGATCGAGAAGTCGACCTCGCTGATCTGACGCACGTGCCGCTCGACATCGGCGTATTGCACCTCAGGTCCGGTGCGCAGCAACGCCTTGATGATCCGCATGGTGAGCGCCGGCGGCATCTTGTGCGCTTGGGCCATGACGGGACGCATCAGGCCGAACGGGACGCGGCTGAGGAGCGCGTCGCCGATGGGGAAGAGCTTGTCGAGCACGGCCTTCTCGGCGAACGTCGGCACGGGGTTCTCGTAGGTCCCCGCCACCGGCACGATCCCCGCCAAGCGCGCTGATCCACCGACCCGGTAGGCCTCGAAGATCCCCTGCACGCCCATCGAGTGGCCGACGAGCACGGCTCTGTCGATGCCGGCATGATCGAGGATCTCGATGATGTCTGTCGCGACGCGGCTCACCGACACATGCCCGACCGGGATGTCGCGCGCTGAGTGCCGCGGTGGGACGGGCAAGCTCGACTGGCCGTGTCCCCGAGTGTCGAAGAACACGACCCGGTGCCCGGCTTCGACGATCGCCGGCCCGATCCGCCCCCAGTACGTGTCGGGGCACGTCCAGCCGTTCATGAACACAACGGGGACCTTGGCCCCGTCGCCAACGATCGCGTACGCGAGCGTCGCGCCGTCGCTGGTCGACAAGAAGCGGTCCTTCGGCCACACCGCGTTCTCTTCGGCAAGTCGCCCCATCACAACCCCAACCTCTCGTGCAGGCAGTCCACCAACTCGGGTAACGCGATGCGCTCCTGGCCCATCGTGTCGCGCTCGCGCACGGTCACCGCGCCATCTTCGAGCGACTCGAAGTCGACGGTCACACACAATGGGGTGCCGATCTCGTCCTGGCGCCGATAGCGACGACCAATCGCCTGGGTCTGGTCGAAGTCGGTCATGAAGTGGGGCTGCACCAGCGCGAGCACCTCGCGGGCCACAGGTGAGAGCTGCTCGTTCTTCGACAACGGGAGCACCGCCACCTTGTATGGGGCGAGGCGCGGGTGGAGCCGCAACACGGCGCGGGTGTCGTCGCGCACCTCCTCCTCGTCGTAGGCCGCCATCAGGAACGCCATTGTCGTGCGCGTGGCGCCGGCTGCCGGCTCGATGACGTGAGGCGTGTAGCGCTCGTTCGTGGCCTGTTCGAAGTACTCGAGCTTCTCGCCCGAAGCCTTGGAGTGCTGGGTCAGGTCGTAGTCGCCGCGGTTCGCGATGCCCTCGAGCTCGTCCCATCCCCACGGGAAGAGGAACTCGACGTCGGATGTCGCTGAGCTGTAGTGCGACAGCTCGTCGGCTTCGTGGGCCCGCAGCCGCAGGTGCGTCTCGGGCATGCCGAGCTCGATGTACCAGCGATAGCGCTCCTCGAGCCAGTACTCGTACCACTGCTGCACCTCGAGCGGCGGCACGAAGTACTCCATCTCCATCTGCTCGAACTCGCGGGTGCGAAAGACGAAGTTCCCCGGGGTGATCTCGTTGCGGAACGACTTGCCGATCTGCGCGATCCCGAACGGCGGCTTCTTGCGCGACGTCTCGAGCACGTTCTTGAAGTTCACGAACATCCCCTGCGCGGTCTCGGGGCGCAGGTACACCTCGGCTGCCGACTCCTCGAGCGGCCCCGCGAAGGTCTTGAACATCAAGTTGAACTGCCTGGCCTCGGTGAGGCTCTGCTTCGACCCGCAACTCGGGCAGAGCTCGGGATCCTCGAGCTTGTCGAGGCGGAAGCGCTGCCCGCAGACCTTGCAGTCGACGAGCGGATCAGTGAAGTTCGCGAGGTGCCCGGATGCCTCCCACACGGCCGGGGGGCTGAGGATCGCGGCATCGAGTCCCACGACGTCGTGGCGTAGCTGCACCATCGATCGCCACCAGGCATCCTTGACGTTGCGCAGCAGCAGCACGCCGACCGGTCCGTAGTCGTAGGTGGAACGGAAGCCCCCGTAGATCTCCGCTGAGGGGAACACGAGGCCGCGGCGCTTGCAAAGGTTGACGATCTTGTCGAACAGCGTCGCGTCAGGCGTCGGCTCGGGGGTGGCCTGTTCGGACATGGTCGGCCACGTTACCGGTGGGCCCCGCCGGCTCCCGCAACGGTTCGCCGTCCGCGATGATCTGCGCTGATGCATCCGGCCGGGAACACCGCGGTGATCGGCCGACGCATCGGCGCGCTGCTTCTCGACGGGATGCTGGCCGCCGTGGTCGTCGTCTCGCTGGGCGTCGCCATCGCCGATCGAACCGACTACATCGGCGCCCAGCGCGATCACGATTGCGCGTTGCGCGTCGACGGCACCGGGGAGCGGCGCCTCTACTGCTCAGCCTTCGAGTTCCACGACGGGGTCACCGATGAGGAGGGCACGTACCACATCCTGGATCCGGCACCCGCTCTCGCGATCGTTCTCGGCGTCGGCTTCACCGTGTTCGTGCTGGTGCCGTTGCTCCTCGGGGCCACGCTCGGTCAGCGGGCCACGGGCATTCGCGTCGTGCGCCGCGATGGCTCTCGCCCCGGTTTGGCCCCGCTCACGGTCCGTTGGCTCCTCCTCGCGGTCGACGGCGCCTTCACGCTCGGAATCTGCGGGATCACAGCCGTGCTGATCACCGAAGGCAACCGTCGCGTCGGAGATGTCGCAGCTGGGACGCTCGTCGTGCGCAAGGATCGTGGCGCGCCGGTCACTGCGACCGCCGCGGACAGGAGCGCGCGATGACCCAGCCCTACGGTCCGCCCGGTGCCTACCCGTACGCGGGTCCTCCGGCGACGCGCCCGACCGACGTGGTCGGGCGCCGCATCGGCGCGTTCTTCATCGATCTCGCCATCTTCATCGCCGTCCTTGGATTCTTCTTCTTCGCCATAGCCGATGAGGTCTCGACACGAGAGGCGCTCAGGCGCGACGACTGCTACGAGCACGTCAACACCTTCGATGAGAGCACGAACCTGCGCTGCGACAACGCGTTCAGCTTCCAGTCGAACGACAACGTCTACCTCATCGACAAGGGCTCGGGAGTCGGTGGGAGCATCGTCTTGTCGGGCGTGCTCTACCTCTTGATCCCATTGCTGCTGGGTGGGACCCTCGGCAAGCTCATGGTGGGGTTGCGCGTCGTCGATGACACCGGCGCCAAGGCCGGACCGGGGCGAACAGCGCTGCGTTGGCTCTTCTTCCTGGTCGACGGACCGCTCACCCTCGGCATTTGCGGGCTGGTCACCTCGCTCGCGAACCAGGACCACCAGCGTGTCGGAGACATGGTTGCGCACACCTACGTCGTGCACGCAGACGCCGTCGGCCGGCCACCTTCGAGCCCGGTGGCGCCGCAGGCGTGGCAGCCCTACGGGCCTCCCGGTCCCCAGCCGTGGGGAACGCCGCCGGCCACGGGGTGGCCGGCGCCCCCTCCTCCCCCGACCGAATCGCCACCGTCGGGGCCCGCGCCGCTCGCATGAGCTACAGGTGCGCCCTCGTCGCGCTCGTCTTCCTTCTCGGCGCGTGCTCAGGTAGCAACGCCGGGCGGGGCGCGCAGCAGAACGCCTCGTCAAGCGCGTCGAGCGCGTCGAGCGCGTCGACGACATCGAGCGCTTCGAGCGCGGAGACCGAGCCCGTGTCGACAACCACGACCATGAATGCGCGCTGCGCGCCTGCCCCTGCCCCGCCGCGCGCGGTGCGAGTTTCGGAGCTCGCCGGCGACGTCGACGGCGACGGCCGCTCCGATCGCGTGCAGGTGTACGGCGAGGGTAGCGACGAAGCGCCCGGCCCTTGGCAGGTCGCGGTCGATCTCGCGGCCAACGGTCGCCGGGCGGCGACGATCACCGACGCCGATTTCGACGATCCGACGCAACGGGTGCGGGTGCTCGGTGTGGCCGGGCTCGGTGGCGAACCGGTCGTGTTCGTCGTCGTCGGGGTGGGCGCGTCCGCAAGCGTGGTCGGGTTCTTCCAGCTTGTCGGCTGCGAGCTCGTTCGGGTGCTCACCCCGGCGCAGAGCGCGGCCAGCTACGCCGTCGGCGCCACCGTCACACATCTCGATGGGCTCCGTTGCACGGCTCGGGGGCTCGAGATCCTCTCGGCCGAGAGCGCCGATGGTGTCGCGTATTCCGCCACCACCACTCCCGCGGTACTCGCGCACGGCACCATCACGCTCGGTCCAGGTACCACGGCCGAGGCCACCCCAGCCGATCTGATGGCCTACGGGTCACTATCGTGTCCCGGGGTCGAGCCGCTCTGAGGCGCCCTTTCCGTCAATGATCGAGGACGTTGACCGAGCGGAGGCGTCGCTCGAGGTGATGCTCCATGGCTCGTGTGGCCAAGTGCTCGACCTCGGCTGTTGAGGGCCCGACGGGTGTCGCGAGCGCTGTAGCAAGACGACCGCCGAGGATCAGCTGCAACAGGGTCACCGCCCCGGGTGCCAGCGATGATCCACGGCGGTGGGCCGTGCACAACACCCCGCCCTCCTCGAGATCGAATGCGACGAGGTCATCGGTCTCCCCACACGTCACACACCCGTCGAGCACCGGCCGGTAGCCCTCGAGAGCGAGGAGCTTCCAAAAGAATGCCGGCGTGACGAGCGGATGCGAGTCCGCCGCGAGCGTGCGCAGCGCGCCGAGGAGCATCGTGTAGAGCTGCGGGTTCGGTTCGCGCTCAGGGCTCATGTGGTCGACGGCCTCGAGCATCGACGACGCCCGCGTGATGCAGTCGAGGTCGTCGCGGATCGAGCGGAAGTGGTCGATCGACTCGGCCTGGGTGATCGTGTCGAGCTCTCGACCCTCGTAGAGCTGCAGCGCGACATGGCTCGGCGCCTCGAGGCGCGCGCCGAAGCGCGACGACGTCTTGCGCACACCCTTTGCGACGGCGCGGACCTTTCCACGCCCCCGCGTCAGGAGCACGACGATGCGGTCGGCCTCGCCGAGCTTGTACGTGCGAATGACGATCCCGTCGTCGCGGTAGAGGGGCATAGGGATCAGACCCCGCCGAAGCGTCGCTCGCGACGCTGGTACTCACGAACGGCGTCGAAGAGGTGCTCCCGGCGAAAGTCGGGCCAGAGCACCTCGGAGAAGATCAATTCGCTGTACGCGAGCTCCCAGAGCAGGAAGTTGGAGATGCGGAACTCTCCCGACGTCCGAACGACGATGTCGGGGGCGGGCATCTCCGGCTCGTAGAGGTGCTTGTTGATGAGCTTCTCGTCGACCCTGTCGGGCGCGACCCCCGAGGCGACGATCGCTCTCACCGCGTCGACGATCTCTGCTCGTCCGCCGTAGTTGAAGGCGATCGTGAACGTCATCCGCTTGTTGCCCGCTGTCTGGGCTTCGGACTCCTCGATGCGCCTGAGCACTCGGCGCGGCACCCGCCAGTCGCGTCGACCTATGAAGCGGATGCGTACGCCCCAATCGTCGAGCTGGTCACGGTGGCGCACGAGGATGCCCTCGTTGAAGCCCATCAAGAACCTGACCTCGTCGATGGGGCGCTTCCAGTTCTCGGTGGAGAACGCGTAGACCGTGAACCAGCCGATGCCCAGCTCGAGCGCGCCTTCGACAGCATCGAAGAGGGCCTCCTCGCCAGCTGCGTGCCCATCCGTGCGCTTGAGGCCCCGCGTCTTCGCCCAGCGACCATTGCCGTCCATCACCGCTGCGACGTGGTTGGGGATGTGACCCGGGTCGATGTCGTCCAGCTGCGCGGGCGTGCGAAAGCCGGGCAGGGGGCGCATCGGTTTGCAAGGTAGTGCCTGACGGGTACTTTCTCGACGATGCGCGAACGGCTGGCGAAGCTCAGGTCGCGGCATCCTTGGTTCGATCTGGTGATGGCAGTGCAGGAGCGCTACGGCGAGCTGCAGGGCGGCATCGTCGCCGGGTCTGTCACCTTGTCGCTGTTCCTTTCGCTGTTCCCGCTCCTGCTCTTCGCCACGGCGATCGTTGGGTACCTCTCGGTCAGCCGGGGCGACCTGGCCGGCGACGTGGCCTCGGGCCTCGGCCTCAAGGGCCAAGCGGTGACGACGGTCAGCGACGCCATCGCCGCGGCGCAACGCAGCCGTCGGACAGCCACAATCATCGGCCTGGCGGGCCTGCTGTGGGCCGGCCTCGGCGCAGTGACGTCGATGCAAGTCGCCGTCGACCGCGCGTGGCAGGCCAAGGACCGAGGGCTGCGCGGCAAGCTCAGCGCGCTCGGCTGGCTCGGCGGGCTCGTGATCTGGCTCGTCGTGTCGCTCGGCGCGACAGCCGTCACGTTGACGATCCTGCCCGGGTGGGCAGCACCGCTCGGGCTGTTGGTGTCGCTCGGTGGCTACGTCGCGTTGTTCTGGTGGACGTTCAAAGTGCTCGGCTCAACCCCCGTCGGGTGGCGCCCGCTGCTGCCCGGAGCCGTTGCCGCCGGCGTCGGGTTCCAGGTGCTCACCACCCTCGGCGCGTGGATCGTGCCCATCACCGTCGCGCGGTCGTCCGCGCTCTACGGCTCGATCGGCGTCGTGTTCGCGCTCCTGGCTTGGCTGTTCTTCTTCGGCCGCTTGATCGTGTACGCCTCGGTGCTCAACGTCGTGGTCTACGAGCGCAAGGTCGGCACCGTCACGGTCGAGCTGGAGGTGCCACGCGTCGAAGGGCAGACACCGGTGTCGGCCACGAGGGCCGGAACGATCGAGGAAGTGGTCACGCCCACCTGATCCGGGATGGGAACGATGGCCTCCTCCTCCGCCGTTCGCGCGCTCGCGCGCGTCGTGGCCGCGCTCCCCGGCGGTGGCGAGCCTCGTCTCGGCCAGCGCCACATGGCGGAGGCCGTCGAGCGCGCGATCGCCCACGAGCGCCACCTCGTCGTGCAGGCTGGCACCGGCACGGGAAAGTCCCTCGCCTATCTCGTGCCTGCCATCGAGTCGGGCTCCCGCACCGTCGTGGCCACGGCGACGAAGGCGCTGCAGGACCAGCTCGTCACCAAGGATCTGCCGTTCCTCGCCGAGCACCTCGAGCGCCCTTTCAGCTTCGCTGCGCTGAAGGGTCGAGCCAACTACCTGTGCCTCCAACGCGCGCGCGAGGTGCTCGCCACCGTGGATGGCGACGAGCAGCTGCGCCTCGACGGTGAGGCCGAGCGCGCGCCGAGAGCCGAGCTCATCCGACTGGTGGAGTGGGGAACGACGGCGGCCACCGGCGACCGCGCCGATCTCGACTTCGAGCCCTCGCCACGTGCATGGTCCGCGCTGAGCGTCTCAGCCCGGGACTGCCCTGGCGCCGCCC
Organism: Acidimicrobiales bacterium; assembly: GCA_051000215.1. Classification (GTDB taxonomy): domain Bacteria; phylum Actinomycetota; class Acidimicrobiia; order Acidimicrobiales; family JACDCH01; genus JBPCON01. The sequence continues at coordinate 12,241 of JBPCON010000015.1, forward strand.
GTTGCCCCGTCGGCGACGCGTGCTTCGCCGAACGCGCGCGGGCGCGGGCCGCCGAGGCCGATGTCGTTGTCGTCAACCTGCACCTCTACGGCTTGCATCTTGCCTCGGGTGGAGCCGTGCTCCCCGAGCACGACCTCGTCGTCATCGACGAGGCACACCAACTCGAGGAGACCATCTCGGCCACTGCCGGCCTCGAGATCGCGGGCGCCACCTTCACGGCGTTGGCGCGCACGGCGCGGGCCCTGATCCTCGACGATCGGCTCATCGGCGATCTCGAAGCGACGGGCGTACAGATCACCGAGGCGCTCGCTCCTCTGCGCGACAGGCGACTGCGTCGACCCGACGACGTGCTTGCCGCGGCTTTGGCCGCGGGTCGCGGCCGCATCGACAACCTCATTGCGGCGGTGCGCAACGTCGGCAGCGAAGAAGGTGACGTCGGCGCACGCAAGCAGCGGATCTTGAAGGCTGCAACGACGCTGGCCGATGAGCTCATGGCGGTCGCGACGATCCGCGACAGCGACGTGGCGTGGGTGGAAGGACCACCGTTCGCGCCGCGCCTCAAGGTTGCTCCGCTCGACGTCGGCGAGGCCCTCGCGCCGCTCTGGGGCGGCGGTGCCGTCGTCGTGCTGACGAGCGCGACGTTGCCGAGCACGCTCCCCCAACGCCTCGCCCTGCCGCCCGACTCCTACGAGCTGCTCGACGTCGGCAGCCCGTTCGACTTCGCGCACAACGCCTTGCTCTACTGCGCCGCTCACCTCCCCGATCCCCGCACTGACGGTTTCGAAGCTGGCGTCCACGACGAGCTCGTCGCCCTGCTCGATGCTGCGGGAGGACGCACGCTGGCGCTGTTCACCTCGTGGCGCGCGATGCACGCCGCCGTTGACGCGGTGCGCGCGCGGGTCGTGCACCCGATCCTCGACCAGGGCTCGCTACCCAAGCCCGCTCTCGTGAAGGCGTTCGCTGACGACGAGTCGGCCTGCCTGTTCGCGACGATGGGCTTCTGGCAGGGCATCGACGTCGCCGGCGCGACCTTGTCGCTCGTGACGATCGACCGGTTGCCGTTCCCGCGACCCGACGAGCCGCTCGTCCAGGCTCGCCGTGAGCTGGCTCGGGCCGCCGCGTTCGCGACGGTCGATCTTCCTCGCGTGCAGATGCTGCTCGCGCAAGGCGCTGGACGGCTCATCCGCACCGCGAGCGACCGCGGCGTCGTCGCCGTCTTCGATCCGCGCCTGGCCAACGCCACGTATCGCTGGGCCATCGTGAACGCGCTCCCACCGATGCGCCGCACCAAGCACCGCGCCGAGGCCGAAGCGTTCCTCCGGTCGATCTCCGCTGGCGAAGCCCGGGCTCAGTAACCGAGCCTCTCGAGCGCCTTGGCCTTGCGTTGCCAGTCCTTGTCGACCTTCACGAAGAGCTCGAGGTACACCCCATCGGGGAGCTGCTCCCGCACGGCGATGCCGACCGCCTTCAAGATGGCCCCGCCCTTGCCGATCACGATGCCCTTCTGCGAGTCGCGCTCGACGAGGATCTCACAGCGGATGCGTGGCCACTCCCACTCGGTGACGCACGTCGCGATCGAGTGGGGCACCTCGTCGCGAGCCACGGCGAGCAGCTGCTCGCGCACGAGCTCCGCGACCCAGAACGCCTCTGGCACGTCGGTCACCATGTCGTCGGGGTAGTACTGCGGCCCCTCTGGGAGACGGTCGACGAGCGCGTCCAGCAGCGCGGGAACGCCAGCGCCGGTTCGCGCCGAGATCGGGAAGTACTCGGCCCGGTCGAGGTCGGCCGCTCGAGCGAGCTGCGCCAGGACCTCGACGGGTGAGGCAACGTCGATCTTGTTGACGACCACGAACGCGTCACCGGGCACGCGCTCCGCGACGAAGCGGTCGCCGCGCCCCATCGGCTGCGTGGCGTCGAGCATGAGGCAGACGACATCGACGTCGCCGATGGCACCGGTGGCCGTGTCGTTGAGCCGCTCACCGAGGAGGGTGCGGGGGCGATGGATGCCGGGCGTATCGACGAACACCACCTGCGCATCGGGCCGGTTCAGAACGCCGCGCACCTCGGTACGTGTCGTCTGTGGCTTGTCGGAGACGATGGTGACCTTCGTGCCGAGGATCTCGTTGAGCAGCGTCGACTTGCCGACGTTGGGTCGCCCGACGAGCGTCACGAAGCCCGATCTCATGCATCGACCTTGGAGACAACGACGCGGCCGATGCGGCGATCGTGCACGCGCTCGGCGGTGAAGCGGTGGCCTTCGGTCTCGGCCGATTCGCCCTCGACCGGCACATGGCCGAGCAACCCGATGAGCAACCCGCCCACCGAGTCCCAATCGCCGTCAGGGAGCTCGGAGCCCAGCACCTCGGCGAGCTCGTCGATGTTCAACCGCGCGTTGACCCGCAGCGCGCCGGAGGCCAAGCGCTCCCATGGCGCATCCTCGACGTCGTACTCGTCGACGATCTCCCCGACGAGCTCTTCGATCAGATCCTCGAGAGTGACCAGCCCCGCAGTGCCGCCGTACTCGTCGACGACGATCGCCATGTGGGTGCGGCGCGCCTGCATCTCTCTGAGGAGCTCAGCCACCTTCTTCGTCTCGGGGACGAAGAAGGCCGGACGGAGGTGCTCGGTGACGGGCTCGCCGGCCTTGCCGTCGCGCTCGGCGCGCATGAGATCTTTGGCGTTGAGCACACCGATCACATCGTCGATGCTCTCGCCCGATACCGGCAGGCGTGAGAGCCCATTGAGGATCACGACCTCCATCGCATCGCCGACGTGAAAAGCGCGGGACACGGTGACCATGTCTGGACGCGGCACCATGACCTCACGCACGACGGTGTCGCCGAACTCGATGGTGTTCTCGATGAGCTCCCGCTCTTCCGCGTCGATCACGGCGTCGTCGACCGCGACCCCGGCGAGGGCGAGGAGCTCCTCCTCCGAAACCGACGGCCCACGGGCACGGCCTTGCCCGGGCAGGATGATGTTGGCCGCGACGATGAGCAGCCGGGTGAGCCAGCGCAACGGGGCGATCACCGCGATGGCGGCGACGAGCGGCGTGACCCTGAGCGCAGCCCGGTCGGCTGCGAGGAGGGCGTAGGTCTTCGGCACGGCCTCGGCGAGCACGAAGATCACGAGCAACGTGACGCCGAAGCCGACAGCCACGCCGGGTGTGCCGTAGCGATCTCCGGCGAGCACCGCCACGATCGTCGCTGCGGCCAGGTGGCACGTGAGCAGCACCAGCAGGATCGGGTTGAGCACCCGCTCGCGCCGCTCGAGCAAGCGCAGCAGCGTGGCCGCCCGAGGCTCACCCTCCTCCTCCAACGCGGCGGCGCGCCCGCGCCCGAGGTGCGTGAAGCTCGTCTCGGCAACAGCGAGCACGGCCGAGAACCCGATCAGCACGATGACCGCGATGGGCCCGAGGATCTCAGGGAGGCTCAAGGAGATCGATGGAACCGGGCGAGCAGGTCGCGCTCCTTGGCCTGCATCGCGAGCTCCTCGGCCGGTTCGGCGTGGTCCAAGCCGAGCACGTGAAGGGTGCCGTGCACCACGAGCAGAGCGAGCTCGTCCTCGTAGGTGCCAGCGTGGTTGGGGGCGTTGCGCGCGGCGACCGCAGGGCAGATCACGACGTCGCCAAGCAACAGCGGCGGGTCGCTCGGCTCGGAACGGTTCCCCATGGGCCCAGGCGTGCCCGAATCGGGCCAGCGCCCCATCCCCACCAGATCGTCCTCGAGCGGAAAGGCGAGCACGTCGGTGGGGCCGTCGACACCCATGAAACGGTGGTTGAGCTCGGCGATGGCAACCTCGTCGACGAACAACAACGACAGTTCAGCGTCGCCGCTGATGCCCTCAGCGTCGAGGACGCGCTCGGCAAGGCGACCCCAGCGCCCACCTTCGACCGGCTCGGCCGTTTGCTCGTCGGCGACAAAGACCTCGAGCGTCCCTGCTTCGGGCAAGCGTCGCCGCCTCGAAGCCAGGGGGAACGAGGGATAACCGTCGGGAACGAGATCGGGCTCGGGCGGCAGGTCGTCGGCGGGCACGTCGTCAACCCACCGTGCCCGCGCGCTCGTACGCGTCGACGATCTCCTGCACGATGCGGTGGCGGACGACGTCGACGCTCGTGAGCTGCACCCAGCCCAACCCGTTGATGCCGGTGAGCACGTCCTCGAGACCGAGCAACCCGCTGCGCCCGCCTTGCACATCGACTTGGGTCACGTCGCCGGTGATGACCGCCTTCGAGCCGAACCCGATGCGTGTGAGGAACATCTTCATCTGTTCCGGTGTGGTGTTCTGGGCCTCGTCGCAGATGATGAAGCTGCGGTTGAGCGTGCGCCCGCGCATGAAGGCGAGCGGCGCCACTTCGACGACGCCCCGCTCGAGCATGCGCTGCGCGCCTTCCGTCTCGACGATGTCGTAGAGCGCGTCGTAGAGGGGGCGCAGGTACGGGTCGACCTTTGCCATGAGGTCGCCCGGGAGGAAGCCGAGCCGCTCGCCCGCCTCGACCGCCGGACGAGTGAGGATGATGCGCTCGACCTGCTTCTCCTGCAGGGCCTGCACTGCCATGGCCACCGCGAGCCAGCTCTTGCCGGTGCCGGCCGGGCCGATCCCGAAGGTGATGACGTTGTCGCGGATGGCGTCGACGTAGCGCTTCTGGCCGCTCGACTTGGGTCGGATCGAGCGGCCCTTCGCAGCTCGCAGCACCTCGGCCGAGAGCACCTCGGAGGGTCGCTCGTCGGCGCGCACCATCCCGATGGCACGCTCGACGGTCGAGCACTCGAGGGGCTGGCCGTGCTGGAGGAGCATGACGAGCTCCTCGAAAACAAGGGCGACCCGGTCTGCATCTCCAGGCTCGCCGTCGATGGTGATCTCGGTGCCGCGCACGTGCACTGCCACTGCGGGAAAGGCGCCCTCGACCAAGCGCAGCAGCTCGTCGCGCGCGCCGAGCAACCCGGCCATGAGGTGGTTCCCGGGGACGTTGACCTTGCGCTGCGCGACCTGCGTTCCTGCCATGACCTCATCTGCCCCGAGGCCGACGGCGGCCAGCGAAGAGCGGTCGAGCGTACCCTTCACCGGTGCCTGATCGACCCCGAGAGCTCCCGACCGACGTCGGTGGGCTGCTCGGCGGCGGCGACCTCCTCGCCCACCTCGATCGCTGGGTGGCACTCGCCCGCAGCGACGAGGCCGTGGCAGCGCGCACCCGTCGGCGGTGGCTGCGCCAGATCGCTGATGAGTCGGCTTCCTTCGCCGGGGTCCTCGTCGACCTCGCCGAACGGGCGACACCTGTCGTCGTGCAGGGCGTCGGCGGACGTCGCCATCGAGGGATAGTCGCCGGCATCGGAGCCGACTTCGCGGCGTTGCGCACCGCGGATGGCGCCGACGTCATGCTCGCCTTCGCCGGCATGGCTTCGGTGCGCGTCGACGGGAGCGGCGGAGCGACCCTCGGCGATCGCGACGTGCGCGTCGAGATGGCGTTGGCCGAGGCGCTGGCGGCACTCGCTGCGACGCGCCAGCGCGTGTTGGTCGTCACCCTTGCCGAGCCCGAGGGCATCGCGGGTGAGCTATTGTCGGTCGGCAGCGACGTCCTCAACGTGCGCCTCGACGGCGCTGCACGAGGGATCGCCTACGTGCCGATCGCCACGGTCGCCGAGGTTCGACTGGCGTGAGCCGCTCGGTCAATGCTTCGGATCAGGAGATGGTCGCCCGCGGTCTCACGTGTTCGCGGACGCGCCGATGGCGCCCTCGCGAGGGCCTTGCCTGTTCTGGTTGTTGGGGTGGGGCCGCTGCTAGGGGAGCGGCCCGGGTTTGGGAGGTCGGCTGGTGAGGGTGCGCCCGGTTGGGGTGGTGATGTGGAGGGTGGCGTCGGGGAGGAGTTTGGCGTGCCAGTTGCGGTGGTGGATGCGGGTGTGGTGGCGGCGGCAGAGCAGGGCGAGGTTGGTGATGTCGGTGGCTCCGCCGTGGTGCCAGGGGGTGAGGTGGTGCGCGTCGCACCATTTGGGTGGCCGGTCGCAGTCGGGCCAACGGCAGTGCCTGTCGCGTGCCACGGTGACGTCGCGTAGCGCGGCGGGGACGGTGTGGACGGTTCGGCCGGCTTCGAGGATCTCCCCGTTGGCGGTGACGATGCGCCGGATCGTGGAGTCACACGTCAGGGCACTGGTGTCGGGTGCGGGGATGACCCGACCGTCCAACGTCATCCCCGCAGTGCCGTTGGCGAGTTGTTCGGGGGTGACGAGCAGGTTGACGTGTGGGGTGTGACGCACCCGGCCGGGTTTGTCGTGGTTGGCGAGGAAGTCGCGCACGATGTCCATCAACGCATCAGCACGCCGTTGCGACCCGAGCCGCGGCGAGGTGGGGTCGTCGCGGGTCTCCGCCACCGCCAACGCAGCGTCGAGCAGAGCGGCGTTCACGGGTTCGAAAGAGCCGTGCAGCTCACCACGGTCATCGAGCGATTTGGAGTGGTGCAACCAGTTGTCGGGCTCGTCACGGACGCGACCGGGGTTCGCGTTGTCGAACGC
>JBPCON010000017.1:0-4894 GCA_051000215.1 Acidimicrobiales bacterium
GACTTCACTGTCCGCAACCGCCTTTCACTTGCAAGCTGATTCAGCGAATCGTACTACGGGGCCGTTCTGGCGGGGCGCCCCGCGATGCTCGCGGCGCGAGCATCGCGCCTCAGGAACGTGAGGGGAAGTGTGAATCGGGACGGTTTCGGCTGCTTGATCAACGGCCGACTCCGCTGCCGGCCGTTCGCGTGCTTCGTCGCGATGTCAGCTCCGACCCCGGCTGGCTCTCACGCAAGCCTGTCCCCCCCTTGCGAATCGACTTGACTGCCGCGCCGTTGGATGACTGGGCTGGGCCGGCCAGCAGACAAACCCCGGACTGCCGCATCGACATCGATGTCCGCCTCGAACAGACCGCCCCTCGCGAGATCGAGCGCGGTCTCAGCGTGGAGCGCGTGCTCAGACCTGGATCCTCCGTCCGGTGATCGGCAGGCGGCGGTGGTCGGTGGGTGAGCTGCGGTCGACGTCTTGGGGTGGTCCGCGGCGCACTGGCGGGTGGGGACGCGCAGGGGTCAGGGGTGACGGCGACGGTTGGGTTGTGGCGGCCGCCGCGGATGGGTGCCGGCTCGCCTACGGAGCGGGTCAGCAGCGCACTGGGATGGCCCGGAGCCGGGCGAGCGCGGTACGGAACCCGGTGGCCCACGGCCACCGAGCTGGGAGGTGCAGCTGTTGTCGCCGGCCGCCGCGAGTGACTCGTCTTGGAACGGTGAAGAGCCGTCGGCGGACCGCCTTGGCGAAGACGAGGCGGGCGATGCCGGCGCCGATGAGCTTCACCCAGCGCGGCCGGCCGGTGCGTCGCACCCGGATCATCGGCGCCCAGGCCGAGTTGCTCGAGACGGTGCCTGCGCCATGCGCTCACTCGGCGACGTCGGGCGTCTCCGGATCTAGATAGATAGCAAGGTCGTAGGCGCGGCGGCGGGGGACGCTGAGCTCGGCTGCGGCACGCGTTGCGGCGTCCTTCGTCGAGAGGCCCTCGGCCCTCGCCGAGAGCAGCGCAGCTCGAACCTCGTCGTCTGTCGCGTCCGCCGGCGTCGGGGCGCCCTCAATGACGAGCACGAGCTCGCCGGGGGGCTCGGCGTCGCCGGCCCATGCCGCGAGCTCGGCGAGCGTGCCGCGGCGCACCTCCTCGTGCAGCTTCGTGAGCTCGCGTGCCGCGGCGGCCTGCCGATCGCCGCCCAACGAGGCGACGAGGTCGAGGAGGGTGCGGGCCAGGCGGTGGGGTGCTTCGTAGAGGATGATCGTGCGCGCCTCCTGGGCGAGAGCGGCGAGCCGCTCGGCGCGGGCCGAACCCTTGCGAGGCAAGAAGCCTTCGAACACGAAGCGGCCGGTCGCCAGCCCCGAGACGACGAGGGCGGTGAGCACGGCGGAGGGACCTGGCACGACCTCGACCGCGTGACCGGCGTCGAGCGCAGCGCGCACCAGTCGCTCACCGGGGTCGGAAACCCCTGGCATCCCGGCGTCGGTGACGAGCACGACCCGTTGCCCCGAGACCAGGCGGTCGAGGACGTCAACGCTGCGCGCGACCTCCGTGTGCTCGTCGACCCGCACGAAGCGTGCAGTGCGCTCGATGCCGACGAGCTCGAGCAGCTTGCCGGTGCGTCGGGTGTCCTCACAGCAGATGACGTCGGCCGTGCGCAGCGCGTCGTGCGCCCTCGGTGAGAGGTCGCCGAGGTTGCCGATGGGCGTTGCGACGAGGATGAGCGGCAGCTCGCTAGCCCTTGATCTCGAGTTGGTCGCCGACACGCAGGCTCCATCGTGCGAACGCGCCCGCCTCCGCCTCGATGACGGCGCGAGCGCCGAGCCGCGGCATCCCGATCCGACCAGGGCGCATCGTGACCGTCGCCAGCACGGCGAGCGCGCCGTCGAGGAAGGCGACATCGATCGGGAAACGCATGCCGATCGTGTGCACCGACCGCGCTGGGCGCAGCAGCAGCGCTCCCTCGATGCCGTCGCGCCCGAGCAGTCCCTTGGAGCGGCCCCGGGCCGAATCGGCGACCTCGAGCGTCGCCAGCACGTCGCCGTCGCGCACGAGCCACATCAGACGTTGAACCTGATCTCCATCGTGTCGCCGTCGGCGACCTCGTAGTCCTTGCCCTCGACGCGGAGCTTGCCCACCTCCTTGGCCTTGTGCCACGAGCCGAGCTCGATCAGCTCGTCCCAGTGGATGACCTCGGCGCGGATGAAGCCTTTCTCGAAGTCGGTGTGGATCACGCCAGCGCACTGCGGCGCGCGCCACCCCGCGCGAAATGTCCACGCGCGGCTCTCCTTCTCCCCCGTCGTGAAGAACGTCCGCAACCCGAGCAGCTCGTATGCGGTGTGCGCGAAACGGGGGAGGGCACCCTCGCCGAGCCCCAGCGCGTCGAGCATCTCCGCTCGATCATCGCCGACGAGCTCGGCCGCCTCGGCCTCGAGCTGCACGCACATGGCGATGACCTCGGCCCGGCCCCCGAGCTCGGCGGTGACCGGGGCGACGACGTCGTCGACGTGCGCCAGCTGCTCTTCGTCGACGTTGACGACCGCCATGACGGGTCGGGCGGTCAAGAGGAAGTAAGGACGGAGCAACGCGCGATCGTCGGCGTCGAGCTTGGTGCGGTAGAGCGGGGTGCCCTCAGCCAGAGCCTCGTGGGCTCGCTCGAGCGCGGCGACCTCGTCGGCGAGCGAGCGGTCGGCCCGTGCCGCCTTGCGACGCTTGTCGATCTGGTTCTCGACCGTCTCGAGGTCGCCGAGGGTGAGCTCGAGCTCGACGACGCGCAGGTGCTCGAGCGGATCGCTCGAGCCGGGCACGTCGGTGTCCGCGAACGCGCGCAGGACGAACACGACAGCATCGACCTCGCGGATGTGGGCGAGGAAGCGGTTGCCGAGCCCCTCCCCCTTCGACGCTCCCTCGACGAGACCGCCGATGTCGACGAACTGCACGGTGGCAGGCACGACGTTGCGGCTCGAGGACATCGCTGCAAGCGCGTCGAGACGGGCGTCGGGCACGCGAGCCATGCCGACGTTGGGCTCGGTGGTGGCGAACGCATAGGGCGCAGCGAGCGCTCCGCCCCCAGCGAGCGCGTTGTAGAGCGACGACTTCCCTGCGTTGGGGAGCCCGACGAAGCCGAACCGTTCCATGTGCCGCGGCAGCGTAGGGGCTCGGGCGGCGCCCACCCGTCCGCGCGGGGCCTGAACCGAGACCTATCGTGCGCCGGTGAGCCCCGATCCCGTCGCCGCCCTCGAGCGCGTCGTCTACCTCCTCGACCGGTCGCTCGCACCGGCACCGAAGGTCAAAGCGTTCGCACGCGCGGCAGACATCGTGCGCGGGCTCGCGCCCGAGGAGCTCGCGGAGCTTCACAGCACCCATCGCCTCACCGAGCTGCCCGGCATCGGCGATGCGACGGGTGGCGTGATCGCCGACACGCTCGATGGACACGAATCGCCATATCTCGCGCGGCTCGAAGCCGAGACGGCCGTGCCGGCCGGTGAAGGCGCCGCTATCCGCTCCGCGCTGCGCGGCGATTGCCATACGCACTCGGAGTGGTCCGATGGTGGCGCGTCGATAGAGGCGATGGCGCGCACAGCCATCGCGCTCGGCCACGAGTACCTCGTGCTCACCGACCACTCGCCGCGCCTGACAATCGCCCATGGCCTGTCGCCCGAGCGACTCGCCAACCAGCTGGTCGAGGTGGCCCGACTCAACCGCGAGCTGTCGCCGTTCCGCATCCTCACCGGCATGGAGGTCGACATCCTCGACGACGGCACGCTCGACTTGGCCGATGAGCTCCTCGCCTCGCTCGACGTCGTCGTGGCGTCGGTGCACCGCAAGCTCTCGATGCCAGCGCCCGAGATGACGAAGCGAATGGTGCTCGCCGTCGCGAGCCCCCACGTCGACATCCTCGGGCACTGCACCGGCCGCAAGGTCGTGGGCCCAGGGGGCAAGGGGCGCCCGCAATCGAGGTTCGACGCCGACATCGTCTTCGCAGCCTGCGCCCGCTTCGACAACGCTGTCGAGATCAACTGCCGCCCCGAGCGTCAGGACCCGCCCGACGAGCTCCTCGCTCTCGCGCTCGAGTGGGACTGCAAGATCTCGATCGACACCGACGCGCACGCCCCAGGGCAGCTCGAGTGGCAGCCCTACGGCTGCGACAAGGCGGCCCGCCACGGCGTCGAGCCCGAGGACATCGTGAACACGTGGGCCGCCGACGACCTCATCGCGTGGGCCGGGGCGCATCCCACAGCCTGAGCCCCGCCGGCACACCGCTGCTGGCCCTATCGCGACCGACCGCGAGGGCTGGCACTGCGGCGGACGGTGGCCGTAGCGTGGTCGACTCATGTCGAAGAAGACGCACAAGAAGAAGATGAAGGCTCGCACGTCGAAGGCGAATCACGGCCGCAAGCCCAACGCCGGCAAGAAGGGCAGCTGACGCTGCTGCCCCCGCCGGCGGCGCGCGTCGACGATGTGGTCGACGTGCTCCACGGCGTGGCTGTCGCTGACCCCTACCGGTGGTTGGAGGACGGCTCGAGCGCGGAGACCAGGGCGTGGGCTGCGGCGCAGAACGCGCGCACGCGCGACGCGCTCGACGAGCTCGCTCACCGCGACGCTGGGCGCGACAGGCTGGCTGCGCTGCTGCGCGCCGGGACGGCCGCTGCGCCCGCGATCGAAGGCGGCCTCGTCTTCTCGCTCGATCGTTGGGGTGAGCACGACCAAAGCGTGCTGTGCACCAGACCGCTGGCCGGATCCGGGCCAGCTGAGCCGACCGTGGTGCTCGATCTGCTGCGCGACAGCGACGCTGATGACGACACGGCGGCGATCGACTGGTACCGGCCGTCGCGCGACGGCACGCTCGTGGCCTCCGGCACGTCGAAGGGCGGTGACGAGCGCCCGAAGCTCCAGGTGTTCCGCCCCGCGGGCGGCGGC
>JBPCON010000039.1:0-68454 GCA_051000215.1 Acidimicrobiales bacterium
AGCTGGTGGTGCCCCAGGGATGCGTGCTCAACCCGGCCCCTGACCGTCCGGTGTCGGCCGGCACCCACCACCCGGGGGCCGAGGTTGGCGAGGCCATCGCTCTCGCCCTGCAGCACGTGCTGGCCCACAATGCGGTCCCGCAGGTCTACAAGACCGGTATCCCCACCGTCATCGCAGGCATCGACCCGCGTACCGGCACCAAGTTCACCGACCACTCGGCCGAGGTGTACGCCGGGTGGTGCAACGCCGCCAAGGGGATGGACGCGTGGGGCGCCCAGAACGCAGCGTTCGGCAACCTCTGGAAGGCCACGGCCGAGATCAACGAGAGCCTCTACCCCCACGTGCAGTGGGAGCGCGACTACCGCACCGACTCGGGCGGCCCCGGCCAATGGCGCGGGCTCTGCGGCAGCCACTACGTGAAGGAGGTGCGCGTCGACGCCAAGGTCTACACGTACGTGGTCGGCATGAAGTACCCCATGCCCGGAATCTGCGGGGGCCGGCCCGGCGCGCCGAACAAGCTCACGATCCGCTACGGATCCGACGACCCGTTGGTGGTCGCCCACACGGCCGATTGGGTGCCGATGTCGGCCGGGCAACGCCTCTGCTACGACTACGGCGGCGGTGGCGGCTGGGGTGACCCGCTCGATCGCGATCCCCGCGCGGTTCTCGACGACGTGCTCGACGAGTACGTCTCGGTCGAGGGCGCATCGCGTGATTACGGCGTCGTCCTCGTCGGCTCGCTCGCCGAGCTGACCCTGGAGGTCGACGAAGCTGCGACCGAAGCGCTTCGCGCCGGCGCGAGGGGCGAGTGATCGGCGCCAGTACGGCGCTGCACGAGCTCATCGACGAGTGTGCAGCTCTGCTCGGCGAGAACGACCCGGAGATGGCGTGTTCGATCGCCGTTCGGGGCGCGCTTGCCACACACCGCCGAGCGATTGCCCTCAAGTTCGCCGATGCCCGAGACGCGGCACTGCTGCATCGCTCCACTGAGCTGACCGCACTGGTGGTGCCGACGCCGCCCCGCTACTGGGACTGGCCGCACGAGAACGGCATGTGGCTCGTCACGGCCATGCTGATCGGCGCCGAGGACGACATCGTCTACGACCGCCACGAGCACGGCATCGTCGAGCGGCGGCGGTTCCACATCGATCAGGGGATCGTCGCCGCCCTCCCGGCCGACGCCATCCACTCCGGTGGCAACGACAGCGACGACGTGACGGTTGCACTCTGCGTCTACGGGGGCGACCCCCTGTCGGCCCAATGCCTGGAGTGGGACCCGAGGACCGGGCGTTCGCGCACGATGGATGATCTGACGGCCCACCGCCGGCGCTCCGCGATGGCATCGGCCGCCACCGCCGCGCCATGACGGGCTATCGCATCGGGTGCGACGTCGGCGGCACGTTCACCGACCTCGTGTGCGTGACGCCCGACGGCGAGATCGTGCTCGACAAGACACCGAGCACCCTCGAGGACCAGTCCATCGGCGTGATGCGCGGCATCGCGCAGCTCGCGACGCGCTTCGAGCTCTCGCTGCCCGAGTTGTGCAGCAAGCTCGAAGTGGTCGTACACGGCACGACGACCGCCGACAACACGATGATCGAGATGGACGGAGCCAACACAGGTCTTCTCGTCACCAGAGGCCATCGCGACGAGATCGAGATGCGGCGCGTGCACAAGGAGCAGATCTGGGATCCGTCCTACCCGGCACCCAGGCCCATCGCTCGTCGGCGCGCGCGCATCGCGATCCCCGAGCGATGCGCGTTCGACGGCAGCGTCCTCGAAGCGCTCGACGAAGCGGCCGTGCGCGCCGGCATCCGCCGGCTGAAGCAGCTCGGTTGCACCTCGATCGCCGTGCAGTACCTGTTCTCGTTCGTGAACGCCGACCACGAGCTGCGCACCCGCGAGCTCCTGGCAGAGGAGTATCCCGAGGCCGAGCACGTGTCGCTCTCTCACGAGGTGATGGCAGCGGGGCCTGAGTTCGAGCGGGTTTCGACGACACTCGTCAACGCGTACGTCGCCCCGCGCATCGCGAAGTACACCACGCACCTCCTCGAACAGCTGCGCGCCGCGGGTTACCGAGGTCAGGTGCTCATCATGCAGGCGACAGGTGGGGTGATGCCCCCCGAGCACGTGGTGCGCCGCGCCGTCACGCTGCTCGGATCCGGGCCGACGGGCGGGGTCATGGGCTCGGCCGTCGCAGCGAAGGCGGCGGCAGCCCCGGACTTCGTCGCGATCGACATGGGCGGCACGTCCTTCGACATCTGCCTCGTGCGCGGTGGCCGACCCGAGGTCAAGACCGACCGCAACTGGCGCTACCGCTACTACATCGGCATCCCGATGGTCGACGTTCGCTCGGTCGGGGCTGGTGGTGGCTCGATCGCCCGGGTGCGTCAGGGCGCATTGCTCGTCGGACCGGAGTCGGCAGGGTCGGTACCAGGACCGGCCTGCTACGCGCGCGGCGGCGAGCGCCCAACGGTCACCGACGCCGATGCCGTGCTTGGCTACTTGCCTGTCGAGGGCTTCGCTGGAGGCAGCATGACCCTCGACGTCGAGCTGGCACGCGTGGCGATCGGGCGCGACGTCGCCGAGCCTCTCGGCATGGACGTGATCGAAGCCGCATGGGGCATCGAGCGCATCGTGAACGCGCACATGGCCGACGCCACCCGGCGCGTCCTTGCCTCCTACGGTGCCGACGCGCGTGAGCTGGCCGTGATCGCCTACGGAGGCAACGGGCCGCTGCACGCATGCGCGATCGCAGCCGAGCTCGGCGCTGGGCGAGTGCTCGTGCCCAAGGCTGCTCCTGCGTTCTCGGCGCTCGGGCTCCTCGTCGCCGACTACGTCGTTGATGCGAGCCGCTCCTACGTCACGCCGATCAGCCAGGTCGAGCTGCAGCGGTTGCGCTCGCTCATGGCCGAGCTGGTCGATCAGGCGGACAAGGAGCTTGCCCCCGCCAACCTGCCAGTAGGCGATGTGCGCACCGATCTCTACGTGCTCATGGCCTACTCGGGCCAGAACTCTGATGTGTCGGTGCCGTGCCCCGAGGGCGCGACGCTCGACGATGCAGGTCTGCTCGATCTCGCTCAACGCTTCCACGACCTGCACGAGAGCGATCGTGGCTTCGCGTTCCGCAACCAGCAGCCCCAGATCCGTGGGGTGCGGTTGACCGCGAGGGGCGAGACCTCCAAGCCGTCGCATCTCGCCGAGATGGGCAACGTCGTCGATCCGACAACAGCGCGCAAGGGAACTCGCGTCGTGCACTGGGGCGAAGGCTTCGTCGACACCGAGATCTACGACGGCGCCATCGTCGGGCCGGGCTTCGCCGTTGCCGGTCCCGCGCTGATCGAGGAGCTGTTCACCGTGGTCGCCGTCCCGCCCGGGTGGCGCGCCGCGCTCGGCGCCCATGCCAGCTACGAGCTCACCGTCACGTGAGCCCAGCGTTCTTCGATGACGACGAGCTCGCCGTCGTGGCCGCCGCATCCGACCGGTTGGTGCCCGGGGCGAGCGACGCCCGCGTCGCGGTGTACATCGACCGGTTGCTCGGCGCCTTCTCGTTCGACCCGCCGCGCCTCTTCGCTGGCGGTCCCTTCTCCGGGCGCCACGGCGGCGAGGCAGGCTTCGAGCGCTGGATCGCTCCGAACAGGGTTCAGGCCCTCGCGTGGCGGATGCGGATCGAGGGCACCAACGGCGGCCCCGAGCGCGCGTTCAACGGTGAGCACTCCGGCTGGCAGGCCGAGTACCGCGCCGGTCTTGCTGCCCTCGGAGCCGACTTCGTGGCTGTCGACGCCGGCGAGCAGGACGCGCGCCTCGACGCCGATCCGCCGTTCAAGTCCCTGCTCTACCAACACGCCTGCGAAGGGATGTATGGCGACCCGGTGTACGGCGGCAACAACGAGGGCGCCGGCTGGGCATCCATCGGCTACGTGGGCGACGTGCAGCCACGGGGTTACACCCCGCTCGAGGTGAGCGGCCGCGAGCGCGGCGACATCACGTGAGCGGCGACGCCGACTGCGACGCCGTCATCGTGGGAACGGGCCCCGGTGGGTCGACGTTCGCCGACGTGCTGAGCGCCGCGGGTTGGTCGGTGGTGCTCCTAGACAAGGGACGCAACCACCTGCTCGAGCTCGAGGCGCCGTTCGCGCCGAAGGGCGACTTCAGCAACGACGAGCTGAAGTTCCTGCACCGCCACTTCCTCGGTCCCGACCCGCTCACCGAACCCCGCACGTTTCGCCGCGACGCAACCGACGGCGAGCGCATCCACGTCGGCGACGTCAACAACATCCCTTCGACAGTCGGAGGTGGTGGCCATCATGCTGACGGAAAGCTCCCGCGCTTTCGCGAGGACGATTTCCACGTGCGCAGCGCGTACGGGCCGATCGATGGCGCTGAGGTCGCCGACTGGCCGGTGCAGTACGACGACCTCGAGCCCCACTACGCCGAGGTCGAGCGGCTGATCGGTGTCGCCGGCGAGGCCGGGACCAACCCGTTCGCCGCATGGCGCAGCGGGCCGTTCCCGATGCCACCTGGGCCCGACATGTTCGGCGCCGTTCTCACCGCCGCAGCAGCGGAGAAACGCGGTCTGCACCCGTACCGTGCGCCGACCGGGGTGAACTCGCTGCCCTACGACGACCGGCCTGCGTGCAACGACTGCGGCTTCTGCGCCTTCTTCTCGTGCCCGATCCACGCCAAGGGCGACCCCATCTCGTCGCTGCGCCGCGCGTTGCGCACCGGGCGCTGCGAGATCCGCCCCGAGGCGTACGTCGAGGCGGTCACCCTCGACAGCAGCGGTCGGCGCGCCACAGGCGTGCGCTACCTCGACGTCGCGACAGGCGAGCGTCGTGATGTGCGCGCCGCACACGTGGTGCTCGCTGCCGGCGCGTTCGAGACACCCCGGCTGCTCTTGCGCAACGGCCTCGCCAACTCCTCCGGGCTGGTCGGGCGCAACCTCATGTTCCACTTCCAGACCCTGTCGGTCGGCATCTTCCCCTTCTCCCTCCACGGCGAGCGCGGGCGCGCCGTCACCCACCTGCACGACGACTTCATCGTCCCCGGCCCCGACGAGCTCGCTGCGGCGCACGACGCAGGGCTGCCGTGGATCCGCGGCGGCACGACCGAGCACGGGGCCAGTGGTCATCCGATCATG
This sequence comes from Acidimicrobiales bacterium, assembly GCA_051000215.1. Taxonomy (GTDB): domain Bacteria; phylum Actinomycetota; class Acidimicrobiia; order Acidimicrobiales; family JACDCH01; genus JBPCON01. Next base: position 5,141 of record JBPCON010000039.1, read on the forward strand.
GAGGCCCTCAACTACCCGCCAGGTCCGATGCACTCGCTGGCCATGCGCGACTCGGCCACCCGCGACAGGCTCTGGGCCTTCACGCTCCAAGCAGAGGATCTCCCTCAACGCGTCAACCGCGTCGACCTCGACTCGAGCGTGCGCGACTGGACCGGTGCGCCGGCCGGACGCGTCACGTACCGTCCGCACCGCCACGAGCTGGTCACGTCCGCGCACTTCGCCCCGCTGCTCGAGCAACTCATGACAGACGCCGGCGCCGAGATGGCATTCACCGTCACCAGCCCGCCTGTCGGCGACGAGGCAACAGGTATGGGTATCGCGCCTGCCTCACGCCACGTCATGGGCACGTGTCGCATGGGGGACGACCCCACCACCTCGGTCGTCGACGCCACAAGCCGCTTCCACGACGTCGAGAACCTGCTGTGCGCCGACTCCTCGGTCTTCACCACGAGCGCCGGGTACAACCCCACCCTCACCCTCTGCGCGCTCGCCCACCGCGCTGCGTGCCTGCTGGCAGGCATCCCCGCGCCATCAGCGCGGTAGCCCGAGGACGCGCTCGCCCAGGATCGTGCGCTGCACCTCGCTCGTGCCGCCGGCGATCGACGCGGCTTTGGACCACAGCCATTGCCGCTGCCACCGGCCAGCGAGTGGGGCTTCTGGCCCGAGCACAGCCAGGGCCGCGGTCGACAGGTGCTGTGTCATCTCCGACCACGACAGCTTCACCAACGACGACTCCGGGCCGGGAGCTCCCCCTCGCGCCAGGCGTGACAACGTGCGCCAGTTGTGCAGGCGCAACACCCGCAACTCGACGAACGCCTGCGTCAGGGCGTCGGCCACCTCGACGTCGTCGAGGGCGCCGCGTCGCGCGGCCAAGGCAAAGAGCTCCTCGAGGTAGACCTCGTGCACGACCTGCTCTTTGAAGGGGAACGTCGTGCCCCGCTCGTGCGCCAGGGTGGTGTTGGCGACGGCCCACCCGTCGTTCAGCGTGCCGACCAGGTGTTCTGCTGGCACGAAGACATCGTCGAGGAACACCTCGTTGAACTCGGCCTCGCCGGTGATCTGGGTGAGCGGTCGCACAGCGATGCCAGCGGCGGACATGTCGACGACGACGTAGCTGATCCCCTTGTGCTTCGCAGCAGTCGAATCGGTGCGGGCGAGACAGATGCCCCACCGTGCGAAGCCGGCGTAGGAGGTCCACACCTTCTGGCCGTTGAGGAGCCAGCCGCCATCGCACGGCGTCGCGGTCGTCGCGAGCGCCGCAAGGTCGCTGCCAGCGCCGGGCTCGCTGAACAGCTGGCACCACAGCTCGCTCGCATCGAGGATCGCAGGCAGCCAGCGGGCCCGTTGCTCCTCCGTGCCATGGGCCAGGAGCGTCGGCCCCGCCAAGTTGATCCCAACCCGGTTCACGGGCTGGGGGGCGCGGCTACGGGCGTACTCAGCGTTGTAGAGCGCCACCTGGACAGGCGTTGCCGAACGCCCTCCGTACTGGTGCGGCCACTGGACGGCGACCCAGCGCGCGGCCGCGAGCTTCGCCTGCCACCGCCGTCCCCACGCGATCTCCTCCTCGGGCTCAGCGCCTTCGGGCGCCACCTCGACGTTGGCCGCGAGCCACTCGCGGATCGCCGCTGCGAAAGCCTCCTCGTCGTCGCTGAGCGACAGATCCACGATCACAACTCCCAGAAGCGGCCGCGGCCAGCGGCCTCGAGCGCGTCGCGCAGGGCGCGCTCGTCTTCCGCGCCGAAGCGTCGGTACGACTGCGCTGCCCTCTCGCGCACCCAGAGCTCGTCGGTGCCGCAACGATCGAGCCGGTACTTCGCTTGGGCCAAGGCGCGCTTGACGATCTTGTTCGTGCCGGTGGATGGGAGCTCGTCAGCGACTCGCACATAACGAGGCCGCCATTTCGTGCCGACGTCGGGGACCCCATCGACCCAGGCCGCGAAGCGCTCCGGGTCGAAGCTTGCGCCGGCGCGCAGGACGAGCGCGGCCATCACTTGATCACCGGCGTGCTCATCCGGCACGCCGTATGCGGCAGCAACGACGACGTCGGGGTGGCGTGACAGCGCGGAGTCGATGGGGCCGGCCGGAAAGTTCTCACCATCGACGCGGATCCAATCGCCCGTGCGCCCGGCGAACCACATGTTGCCCTCGACGTCCATGTAGCCGAGGTCGCCAGACCAGTACCAGCCATTGCGCAGCGTCGCGCTCGTCGCTTCGGCGTTGTTGTAATAGCCCTCGAACGGTCCGGCTCCCGCTGTGTTCACGATCTCGCCGACGCAGTCGTCGGGGTTCACCAGCGTGCCGTCGTCGTCGAAGCGAGCGCGTGACCGCGGCGACCCGTGCTCATCGACGACGAGCACGGTCTCGCCGGCGCGCCCAACGGAACCGGGCGGCAGCGCGCCGTCGCGGTTCAGCGCGACGGCGCCCTCGGTCGCGCCGAACGCGTCGATCACCTCCACATCGAAGCGGCGCGCCACCTCCGCGACGACCTCTGGCGAGCCCTCGTTGCCGAACGCGACGCGTAACGGGTTGTCGGCGTCGTCGGGCTGCTCAGGGGTCGCGACGATGTACGCGAGCGGCTTGCCTGTGTAGTTGAAGTAGGTCGCCCCGTACCGACGCACGTCGGGCAACCAGCCCGACGCCGAGAACCGGCGGGCGAGCGCGACCGAAGCGCCTATCGCTATCGACGGCGCCCATCCGACCATGACGGCGTTGGAGTGGAAGAGCGGCATGCAGATGTAACCGACGTCGGCGCGATCCAGGCCCATGATCGCCGCCATGCGGACCCCGGTCTGCAGGATGCGTCGTTGGGTGCAGATGACGGCCTTGGGCGCAGAGGAGGTTCCGGAGGTGAAGATGAGGGCCAGGCGCGCCTCGGGGCCCGGCTCGACGCCGGGATCGGTACTCCCCGCGTCGCGCAGCGCCCGTTCGAGCTCGGTGCCAGTGACGACCACGCCCGGTAGCCGGGCGGCGATGGAGTCGAGCAGCGCCAAGTGGCGGTCCTCGGTGATCACCAACCCGACGTGGGTGTGGTCGATGTCGCGCCAGAGGTGCTCGTCGCGGCGGGTGTGGTTGAGCCCCACCACCGTCGCCCCGGAGAGGGCTGCGCCCCCCAGCGCGAAGAGGTACTCGGGCACGTTGTCGAGCAGCACGCCGACGTGGCGGCCCCCGTCGGGCGTCGGCGCGACACGATCGAGGAGCAGGTTCGCCCATCGCTGCGACTCGCGCAGGTACTCGCCGTGCGTCCAGGTGCGATCCTCGAAGCGGATGGCCGCAGCGTTCGCTGTGGCGGGGTCTGTGCCGTTGCGCCGCAGCAGCGCTGCCGCATCGGGCGCGGGGAGCTGCGCCTGCCCGGGCGCAGGCGTCGAACGGGCGGCCACGGCTCGACACTACGTTCCCTGACGCCGACGTCACCCCCGGTACGGTGTCGGGCGATGCCCCGAGCCGCGCCGTCCGACCAGCGCGCTGACGCAATGTCGGGGCCGCGCCGAGCACCTGGCCGAGCCGGCGCGCCCGCCGAGGGTCGCGAGCTGCGCGCCCGCGGGCAACACACCGTGCGCAATCTCCTCGACGCCGGACTCGAAGTCTTCGCGCAACGCGGGTACCACCCCGCCCGCGTCGACGACATCGTCAAGGTGGCCAAGACCTCGCACGGCACCTTCTACCTCTACTTCGCCAACAAGGAAGACCTCTTCCGCTCGCTCACCCTCGACGTGTCGGAGGAGATCGCCCACCTCGTCGACGGTCTCGGCCCGCTCACGGCCGACGCGGCCGGCTACGAAGCGCTGCGGGCATGGCTCGCCGCCTTCACCGACATCCACGGCAGGTACGCGCCGGTCATCAAGGCGTGGACAGAAGCCGAGATCGACACGTCGGAGCTCGGCACCCTCGGCACCGAGATGCTCGGCGGGTTCGCTGCGGCCATCGCGGAGCGCGTCGCCGCGAGCCCGGCGCGAGGGATCGACCCGACAGCGGCCGGTTTGGCGATCGTCGCCATGATCGAGCGCTTCCACTACTACGCGATGTCGGGCCAGGTGCGCGCGAGCGACGACGCGATCCTCGACACCATCGCTGAGGTCACCTACGCGGCCCTGTTCGGCGCCCGGACACCCCGCCAGCTCACGCGAGCTCGCGGAGACGACGCTTGACGACCTTTCCGTTGGGGTCGCGCGGCAGCGCGTCGACGAGGGTCCAACGCTGCGGGCATTTGAAGTCGGCGAGGTTTGCGCGGACGTGCGCAGCCAGCTCCTCCGCGGAGACGTCGCGCCTCGGCTCGACCATGGCAACCAGGATCTCGCCGTGGCGCTCGTCTGGCACCCCGTAGACGGCACAGTCGACGACTGCAGGATGCGAGTGCAAGACGTCCTCGATCTCGCGCGGGTACACGTTGACGCCGTCGCGGATCACCATGTCAGAGACCCGGTCGGTGATGTACAGGTAACCGTCGGCGTCGAGGTGCCCGACGTCGCCGACGGTGAACGCGCCATCGCGCCACGCTGCATCGGTCTTGGCGTCGTCGTGGTGGTAGCGGAACGTGGCGCCGGCAGGGGGCCTGATGTGGATGATGCCGTCGACGCCCGCTGGTACCGGATCGCCGGCCTCGTCGAGGATGCGGATCTCGACGCCGGGCCATGGCAGCCCGACCGTGCCCGGCCGTGCCAGCCAGTCCTGGGATGAGACCCGCGTCGCGCCGCCTTCCGATGCGCCGTACATCTCCCAGACCTCGGTGTCGGGGAGGGCCTCGACGATGCGGTGCTTCACCGGCAGCGGGCACGGCGCACCCGCATGGATGACCAGGCGCAAGCTCGCGGTGTCGGCGGCCTCGAGGCGCGCCCTCGGCAGCTCGAGCAAGCGGATGAAGTGCGCAGGAGTGAGAAACGACGAGGTCACCCTCCACCGCTCGATCGCAGCGAGCGCGGCCTCGGCGTCCCATGCCGGCATGATCACCACGGTCCCGCCGGCGAACAGCGTCGTGAACGCATAGCCGCCAGGACCGGCGTGGTACGCAGGACCGGCGAGGAGGTGCACGTCGGCTTCCGTGAACCCCCAGAGCGCGACCAACCCCTGTTGCGCGAGCCCGAGGCGCTCCGGTGTGAGCCCACCATGCACGACGCCTTTCGGCCGCCCAGTGGTACCAGAGGTGTAGAAGATGAACGCCGGCGAGATGAAACCGTCACCCACGAGCGGCTCTGAGCCGGCGATCGCTCCCTCGTAGTCACCGTCTGTGTCCTCGTCTCCCACGATGAGCAAGCGGGTGGCCACCTCGGCTCGATCGACCCCCGCGATGGCCAGTTCGCGCAAACTCGCGTGCGCAACCAGCACGTGCGCGCCAGAGTCGGTGAGCAAGTACGCGAGCTCATCGGCCTTGAGGTGCCAGTTCACGGGGAGGAAGCGCGCCTCGGCTCGACAGGCGCCGAGCGCGACCTCGAAGAACTCGAAGCCGTTGGGGAGCATCGCCGCGACAGCGCCGGAGCCATCGCTCGGCACACCAAGGCCGCGCAGCGCGGCTGCCAACCGTGCACACCGCCCGGCCAGAGCGCCATACGTCCTCGTCGCATCGCCGAGCACGAGCGCCGGGTGCTCGGGCTTCGTCCTCGCGTGGTGAGCCGCGCCGAGCGCCATCACCGGCATCCTGACACGCGTGTCAGGTATCGTGCGTGCGACCGCACGGGAGGACGATGCGAGAGCACCGCTACACGTTGGAGATGCCGCACTCACCCGAGCGACTGTGGGCGCTCTTCCAGGACTACGACCACTGGACGGACTACGCGCCGATGGTGCTCGAGGTGGAGGTGGTGCATCCCGGCGACGTCGACGGCAACGGCCTCCTGCGGCGGGTGATCTACAAGATGCCAATGGGGCGCAAGGGCTCGGCGCTCGAGCTGGTGACGGATGTTCAGCACGCCAAGGGCTACACGTTCACGATGCTTTCTCGCGACGCTGGCAACGATCAGACCGGCAGGGTCGGCCTCGAGCGGTTGGGGCCCAACAGCACCATGTTCTCCTTCGAGGAGCGCTACCACCTGACGAAGGCGCCGTGGCGATGGTTCGAGGGACCGATCTACCGGTTCATCAACAACCAGAACGAGGCTTCGATGCGACGGGCATCGGCCTGGCTGAGCGCGCACCCGGAGTTCCGCCCCGAGCTGATCGACGCCGAGCAGGCTCCAGCGTGAGCGCGCTCCCGACGATGATGCGGGCCGCGGTGCTGCAGGGAAAGGGCCGCCTCGATGTCGAAGACGTTCCTGTGCCAGCCGTCGGCCCCACCGACGTGCTCGTAGAGGTCAGCCACTGCGGCGTGTGCGGGAGCGACCTGCACACCGTGCTCGACGGCTGGGGGCAGCCGGGCTCGATCGGTGGCCACGAGTGGTCCGGCGTGGTCGCAGCAGTGGGCGCGGAGGTCACGCGTTGGTCCGTCGGCCAGCACGTCGTCGGGGGGCCGAGCGCGCGGTGCGGAAGGTGCGCCATGTGCCGAGCCGCCAAGCCGTCGCTGTGCAGCGAACGCGACACGCCCGGCGTCGGCGGCGAGTGGCAGGGTGCGTTCGCGAGTTTCGTCAAGGTCGACGAGCGCGAGCTCTTGCGCCTGCCCGAGGGCTTGTCGCTGCGAGAGGCCGCGCTCACCGAGCCGCTCGCAGTTGCGTTGCATGGCATCACCAACTCGGGCGTCGTTGCCGGCGAGCGCGTGCTCGTCACGGGCGCCGGCCCGATCGGTGCCCTCACGATCGCCGCGCTCCGCGCCACCGGCGTCGACGACATCACGGTCTCCGAACCAGCCCCGGTCCGCCAGGCCTTGGCCCGCCAGCTCGGTGCGGCAACAGTTGTCGGGCCCGAAGCGCTCCTCGACCCCGGCCCGTTCGACCCGGGGACCGTCGTTCCCGAACCGTTCGATGTCGCGTTCGAGTGCTCGGGCGTCGGCGCTGCGATGGAGGCCGCTTTGTCGCAGCTCGGGCGCACCGGCCGCCTGGTGCTCGTTGGTGCTGGCATGGCGAGACCGCGGTTCGACCCGAACCGCATCCTGCTCAACGAGCTCTCGATCACCGGCGCGTTCTGCTACGACGCCGACGGGTTCGAGCGCGCCCTCGAGATGCTGGCTTCCGACGGCTTCCCGACCGCCTTCCTCGCCGAACCAGACGATGTCCCGCTGGCCGGCGCGCTCGCGGCGATGGAAGCGTTGGCGTCAGGGCAGATCGCGGCGAAGGTCCTCGTCGCCCCGGGAGCGCGGTCGTGACCGGTCGGTCACCGCGCTTGAACCACGTCGCGATGTCGGTGCCCGCCGATGCGCTCGACGCGGGCGGTCGAGCTGCTCTCACGACGTTCTACGGCGACGTCTTCGGGTGGCAGGAGTACGACATCCTCACCGAGGACCGCCACCGGTTGGTGCTGCGGGTGCACAGCGATGAGCAGTTCGTCTTCCTCATCGCGGAGGACGAGCCGATGGCGTGCCCCCGGCTCGACCACTTCGGCCTGTCGGTCGGTTCCGTCGGCGAGTTCGACGAGCTCTGGGCCCGGGTCGCGGCCAAGGCTGCCGAGGATTCGGAGGTCGACGCCATCGCCCCAGAGGTCGAGAACCACTACGACGTCTTGAAGCTCCACAGCTTCTACGTGCGCTACCGCCTGCCGCTCATGGTCGAGATCCAACATTTCGAGTACTGCACGCCGCCTGCGGGATGAAGCTCACGGGTTCGCCGCAGCCCAGCGAGCCATGAGGCCCCGCGCGATCACGATTCGTTGGATCTCGTTCGTGCCTTCGCCGATGATCATGAGCGGGGCGTCGCGGTAGTAGCGCTCGACGGGGAACTCCTTCGTGTAGCCGTAGCCGCCGTGGATGCGCATCGCCTCCGTCGCAACCTCGAACGCAGTCTCGGAGCAGAACAGCTTTGCCATGCCGGCCTCGACGTCCGCTCGCTCGCCGGCCTCGAACTTCTCCGCGGCGGAGCGCACCAGTAGCCGAGAAGCCTCGACCTTCGTCGCCATGTCCGCGAGCTTGAACTGGATCGCCTGGTGCTTCGCGATCGGCACGCCGAACGTCTCGCGCTCCTGCGCGTACTTCATCGAGGCGTCGAGCGCGGCGCGGGCCACGCCGAGTGCGCGCGCTGCGATGTTGATGCGTCCGAGCTCGAGCGAGCCGAGGATCTGCTGCAAGCCCTTCCCCAGACCGTCAGCCCCACCCAAGACCGCGGATGCCGGCACGCGGTGATCCACGTAGGTCATCTCGACGGTCTCGATGCCCTTGTAACCGAGCTTGTCGATGGTTCGGCTGACCTTGATGCCGCCCGAGGAGGGGCCAGGCTCCTTCTCCACGATGAAGCAGGTGATGCCCTCCGGCGTCTTCGCCGCCAGGGCGACGATGCCGGCGCGCTCACCGTTCGTGACCCACATCTTCGTGCCGTTGAGCACGTACTCGTCACCGTCGGGAACTGCCTTGCATCGAATGGCCTGTGTGTCCGAGCCAGCATCGGGCTCCGAGAGCGAGAACGCGCCGCGGCACTCCCCCGTCGCCATCGCCGGCAGCCAACGCGCCTGTTGCTCTGGAGTGGCGAACCGCTCGATCAGCGTCGCTCCGATGGTGTGGGTGTTCAGCACGCCTGCAAGCGACATCCAGCCGTACGACAGCTCCTCCATGAGGCGCGCGTACGTGATGGTGTCGAGGCCGAGCCCGCCGTGCTCCTCAGGGATGCGGGACCCGAACAACCCGAACGCCTTCATCTGCTCGACCCAAGCCTCCGGGTACGCGTCCGCGTGCTCGAACCGTGACGCGTTGGGGATGACTTCCTTGCGCACCCAATCGCGAATGGTGCCGACCAGCTCGTCGGCGAGCGCAGCGTCAGTGACCATGCCGGCAACCTAGCCAGCGCTCGAGTGGTGCATGCGGCTGGCGATGCGTGCCAACCTAGGACTGCCATGTCAGCTTCGCCGGGGAAAGTGCCCTTCTTCGACGTGGCGCTGCGCCAGCGAGCGTGCCGTCGGTTCGCACCCGATCCGGTGCCTGACGAGCACATCGATCGCATCCTCACCGCAGCCACGCACGCGCCGAGCGCCGAGAACATGCAGCCGTGGGTTTTCGTCGTGATCACCGATGCCGCTGCGCGGCGCGCCGTCTGCGACATCGCGAGGGAGCTGTGGAGCGGTGGGGCGCGCGCGTACGCCGTCCCACACCTCGATCAGCGCACCATCGACGATGTCGATACGTCGGTGGCTGAAGGCTTCGGCGGCGCGCCAGTGCTCATCCTCGTCGGCGCTGACCACGAGGCCGGAGCCCACCCGAGCACGTTGGCAGCCTCGATCTACCCGTGCGTGCAGAACCTGCTCCTCGCGGCGGGAGCGCTCGGCTACGGCTCGGCCTTGACGACGCTCACGACGCTGGTTGCCGACCGGCTTCGCGCCGTCGTTGGTTTGCCCGCATCTGTCGAGCCGATGGCGATCGTGCCAATCGGACGAGCGGCCCGTCCTCTCGGACCTCCCCGACGGCGTCCCGTCGCTGAGGTTGCCCATCGCGACGAGTTCGGAGTGCCCTTCCCGTGAACGACGCCATCGCAGCGCTCGACGACCCAGCGTTCTACGCGAACGACCCGTACCCCAGCTATGCCCGGCTGCGCGCCGAGGATCCCGTGCACCGCTTCGAAGGCGAGGAAGGGACGTTCTGGGCGCTGAGCCGCCACGCCGATGTGCTCGAGGTGTCGAAGCATCCCGAGCGGTTCTGCTCGGGCAAGGGCGTGCTCCTCACCGATCTCACACGGCCGGTGCTCAGCACAGATTCGATCATCTACCTCGACCCGCCGCGCCATCAAAAGCACCGCAAGCTTCTCTCTCCGAGCCTCACCGTGCGCAGGATCGGCGATCTCGAGCCTCGCATCCGCGCGCTGGCCAACGAGCTGCTCGACGGGCTCGACACGTCTGCGCCCATCGAGGTGGTGGACGCGCTCGCCGCGCCGTTCCCCTTGCTGGTGATCGGCGAGCTGCTCGGCGTCCCTCGGAGCGACTTCGCCATGTTCCGCCGGTGGTCGGACGCGATCATCCAGGCAGCAAGCGACTACACCGACGAGAGCCTCGCTCTGGCCGGTGAGTTCTTCCTCTACATCGCCGAGATCGTGTCCGACCGTCGGATCACGCCGCGCGACGACCTGATCTCAGTCCTCATCAACGGTCGGGTCGACGGCGAAGCGCTGTCGGAGGAAGACGTCAACATGTTCTGCATGTCGTTGCTCGTCGCAGGCAACGAGACCACGCGCACGCTCATCGCGAACGCGATGGTGGCACTGGTGGAGCACCCGGAGCAGCGCAGCCTGCTCGCGAGCGACGCGAGTCTCCTGCCAACGGCCGTCGAGGAGCTCCTGCGATGGGAGGCCCCGATCATGAGCTTCTGTCGCACCGCGACGAGCGACGTCGAGATCGGTGGAAGGGGCATCAGGGAGGGCGAGTACGTGGTCATGCTCTACAGCGCCGCGAACCGCGACGAGGCTGCCTTCGGGCCGACGGCCGATCGTCTCGACGTGAAGCGCGACCCGAACCCTCACCTCTCGTTCGGCTACGCCGAGCACTACTGCATGGGTGCTGGCCTCGCCCGCATGGAGACGCGCATCGTCTTCGAGGAGCTGCTGCGCCGCTGGCCCGCGTACGAGCTAGCGGGAAGCGTCGAGCGGCTCGAGAGCAGGTTCGTGCGCGGCATCGGTTCTCTGCCTATCGCGTTCGAGCCGTAGCCGGCTCCACTGCACCGCGGTGAGCGCTGCAGCTGGCACCCACATCAGCACCGCTGCGCCAGCGATCGTGTTGCCCGCCGGCACACCCTGGGATCCGAGCCAGAAGCCGACGCCGGCGAGGTGGAACACTTGGCCGTGATAGGTGATGAGCGCGATCGAGTGCGGGTGGTCGCGAAACCCGCGCACATCCAGGCTCGGGGCTGCGCGATCGAGCCGGAAGAGCACCGCGAGGAGCACAGCTGCTGTGCAGGCGAAACCGAGCTGGCTCCCGGTCGGCAACCCGAACCAGAACCCAGGCCCCGCGTAGGCGAACAGCTCGCCCAAGTAGAAATGCTGGCCGAGGCGCGAGATCGGGTCGAGCACCCACAAGGCCCAAACGGCGAGCATCAGGGCGATCAGCCACTCGTGCCACGGGCGTAGAGCTCGGGTGCGAAACGGGCCGGAAGCGAGCAGCCGCCCGCCAGCGAACGCGAAGTAGGCCATGAACGTGTAGCTGAGCGGAACCATGAGTGGCACGTCGCCGAGGAAGAGCTCGTCGCCGCGCAGCGAGTCGTTGAACGCGTACCTCGTGTAGGGCACGCCGAGATGCACCGAAGCGTTCTCCGCGATGCCGCCGACGATGAGCGCGACGACGAAGTACGTGAGCGTCTTGCGCCAACCCAGCTGGCGCAGCGCGCACCAGAGGAACGTCGCGCCGAACAGCGTCACGTACCACCGCCCGACAACCGTCCCGAGGACCTCGTGCACCATCAGCAGATGCTGACACGTGCGTCAGCTCCAGACCACCGATCTGTGCGACCAGCACAGACGCGCGGGCGAAGACGCTGCGAATCAGAAGCCGAAGATGCTGAAGCCCTCGTCGTGGGGGCCGCCGAGCACGGCGATTCGACCGACGTCAGGGATGTCGAAGGGCTCGACGCGTACGGTGCCGCCGAGGTCTGCCGCCTGCGCCGCGGCACGGTCGACGTCGTGGACACCGAAGTAGACGTTCCAGTGGGGCGGGACCTCGGCCGGCATGTCAGCGCCGATGGCCTGGGCTGCGGCGACGACCACGCCGTCGACGGCCAGCTCCTTGTAGGGCGCCTCCGGCCCGTTCTCCTCTGTCCAGCCGAACACCGCCTGATAGAAGGCGAGGGCCGCGGGGAGATCGCGAGTCATGAGCTCGGCCCAGGAGAAGGCGCCAGGTTCGTTGACGATCTGCGCACCGTGGCTCTGACCGGGCTGCCACACCGCGAACGCAGCGCCGGTGGGATCGGAGAACACCGCCATGGTGCCAGCGTCCATGACCTGCATCGGGGCGGCGAGCGTGGTCCCGCCATTGAGCTCGACCATGCCGGCCGTGGCCGAAGCGTCGTCGACCGTCATGTACGTCGTCCACCAAACACCGGGGGCGTTTGCGGGGCCGTACCCGGCGACGCGCTTGCCACGCTGGAGGTAGAAGCCGTAGCCGCCCGTCTCTTCGAGCGACCCGGCGTCTTGTCGCTCCCACCCGAAGAGCGCGGGGTAGAAGGCGTGCGTGGCCTCCAGGTCGATGCTGGCGATGTCGACCCACGACGGGGTCCCCGGGGCGTACGCGTCGCGTTCCATGGCGGCCGAGGCTAGTGACGCACGACGTTCGTTGCGCCCGGCCCGGGGACGAGCCGGACCCTCCGCCCGACCCACTCCTCGGCCTCCATCGCCCGGCAGAGCGCGACGTCGCCCGAGCGGGCGTAACAACGCGTCGCGCTGTCGATGTCGCACACCAACAGCGCGTCGGTCGGCTCTCCGTCGCGACCGTGGTGCACCGTGTAGGTCGCGATGCTCACCACGCCTTCGTGGGTTTCTGCGATGACGCGTTGCGCGCCACCGGCAGCGAGCCGTGCCTTGGGACGCGGTGCGGACGAGCCCGGCTCGGTCGAATAGACGCCGAACGCGTGCTTCGTCATGTGCATGCCAACGCCCGAGCACAAGCCGAGAGTTCCGGGATCTGCGCGCAGCACCTCCACCATCGTGGCGATGGAGTGGGTGAGGTAGTCGCTCCCCGCGCCACCGAAGAAGGGCAGGCCGCCGGTCACGGTGAACGGCGCCCGCCGGTCGTCGTGTTGCAGCCCGAGCGCATCCATCGCGAACGCGACAGATGAAGGGAAGCAGGAGTAGAGGTCGAGGTGCGCGACGTCGTCGATGCCGACGCAGGCAGCGCGCAAGGCTTCTGCCGATGCAGCCGACATCGCCGGTGAGGCCCAGAGCGGATCGTGCTCGGCGACGTAGACCGGGTCGGTCCCGTAGCACCAGCCTCGGAGGTAGACGCGCTGCGACGGGGGAACACCGAGGCTCTCTGCCGCAGCGTGTGATGCGAGGATCACCGCGCCGGCGAGGTCGACGTCCATGACCGAGATCACGTACTTGGTGTACGGGAAGGCGACGAGGCGGTTCTCTGCGCTCGGCGTGATCAGCTCGCGGGCCGAGCGCTCGATGGGGAACCAAGCGAGCGGGTTGGCAGCCGCGACCGTGGTCATGGGAGCGAGGAGCTCGCCGATCCGACCGACGTGCTCGCCGGGGGTCATCCCGAGGTGCGCGCGGCGAGCGACATCCCAGAGCGCGAAGGTCGAGTACGCCTGGAACACGTTGTGGGCGACCTCAGCCGGGTGGAACGGCGCCTCGAAGGGGAAGGGCTTGCGTTCGAGGTCGCGGTGCGACCAGTTCGGATGCTCACCGCGCTTCTTAAGGCGCCGCACGGTGTCGAGCGCCTCGGCGCCGCACACGACAGCGACGTCGAGGTCGCCGCGCACGATCGCCTCGGCTGCGTCGCTGACGAGCAGCTGTGGCGTCGTGCCACCGATGCCCGAGTAGAAGAGATGGGGCGGCTCGATCCCGAGGCGCCCCGCGAGGCGGCCAGCCGGGTCGTCGTATGGCCACGACTGGCAGTAGACGACCTGCAGCGAGCGCACAGCCGCGAGCACGTCGCCCGTGGCCGCAGTGTCGGCCACCGCTGCGCGCACCACGCGCTCCCAGGAGTCGAGCGGCTCGGGCGCTGAGCCATCAGCAGGTCGCGAGACGGCCTGCGCGACACCGATGACGCACGGCGAACGCGAGTCGACGTGCGCGGTCCGTGACGCGGGCATCGCTAGCGGTTGGTCCAGCTCGGATCTCGCTTCTCGACGAACGCCTTCGGCCCCTCCTTGGCGTCATCGGATCCGAACACGACCGTCGACAGCTCGCTCTCGATCTTGTACGCATCTCTCATCGTCACGGCGAGCCCCCGCACCACGCTCTCCTTCGTCGCTCGTACGGCGAGGGGTCCGTTGGCGAGGATGCGTCGCGCCCACTCCTCGGCCCGGGGCAACAGCTCGGGCGCGTCGACGATCTCGTTGAGCAGCCCCATCTCCATGGCACGCGCGGCGGGGAAAGCCTCTGCCGTGAGCAACAGCTCCATCGCAGCCGGGTACGCGATCTGGCGCGGAAGCCGCACGGTGGTGCCGCCACCGGCGAAGAGCCCGCGCTTGGGCTCCATGACGCCGAAGCTCGCCGTCGGTGTCGCGATGCGGATGTCGACCCCGCCGAGCATCTCCATGCCGCCGGCGACGCACGGCCCGTCGACCGCGGCGATGATCGGCTTGTAGAGCCTCACGTTGCGCAAAACCGCCTCGGTGCCGTCGCTCAGCCGGCAGCCGTCGATCTCGGTCACCGCGCCGTTACCGATCTGCTTCGCGAGCTCGGTGAGCTGTGGGATGTAGGTCTTCAGATCGGCCCCGGACATGAACGCGCCAGGGACGCCCGTGATGATCGCGACCCATAGCTCGTCGTCGTCGCGGAAGTCGCGCCAGGCGCGGGCGAGGTCGCGGAAGTGGTGCAGGTCGAGAGCGTTCCTCGTCTCGGGCCGGTCGATGGTGATGCGCAACACGTGGTCGGCGCCCGGCTCGTAATGGATCGCCACGGGGCCGAGCATGACACAGCTGTCCTGACGCTCGGCCGCTCCGGTTGCAACTTATGTATGACATCCGATATAACTTCTCCCATGTCGCGACAGGAGGAGCGAAAAGCCGACACGAGGGCTCGGCTCATCGCTGCTGCTGCCGAGCTCTTCGCGGCGAAGGGCTTCCATGCTGTCTCCGCGGAGGCCGTGGCGGACGCAGCCGGGCGCACGACAGGCGCCCTCTACGCACACTTCGGCGGCAAGGACGGTCTGCTCCTCGCGCTCGTCGAGGCATGGCTCGACGAGTCGGCAACGCGCATCGAGAGCCGAGTCGAGCTCGCCCACGACCTCGACGGTCGGCTGTTGTCGGTGTGGCGCAGCTTCAGCTCGCCGCCGGCCGAGCACGGTGACTCGTGGCTGCTGCTCGAGTTCGAGCTCTTCCTCCACGGCGCACGCGACATCGCCTTCGCGCACAAGCTCGCCGAGCGCTACGCCGACTACCGCCTCCGCCTCGCGGGAGCGATCGACCTCTGGGCCCGCGACGAGGGCCTCGGAGGCCTGCGCCACCCCGACCACGTCGCAGCGCACACCATCGCGCTCCTGCTTGGCATGGCCATGCAGCACCGCGTCGACCCAGCAGCCATCACCGACGACATCGTCGTCGCCGGGATGCGCGCCGTCATCGACCCTGATCGAGCCGCCGCCGCAGGGGCGGCGATGGGCGAGGCCGAAATCGGCCGAGACCGCGAGGACAGACCTGATCGAGCCGCCGCCGCAGGGGCGGCGATGGGCGAGGCCGAAATCGGCCGAGACCGCGAGGACAGAATCGACCCTGAAAGAAGCTGCATATGACCGATCTCGCACCGCGCACCTCCATCGAGGGGATCGACCTGCTCGAGGACACCTGGGCCAGGGGCGTGCCTCACGACCAGTTCGACCGCTTGCGGCGAGAGGCGCCGGTCTATTGGCACGAGCACCCAGGCGCGGATGGCTTCTGGGCGATCACCAAGCACGCTGACGTCAAGGCCATCAGCCGCGATGCTGAGACGTTCTCGACCGAGGTGGGGTCCGCGTTCATCCTCGACCAGGATCCGATCGCGCTCGAGTTCCATCGTATGACGTTGCTGCAGATGGATCCGCCGAAGCACAACCGCTACCGCCGGCTCGTCTCGGCAGGCTTCACGCCTCGGATGATCACCATGCTCATCGACTCGATCGCGCTGAGGGCGACAAAGATCGTGGAAGCGGTCGAGGGCCGTGAGCAGATCGAGTTCACGATGGACATCGCGGCGGAGCTCCCGATGCAAGCAATCTGCGAGATGATCGGCATCGCCGAGCACGACCGGCACAGGGCGACGGCGCTGGCCAACCAGCTCGTCGGCGGCCAGGATCCCGATTTCGCCACCACCGACAGCGGAGCGCAGGTCGCGGCAGCCGAGCTCTACGGCATCTGCGACGCGATCGCAGCCGACCGTCGAGCCAACCCGCGCGAGGACATCATGTCGATCCTCGTGGGCGCCGAGATCGACGGCGATCGGCTCACCCCTGAGGAGCTCAACCTCTTCTTCGTGCTGCTCGTCGTCGCCGGGAACGAAACCACCCGCAACCTGATCGCCCACGCCATGCTCGCGGTCATCGATCATCCGGATGCCAGAAACGAGCTCGTCGCCAACATCGACGACGAAGCCCTCTGGGACACCGCTGTCGAGGAGATGCTCAGATGGGGTGCTTCGATCCACAACTTCCGCCGGACGGCGACGAAGGACACCTTCGTGCGGGGGGTGCCCATCAAGGCCGGTGAGAAGGTCGTCACCTACTACGCCTCCGCGAACCGCGACGAGGAGGTCTTCCCCGACGCGCACACTTTCGACATCCGCCGCACGCCGAACGACCACACGACGTTCGGGGGCGGCGGCGTGCACTTCTGCCTCGGCGCGAACCTCGCTCGCTTGGAGATCAGGTGCATGATGCGAGAGTTCCTGCGGCGCTACCCGAACCCGGTGCTCGCCGCCGAGCCGCAGCGGCTCCGCAGTGATTTCATCAACGGCATCAAGTCGATGCCGATGAAGCTCGAAATCTAGGGGGACCGGTGCAGACCGAGATCGCCAAGCGGTTGGGGATGGAGTTCCCGATCTTCGCGTTCACCCACTGCCGCGACGTCGTCGTCGCGGTGTCCAAGGCCGGAGGCCTCGGCGTGCTGGGCGCGGTCGGCTTCACACCCGAGCAGCTCGAGGTCGAGCTGGCATGGATCGACGAGCACATCGGCGACAAGCCATACGGCGTCGACATCGTCATCCCCGGCAAGTACGAGGGCATGGGCATCGACGACGCCGACAAGCTCGAACAGGACCTCAAAGCGATGATCCCCCAGGAGCACCGCGACTTCGTCGAGAAGCTCCTTGCCGACCACGGGGTGCCCGAGATCGCCGAAGAGGACAAGATGCAGGAGCTTCTCGGGTGGACCGAGGTGACAGCGCGCCCCCAGATCGACTGTGCGTTGTCACACCCCAAGGTGAAGCTCATCGCGAACGCCCTCGGGACGCCCCCAGAGGAGATCATCGAGGAGATCCACGCCTCGGGGCGACTCGTGGCCGCCCTGTGCGGTGCACCCAAGCAGGCGTTGCACCACCAGGAGGCAGGCGTCGACATCATCATCGCCCAAGGCACGGAGGGGGGCGGGCACACCGGTGACGTCGCGTCGACCGTGCTGTGGCCCGAGGTGATCGACGCCGTCGCGCCGACCCCGGTGCTCGCCGCCGGCGGCATCGGCAACGGGCGTCAAGTCGCTGCAGCGCTCGCCATGGGCGCGCAAGGGGTGTGGACCGGCACGCTCTGGCTGACCGTCGACGAGGCCGACATCCCGCCAGGGCAGATGGAGACCTACCTGGCGGCGACCACTCGCGACACGGTGCGCAGCCGCGCGTGGACAGGCAAGCCGTGCCGGATGGTCCGCAACGACTGGACCGACGCGTGGGAAGACCCGGCGAACCCAAAGCCGCTCGGCATGCCGTTGCAGTTCATGGTGACGTCGAACGCGGTGCAGCGAGGCAACCGCTACCCGGAACAAGCCAAGGACGTGAACTTCAACCCGGCAGGCCAGGTGATCGGTCAGGCGCACAAGGTGCGCCCGGTCAAAGACGTCGTCTACGCACTCGTCGAGGAGTGCATCGAGGCGTCCGAGCGCCTGGCAAAGCTGCTCGCCGGCTGATGCCAGTCAGCGGGACGGCAGCGCCGCGCTCGCGGTGCCGGCGACCTTGATCTCGCCGGACTCGTTGGCCAACTCGACGTCGAGATCGACGAGCGAGCCGCCTTCGTCCTCGCGCTTCGCAGTGACGACGACCTTCGAGGTGAGCACCTCGCCAGGCCACGTCTGTTTCGTGAAGCGCACCTTGAACGTGCGCAGGTTGCCGACGCCGACCCAGTCGCTGATCGCACGGCCGAGCAGGCCCATGGAGAACATGCCGTGACCGAACACGCTCGGCAGACCGGCCTCCTTGGCCTTCGCCTCGTCGGTGTGCATCGGGTTGAAGTCGCCCGAGGCGCCGGCGTAGACGACCAGATCGGTGCGGGTGAGCTCATGGCTCACGACGGGGGCGCTGTCGCCCTCGTTCACGTCGTCGAAGTACAACGTCTGCTCGCTCACGGCGTCACCATACCCTGACGTCGCCGTCAGGTATCAGCCGCCGGGGAGCAGCACCGAGAAGCGGTAGACGCCCGAGAGCGGCGACAACGGCGATGCTCCGAGCAGCGATTTCAACGCGTCCCCGCCGAAGGCCTTGAACTCGAGGTCGCTCTGGCTGGTCCCCACTCCGAGGTACACGCTGTCGCCGATCGCGACCGGCGACGACGACGGCGCGCCCAAGGTCGCCAGCATCGACAACGGCAACCCGTCATCGGCGCGCAACGAGAGCAACGACAACGAGAAGGTCGAAGGCACGAGGACGACGCCGTTGGCATAGGAGGGCGCCCCGTACGACTGGCGCGGGAGCGCGCTGCGCCACAGCACGGAGCCGTCCGCCGCATTGATGGCGGTGAGCGACAGCAGCCGCCCCGGGTCGTCGAGGAGCGTCGCGTCGAGCGTGAAGCCGTCGTCGATGGGCGCTGCGATCGGCGTCGAGATGCCTGTCGTCGCGAAGATCGCCGGCGCGCCGTTCACGAGTCCCACTGCCGGCGTCCCGATGATCCCGCCGACGGCGAAGTCGGTCTCGACGTGGCCCGACTCGCCGGCGTGTGATGCCCACACGAGCTCAGCCTCGCCTTCGTGAGCAGGCACCTCGCGCACGGCGTAGTACCAACCGTCCTTGCTCCCGAAGCCGACCATGCCGCCGGGCAACAGGTTCGGCGATGCGCCGAAGTCGTCGTCGAGGCGCGTCGATGCCCGCGGTGGGAGGAACTGCCACTTGCGCGCGCCCGTCGCGAGATCAGCGGCCCAGCCCGACTCCCCCGAGGTCACCCCATCGACCGAACACGACGAAGTGCCGAAGAAGACGAGGCCGCGCTCGACGTCGACAGCGGGCGACGACCAGATGCCTGCGCACCCGGTGCCTGTCCCCGAGCCTGCAGTCAAGAGGTCAGGCCCGGTGAGGACCTGACCTGTTTCGGGGTCGAGCTTCCATGTCGGTGTGAGCGACCCATCGGCGCCGAGCTCGAGCGAGACCAGCCCGCTGCGGCCCACGTCCTGGTCATTGTGCAGGTCGAAGCCGACGAGGACCTGCGCTGACTGGCCGTCGGGCCTCATCACGACAGCTGGCGACGACTCGATCTCGATCTGGCCCTCTGAGCTGTGACAGCGCACCGCAGGGTCAGAGCGAGGGTCGAGACAGGATCGCCCGAGCACGGATCCGGTGGCGGCGTCGAGGGCGTAGAGCGTGGCGCCGCCGCCGAAGACGACGACCTGCCGGCCCCCCACGGTCGCGACTGCCGCTGTCGAGGTGATGCGCCCGAACGCGTTGCCGTCGGTGTCGTCGACTGTGAAGGTCCACCGCGGTGTCGGGACGAGCGCGCCCGGAGCCAGCACGCTCGGCACGGCGTAGAACGTGCCGCCCCAATCGCCGACGTACACCGTCCCGTCGACGACGGTTGGCGAAGCGGTGACGGGCTCGGGCGTCGGGAAGATCCACGCTGGAGCGAGCGTGCTCGCGTTGGCCGGGCTCAGGGTCGTGCAGCCCGGCTGGGCGGCGAAGGAGTGACCGAGGTCGTGGCCGTACATCGGCCAGTCGCAACCGGCCCCGGCCAGCGCAGCGCCTTGGCCGATGGGGAGCGCGGCGAGCGAAGCCGCGACGAGCAGGGCCACAACGGCGCTCGAGAGCGCCCGACGTGCAAGCGTGCTCAGCAACCGGTCTTGATCGCCAGCTGCCCGGCGCTGTTGGTGAGCGGCGAGGCTGGGAGCTGAACCGGCCCGCCGCCGATGAAGATGCCACACGAGGTCACTGCGATCGCGGGCAGCGGGTACGGGCCGATCGGCGACCCCTGGGGATCAGGATCCTCGTAGATCTGCACGCCGGGCTCGACGTAGCGCGAGGGGTACTGATCGTGCCAGGCGGCGATGCCTCCCGGACCACAATCGGCCTCGGTGTCGGATGGGCCACCGCATGTCTCGGGGTCCCACGCGTGGCCGTCGTAGTTCGCCACGTCGGTCGCGGGCGCCGAGCTACCACCTTTCGACGCAAGCTGTCGTTGCGTCTGCAGCGATTCGCAGATGCCGTCGGCGCACGAGCCGATTCCGGCACCGATCGGAACCGGGTGGGTCAACAGGTACGGCGTGTCGCCAGCGGCCAGCGCAGAGAGCCATGCGTTGATCGACGCCGGGTCGATCGCGACGACACCAGCACCGCCATCGCTCGGGCCGTCGTGGATGACCGATGACGAGTCGTGCTCGCCGCTGTCGAGGTTGTCGTCGGCTCCGAAGTAGATGCTCAGCCCCGACGCGGGGTCGAGGGCTTCGGGGGCGAGCACCGGCGCGGTGAGCTCCTTGACGCCCTGGCCATCGGCCGTCTGCTGGGTGCCGAGTCCGACTCCCTCGTTGCCGGCGCCGTCGGCGACGCTGATCGTCGCGCTGCGACACCCGGGCTCGAACGTGCCGCTCTGGTCGGCGTCGTCCGCGAAGCCGGAGCACCGCTGGCGTTGGAAGCTGTAGTTGCCGGAGCTGATGCCTGCCGCGGCGACCCCGATGGAAGCCACGGCTACAGCCATCAGCGCGAGCACCACGACGTAGCTGCGATGTCGAACAGTCATCTGATCCCCACCTCCGCCGGTCGGGCACGACCTGACGCCCATGTCAGACTAGCGGAACAGCAGGTCGGCCAGCAGATCGTGGTGTTGCGTGCTCGTGCCGAAGAGGTGCTCGGACGCGTAGGCCCGGCGGATGAACAGGTGCAGGTCGTGATCCCACGTGTAGCCGATGCCGCCGTGCACCTGGATGCCTTGCCTCGCGCAGTGCGTCGCGGCGTGACCTGCCGCCGCCTTCGCGACGTGGACCGCGCGGTGACTGTCGGCGTCCTGCGCGTCGATGGCCATCGCTGCGTAGCCAACGGCTGCCGTCGCCCGTTCGACCGAGACCGCCATGTCGGCCAACTGGTGCTGGATGGCTTGGAAGCTGCCGATCGGGACCCCGAACTGCACTCGCTCCTTGGCGTAGGCGACGCTCATGTCGAGGATGCGGTGCGCCGTGCCTGCCAGCTCGGCCGCGACGACGACCGTTGCGCTGCCCAACCACGCCGCGTACACGGCCACGCCGACGTCTCGCTCGTCGCGAGGCGGCGCGACCTCGACGCGAAAGAGCCGCCGCGTGGTGTCGAGGGTCGGCATCTCGTCGCAAGCTGTCACCTCGGCCAGCCCGATGAGCCCGCCGGGGCCAACGCGCAGAACCACATCGGCTCGGTCTGCTTCGAGGACGAAGCCGAGCGCGTCGCCCGAAGTTGGCCCGGCCCACCAGTCACCGCCCTCGCCTACCGCCGCAACCGTCGCGACCACCTCGCCCGACGCGACGCGGTCGCCGAGCGTGACGTCCAAGGCGCGCACCAACGGCAGAGCGATTGCCGTCGTCGTGAACGGGCCGGGGGCGGCGACGTAGCCGAGCTCGCCCGCAACCAACACGAGGTCGACGAGTTGGCCATCAGCGATTGCAACCCAACCTCGAAGATGTGCCCACAGCGCGTCGACCACAGCAGGGTCGTCCATGTGAGCACGCAGCAGCGCCGTGGTGCACTCGTTGGCCAACAGGGCGCGCATCGCTGCCACCATGTCGGCCTGCTCGTCGGCCAACGAGAAGTCGATCACCGTTGCGCTCGAGGGAGCCCGAGGACGCGCGTCGCGATGATGTTGCGCTGGATCTCGCTCGTACCCCCGCCGATCGTTGAGGCGAACGAGACGAGCAGCGCTTTGCTCCACCGCTCGGCCTCACCACCGAGCGCGGCTCCGCCTGGGCCGAACATGCGCATGCCGAGCTCGTTCAAGTGCTTGCCCAGCTCGCTCGTCGCCAGCTTCAGGTAGCTGTGCTCGGGCGCGGAACCGCCGCGGGCGAAGGAGGAGAAGCCTTTGTACCCCAGCGCCCGCAGCGACGCGACCTGCTCGTACGCGCTCGCCAGGTCGCGCCGCACGCCGGCGTCGCGATCGAGCCCACGGGTGCGCGCCAGCGCGCAGAGATCGTCGAGGGACTGCGCGACCGCAGCGACCGACTGCACCCAGAGGCCGCCGCGCTCGTGAGCCAACGAGCCCATCGTGATGCGCCACCCGTCGTTCTCCACGCCGACCAGGTTCTCGACTGGCACCTCGACATCGGTGAGGAACACCTCAGCGAACTCCCTCGAACCCGTGATCTGGCTGAGCGGGCGCACCTCGATGCCGGGCGTCGTCATGTCGAGGATCAACACGCTGATGCCCTTGTGCTTGGGGGCATCCGGGTCGGTCCGCACGTAGAGGAAGCAGCGACGCGCAGCCATGGCATACGACGTCCACACCTTCTGCCCGTTGACGACGAAGCGCTCGCCGTCACGTACCGCTGTCGTGCGCAGCGAAGCCAGGTCGCTGCCTGCGTCGGGCTCGCTCATCCCGATGCACCACACGTCGTCGCCGCGGATGGCCGCCGGCGCAAGCGCCTGCTGCGCTGGCGTGCCGAAGTCGAGCAAACTGGGCGCGACGATCGCGTAGCCGGGGAAGTGCACGCTGCGCACCAGGTGGCGGCGACCGAGCTCCTCCAGGTAGCTCAGCGTCTGGGTAGGCGTCGCGTCGCGGCCCCCGAGCTCGCGCGGATAGCCAGGCACCATCCAACCGTTGTCGAACAGCTTCGCTTGCCAGGCGCGCGCCCAATCGGGGATAACGTCGTCGCCCTCGCGGTCGCGGTGCGCCTCCGCCGGCGCGTGCTCGTCGAGAAAGGCGCTGAGCTCGGTACGGAAGGCCTCGTCGTCCTCCGACCAACCGATGTGCACGGCCTGCTTGCCCTCCCCGCGGACCGAGCGACCCGACCTGACACCCGTGTCAGGTTGCTACCGTAGCCCGATGGCCGACGAGACGCCGATCGACGAGCTCATCCGGACACGGATCGAAGTGGGCGTCGCACGGATCACGATCAACCGCCCTGAAGCCGGCAACTCGTTGACCGCGGCGATGCGCGACCACTTGGCGGACACCTTCGACGAGCTCTCGGCGACGCTTGGGGTGCGCGTTGTCGTGCTCACCGGCGCCGGCGATCGACACTTCTGCACCGGCGCCGGTCTCGGCGGCACGCAGACGCCCGCGCCCGCGAGGCCCGAGGGCGCACCCGACCGCGCGCTCGGTGACGTCGCGAGAATGATCCGCAAGGGGTGGCAGCGGCTCATCGCTGCGATGCTCGACTGCGAGAAGCCCATCATCGCCGCCGTCAACGGAACTGCGGCGGGAGGGGGCGCCAACCTCGTGCTCGCAAGCGACATCGTCGTCATGGCAGACAACGCGAGGCTCATCGAGCTCTTCGTGCGCCGCGGGATCATCCCCGACGCGGGAGGGTGCTACCTGCTCCCGCGCATCGTCGGGCTGCAGCGAGCCAAGGAAATCCTTTTCTTCGGCGAGGACCTCCGCGCCCAGGAGTGCCGAGACGCCGGCATCGCCAACCGCGTCGTCGCCGCGACCGACCTCGTCGCAACCGTCGACGAGCTCGCCGAGCGGCTCGCGAAGGCGCCGACCAAGGTCGTGCACATGACCAAGTGGCTCGTGAACCGAAGCTCGGAGTCGAGCCGCAACACCGCCTTCGAGGAGGAGGCGTACGCGCAGGAGCTGGTGGCCTCGACGAGCGACATGGCCGAGGGCATGCAGGCGTTCATGGAGCGACGCGACACGGCTTTCAAAGGCTGGTGAGAACGGAGCGTCGCTCGCTCAGCCGCGAGTGAGGAGCAGGCAGCCGCCGAGCGGTCCGCCCCCGGCTGCTGCGACGCCGACCTCCGGGAGACGGCCACCTGCGCGCACCACCTGGCGTGCCCCGGCCTCGCCCCAGAGCTGCACGCACGCCTCGTGGAGGAACCCGTAGCCGTGCAGCCGGCCTGCGGAGAGCTGCCCGCCGTGAGTGTTGAGCGGCAAGACCCCATCCGGCGCGATCCGCGCGCCGCCTTCGACGAACGGACCGCCCTCCCCCTTCGCGCAGAACCCGAGCGCCTCGAGCCAACACATGGTGATGAAGCTGAAGCCGTCGTAGAGCTCGGCGACATCGACGTCTGCGGGCTTCAGCTCGGTGCGCGTCCACATCTGCGCAGCCGCGTCGCGCAAAGACATCGTGGTCAAGTCGTCCCACTGGTCCCAGGAGGGGCGCCCGCGAATCGCGGTGCCGACCGCCTCGACCGCGATGGGCTCGCGTCGCAGGTCGGGTGTGCTGTCGGCTCTGCTGACGATCACAGCAGTCGAGCCGTCGGAGGGGACGTCGCAGTCGTAGAGGCAGAGGGGTGAGGAGATCATCCGCACGTTGAGGTAGTCGTCGAGCGACATCGCATCGGTGTAGATGGCTTTGGGGTTCTTCGCCGCGTTGCGCCGGGAGCTGACAGCGATCGCGCCGAGCTGCTCGCGGGTCGTGCCGTACTCGTGGAAGTGCCTGCTCGCCATCAACGCGATCCAATTGGCGGCCGATGGCGCGCCCCACGGCAACGTCCATTGCATGAAGCCGCCGGCGCGGAACGCGCCTCCGCCACCCCCGCCCTGCATGGTCGA
This sequence comes from Acidimicrobiales bacterium, assembly GCA_051000215.1. Lineage (GTDB taxonomy): Bacteria > Actinomycetota > Acidimicrobiia > Acidimicrobiales > JACDCH01 > JBPCON01. The sequence goes on from JBPCON010000039.1 coordinate 29,897, forward strand.
GGCCCGGCCGGCTCCGCCTTGGGCTGAGCCCTCCCAGACGGTGCGAAAGCACAACACGTGGTTCGCCATGCCCGTGGCGACCGCCATGCACGCGTTGATGACCGACCCGAGCTGCCCAGGGCTCTCGATGCCTCCAGCGAACCACTCGAGCTCGAGGCGCAGCGCGTCCTGCACGTCGTTGACCCCCGCGCCCGAGAACCCCGGCGGCACGTCCATCATCCCGGGGTACGTCGCGATGCCGTCGATGTCCGCTCGCGTGAGCCCGGCGTCGTCGATGGCCTCGAGGCAGGCGTCGAGCGTGAGGTCGAGGGGGTCTCGGAAAAGCCGCCGGCCCACCTCGGATTGGCCCACTCCCGAGATGACTGCGCTCCTCATCGCACAGCCCTCCGCGCCCCATCGGGATCGGGCTCGAAGAAGGGGAGCCACACGTCGTCGTAGCGCTCGAAGGCGACCCGAACAGCCATGCCGATCGTGACCTCGTGCGGCGCGATGCCGATGATGCTGGTCGTGAACCGCAGCCCCTTCTGCTCGGGGAGCTCGACGATTGCGATCACGTAGGGCGGGTCGAGGCCGGGGAACCACGCCTGATGGTTGATCGTGACGGCGTGGACGGTTGCCTTGCCCGCTGTGGCCTGCGGCTCGAGGTGCTTGCCGAGGCACGTCGGGCAGCGCGGCGCGGCGGGGTGGATCCACGTGCCGTCGTCTGTGCAGCGCAGGATCCGCAGCTCGCCGTGCTCGCCGCCGAGCCACACGTGGTCGTCGCGCCCGCCGAGGCGCGGCAACACGCGGAACGGCTGCGGCGCCGGCTCAGGCCCCGATGTCGTCGCCGTCATCGTCGAGCTCGACCTCGGGGGCGCGCTCGAAGCCCGAGCGCGCGTGGGGCAGCGCTTCGACGCCGACGAGGATGCCGAAGGCTGGTGCGGTGAGCATGATCGTGCCGACGAGATCGTCCCACGAGCTCCCCAGCTCGGCAGCGAGCATGGCGTGACGCTCGATGCCCTCGGGGTTTCGTGCGATCACAGAGCACACCATGCGGATGAGCTCGTGGGTGCGACGGTCGGGGCTCGCCAGCGAGTCGATCTTGGCGAGCCACGCGCTCTGCGCTTCGTGCAGCGAAGGGAAGACCTCGTGGACCGGTCCCTCCCAACGGAACGTGAAACCCGTATCGCTCATCGCGTGCGACCCTAGCGAGCGCGTTCACGGCGCCGGACGGAAGACGGGGAAGGTGAACTCCTCGGTCTCCGCGCGGAACGCCACCTGCAGGGCCATGCCGATCGTGATGTCCGACTCGGCGCACCCCTCGAGGTTCGTCTGCATGCGCGGGCCCTCCTCGAGATCGACGACCGCAGCGACGTAGGGCACTCGCTCACCGAACGGAGGCAGGTCGTTGCGGCGCACGATCGAGTACGTGTAGAGCGTGGCGCGCCCGCTGGCCTGCTCCCAGGCGACGTCGGTGCTCCAGCAGTGCGGGCAGAACGGGCGCGGGTAGAAGTGCGCCCGGCCGCACGCGGCGCAACGCTTTATGAGGAGCGTCCCGTCTCGCGCCGCGTCCCAATACGGCTGCGTCTCGGCATCGGGGCTCGGTAGATCGAAACGCATGCTCACTCGCGCGCACATCCTTGGCTGGTCACGGGTCTCTCGGAAGGCCGAGCAGGCGCTCGGCGATGACGTTGCGCTGCACCTCGCTCGTGCCGCCGGCGATGGTGAGGCAGCGGTTGGCGAGAAAGCCGGCGAGCCAGCTCGCAGCTTCGCCGTCGTCTGCTGCGCCTTGCGTGCCCAGCAGCCCGAGGCCCAGCTCCTGGACGCGCTGGTCGTGTTCGGCGCTGAGGAGCTTGCGCACGCTCGACTCCGGCCCCGGCTCCGCGCCGCCGAGAGCCCGGGTCGTCATCCGCAATCCGAGCACCGCGAGCGACTGCGCGGTGACGAGGAGCGCGCCGATGTCGTCGACGACGAGAGCGTCGTCGAGCTCGACCGCGCCGAGCAGCATCTCCACACCCAGCCCGAACGATGAGCCGGAGCCCATCGAAACGCGTTCGTTCGCCAGCGTCGTTCGCGCTGCTCGCCAACCGTCGTCGACGCCGCCGACGACGCAGTCGTCGGGCACGAACACATCGCTCAGGAAGACCTCGTTGAACATGGCGAAGCCCGTGAGCTCGCGCAGGGGTCGGATGTCGATGCCATCGCTGCGCATGTCGAGCATGAAGCACGTGATGCCGTCGTGTTTGGGCGCGCTCGGGTCGGTGCGAGCGAGGCAGATGCCCCAGTCGGCCTCCTTCGCCATCGACGTCCACACCTTCTGACCCGAGAGCAGCCACCCACCCTGGCCTCGCGAGGCCTTGGTGCTCAGCGAGGCGAGATCGCTGCCTGCGCCGGGCTCGCTGAAGAGCTGGCACCACGCGAGCTCGCCGCGCAACGTCGGACCGACCCAGCGCTCCTGCTGATCGGCCCGGCCATGCGCGATGAGGGTGGGCAACACCCAGGCGCCGACTTGCAGGTGCGGGCGGCGCACCTTCGCGTCGCGGAACGCCTCATCGACGACGAGCTGCTCGACGGCGCCGGCGTCGCGGCCCCAGGGGCGCGGCCAGTGCGGCGCGAGGTAACCGGCATCGGCGATCTGAGCTCGCCACTCCTCCTTGTCGATGGACCGCAGCTCCTCGATGAACGCATCGACCTCCAACCGGATGGGTTCGGCCTCGGGCGGAAGGTCGACGGCCAAGGCTCGCCGCGCTCCGCTTTTGGCCAGGGCGACGACGGTGCGGCGGTGCACGCTCGGCGCGCCGCCAAGCGCGCGGTTCGCGATGGCCCGCTTCAGGTAGAGGTGCGCATCGTGCTCCCAGGTGAAGCCGATGCCGCCGAGGACCTGGATGCAGTCCTTGGCGCAACGCACCGCGGCGTCGGGGGCGAGCGCTCCGGCGACCGCTGCGGAAAGGCATGCCTCCTCGCTCGAAGCATGGGGTCGAAACGCGTCCCACGCCACGGCCCTCGCCTGCTCGAGTGCGCAGAGCATGTCCGCGCAGCGGTGCTTGATCGCCTGGAACTGCCCGATCGGTCGGCCGAACTGCTCGCGCACCCGCGCGTGCTCGGCTGCGGTCTCGACGCACCACGCTGCGACGCCCGCGCTCTCTGCGGCGAGCATGGCGACAGCCGTTCGCGCCGGAGCGAGAGAGCGCGCGTCGACCCGGTCGCCGAGCGGCGTGACGGCCTCAGGGTCGACCACAACGTCGGCGACGCGGCGGGTGGGATCGGTGCTGCGCCTCGCCATGATGTCGACGCCGCCTTCATCGATGCGCGCGAACCCCCATCTCTCCCGGTGGGGCACGACGACGACATCGGCGAGCGCTGCTCCGAGCACTGGCCCTCCCCCCCACGCCACGGCCCCGACGAGCGAGCCGTCAGCGAGACCGGGGAGCAGTTCAGCGCGCTGAGCTGGCGTCGCGATGGCGCCGATCACCGCCGAGGCCAGCACCGTAGGCAGGTAGGGGCCTGGCGCGCAGGCGCGTCCAAGCTCTTCGAGCACGACCGCGACCTCTGCCTGGCTGTAGCCGCTGCCGCCGACATCCTCGGGCAGGTGCAGGCCGAGCCACCCCATGGCCGCCAACTCATGCCAGAACGGCGGGAGCGCTTCGTCGTCTGTGTCGAGCAGCGCGCGGGGCACGCTCGCCGGCACGCGGTCGCTCACCCATCGACGGGCGGTCTGGTGCAGAGCGACGTGGTCGTCGGAGAGGCCGAGCACCGTCAGGTTTGCGTCGCGTCGGTCGAGGCCGAGTCGACGAGCGAGAGCGCCATGGTCGGGCAGCCATCGACGGCGAGACGGATCCGATCCACGCTGTCGCCGTGGGGATGCATCACGACGGCCTTCATGTCGTCGTCGAGATCGAAGGTTCCCGGGGCGTGGAACGCGCAGTTCCCTGATCCCATGCACCGCTCGCGGTCGATGTGGATCTCCGACGCCATCGGGGTCACACTACCTGACGCCGACGTCAGGTCCTGGGGGGCGACTGTGGCCGTGGTGGTCGATGCCGATGCGCACGTGAACGAGGATCTTCAGGCGTGGAGCGACCTCGATCTGGCCTACCCGGGTTGGCTGCAGGCGGCCCGTTCGGGGGGTCGCTGGGTCGCGCAGATCGAGGGCAAGCTCTTCCCGAAGCAGGAGGGCCCCGGGTGCGGCGTGCCCATCGACTCCGCGACGAACCCGAGCGCCGAGGCCGGCGCGACCGACCTCCACCAGCGGCTCCGCGACATGGACGCAGAGGGCATCGACGTGCAGGTCCTCTACGGCGGGCTGATCATCGGGCTCACATCGCTCGACGACGCGGGGTTCGCGCTTGCCCTTGCGCAGGCCTACAACGACTGGCTCCTCGGCACGGTGTGCGCCGACGCGTCGGGTCGCCTGCGGGGCGTCGCCACAGTGCCGCTGCAGGATGTCGAACGAGCAGTCGATGAGGTCGAGCGCGTGCGCGCGCTCGGGGCTGTCGCGATCACCATTCCGCCGGTGCTCGGCGCGACCACGCTCGACGACGCGTCGCTGCTCCCGTTCTTCGCGGCGTGCGCCGAGGCCGACCTCGCCGTGGCGGTGCACTCCGCGCCCGGCATGAACGTTGCGCTCCCCGGCGCCGGTTTGTTCGAGAGCTACGCCCAGGTGCACTGCCTCAGCTTCCCCGTCGACCAGATGGTTGCGCTGACCGCGCTGGCGATGGGTGGCGTGCTCGACCGCTTCCCGCGCCTGCGCATCGCGCTGCTCGAATCCGGCGTGGGGTGGGTGCCGTACTTCGTGCACAGGATGCACGAGCATCTCGACAAGCGATCCGAGTTGGTGCCGCTGATGCGCAGCGACCCGCGCGAGCTGTTCGCGCGGGGCCAGGTCTTCGTGAGCTTCGAGGCGGAGGAGCCGATGCTCGAGACCTGCGTCGAGCACCTCGGCGACGGCTGGCTCGTGTACGCCAGCGACTACCCCCATTGGGACAGCGACTTTCCCGGGACCGTCGATGAGGTTCGCCGGCTCAGCGCCGGACTCGGCGAGCACACCACCGCCAAGCTGCTCGGGGACAACGCGCGGCGCCTCTACGCGTTGGGCTGAGGCCCTGCGGGTGCGGCGAGGACAGACGCGACGACGGCGAGGATGTCGTCGCCGTACGCCTCGAGCTTCGCTGGGCCGATGCCCGGACACGAGCGCAGAGCGACGAGCGTCGAAGGGAGGGCGTCAGCGATGCCCTCCAAGTGTTTGTCGGACAGCACGACGTACGCGGGCACCGCGTCGCTCCTCGACCGTTCGAGCCGCCACGCCCGAAGCGCCCCAGCCGCTGCGTCGGCGCCAACCGGCCTGGGGCGCTCGAGCCCGCGCACGGCGTCACGACCGCGCTCGTGTGGCGCGGCGTCCGCGTCGACCAGGCGCAGCCGCCGCTCGTGGGGGGCGGAGCCGTCGAGCTCGGCGAGGAACGGGGAGGGGCGGCCTGCGTCGCCGAGCACGATCGCTGTGTCGCGGCACCGCGTGATCGCAACGTGAAGGACGCGACGCTCCTCCTCGATGTCTTCAGCCAAGCGGTGGGGGACGATGCCGTCGGTGACCCCGAAGACGACGACGCGGTCCCATTCCCGGCCCTTCACGCGGTGAATCGTCGAGAGCGTGACACCGCCCTCCACCCGCTCTCGGTGCAGAGCGTCGCGCAGCCAGCCAGCGAACGTCACCGCTTCGGGGTGCAGGTCGGCGACTTGGAGGAGGGCTTCGAGGTCGTCGAGGTGCGACCCCGCAGCTCCGCCCGAGGAGTCGAGCAGGGTCATCGCCGAACCGAGGCCGATGCTGTCGCGGATCGCCAGCAGCAGCTCGCGCGTCGTGGCACCTCGTGCGGCCAGGGATGCGAGACGATCGAGGTCGAAGGCAAGATCGTCGAACTTCGTCGCCACCTTGGCGTCGTCGATCCGCCCCCCGGCGTCGCGCACCGCTTCGATCGAACGGCAACGACCCAACCACTTCTCGGCCCATTGCGGGAGCCCGCGCGACGGCCGGCGATGCACTTCGATGAGGTCGGCCGGGTCGAGCGCGTCGGGCGCCGCGGCGATGCGCAGGTAGGCCAGCGCAGCGCGGACGCCGAGGCGGGCCAGCACCTCATCGCCCAGTGTCGAGTCGAGCACGACACCGGCTTCGGCGAGCGCTACGTGAGGCGCAAGAAGGAGCGAGTTGACGCGGGTGAGAACCGCGACGTGCGCTGGCTCGACGCCACCTTCACCGGCGGCGAGCCAGCCCGTCACGATCTCGACCAGCGACGCAGCCCCCGCATCCGTGGCGTGGAGACGCACGTCGAGCGCCGCAGGGTCGCTTCCGACGCCGGGCCCAGCGCGGATGACCTTGTCGACCCGACGGTGGTTGTAGGAGAGCAGCCTCGCAGCAGCTTCGGTGACCCGCGCCGCGCATCGGTAGTTGACCTCCAGCGCGTGCGAGCGCGCGCCGGGGAACCACCTCGCGAAGTCGATCAGGAACCGCGGGTCGGCGCCGGCATGGCCGTAGATGGTCTGGTCGTCGTCGCCGACGCCGAAGACGTCGTAGGCCGGGCAGCTGACGAGGCGCACGAGTAGCATGTGCGCCGGGGTCAGATCCTGCAGCTCATCGACGAGCAGGTGGCGGTGATCTGCCTGCACGGCCCGGCGGAACGGCCCGTCGGCGACGAGCGCCTCGACAGCCAGGTAGATCTGCTCGTCGAAGTCGACCACGCCCCGCCGCCGCAGCTCCGCGCGGTACGGCACGAACGCCGCGGCGAGGCCCGGAGCATCCTCGATCGTGTCTTCCACCTCTTGCGGATCGCGCAGACCCAAGCGGATGAGCGAGAGCCCGTCGAGGTACGGGCCCAGCGGATCGGTGTTCACGCGACGGCGCTGGCGCGGGACGAGGTCCTCGACGATTCGCCGGACATCGCGCTCGTCGAGCACCTGGGGCCGTCGACCGAGCCACCGCGCGGCGAGGCTGTAACCCCATGCGTTGAGCGTCTGCACGCGCGCGCCGAGCTCGGGTGTGCGCTCCGCCATCTCCTGCTGCGCCTTGCGGTTGTAGGCAACAGCGAGCACGGCCTCGGGCTCGTAGCCCCTGGCACCCAGCAGCTCGCGCAGCCGCTCGGTGAGCACGCGCGTCTTGCCCGAACCTGCCGGCGCGATGATGCGAGCCGGCCCTGCACCGTGGCTGACGGCTGCGAGCTGGTCGGGGGCGAGCGCTGCGGTGGGCTCCTCGGCTGCGGGCTGCGTCGCGAGCCGGCCGAGCTCGACGGTCTCGCGGTGCACGACCGTGCAACCGTCGATGGTCTCCGGCAGAGGACCACGGGGACCACCATCGACCCAGACCGGGGTGGTTTCGAGCACGAGGTCGCCCCGCTCGTCCTCGACCGGCTGCGGCACGCCTCCGCGTGCCGCGACGCGCGCCGCCTTTCTGGCCAACCACCACACGATGTCGTCGCCGCGGGCGTCGTAGTTGTTCGCCCACACCAAGAAGTGCAACCGGTCGAGCCAGGGCTCCCAACCGGGCCCCGCGACCCACGGCTCGATCGCCTCGCCTCGAGGCTCGCGGAACGACGCAGGGTCGACCGCGAGCTCGACGACCACGGGCGTGCGGGTGGCCCAGAGCTGGTGCAGGTGCGCGACCACCTCCGACGGGTCAGCGACAGCTCCAGCGTCGACGACCACGCGCGGCGCCCCCGACCACGCAGCTGGTACCGGCCGGCCGGGCACGATGACGACGCCGCGACCGAGCACGGTGGGGCCGGGTTCAGCCATCGCGACGACCCTAGGGTCCGGCCGTGACCGCACCTCGTCTGAGCCGCTCGGCCTCTACGGCCCGGCCGTCGCCTCGGTCGTGAGCTGGCGGAACCGCGCGTAACGCTCTGCGCACGGGGCGACCCAACGAGGATCGGGCTCGACGGTGCGCGCCGTGCGGGCCCACCGCGACGCGTCGGTCATCGACGTCTCCAGCCCCGCGACGCAGCGGGCGATGAACGCCGAGCCGAGCGCCCCACCCTCCGGCACCGCGACGATGTCGACGGGGAGCCCGGTGCCGTCGGCCAACGCCTGCACCCATGCCTCGACGCGTACCCCGCCACCTGTCGCGACGATGCGGCGCGGCCGCGCCTTACCCGCCAGGAGATCGAGGTGGTGGCGAACGACGAAGGCGGCAGCTTCGTACGCGGCGCGGCGCAGCTCAGCCGGACCGTGGGTGAGATCGAGGTCGCACAGTCGCGCTCGTAAGTCGTTGCGGTTCAGGGGGGTGCGCTCCCCTCTCACGTACGGGAGCCAGACGGGGACTGCCCTGGGCCCGACCGCGCTGTCATCGCCGCCCTCGCCAGCGAGCGCTCTGGCCCAGTTGAGGAAGAGGCCTCCGGCGTTGCTCGGCCCGCCGAACAGGCTCTTGCCCGGTGCCGTGTGCGGGATGGTCCACCCGCCCCCCGGCAGCTCGACATAGTCGTCCATCACCGCCCACGTGATGAGCGTGGTGCCACAGATGACGAGCACGTCGCCATCACTGTCGGCACCGGCCACGAGCTGCTCGGCCAGCGCGTCGATCGTGCCCCCGCCGAGCAACACCTCGGTGCCGACGATCCTGCCAACAGGCTCGACGCCGCTCACGACGTCGGGCAGCTTCGCTGTGTCGTCGAGCCCGGCGCCGGCGACGAGCTCGGCATCCCAGCCCACGAGGTCGAACAGCGGGTACGCCGTCACCGCCGTTGTCGAGTCGATCGCGCCGCGCCCGCTCAATGCGTGGTTCGCAGCGGCTTGCGCCGGCCAGAACCCCGCCGCGCCAGGGCAGTGCTCGACGAGCCAGCCGAGAAAGGCCAGGAGCTCACCGGAGTCGCCGGGCCCGCTGCTCGCTCTGCCCGCCGTGCGCCCTCTCGCGTCGCCGTAGAGCAGACCGGGGCCCATCGCGTTCCCGTCGGCGTCCACCGCGCCGAGGCTCGGGACCATGGCAGCGATGTTCGCGGCGCGCACGGTCAGCCCGGCACTCACCTGCGCGTACGCGTCGCGCACGCCGGCGCGCCACGCCTGGTCGATGTCGTGCTCGAGGTGATCGGGGCCGGGCACGAGGAGCTGGTGGGGCACGCGAGCACGCGCGAGCACGGTCCCGTCAGCGTCGGCCGCCACAGCCTTGACAGACGTCGTGCCGATGTCGATGCCGACCGTGGCCTCGCTCACGCGTCCCCCTCCGGGGCCTGACGTGGATGTCAGGTACTGTCCCGACCCTATGCCGACGTATCCGGCCGGGGGCTTCGGACCGCAGCCTCGCGACCCCGGGCAGCTCTACTGGGATCCCGAGATGCAGACGATGCCACGTGAGCAGCTTCGGATGCTGCAGACCGCTCGCCTGCGGACGTTCGTCGGCAAGGTCCTCGCCGGTGGTTCGCCCCTGTTCGGGCGCAAGCTCGCCGACGCTGGCATCACGGCAGTCGACGACATCTCCGACGTCGACGACATCAATCAGATCCCGACGACGGTGAAGCAGGATCTGCGCGAGAGCGAGGCAGCGCTCCCCCCGTTCGGCGACTATCGGTTCTCACCACGAGAGGACTGCGTGCGCCTCGGGTCTTCGACCGGCACGACGGGCACGCCGACGCTCACGCTCTGGACCCGTCACGACATCTGGCTCGAGTACGAGTCTGCCGCTCGGGTGTGGTGGCGTTACGGGTGGCGCCCGGGCCAGATCGTCACGCATGCGCATCCGGCATACCTCTACGGCGGCGGCGTGATGCTCTCCGGTTGCCTCGAGTACTTCGGGCTGCTCAACCTGTGGGTCGCGCCGCCGGACACCGATGAGCTCGCTGAGCAAGGAATCCGCATGTGGGAACGCGTCCACCCTGAGGTGTCGATGGTCGCGTTCTCCATGGGGCGTTTCGTCGAGGTGGCGCAGAAGCTCGGCGTCTCGCTCGCCGACGACTGTGGCTTGCCCAACTTCCAGCTCCACGGCTTCGGCAAAAAGGGGCTCCCGATCATGACGTGTGGTGTCGAGGCGTACGCGTACGTCGGCGGCCCGTGCACGCAAGGTGAGGGCGGCCACGTGCACGAGGACTGGTCGATCGTGCAGGCCGTCGATCCCGCCACCGGCCGCGACAAGCCGGATGGCGAGTGGGGCAACCTCGTGGTGACCACCCTCGATCGCGACAACGGTCTGTTGCGCTACGACCTCGAAGAAGCTGCGTGCATCATCCGCGAGCCGTGTGGCTGCGGGGAGACCACGATCCGTGGCTTCTGGGGAGGCCGGTTCAAGGATCTCCTCGCGAGCCAGGGCAAGCACTTCCAGATCAACGAGCTCGAAGGAGCCCTGCGCTCGGTAGAAGCCGTCACCAAGCCCACGCTCGAGTGGCAGGTGGTCAAGCCCGTCGACGACACCGCACCATTGCGGGTTCGCGTCGAGCTCGCCGAAGGCGACGCCGACATCGCCGCAGGAGCATGCGCCGCAGCGATCGAGCGCGAGACGGGGGTCAAGGCCATCGTCGAGGTCGTGCCCCGCGAGACGCTCACGCGCAGCGGCTACAAGCAGACGCGCCTCGTCGACTCCTAGTGTCAGCAACACTCGAACCGCGGAGGTGGCGATGGCTGCGCTGACGGCGCTGAAGGGCAAGGATCTGGGCACGACCAAGGTCGCGGTCGAGTGGGGGCCCGTGAAGGCCTTCGCCGCTGCGGTCACCGACACATCGCCCGAGCACCAGGCCCGAGACGCCGTGGTACCGCCGACGTTCCCGTTCGCATGGTCGTTCTGGGGCACGCTCGAAGGTGGCACAGAAGGCCTGCCCATCGGCGACCTGCGTGGCAAGGGTCGCATGATCCTGCACGGTGAGCAGGAGTTCGCGTGGCACCGTCCGGCGCGCGTCGGCGACGTGCTGCAGGGCTCGGCGCGCGTCAGCGACGTGTACGAGAAGGAGACATCGAGCGCGCTGATGGAGTTCTACGTGCTCGAGACCGCATGGACCGACGCCGCAACAGGTGATCCGGTCGTCGACGCCCGTTTCACGCTCATCATCCGCGACACGAACGGCAAGGCCCGTTGACCCAGGCCGACCTGGTGCACTCCCTCACGCTCGGCGACGTCCTCCGCGAGAACCGGCGCAGCTACCCGCAGCGCGCAGCGGTGGTCGATGGTGACACGCGGCTCACCTGGCCAGAGCTCGACGACCGCGTGAACCAGTTGGCCGACGCGCTCCGCGGAGCCGGGGTGCACGAGAGCGACAGGGTGCTGTGGCTGGGGCAGAACTCCTTTCGGGTCCTCGAGGGGCTCCTCGCAGCGGCGAAGCTCGGTGCGGTCTTCTGCCCGGCGAACTGGCGCCAGACAGCGGAGGAGCTCGCCTTCGTGATCGACGACATCGAGGCCAAGGTCATCGTCTGGCAGGAGGAGGAGATCGGCGAAGCCGTGCGCGGAGGGCGGGCGAAGGCGACATCGAGCGAGACAGCGCTGTGGTTGCAGCACGACGGATCGGGAGACGGCTCCTACGAAGCGTTCCTCGCCACCGGCGACACAGCCGACATCGACACGGTCGTCGACCCCGCGACTTCGGTGCTGCAGCTCTACACAGCAGCATTCACCGGTACGCCAAACGGCGCGCTCCTCTCGCACTGGGCCGTGCTCGTGCAGGACCTCGTCATGGGCAACGTGATGCGGGTCGACAGCGAATACGTGTACTTGAACACCGGGCCGCTGTTCCACATCGCCACGTTCATGTCGACGCTGGCCACGTTCCACTTCGGCGGCACCAACGTGTTCACTCGGCGCGTCGACGCCGAGGAGCTGTGCCGCCTCATCGACCAGGAGCGCTGCACCGGAGCGTTCGTGATGGGCCCCACCATCAAGCAGATCCTGCAGGCGAACGCCGACGGCCGGTACGACCTCACGAGCCTGCGCACCTTCCCGGGCAAGCCCGAGTGGAACGCGATGGTCACCGTCGACGACAGCCCCTGGGCCGCGAAGCCCGCGGGGTTCGGCCAGACCGAGTGCATGGGCATGCTCACGCTCAACGCGTGGGGCGGCCCAGCCATCGGCACGAGCGGTCGTCCGTCGCCCATGGCTCAAGTGCGCATCGTCGATCCCGAAGGCCTCGAGGTCGCGCCGGGCGAGGTCGGCGAGATCGTCGGGCGCGGTCCAACGATCATGAACGGCTACCTCGGGCGTGACGCGCTCAACGAGGAGCGAAGCGCCGGCGCATGGCATCACACCAACGACCTCGGCCGGCGCGAGGACGACGGGTCGCTCACCTGGATCGGCCCGAAGACACGGCTCATCAAGTCGGCTGCCGAGAACATCTACCCCGCGGAGGTCGAAGGCGCCCTGCAGCGCCATCCCGCGGTGCGCGAGGCCGCGGTCATCGGCGTCCCTGACAAGGCGTGGGGTCAGTCGGTCAAGGCGATCGTTGCCTTCCGCGAGGGGATGAGCGCAACGGGCGACGAGCTGATCGAGCACTGCCGCGAGCTCATCGCGTCGTACAAGAAGCCGCGCTCGGTCGAGGTGGTCGACGCGATCCCGCGCCTCGGCTTCCCTATCGACTACGACGCGCTCGACGAGCGCTTCGGCGGCGGCGGTTATCCGAGCTCCGTCCGTTGAGCGACGCTGCCGCGCTCAGGACTCGCGCGGATAGGTAATCGTCGCCCGCTCAAGGTCAAGCCGGTCACTCCGCTCTTGCCGGCTTCGCCGGCGGGCTCTCGGGCCACGGCCTCGCCTATCCGCTCGGCCTCTCACTCGCCGAGGAAGCGGATCTCGCGACTTCGGAAGCGCCATGTGCCGTCGTCGGCGCGCACCAGCTCGTCGTAGTAACGCCCAGCTGAGGTGATGACGTAGCCACCCTCGGGTGTGCGGGACACGAACGTGTAGTCGCTCACGGCGACCGCGGTACCGGTTGCGGCGTCCTCGTCGACCACCGACTGGCCGAGGAAGTGCTTGCCGCGCCGCTCCGGCGGTTGCGCCCCTTCGATGAACCCCTTGATCTGCGCCGCGCCCTCGTAGGTGCGGCCCATCACCGAGAGGGTGGCGTCGTCGGTGTAGAGCCCGGCCCACTCCTCGAAGCGGCCGTCGTCGCACAGCTGGCAGTACAACGCGAGCGTGCGGCCGACACCTTCACCATCACCCATGGGCGCCGACGGTACTGTGTCGCCCGATGGCCAACATCCTCGAGCTCCTGCGCGATGTCCTCACCGTCGGCGATGAACAACGGCGCTTCGCGTCGGACCCGCACGGCTACCTCACGACGCATGGTTTCGGCGACCTCTCGGGCGAGGACGTCGTCGAGGCGATCCGCTCGCTGCGTCGAACGCTGCCGGCCGACGTGGCGGCGCGTCTCGAGCCCTACGAAGACGGCGAGGCCCTCTTGCCCCCTGTTCGCCCGTTGGGCGCGGAGTCCGAGCTCGACGCGGCGGTTCGCCAGCTGCAACACGCAACAGGCCTGAACAAGCTCGCCGACGCCGCTGCTCCGCCGCCCCCTCCTCCCCCGTCGTCGAAGGGGAAGGCCGAAAAGCCGCAGGCAACCCGCGCGCCCGCACCTCGCCGCCCGGCTCTGGCCCCGCGAGGAGACGGCGTCGATCCCTACGCAGCCTTCGGCGAGGAGCTCGCGGCGATCATCCGCCACGCCGGTCAGCAGATGGAGGAGGTGTTGCGGCGCGCCGAGGAGCAAGCCGACGCCATCATCAAAGGCGCCGACGCGGAAGGCGACAGCATCCGCAAGCAGGCCGAGGAAGAGGCAGCCTCGATGCGCGCGACAGCGACGGAGGAGGCGAGCGCCATCCGCGCCGCAGCCGAGGTCGACGCGCAGAACTTGCGCCAGAACGCGACGCAAGAAGGCGACGCGATCTTGCTGGCAGCCAAGTCGGCGCGCGAAGAGGCCCGCGTCTACAAGCAATCTGCCCGCGACGAGGCGAGCGCCATCCTCCAGAACGCGCGCTCGACCCAGGAGGACGCGCAGCGCCAGTCGGCCGATCTCATCAAGAGCTCCGAGCGCGAGGCCGCGAGCATGCTCGCGGAGGCCAGAGCGCGGCGCGACCAGATCCGCGAGGCCGAGCGCCAGTTGCGCCAGCGGCTCTCCGGTGTCGAGACGGTGTTCCGCAACCTCCAGGAGGGCAGCGTCGTCCCCGACGAGGACGACGAGCCCACAACCGGCGGCTAAATCCGGAGGGGTTCCGGTAGGGGCAGGGCGTGGATGACCGTGAGCGTCTGCACCGCTCGGGTCAGCGCCACGTACAACAGGCGTGCCCCGGCGCCAGGGTCGATGCCGTCGTCAACGACCATGGCCGGTTCGACCACGACGACCGCGTCGAACTCGAGGCCCTTCGCCTCGGCGGGCGTGACCACGAGGACGTGGGCAGCTTCGGCGCGCGGTGACGGCGCACCCGACGGCACGACGACGCCAACCGAGCTCCACTCCGCCGCGAGCTCGGCAACGACGGCTTCGACGCGCATGGCCAGCTCGTCGACACCAACGGCGATCAGCACCGGCGCCTCGCCACCCGTTCGGACCGAGCGGGTCGGGCGCAGTCCTGGCGCAGCGGTTGCGAGCAACCGGTTCGCGAACGCGACGATCGGCTCCGGCACGCGATAGCCCAGGTCGAGCTCGGTGAGGGTCGTCGACCCCGAGCCACCACCGAGCTGGTCGATCACATCGGCCCACGACGTCTGCGCGCCTGGGCGCGTCGCTTGCGCGAGGTCGCCGAGGATGGTGACAGAGCGGCTGGGGCAACGCCTTGCGACCAAGCGCACCTCCATGGCCGTGAGATCCTGCGCCTCGTCGACCACGACGTGCCCGTAGGTGCGCCGCACCCCATCGACGCGCGCCTCTGCTTCGTCGACGAGCACCAGGTCCCCGGCTGTCCATGGCTCGTCGGCGGCTCGCGGCGTCGGCTTGCGCAGCAGCGACTGCTGTTCGGCCGCGTCCAGCTCGGCGCCGGCGGCGCTGCGCAGCGCGGTAGGCGAGGAGAGCAGACGGCGTACGACCGCCGCGGCCGACACGGCGGGCCACCAACGGCTGAGCGCGTCCTGGAACGCCTTGTTGGTGCGCAGCTCATCGGCGAAGCCGAGCGGAGCAACGTCGACTCCATGCCGCTCGGAGATCACCCGCTCGGCGAGACGCGTCACCTGCGTGCGAAGCGCGCGCCGACCGACGTTGTGCGGTACATCGCGTGCAAGAACCTCGTCGATAGCGTCGCGCGCATCCGCGGCGCGCAGCCGCACCGTTCCCCAAGGCGTCGCGAACTCGAGGTCGTCGCTCGGTGCCCGCACGGTGGCAGCCACGGCGTTGTCGATCACCGCGGGCATGCGAGCATCGCCCTTCAACGCCGCGACAACAGGCGAGTCGAAGGCGCGCACGCGTCCGCCGAGCAGCCCGACGACCGTCGTCTGGCGCACCGCGCTCTCGCCGAGGGATGGAAGCACTTGCGCGATGTAGCGAAGGAACACCGGGTTCGGGCCGAGTACGAGCACGCCCTGCTCGTCGAGCAGCTGCCGATGCTCGTAGAGCAGGAACGCTGCGCGGTGCAGCCCAACAGCGGTCTTGCCTGTTCCCGGACCACCCTGCACGACGAGAGCAGCTTCGAGCGGCGCGCGGATCACGACGTCCTGCTCGGCTTGGATGGTGGCGACGATGTCGCGCATCGCACCGGTGCGCCCACGCTCGAGCTCCGCCAGGAGCGGGTCGGGGATGCCGCCGTGCATGGCGGCGTGCACCGAGTCGGGATCGTCGAAGACCTCGTCGAACACGTCGTCGACGCAACGGTCGCTCATCAGGAACCGTCGGCGGCGGGTCAGCCCGAACGGGTCGGATGCTGTGGCGCGGTAGAACGGCACGGCCACCGGCGCGCGCCAATCGACAACGACAGGGTCGCCCCGCGCGTCTTCCACATGACGCCGGCCGATCACGTAGCTCGGCGCGTGACCCGCCTGCGCGCCGTCGAGCGGTGCCTCATCGATGCGCCCGAAGCCGAGACCGGCCACGTCGGTGTCGAGCGTGGAGAGACGGTGGCGCAGGTGAGCCTGCACGACAGCCGAGTCCACTGCCTGCGCTGCGGAGTCCACGATGGCCGCAGCGGCCGCTGTGCTGTCGCGCATCGCTGCCAGGCACCGGTAGGCGCCGTCGAGGTAGGCCTGCTCCGCTCGCACCTCGGGGTCGTCGCTCGACACAAGATCTCCTCGCTCAGGCGCACGCGCGCGAAGGCGCCACGGATCCCTGATGAGGGGGGGCCCGTGGTGCCGCCCCTCAGGGTAGGACCCTCGCAGCAGGCCGCGCCATGATGCCCAGGTGCCGTCGACGAAGGGTTGCCTGCTGGTGGCCACGCACCTCCTCGAGGACCCGAACTTCGAGCGCACCGTCGTCGTCGTGCTCGAGCACAACGACGAAGGTGCGCTCGGCGTCGTGCTCAACCGGCCGTCGGCCCTCGCACTCGACGACGCACTGCCCGAGTGGGCACCTCTCGCGCCCGCCCCCGCCGCGGTGTTCGTCGGGGGACCTGTCGCGAAGGGCGCGGTGATCGCGATCGCCCGGCTCAAACGCTTCGAAGAGCACACGTTGCCGGAAGGCACGTGGAACCCCATCGTCGCCGGCGTCGGCGTGCTCGACCTCGGGGTCGAGGCAGGGGCCGTCGAGCCTGCGCTCGACGCGCTGCGCGTCTTCACCGGCTACGCCGGTTGGGGCTCGGGCCAGCTCGAGGCCGAGATCGCGGAGGGCGCCTGGTGGGTGGTGCAAGCCGATGTCGACGACGCGCTCACCCCCCAACCTGCTGCCCTCTGGCGCACGGTCCTGCGACGCCAGCGATCGCCGCTCAACCGCTTCGCGCTGTACCCGCACGATGTCGGTTCGAACTGACACGATCTGTCGTTCGGCCCCACTCCGCGCCCGGGTACCTGACGCGGGTGTCATGGTACGGTCGGCGCGCGTGGCGGATCACGAGGAGACTTGGCGCGCGCTCGACCTCGGCGCGGTGACCCCCTACGAGAACGCCGCGGTGATGCCCGTCCTCAGCCGCAACGTGGCCGAAGGGCGCGGGCCACATGCGGTCGTGAGCGTGTGGGGTCAGACGCACCTCAACGTCGGCTGGTTCGACGACGTCGACTCCACGCTCGATCTCGCCGCGTGCGAACGCCTGGGCGTCACGGTCATCCGCCGAATGATGTACGGCGGTGGTACGGCCTTCTACGACGCTGGTTGCGCCGTCATGTGGGGCTTCCTGCTGCCAAAGGAGCTCTACCCGGACCTCGACGCGGCGCTCTCGAGGTTCCAGCCCGTGCTCCTCGACGCGCTGCAGCGGATCGGCCTCGCCGAGGTGGCGCTCGAAGGGTCGTCCGACTTCCGCTGGCACGGGCGCAAGCTCGGTGCGCTCACCGCACAGGACGTCATGGTGTGCACCTCGGTCGGCGGCTTCTTGAACATCCGTCCCCCCGACATCGACCTGTACCTCGAGGTCGTGCGCGTGCCCGACGAGAAGTTCAAGGACAAGATCGTCAAGGACATGCGCGAGTACGTGTGCACCGCGGAGGAGGTGGCCGGGAGACCGATCAGCTACGAAGCGTTCCGCGACGCTCTGTGGGCCGCACTGGACGGCGCAGGCATCGAGCTGCACCACGACGCCCTCAACGAAGGCGAGCGCAAGGGAGTGACCAAGATCGGCGCGCGGGTCGGCGACCCGGCGATGGTGCGGCGCGTCTCGTCCGAGGCGTTCACGGCGGCCGCGCCGTCGGGCTGTCGGGTGGGGTTCGGCAACCACAAGGGCCGCAAGCTGTGCCGCGCCGGCGTCGCCATCGACCCAAGCGGGGCCGTCGTCGCGGCCCTCATGGCCGGAGACATGCACGTGAGCCCACCAGACACCATGGACCGCGTCGCCGGCGCCCTCGTGGGCGCCGACGCGCACGACGAGGCGGACCTGCGGGCGCGCATCGCTTCGGTCTTCGATGGCGACGACGTCCACCAAGCCGAGGTGGCGATGGGCGTCACGACCGATGATCTGCTCAGCGCTGTCGCCAAGGCCGTCGCGAACGCATGAGCGCAACGATCGCTGGCGCAAACGTGCTGCTGACGGGCGCCTCGTCCGGCATCGGCGCAGCGCTGGCGCCGATGCTCGCTGAGCGCGGCGCGCGCCTCGCTGTCATCGCCCGCCGCGAGCAGCGGTTGCGCGAGGTCCTCGGGCGCTGCCCGGGCGGGGGTCACCGCGCCTACGTCTGCGACCTCGGCGACTCCGAAGCGGCCGAGGCCGCTGCGGTGCGAGCGTGGGACGACTTCGACGGCATCGACATCGTCATCCACAACGCTGCGATACCCAAGCGCCGCGCGGTGCAGCAGCTCACCAACGACGACGTCGAGCATGTCATGGCCGTCAACTACCTTGCGCCGACGCGGATGACGTTGGCACTGCTCCCGAGGATGCTCGAGCGGGCACGAGGCTCGAACGTCTTCGTCTCGAGCCTCGGTGGACGCGTTGGGATCGTGCACGAGGCCGCGTACTGCGGCTCGAAGTTCGCGCTCTGCGGCTGGGCCGAGTCGATGGCGATGGACCTGATCGGCACAGGCGTCGATGTGCGCCTCATCGTGCCCGGACCCATCGACACGGAGATCTGGGATCTGCCCGACAACGACGAGCCCCTGTACGACGGCGAGCTGCTCCCGCCCGAGACGGTGGCGACCGACGTCATCGCCGCCATCGAGGGTGATCGCTTCGAGACCTATAGCCCCGACATGCGCGCGATCGTCGAGATGAAGACGAAGGAGATCGACGCGTTCCTCACGGCCGCAGCAGCCATGGCGCGGCCGAAGGAGCACAGGGCGTGAAGGCGCTCGTCTTCGGTGCTTTCCCCGAGCCCGCCCCCGAGCCACCGCCGCCTGACGCGCCGAGGCTCGTGCGGCACCTCGCCTCGACGCCGATGGATCTGCTCGATGTGCCCGATCCGCAGCTGCTCGGCGACGACTGGGCCGTCATCCGGCCGCGGCTCACCGGCATCTGCGGCTCGGACACCAAGCAGGTCCTCATGGATTTCGAGGGCGCCGAAGACAGCCCGATGACGGCGTTCATCTCGTTCCCTCAGGTGCTGGGCCACGAAGTCGTCGCGACGGTCGAGGAGGTGGGACCGCGCGTCGAGGGCATCGAGCCCGGTCAGCGGGTCGTGCTCAACCCGTGGCTGTCCTGCGGGCCGCGCGGCATCGAGCCGGTCTGCCCGCCGTGCGCGGCAGGCGACTGGAGCCTGTGCTGGAGCTTTCTCGACGGCCGCCTGACGCCGGGCATCCACACCGGCAACTCCTCGGACGCGACCGGCGGCTTCGCTGAGCTCGTCCCTGCGCACCAGCAGATGATGATCCCGGTGCCCGACGGCATCAGCGACGAGGTTGCCGTGCTCGGCGATCCCTTCGCCGTGAGCTTGCACGCGATCACCCGCAACCCGCCGCCCGTAGGCGGCAAGGCCGTCGTGTACGGCGCCGGTGCGCTCGGGACGTGCGCCACCGCCATCCTGCGCGCCCTGTACCCCACTGTCGAGGTCGCCGTGGTCGCGGCATGGGACGCGCAGGCAGTGCTCGCGGAGAAGCTCGGGGCGACCGTGTTGCGGCCCGAGCCTCGGCTCGCGCTCATCGAGGCGCTGGCCGCGTGGTCTGGCGGCGTGCTGCGTTCGCCGTGGGAAGGCCTCCCGGTGTGCTATCCCGGCTTCATCGATGTCGTGTACGACACCGTCGGCGCGCCGGGCACCTTCGAGGTCGACGTCCGCGTCCTCAAGTCGAGGGGCACCATGGTGCAGCTCGGCCTCTCATCGTGGACTCGCGCCGAGCTGACCCCGATGTACTTCAAGGAGATCCGCTGGGTCGGTTCGAACGCCTTCGGCATCGAGGAGGTCGAAGGCGTGCGCCGGCACGGCATCGCCCACCACCTCGACATGGCAGCTTCGGGCCGCATCGACCTCACAGGCATGCTCACCCACACGTTCGCGCTCGCCGACTGGCGGGCGGCGTGGACGACGCTGATCGACCAGGAGAACACCGGCGCCATCAAGGTCGCCTTCGACTTCCGCGCATAACGTTGCGCCTCATGAGATCGACGCGCAACCACCGCAGCACCTCTTTCTGCTCGCACGGAGCACAGCAATGAAGGGCAAGGTCGCCGTCGTGACCGGCTCGAACATCGGGATCGGCAAGGAGACAGCAGTCGCGTTGGCCTCCCTTGGCGCAACGACCGTGCTGGCATGCCGCAACCAGGAGAAGGCCAAAGCCGCGCAGGCCGACGTCGTCGAGCGCTCCGGGCACGACGACGTGCATCTCGTCACCCTCGACCTCGCCGACCTCGAGTCCGTGAAGGCTGCTGCGAGCGACATCCTCTCGCGCTGGGATCGTCTCGACGTCCTCGTCAACAACGCCGGTGGCGTGTGGACCGAGCGTCACACGACCGAGCAAGGCTTCGAGCAGACCGTCGGCGTGAACCACATCGGCCCGTTCCTGCTCACCAACCTGCTCCTGGCGCGGTTGAAGGCGAGCGCGCCGAGTCGGATCGTGAACGTGTCCTCGGTGGGGCATCACATGGCGTTCAGGGGCATGCGTTCGACGACCTGCAGAGCGAGCATCGCTATACAGGCATGGAGGCCTACGGTCGCTCGAAGCTGGCAAACATCCTCTTCACACGCGAGCTCGCCAAGCGGCTCGAGGGCACCGGTGTCACCGCCAATGCCGTGCACCCGGGGCCCGTGCGGAGTGGCTTCGGCATGGACGGCGACATGAAGGGGCTCATGGGCTTCGGCAACAAGCTCATCCGGCCCTTCGAGATCAGCCCGGCCATGGGGGCCAAGACCTCGATCTACCTCGCGAGCTCACCCGAGGTCGACGGACAGACCGGCGGTTACTACGTGCGCTCGAAGCCGGGCCACATGTCGAAGCAGGCCCGCTCTGATCACGAGGCAGAGCGCCTATGGCAGACGAGTGAGGAGCTCGTCGCCGGCGCCGGCTTCGCGCTGGTGTGACCCTCGATGCGCTGCTGAGCGGCGCATCACCCGCTGTCGACGCCCAGGTCGCGGTGATGGCTGGGCGCCTGCGCGCTGGTGGCGTCGGGCGGGGCGACGCCGTGTGCTTTCTTGCCCCCAGCACTCCCGAGACCGTGGCCGTCTACCGCGCCTGCTGGCGTGTCGGTGCCGCGGCCGTGCCGATCCATCACCGCGCGGGGCGCGCCGACGTCGAGCGCATCGTCGCCGCGGTCGCGCCCGCGGCAGGCCCCGATCTCGACCTGCCCGACGGAGCGCCTGTCGAGCACGACCATGCCGAACCCGACGACATCGCAGTCGTGTTGTTCACGAGCGGGTCGAGCGGCGCTGCGAAGGGAGTGCGCCACACCCACGCCGCGCTCGCGTCCAAGGCCGAGGCCATGGTCGCGGTGCACGGCCTCACGTCCCACGACGTCGTGCTCATGCCGGCGCCGCTCGCGCACGTGAGTGGCCTGCTCAACGGCATCCTCGTTCCGGGCGCGGCCGGCATGCGCACGGTGCTGATGGCGCGCTGGGATCCCGATGACGCGCTCGAGCTGATCGAGCGCGAGCGCGTGTCCTTCATGGTCGGTCCACCGACGTTCTTCCTCGACCTGCTCGCGTCACCCTCCTTCGCTCCCGAGCGGGTCGCGTCGCTCCGCTTGATCTCCTCCGGTGGTGCCGGCGTCTCGCCAGCGTTCGTCGATCGAGCCAGCGCGTCGCTCGGCTGCGTCGTGAAGCGCACGTATGGCTCGACCGAGGCGCCGACCGTGACGACGAGCCACGTGGGGGATGATCCGGCGAAGGCCCGGGCCACCGATGGTCGCGCGGTTGGCGACGTCGAGCTACGCGTCGACGCGAGCAGGGGCGAGCTCGAGCTGCGAGGACCAGGGCTGTTCGTCGGCTACACCGATCCCGCGGCGACGGCTGCGGCGTTCACCCCCGACGGATGGTTCCGCACCGGTGACCTCGCGGCCATCGACGGCGAGGGTTGGTTGACGATCCTCGGCCGCATCGACGACGTCATCATCCGCGGGGGCGAGAACGTCGCCGCCGCTGAGCTCGAGAGCGTGCTCGAGGCGCATCCGGGCATCGAGGCCGCGATCGTCGTTGGCTATCCCGACGCGCGCCTCGGCGAACGGATCGCCGCCTTCGTCGTCGCCCCGAACGGCTTCGACCTCGCGACGTGCGCTGCGTGGTGCAAAGAGCGCGGGGTGGCGCGCTACAAGTTCCCCGAGCGGCTCATCGTGCTCGACGCGCTCCCGGTCCTCGCCTCGGGCAAGGCTGACCGCTCGCGGCTCCGCGCGGCGCAGATGCAGTCGGAGCAAGCGCCGTGATCCGGCATCGCCGCTGCGTCGTCACTTAACCTCCGCTTCTCCCACGAAAGGAACCCCCATGCGCCGCACCCTCGCCGCCGCCTTCGCCGTCTTGAGCCTGACCCTGCTGGCCGGAGCGTGCTCGAAAGGCAAGCAAGTCGAGGACAAGATCGCCGACTCGATCAAGAGCGAGACAGGCCTCAAGGACGTCAAGGTCACCTGCCCGGGCGGCGTGAAGGCGGACAAGGGCGAGAAGGTCACCTGCACCGCCACGGGCGACTTCACCCCTTTCCTGTCGAGCCAGGGGGTCCCCGTCGACAGCAACACCAAGGTCGACCACGTGAAGTTCGACGTCGACTTCGTCGCGGACAACAGCTTCTCGGCCACGGTCAACGAGGAGGATCTCCGGAGCCAACTCAGCATCAGTGCCGACGCGTCGACGGCGAGCTCGCCGGACACGTTGCCAGGCGACGCGAGCACCTGATCGAGCGCTAAGAGGCCGAGCGGATAGGCGACGCCGTGGCCCAAGCGGCCCGCCGGCAAAGCCGGCAAGAGCGGACCAACCGGTTTGACCTTGAGTGGGCGACGCCCACCCATCCGCGCGAGCCCCACAGGACGGGCCCGCCGGCCTCGACGCGGACGCGCAGGAGGCCGGCGAGGCGCGTCCTGTGCCACGTGGCGTCGCCGAACGCCATGGCATCGAACTGGCCGCGCTTCAGGTAGAGGTGAGTGTCGTGCTCCCACGTGAAGCCGATGCCGCCGTGCACCTGCAGGGCCGAGCCCAGCACGCGGGTTGCGGCATCTGAGCACCATGACTTCGCGGTCGAAGCAGCCACCGATGCGTCGGGATGCTCGGCTGCCAGGCACCATGCCGCCCAATAGGCAGCCGAGCGCATGCCTTCGACGTCGACGAGCATGTCAGCCAAGCGGTGCTTCACCGCCTGGAACGATCCGATGGGTTTGCCGAACTGCACGCGATCCTTCGCGTAGGCCACCGACTCGTCGAGCATGTGCTGCGCTGCGCCGAGCAGCTCTGCGGCGAGCAACATCGCGCCCACGTCGATGTGGTGGCGCACCGCGTCGACACCACCGATGGCAGTGCCCGTCACAGGCTCGAACCAGCCCACCTCGCGGGTGACGTCCATGGCCGGCTCAGGCGCGCCGCCGCCGGGCACGATGTGGAGCTCATCGCCGACGACGGCGACAACGACGCCGGCCCGGGGCAGAAACGCAACGACCTCGCGTGCACCCGACCAGGCAGCCGTCGCGAGCTCGTCGCCTGCTACGACCGCGGCATCGTCTAGCGACGCGAGCGCGGTGAGGTGTTGCACGATGGGAGCCGGCGCGACGTGCGCGCCGACCTGCTCGGCGAGGATCGCCGCCTCCACCCACGTCAGCCCGATGCCGCCGTCGGCCTCGGGCGTGGCGACGCCCGTCCACCCCTGCTCGCGCATGGCAGCCCACAGCTCGCCATCGAACCCTGTACCGGCATCGACGACCGATCGCACACGGGCGGGTGAAGCGTGATCGTGGAGCAGCTCGCGAGCAGCGTCGCGCAACGCGACCTGGTCGTCGCTCAGCTCGAAGTCCACCCGTCCCCCTCGTCCGACCGCAGCGCCTGACGCCCGTGTCAGTATGGCAGCCGGCATGGATCTGACCCCCACCACCGAGCAGGAGGCCTTCCGCTCCGAGTGCCGGGAGTGGCTGCAGGCGAACCTTCCGTGGGAGTACGGCAAGGGGTTCCCACCCCGCTTTGACGACCTCGGCGAAGAGGTCGCCTTCCTGCGTGGATGGCAACGGTCGCTTGCCGAAGCCGGCTACGTCGGGGTGACGTGGCCGGTCGAGCACGGCGGCCGAGCTGCAGGCGCGCTGCACCACTTCATCGTGCAGGAGGAGCTCGCCCGGGCAAGAGCGCCTGAGCTCGTCGGGCGGATCGGCATCAACCTCGTCGGTCCCACTCTCCTGGCCAACGCGAGCCCCGAGCAACAGGCGCGGTGGCTGCCGAAGATCCTGCGAGCCGACGAGCTGTGGTGCCAGCTCTTCAGCGAGCCGGGCGCCGGTAGCGACCTCGCAAGCGTGTCGACGCGCGCCGAGCGCGTCGAGGGGGGCTGGCTGCTGAACGGTCAGAAGGTGTGGACCTCGTACGCGCAGTTCGCCGACTGGGGGATCTGCCTCGCCCGCACGGACCCAGCGGTCAAGAAGCAGCTCGGCATCTCGATGCTCGTCGTCGACATGCGCGCCGAGGGGGTCGAGGTCCGACCGCTTGTGCAAGCCACGGGCGAGGCCGAGTTCAACGAGGTCTTCTTCACCGATGTCTTCGTCGCCGACGATGCTCTGGTCGGCGCAGCGAACGACGGCTGGCGCGTGTCGTCCTCGACGCTCACCAACGAGCGCGGGACCAACCCGCGCCAGCTCGTCATCCACATGCAGCTGATCGAGGAGCTGCTGCGTCTCGCCGTCGAAGGCGGCGCGTATGACGAGCACCACCTGCAGCAGCGTCTCGCGCAGGCGTACGTCGAGGTGCGCCTCTTCCAACTGCACAACTGGCGCTCGTTGTCGAAGATCGAACGGGGCGAGGCCCTCGGCCCCGAAGGATCCGCGCTGAAGCTGTGGTGGAGCGAGATGTCGAAGCGCTTGCACGAAACCGTCCTCGCGGTGCTCGGCCCTTCGGCACCCCTGTGGCACGGTGCCACCGACAACCCGGGCGACGGACGCTGGCAGCGCTCGTGGCTCTACTACCGCTCCTCTTCGATCTTCGCCGGCACCAACGAGATCCAACGCACCATCATCGGCGAGCGCGTCCTGGGCCTCCCCCGATGACTGCAGCGCGATGACAGGACCGCTGGCCGGAGTCAGGGTGCTCGACCTGGGGACGCGGATCGCTGCGCCGTTCTGCGCCGGGCTTCTCGGCGAACAAGGCGCAGATGTCATCAAGATCGAGCAGCCCGGCTCGGGTGATTTCATGCGCGAGATCGGGCCGTTCGAGGATGGCTACTCGCTGTTCTGGGCGGTCGAGGGACGCGGTCGGCGAAGCGTCACGCTCGACCTGCGACGGCCGGAGGGTCAGCGCATCCTGCGCGATCTCGCTGCGACAGCCCACGTCGTGTGCGAGAACTTCCGGCCCGGCACGCTCGAGCGCTGGTCGATCGCTCCCGGCGACTGCGCGCAGCACCTCGTGTGGGTGCGCATCTCGGCCTTCGGTCAAGACGGTCCCAACCACGAGCGGCCCGGGCTCGACCGCGTCGGCATCGGCATCGGCGGGCTCATGCACCTCACGGGCTACCCCGACCGCCCGCCGGTGCGGGTCGGGGTCACCATCAGCGACTACCTCACCGGGGTCTTCGCAGCCCAAGCGGCGACCGCCGCGCTCTACGGCGGTGGCGGCGCGGTCATCGACGCTGCGCTCTACGGCGCCAGCTTGCGCGTGCTGGAGTGGACGCTCGCCGCGTACGACCGACTCGGCGTCGTGCGCAACCGCGAGGGCAACCGGCTCGCCAACTCGGCGCCGCTCGACAACTACCCGACAGCGGACGGAAAGCACATCTGCATCGTCGCGGGCAGCGACGCCAACTTCGCCCGGTTGTGCCAGGCCATGGACCGACCGGAGCTCGTCGACGACGCGCGCTATGCGACCTTGGCCGAACGGGCAGCGCGCAGCGACGAGATCAACGGCGTCGTCGCCGACTGGACCAGCAAACGCAGCGCGGCAGCAGTGGAGGAGGCGTGCGTCGCGAACGACGTGCCCGTCGCCACCGCGTACACGGCGCAGGACATCTTCACCGACGCGCACATCGCGGCACGCGGTGACATCGTGACGGTCGAGGACCCGGTGCTCGGGCCCGTGCGCCAGCAGGCGCCCTTCCCGCGGCGCGCCGGGCAGCCCCCCGCGGCACCGACCGGAGCGCCGCGCCTCGGCGAGCACACCAGCGACATCCTCACCGAGCTCGGCCTCGACGCTGCTGCGATCGAGGAGCTCTCTGCGTCGGGCATCATCTGAATGGCGACACCCCCGATGTTCGACACTGCGCGCACCGTGCTCCTCGGCGGCTATTCGCCAACCAGCGGGCACCACCACTTCCCACTCGCCGAGGTCTGTCCCTACACGGGCGCCGACGATGTCGAGCCAACCGAGCTCCCGACAACCGGGCACTTGTGGCTGTGGACGTCTGTCACCACCGCGCCGCCTGGCTACGAAGGGCCGGTTCCCTACGGGTTCGGTGTCGTCGAGCTCGACGGCATCGGCCTGCGCGTCGTCGGCCGCCTCACCGCACCCGGTGGCGAGTCCTTGCGCGAAGGCCAACCGATGAGGCTCGTGAGCGACAGCTTCGGTGAGGTGGTGACGTGGGCGTTCACCCCGGCGTGAGGATCGCCGGCGCCGGGTTGCATCCCTTCGGTCGCTTCGCCGATCGCACGGCGATCGACATGGCAGTTGTCGCGGTGCGCGCCGCGCTGGCCGAGGCAGGCGACCCGCGCATCGACGCCGCTTTCTGCGGCACCGCGTACTCCGGGGTCGCGGCTGGGCACCGCGTCCTCGCCCGCCTCGCCCGAACGGGCGTGCCGATCATCGATGTCGAAGCCGGTTGTGCGTCGGGCGCGGCCGCGCTCGCGCTCGGCGCCCAGGCCATTCGCAGCGGCGAGCGCGACACCGTGCTCGTGTTCGGCATGGAGAAGATGCCGAAGGGGATGATCCGCTCGAGCTTCTTCGAGCCGTGGCAGGAGGCCGCCGGCCTGACCCCAGCCCCCGCGTATTTCGCGCTGCGCGCGCAGCGCCTCATGCGCGACGCCGGACTCACCAAGGAGCACCTCGCGCAGGTCGTGGTCAAGAACCGCGCCAACGGCGCTGCCAACCCTGATGCGCTCTTCCAGGAGCGGGTAACGGTCGACGAGGTGCTCGCGTCGAGGGTGGTGTGCGAGCCGCTGCACCTCTGGATGCTGTGCAGCCCCGATGAGGGCGCAGCAGCTGTGGTGTTGGCGCGCGGCGCCGGTGGCGTGCAGCTCCGCGCCGCAGCTCTGCGCAGTCACCTCCCGGGCAGCGTGCTCGACGAGTCGACGCCCCTCGCCGGGTTGGTCGACGACGCCGCCATCATTGCGCCCACCGCGTTGGCAGCAGATGATGCCTTCGCCGCTGCTGGCGTCGACGCGCACGACGTCGACGTTGTCGAGTGCCAGGACACCGACGCAGCGCGCGAGCTCATCGCCTACGAAGAGCTCGGCCTGTGCCGAAGCGGCGAGCAGGCCCGCCTGCTCAGCGACGGCGACGCGCACCTCGGCGGCCGCTGCCCGGTCAACCCGAGCGGCGGGCTGCTGAGCAAAGGCGAGCCGCTCGGTGCGTCGGCACTCGGTCAGGTGGTCGAGCTCGTGCACCAGCTGCGAGGCGAGGCCGGCGCGCGGCAAGTCGGGGGCGCCAAGGTCGCGCTCGCCCACACGGTGGGTCGAGGCGCGAACGCCAGCGTGGTGCTGCTGTCGCGCTGAGCGGGTGTGCCAGGCTTCGCTCGTGCGCAAGCTCATCGTGCTCCTCGCCGCGCTCGGCGCCTTCGTGCTCGCCGCGCCAGCCGCCGAGGCGAAGACCCCGACGATCACGATCGAGACACCAGCGCCGCCGGGTCCAAGCGTGCGGCCGACCGTCACCCCGGCGCAGCTCGACATCACCGCGGGCGACACCGTCACGTTCGACAACAAGGACGCCATTCCCCACACGATCACTTTCCGCACCGGCGGCCAGAGCTTCTCGGTGCCCGCCAACGGCACTTACGTCCTCCCTCCCGTCAGCTCGAGCTTCGACTACTACGTCGACAACTTCAGCGGCCCTGCTGGGGTCGGTGGCTCAGTGGTCGCAGCACCGGCCCCGGCGACCACGACGCCGGCCACGGTCGCGCCCACCACCACGAGCGCACCGGCAACGACGACCACCGCCAAGGCGACGACGACCACCGCGAGCTCCACGACGTCGAGCACGACAACCTCGACATCGTCGACGACGACGTCGCTGCCGACGGTCGTGGCGAAGGACAACACCGGTGGCGGCAACAACAGCGCCGTGTGGCTGGCCCTCGCAGCTCTTGTCGTGGCGGGCCTCGCTGGCGCAGCATTCTTCGCCTACCGCCGCAGCCAGGAGCCACCCTTCGACGACGACGCCGAAGCGTGGGACAACCCGGACGACTGGAGCGGTGAGCCCCCGACCCAGGCCGGCCCGACGGTGTAACGCGCTGTCCCGCGGGTTACCTTGCCCGCCGGGATGGATGTGTACGGTGCGCGGCCGCGCCGCCTCGCTCGCACGATGGCGAGCACAGCGCTCTCACTCACCGTGCTCGCGCTCGCAGCGGGCTGCACCAGTGGGGCTGCTCGACCGGCGACCGCGACGGCGCCCAGCACGGGCCCGGCGGTGGCAAGCGCGAGCGATGACACCGCTGGCGGGCGCACCCACAGCGGTCAGATACTCGTGTTGGGCGACTCGCTCGCGATCGGCGCCGACGACAATGGGCTGTCGAAGTTGCTGAAAGCCGACGGTTGGGAGCCTCAGATCGTGGCCGACAAGGGTCGCTCGGTCCGCGGTGGCATCCTCGCCGCGACGCAAGAGGTGCCCCAGGTACCTCCGCTCACCATCGTCGAGCTCGGCACGAACCCGAGCCCCACGGTTGCCACGTTCGCCGAGGAGGTCGATGCGCTCGTCGACCTCCTGCACTCGAGGGGCGCAACGCGGATCGTGTGGCTGACCCCGGTGCACCACGACGACGATCGCTACGACGACAAGGTCAACATCCTCAATGCCAAGGCGCGTGCCGACTCATCGGTTGTCGTCGCCGACTGGCGCCGAGTGGCCTGGGCTCACAAGGCGTGGTTTCGCGGAGACGGCTTGCACTACACCGACGTCGGCTTCGCCGCGCTCGCGAAGTTCATCGCCGCGACCGCAGACATCAACGACCCCGCCTAGCCAACCCACACTCAGTCGGTGCCGATGACCAGGTCGGCCAAGCGGCGGCGTTGGTGGCCTTGGTAACCGAGCAGGAGGTCGGCCTGCTTGGCCTTTCGGTAGTGCAGGTGCGCAGGGCAATCCCACGTGAACCCGACGCCGCCGTGGATCTGGATCGCCTCGGACGTGACGGCGATGGCCGCCTCGGCGACGAAGGCCTTGGCCATCGCAGCAGCCTCCTCCCGCACCGGGTCCTCCACATCGGAGGCCCATGCCGCGTAGTGGGTCCCGACTCGGGCGAGCTCGATTCGCTGCAGCATCTCTGCTGCCTTGTGCTTGATCGCTTGGAAGGCGGCGATGGGCCGTCCGAACTGCACGCGCACCTTGGCGAACTCGACCGCAAGCTCGAACGCCGACTCCATCGAGCCAACGAGCTCAGCGCAGGTTCCGACGTTGGCGTCGTCGACGATGCGACGCCACAGGGCGGTGTGGTCGCCGTCGGGACCGACCGGCTCCGCCTCGCGGCCCTCGAGCACGAGCCGCGCGACCTTGCGGGTGACGTCCCACGCCGGAACGGGCTCGAGGTCGGGCGCCTCGAGCACGAAGGTGCCGATGCCGCGCTCGGTCCTCGCGACGACCAGCACCCAGTCGGCGCCGTAGCCGCCGATCACGATCGGCTTGGTGCCGGTGAGCAACCATCGTCCTCCGTCGCGCACCCCGCGAGTCCGAACTCGAGCGACCGGGTCGCCTCCTCCTTGCTCTTCGAGAGCGATTGCAGCGCGTGTTGCGCCCGATGCGAGCGCGGCAAACCGGTCATCGAGACCGAGGCGTCGTGCTGCCAGGGTGGCGAACACGGCGGATGACCAGTACGGGCCGGGGAATGGCACGCGGCCAACCTCCTCGAGCACGACCAGCGCGTCGACGAGACCTGCTCCCGCCCCCCCGTGCGACGCTGGCACCAACAACCCGACCGCGCCCAGCGCAGCAAGGTCGTCCCACAGAGCGGGTGTCGTGCCGAGCGGGTCGGACTCCATCGCGGCAACGTGCGAAGCGGGGCTACGAGCGACGAGGAACGCGCGCATCGACCGGCGGAGCTCGTCCTGCTCGCTCGAGAAGGTGAAGTCCACTGCGCTCCCGGTCACCGATCCCTGACGTGGGCGTCATGTTACGTTGCGCCAGGTGGACTTCGCCTTGAGCCGCGAAGACATCGCCTTCCGCGAAGAACTCCGGGCCTGGCTCGATCACGCGGTGCCCGAGTTCCTGACCGAGTGGGGTGAACACGAGGGCGGCGGCGGGATCATGGGCGCGATGGCGCGCCGGCGCGCCTGGCAGCGCCGGCTCGTCGAGGGGCGATGGGCTGCGATCTCCTGGCCGAGCGAGTGGGGTGGGCGCGACGCGACGGCGACGCAGAGCGTGGTGTTCGCCGAGGAGACAGCTCGCGCCCGCACCCCCGGCATCTACAACGCGAACGGCTTATGGCAGATCGGCCCGATGATCATCCGCTGGGGAACCGACGAGCAGCGTGAGCGTTGGCTCCCGAACATCCTCAACGCGGACGATCATTGGTGCCAGGGGTTCACCGAGCCCGAGGCCGGTAGCGACCTCGCCAACCTCCGCACGCTCGCGGTGCGAGACGGCGACGACTACGTGCTGAACGGGCAGAAGATCTGGATCTCCTCGGCGCACATCGCTCGATGGGGCTTGTTCCTCGTGCGCACCGACCCGACGGCCATCGCCCGCAACGCCAAGCACGAAGGCATTACTGCGCTGATCGTCGACCTCAGCGTTGATGGCATCGAGTGCCGGCCCATTCGGGACATCACCGGTGAGGAGATGTTCAACGAGGTCTTCTTCCGCGACGCCCGTGTACCTGTCGACTACCGACTGGGCGAAGAAGGTGCCGGCTGGCAGGTGGCGATGGGGACGCTCGGGCACGAGCGCGTCGGAACAGCGGGCCTCGCGATCGCGATGAAGGCCGATCTCACGTCGATGGTCGAGCTCGCAAAGGCCGTCAACCCCGACGCGCTGCGCGACAGCGACCTGCGCGACAGGATCGCGAGGGCACACATCGACGTCGAGTACACCCGGCTCCTCAACTACCGCGCCTTGTCGAAGATCCTCAAGGGGGAGCGCACCTGGCCCGAAGTGCCCATCGCGAAGCTGCAGTGGTCGCACCTCGCGCAGACCCTGGCCGAGCTCGCATGCGACCTCATCGGTCCGCAAGCCGTGCTCGCCAAGGGCGGGCCCGATGCGATCGAAGGCGGGACGTGGAACCGGCTCTACGTGTTCCAGCGCTACACCTCGATCGGAGCTGGCACGACCGAGGTGCAGAAGAACATCATCGCCGACAAGGCCATCAAGATGCCACGGGCGAACTGACGCCGAGCAGCGTCACGGAACTACAGCGCTCGCAGCTCGCTGATCCCGTAGGCGATGGCGAGCACGCTGAAGAAGGTTCCCGACAAGATGCGCAAGCGCCGCTCGGAGCCTCCGATGGTCAGGTGCGCGCCGATTTGCGCGCCAGGCACGACTCCTGCGAGGAGGCACAAGGCGAAGCCCCAATTGATGTGACCGAGCAGCGCGTGGGTGATCATGGCCGGCACCGAGAAGATGGCGACAGCGACGAGGCTCGTGGCCACGGCTCGCTTCGGGGAGAGATGCAGAATCCTGCTGAACGCCGGGACCATCAAGATGCCGCCGCCCACGCCGAGCAGTCCGGCGAGCAACCCCGCTGCTGCCCCGATCGCCCCGACCCGGGCAAGCGGGACGTCGCCGCTGCGACCCTCGTCGGCCTCGAGGATGAGCGCGTCGTCGTCGACTGCCGGCACCACGACCCGAGCTGGCGCGCGCACCGCGCCGATGTCCTTCACGCCGGTCCACAACAACAGCGCCGCGGTCAACAGCATCAGGTAGTGCGCGTTCACATGATCGGAGAGCGCGCCACCAGCGACAGCCATCGCCGAGCCGATCAGGCCGCACGTGGTCGCCACGTGCCAGTCGACCATCCCCTTCCGTGCGTAGCGCAGGGCTCCGGACAGCGAGCCGGGAAGTATCGCCGGAATGGTCGAGCCCACAGCCTCGATCGGCGTCGCTCCGAGCAGGCGCACGCCGGGCGTGGTGAGAACAGCGCCGCCGACGCCGAACATCCCGGAGAGGATCCCGGACAGGAACCCGATGACGACAGCTGCGAGTCCCGCGAGCACGCTCACCCCGGGAGCCTCGCGCGTCTGCGCGCCGCGTCAGACGGTGGGGTCAGACGGTGGCGAGAGCCGGCTCTGCGGCAGCCTTGGCCTCGCGGGCCCAACGGTCGGCCATGATCTGACCAGCACGGCCGATGCGCTCGATGCGCTTCACGACCGCATCGCGCGCCGCGGCAGCTTCGGGTGACAGCTCGGCGAGCGACTCGATGCCCCACTGGCGCAGCACGACGGGGACGAGGATGTGCTCGTGATGCGCCTTGAGGTCGTAGATGCCGGCCTTCGCGATGGCCGTGGCATGCGCGTCGAAACCAATGATGCCGGTGCCTGGCATCTCGAACTCTCGGACCTGGCGCTCGATCGCGATCACCACGGCCGACGGGTCGAGCTCGATCGCTGCCTTCACGAGGTCGCGGTAGAAGAGGAAGTGGAAGTTCTCATCGGCGCCCACGCGAGCCATGACCTCGTAGCCCGCCTTGTCCTCGAGAAGCTTGCCGGTGTTGCGGTGTGCGATGCGCGTTGCGAGCTCCTGCAAGGCCACATACACGAGCCCATCGGCCACCGTTGCCGGCTCGGGTACGACGCCGCCCGAGACCTGGTGCATCCGAGCTCGCTCGAGCGCCACCGGGTCCATGGCCCTCGTGACCGTCAGGTAGTCGCGGATGACGATCGAGTGGCGACCCTCCTCGGCGGTCCACCGGCGGGCCCACTCGCCCCACACCTCGTCAGCGCCGAACATCCGCTCGATGGTCCGGAAGTAGTAGGGCAGGTTGTCCTCGGTGAGGAGGTTCACGAACAGCGCGCTGCGCACGGCGTCGGGCATGGGGTACTCGCTCGGGGCCCAGTCCTCGCCGGGCACGAAGTCGCGTCCACGGCTCCAGGGGACGAGCTCGTGAGGAAACCATTCCTTCGACGTCGAGAGGTGGCGATCGACGAGGGCTTGCGCGGTCGGGGTCAGTTCGTGCAGGAGGGCTGCGTCGTCCATCCGACCAGCCTACCTACTGGTCGGTAGGGATGGAAGGCGGGGCATCCCGGCTTGACGCGACAGGGGCTCGTCAGACCAACTCTGGCATGGCTGAGATCACCGTACGCGGTCGCGACGGGATCGCGCTTCGAGGCGACGTGTACGGCGACGATGGTGCGCCACCGGTCGTGCTGCTCCACGGCGGTGGCCAGACCCGCCACGCGTGGGGCACCACAGCATCCGCGCTCGCCGAGAGCGGTTGGCGTGCGTACACCATCGACCTGAGGGGCCACGGCGACAGCGACTGGGATCCCAACGGCGACTACAGCTTCGATGCCTTCGCCGCCGATGTCGCCGAGGTGGCCAAGTCGCTCCCCCAGCCCCCGGCACTCGTCGGCGCGTCGCTCGGCGGCATCTCCTCGCTCGCAGCCATCGCCGAGAGCGACCCGCAGGGAACGGTCGCCTGCGCGCTGGTGCTCGTCGACGTGGCCCCGCGCATCGAGGTGAACGGGGTGGCCCGCATCGGGCAGTTCATGACAGCCCACCTCGACGGCTTCGCGTCGCTCGAGGAGGTGGCTGACGCTGTGGCCGCGTACAACCCACACCGGCCCAGGCCGAAGGATCTGGCCGGGCTGAGCAAGAACGTGCGCCAACGCGAGGACGGTCGCTGGTACTGGCACTGGGACCCGGCGTTCGTCGGCGGGCGCTTCGGCTCTTCCGACGAGACGCGCTCGTCGATGGTGCAACCCAACCGCTTGGCCGACGATGCGCGCGCCCTTACCGTGCCGACGCTGCTCGTGCGCGGGCGCATGAGCGATCTGCTCTCGGAGGAGGGTGCCAAGGAGCTGCTCGAGCTGGTCCCCCACGCCGAGCTCGTCGACGTCGCCGGCGCGGGGCACATGGTGGCCGGCGACCGCAACGACGTGTTCAACGACGCTGTCGTGAGCTTCCTGCAGCGACTCCCTCGCTAGGGTCGCCTCCGGGAGGGAGGCCAATGGCCGACATCGCGGGGGTGCTGAGCGACATCGTCGGCGCGGTCAACGTGCTCACCGGCAGCGCCATCCATGACGACCACTGCCACGACGAGGCGCTCACCGCCGAAGCTGTTCGGCCAGAAGCCGTCGTGTTCCCCAGCACTGCCGCTGAGGTGGCTGCCATCGTGCGAGCAGCGATTGAGCACGGCATCGCGCTGACAGCGCGAGGTTCGGGCACGGGGCTCTCTGGGGCGTCGATCCCGGTGCCCGGCGGCGTGATCGTCGCCTTCGACCGCATGGCGAACATCATCGAGATCGACCTCGAGAACCACGTAGCCGTCGTGCAACCAGGCGTCACGCTCCAGCAGCTCGACGAAGCAACCGCGGCGCAAGGGCTCGTCTACCCCGTCTTCCCCGGCGAGAGCTCGGCGAGCCTCGGGGGCAACGTGGCAACCAACGCCGGCGGCATGCGCGCCGTGAAGTACGGCGTCACCCGCCACCAGGTGCTCGGGCTCGAGGCCGTCCTCGGCACAGGCGAGGTGGTGCGCACGGGTGGGCGCTTCGTGAAGGCCACGACCGGCTACGACCTCACGCAGCTCGTCATCGGCTCGGAGGGAACGCTCGCCCTGGTCACCGAAGCGACGCTCAAGCTCTACCCGCGTCCCCGTCACGCCGCCACAGTGCTCGCGCCCTTCGCGACGCTCGAGGCGATCACCGCTGCCGTGCCGAGCATCGTCGCCAGTGGCATCGGCCCGCTGCTCGTCGAGTACATCGACCTCGTGTCCATGGGAGGCATCACGGCCGCAGCCGGTCTCGACCTCGGGGTCGCAGCCCACGTGAAGGAACAGGCGCTCGCCTATCTCGTCGTTGTGCTCGAGCACCGGCGCGACGATCGCCTCGATGAGGACGTCGAGGAGCTGGCGACGCTCATCGCCGAGCTCGGCGCGCTCGACGTCTACGTCCTCCCATCCCAAGCCGGCGCGCAACTGATCGAGGCGCGCGAACGCGCCTTCTGGGCCGCCAAGGCCGCAGGGGCCGACGACATCGTCGACATGGTCGTGCCTCGCGCCTCCATCGCCACCTACATGGCAAACGTCAGCGAGCTCGCCGACGCGAGCCAGTCGCTCGTCGTCGGCTGCGGCCACGCGGGCGACGGCAACGTGCACCTCTCGGTGTTCCAAGGCGACGCCGAGGTGCGTCGCGAGCTCATCCACGACATCTTCGCCGCAGGCATGGCCCTCGGCGGAGCGATCTCCGGCGAGCACGGCATCGGTACCGAGAAGAAGAGCTACCTCGCGGCGCTCGAGGATCCGGCCAAGCTCGCGCTCATGCGTCGCATCAAGGCGGCGTTCGACCCAGCGGGCATCCTCAACCCCGGCACCATCTTCGACCCGCAACAGGAGCACACGCGATGAACGGTGGGCAGGCACTGATCCGCACGTTGGTCGACTGCGGGGTCGATACGTGCTTCATGAACCCGGGCACATCGGAGATGCACTTCGTCGCAGCGCTCGATGCCGTGCCCGAGATGCGCGGGATCCTCGCGCTGTTCGAAGGTGTGGCCACCGGGGCAGCAGACGGATACGGGCGCATGGCCGATCGCCCTGCGGCGACGTTGTTGCACCTCGGGCCGGGGCTCGCAAACGGGCTCGCCAACCTGCACAACGCCCGCAAGGCACGCACGCCCATCGTGAACATCGTCGGCGACCACGCGACGTACCACAAGCAATTCGACGCGCAGCTCGAGTCCGACATCGAGACCGTCGCCCGCAACGTGTCGTCGTTCATCCGGTGGTCGGCAAAGCCCGACGAGGTCGGTGCCGACGCGGCTGACACCGTCTCGGCAGCGAGTGGACCGCCGGGCCAGGTCGCGACGCTCGTACTGCCCGCCGACGTGTCGTGGTCGGAGGGCGGCGACGTCGGCGTGCTCCGTGCTGCGTCGAGACTGGCTCCGACCGACGAGGGCGCCATCGTGGAGATCGCCTCCGCACTGCAATCGGGCGAACCCGCATGCGTCTTCGTCGGTGGACGCGCCTGTGGCGCCGAGCAGCTCGGCCTCGCCGCAGCGATCGCGACCGCGACAGGCGCCAAGCTGCTGTGCGAGACCTTCCCGGCTCGCCTCGAGCGCGGTGCCGGACGCGCACCGGTCGAGCGCCTCGCGTACCTCGCCGAGTTCGCGGCCATGCAGCTCGAAGGGTTGCGCCACATCGTGCTCGTCGACTCGAAGGCGCCCGTCTCATTCTTCGCCTACCCAGGCAAGGCGAGCGACCTCGTGCCCGATGGCTGCCGGGCGCACCAGCTCGCGCCGCCCGAGGGCGATGTTGGCGAAGCGCTGCGGATGCTCGCCGAGCGCGTCGGTGCCGACGTCGCCTCTGCCCCCCGGCAGGCCCGCACCTCACCGGCGTTGCCCGCCGGCCCCCTCACGGCCGATGGCGTGTGCGCAACGCTCGGCGCGCTGCTGCCCGAAGGTGCGATCGTCTCCGACGAAGGCAACACGTCGGGCCTCTTCGCCGCCGGGCACACGGCCGGCTCGGCGCCCCACGATTGGTTGTGCCTCACCGGCGGTGCGATCGGCCAGGGGCTCCCCGTCGCGCTCGGCGCTGCCGTCGCCTGCCCCGACCGCAGGGTGGTCGCACTCGAGTCCGACGGCAGCGCGCTGTACACACTGCAGGCCTGGTGGACGATGGCACGCGAGGGCCTCGACGTCACCACGATCTTGTTCAACAACAGGTCCTACGCCGTGTTGAACATGGAGCTCGGCCGGGTCGGGGCGGCGGCGGGCGGGGCCAAGGCGAAAGACATGCTCGATCTTTCGCGACCCGACATGGACTTCACCGCGATCGCGAAGGGCATGGGCGTCGATGCAACACGCGCGACGACAGCCGAGGAGTTCGCCGACCAACTGGGGCGCGCGTTGGCGACGTCCGGCCCCACGGTCATCGAGGCGATCGTCCCCTCGATCCTCTAGAGCAAACCGCTGAGTCAGACGGTGATGCGAGCCATGAGCTCGGCCTTGCGGTCCTCGAAGTCCTCGAACTCGATCAGCTTGTCGTCGAAGCGCTTGTGCAGCTCCTCGACCTGGCGCATGATCTCCTCGTTCGACGCTTCGTCGACGACGACGGCGGGCTCCTCCGGTGTCTCCTCGCCCTCATCGCGCGTCTCGCGACGCTCCCGCTTGATGGCGGCCTTCGCCTTCTTGGCCCGGTCTCGATCCTGCTTCGCGAACGTGGTGCCACGTGAGGCCATTGGATGTCATCCTCGGGGGTCTGGCTGCGCCGGACTGCGCTGCACGGCCTGACCAATCTACGCCCTGCGACCCGCGACGACGACATCAGGGCTGGCAAGGGCCGGCCGAGCGCTTGGCAGCCCCAACGGGATTCGAACCCGTGTCTCCACCTTGAGAGGGTGATGTCCTAGGCCCCTAGACGATGGGGCCAAGCGCTGAGCCGCTCGATATTACGCAGCGCCACCTGCGATCGGCGAGTCCGAACGGTTAGCGGGTGCGCGCCGAGCGCGGCGCCGTCGCGAGCCTCGCCCAAACCGTCTTGCCGCCCGCCACGCTGGGCTCGACCCCCCACTTCTCGGCGAGGCCGCCGACGATGCGCAGACCCCGCCCTCCGGTGGCCCACGGATCATGACGGCGGGGCTCGACGACGCCTCCGCCCTCGTCGAAGACAGCGACGACGAAGGCGTCCTCGTGACAGCTCAACGTGACGAGGACGTCGCCATCGCCGTGGCGCACCGCGTTGGTCACCAGCTCGCTGAGGACCAACAGCGCACCCTGTCCCTCCTCAGCAGCGCACGCGTCTGCCACGAACGGCGCGGCCCAACCCCGTGCCCGACTCGGACTGTCGAGGTTCCGAGGAAAAAGGTGTTCGATCGCTTCGTCGATGGCTTCTTCTCGATTCCACTGGGTCAGCGCTACGTGTAACCGCAATGCCCCGGCGGCAACCATGCTCAGGCGCTGGTCGAGGACGCCAAGAGCTGGGTACGGTGCAGGCGCATCGCTCGCGCAGGTCACACCGATGGAGGACTACGACATGGGGCTCATCCGCAAGTCAGCTTCGATCGGGACGCTTGGCATCGTCTCGTACCGGTCGAAGAAGGAGAAGCTGCGGCGCGCCGAGCGTGCCCACCGCGACGCCGAACAGGCGTTGGTCGATGAGCGTGTCGCGCGCGAGAACGCCGAAGCGCGCATCTCCTCGGCCGAAAAGCGCGTCAGGCAGGCCCTCTCCGAAGCGGCAGGCGCCGCCAAGCAGCTCGAGCGCTCGAAGCGGCGC
>JBPCON010000042.1:0-33133 GCA_051000215.1 Acidimicrobiales bacterium
GTCGGGGAGTGGATGACCACCTCTGCCAAAGCGCGATCCGCGCTCCCCTTGCTTTCTCGAGGAAAGGGGTGGGCGCTGGCGCCCCCTCTGGCCTCGAGAACGACGTCGGCGGCGAGGCGCTCGAGCACGTTGGCCCGTTCGGGGCCCGCGAGGCGCGGGCTCACGCCAGCGGTGACGGCACCGAGCTTGGCCAGCGCGAGGTACGCAACGACGTACTCGGGGCCCGACGGCATGACGAGACCGACCACGGCCTCCTCGGCGATGCGGTGCTCGGCAACGAGCCACGCCGCCACCTCGTCCGACCACCGGTCGAGCTCAGCGTAGGTGGTCACGGTGCCGTCGTCGGCGACAAGCGCGGAGCGCGCCCCGAAGCGCGCCGCGGCCCCCCGCATCGACTCCGCCAGCACGTTCACGCGAACAGGGTCAGCTGCCGGTCCAGTCGGACGGCAGGTCGAGCATGCGCAGCGCGTTGCCTCGCATGATCTTCCAAGCCGTCTGCTCGGAGAGGCCCTGCATGTAGCCGGCCGCGATCTGCTTGGTGTCGGGCCACGTGGAGTCGGTGTGCGGGTAGTCGGTCTCAAACGTGACGTTGTCCTCGCCGACCACGTCGAGCGAGTCGATCCCGTGCTGGTCGCGAAAGAAGCAGCCGAAGATCTGGCGGTAGTAGTAGGTCGAGGGGGGCTCGGGCACGATGTCCTTCACGCCGCCCCAGGCGCGGTGCTCGCGCCAGACGTCGTCGGCGCGTTCGAGGATGTACGGCAGCCATCCGATCTGACCTTCGCTGTACGCCAAGCGCAGCGTCGGGAACCGCACGAGCACGCCCGAGAAGAGAAAGTCCGACAGCGAAGCCATCGCGTTGTTGAAGCTGAGGGTGGCTGCGACCGCGACGGGCGCGTCGCTCGACGTTGCGGGCATCCGCGACGACGAACCGATGTGCATGCACACGACCGTCCTCGTCTCGGCGCAGGCCCGGAACAGAGAGTCCCAGTAGCCCGAGTGGATCGAGGGGAGACCGAGATGCGGCGGGATCTCGCTGAAGCACACAGCGCGCACGCCACGCGCTGCGTTGCGGTGCACCTCGGCCGCCGCCAGCTCGGCGTCCCAGAGCGGGATGATGCACAACGGGATGAGCAGACCCCGCGAGTCGCCGCACCACTCCTCGACCATCCAGTCGTTGTACGCGATGACGCAGGCGAGGCCGAGATCGCGGTCCTTCGCCTCCGTGAAGGTCTGGCCACAGAAGCGAGGGAAGCTCGGGAAGCACAACGAGCCGTCGACCCAGTTCAGCTCCATGTCGGCGATGCGCGCCTTGGGGTCGTAGCACCCAGGGCGCATCTCGTCGTAGGTCATCGGGGTCATCGTCATCTCGTCGCGGGAATAGCCGACAGCGGCGACGTGGCGCTTGTGGATGTAGACGAGATCTTCGAAGACCCAACAGTCGGCCGCGCGGCCGTCGGGTTCGAAAGACTGCTCATAGGTGCCGCCGCCGACGTGCTTCATGGCGCCGACGCCACGGCGCTCGATGCGAGGTCCCGCGTCGCGGTGCTTGGCCGGGAGCCACGTCTGCCAGAGGTGCGCGGGCTCGACGACGTGGTCGTCGACGCTGACGATCTTCGGCAGCTCGAACCCGAGGGTCGGCTCGTCGAGATCGGGGGTGGCGGTCATCCGCATAGCCTCCTGTGGGGTCGTGGGATCATAACCTGACGGTCCGTCAGATTCTCAGCCCCGGGGGCGAAGCATGCGGTTCGGCATCACGTTCGGCCAGCTCAACCCGAGGGTCTGGGACGAGGCAGCGATCGCAGCCGACGAGCTCGGGTTCGAGTCCGTGTGGCTCCCGGAGCACCTCGTCTTCCCTGTCGCGATCGGGGGCAAGCTGCGGGCCGACGAGGACCATCCGCCCGTGCCGCCGTCGACACCGATCTACGACGTTGCCGCTTACCTCGGCGCCCTCGCCGCTCGCACGCAGCGCGTCCGCCTCGGCACGTTCGTCTACCTCCTCGGCATCCGTCACCCGTTCTCGACGGCGCGGGCATTCGCCACGCTCGACCTCATCTCGGGCGGCCGGATCATCTGCGGCGTCGGCGCGGGATGGCTCACCACCGAGTGGGAGGCTGCCGGTCTCGACCCCTCCACGCGTGGCGAGCGTCTCGACGAGGCCATCGGCCTGTGCCGGCGCCTCTGGGTCGACGAGGTGATCGAGCACCACGGCACCCACTTCGACTTCGCGCCCGTCATGTTCGAGCCCAAGCCCGTGCAAACGCCGATCCCGATCCACATCGGCGGCGAATCGCGGCGAGCGCTGCGGCGCGCCGCGCAGCTGGGTGACGGCTGGTTGAGCATGGCCCACACGTTCGAGTCCGCCAAGGTTCAGCTCGACACGCTCAGTGGTCTGCTCGACGCGGAAGGCCGGACGCTCGATGCGCTCGAGGTGACGATCATGGGATCGTGCGACGGTCCGGGCGACGTCGAACGATGGCAGGCGATGGGAGTCGACCGCCTCATCGTCGTCCCATGGGCTCGATCGTCGGAGGCAATCGAGACAATGGCCGACTTCGCGGATCGCTTCATCGCCTCCTGACCGAGGACTGGGCGTCGCGGGTACGGTCGCACACCATGGCGCTCGACCTTCGCTCCCTCGTCGAGCCAGCCCACACGGCGCTCGTCACCCAGGAGTGCCAGCGCGGCGTGATCGGCGATGCGGCCGTGCTACGCGAGCTCGCGGAGATCGCGCGGGCCACGGCCGTACCCAACATGGCAAAGCTCGTGCAAGGCGCACGGCACTGCGGTGTGCAGGTGCTGCACTGCCTGGCGGTGCGCCGCGCTGACGACAAGGGGTCGAACACGAACGCCCGGTTGTTCCTCGGCGCGCGCAAGCTCGGCATCCGCATCGAGCCCGGCTCGCCCGAGGCCGAGGTGTTACCCGAACTCGGCGTCGCGGAAGACGACATCGTCCTCACGCGCCTGCACGGGCTCGGGCCGATGGGAGGCACCGACCTCGACGCTGTGCTGCACAACCTCGGCGTCACGACCATCGTCGGTGTCGGTGTCTCGATCAACGTCGCCATGACCAACTTCGCGATGGACGCGGTCAACCACGGCTACCAGTTCGTCCTGCCGCGAGATGCCGTTGCCGGCGTGCCCGCCGACTATGCGGACGCGGTGATCGACAACACCCTCGCCTACATCGCCACGGTCACGACCACAGCCGACATCCTCGCGGCCTGGGTCTGACCCCGCACTTGCGCGCCGTAGCCTCGCCGGGATGGTCGCCACTCCTTCTTCGATGCTTGCGCTGGGGACCGTCGCGCCGGACTTCTCGCTGCGAGATCCGAGCGGCGCGCTGCACACGCTCGAATCGGTGTGCGAGTCGAAGCAGGGTCTGCTTGTCGCGTTCATCTGCAACCACTGTCCCTATGTGAAGCACGTGCGACGCGAGCTGGCGTTGCTCACCCAGCGGTGGCAGCAACGCGGACTCGCCGTCGTCGGCATCAACAGCAACGACGCGGACGCGTACCCAGATGACGCGCCCGAGGCAATGGCGACGGAGGCCCGCACGGTCGGTTACCTGTTCCCGTACCTGGTCGACTCGACGCAGGAGGTGGCTCGCGCCTACCGGGCGGCGTGCACACCGGACTTCTTCCTCTTCGATGCCGAGCGCCGCCTCGCCTACCGCGGGCAGCTCGACGCGAGTCGCCCGGGCAACGATGTGCCCGTCACGGGCGCCGACCTCGATGCCGCGGTGAAGGCCGTGCTCGCAGGCCGAGCGGTCGATGGCGAGCAGCACCCGAGCATGGGGTGCAGCATCAAGTGGCGCCCAAGCACGTCGTAGCGCGCCACTACGCTCACGCGCGATGAGCGCCGCTGAGGGGAGCAACCTGCGGGCGGCCGACGGCAGGATGCCGGGGCGACGTGGACGAGCGACGCGTCAGAGGTTGCTCGAGTGCACGTCGGAGATGTTGGGAACGTCGTCGTACCGCGAGCTCAAGGTGATCGACATCGCCCGTGAGGCCGGCACGTCGCCTGCGACCTTCTACCAGTACTTCCCTGATGTCGAATCGGCGATCCTGGTGCTGGCCGAAGAGATGGCCAAGGATGTCGCGACCTTGAGCGGCATCGCGGCCAAGGGCCCGTGGAAGGGGAGGGCGGGCTACTCGACAGCGCTCGCGCTCGTCGACGCGTTCTTCTCGTTCTGGGAGCAGCACCGCCCCGTTCTGCGGGTCGTCGACGTCTCGACCCAGGAGGGAGACAGCCGGTTCCGCAACATCCGCAGCCGCCTGCTGGTCGACGTGACCGACGCCCTGCAGGAGGTCTTCCGCCGGATTCAACGCGACGGCAAGCACCCGCCGGACCTCGACCCGCGCGCCGTCGCCGGCACGCTGGTGGCCATGCTCGCCAACGTCGCGTCGCACCAGTAC
Organism: Acidimicrobiales bacterium; assembly: GCA_051000215.1. Lineage (GTDB taxonomy): Bacteria > Actinomycetota > Acidimicrobiia > Acidimicrobiales > JACDCH01 > JBPCON01. The sequence goes on from JBPCON010000042.1 coordinate 4,416, forward strand.
GGCTTCGAGTTCTGGGGCATCCGAACGAGCGATACCCGCCAAGCGATGGCACGCCAGGTCTACTGGGGCGTCACCGGCCAGAAGCCCCCCTGATGGACCTGCGATTCAGTGACGAAGATGAGCGGTTCCGCGCCGAGGTGCGCGGCTTCCTCGACGACGCGTTGGCAGGGGAGTTCGCGGTCGTCCGCGGGCGTGGCGGGCCGGGCGACGAGCACGCGTTGTTCGCCGAGCGCCTTGCATGGGAGCGCTACCTCGGCGCCAACGGGTGGACGTGTGTGGCCTGGCCGAAGGAGCATGGCGGGCGGGGCCTGTCGCTGCACCAGCAGGTCATCTATTTCGAGGAGTGCGCCAGGGCGAAAGCGCCGGGGCGCGTCGGACATGTCGGCGAGACGTTGCTCGGGCCGACCATCATCGCCTTCGGCTCGCCCGAGCAACAGGCAGCCTTCCTGCCAGGGATCGTCGCCGGTACCCAGCTGTGGTGCCAGGGCTATTCCGAGCCCGACGCCGGGTCCGACCTCGCGAGCATCAAGACCCGCGCCGCGCGAGACGGCGACGAATGGGTGATCGACGGCCAGAAGGTGTGGACCTCGCTCGCGCACTGGGCGCAATGGTGTTTCCTGCTCGCTCGCACCAACGTCGAAGCACCGAAGCACCGCGGCATCAGCTACCTGCTCGTGCCCATGGACCAACCAGGCGTCGAGATCCGTCCGATCGTGCAGATCACGGGCGACAGCGAGTTCAGCGAGGTCTTCTTCAGCGGGGCGCGAACCGGCGGCGCGAACGTCGTGGGTGGCGTCGACGAAGGTTGGAAGGTCGCCATGGGCACGTTGGCGTTCGAGCGGGGGGCCTCCACGCTCGGTCAGAACCTGATGTTCGCCAACGAGCTCGACGACATCCTCGATCGGGTCAAGAGCGCCGGGCGCTCGTGCGACCTCGTCGTGCGCCAGCGCGTCGTCGACGTGTGGACCCGCCTCCAACTGATGCGGTTGAACGCCATGCGGATCCTGTCGGCGGGGCCCGACACACCCCCGACAGCGATGGTCACGAAGCTGTTCTGGGCAACGATGCACCGTGACATGGGCGAGTTGGCCATGGACGTGCTCGGTCCGGAAGCGATGCTGCGCACGGGCGACGGCGATGACTACTCGCGTCTGCAGCGCCTCTTTCTCTTCAGCCGCGCCGACACGATCTATGCCGGCACCAACGAGATCCAGCGCAACATCATCGCCGAGCGTGCGCTCGGTCTCCCGAAGGAATGACATGGCTCCAACCCTTCCGCCCGACTACGTCGCGCCGCATGGCCTGCTCATGGACACCACCGTCGTCGTCACTGCCGCTGCCGGTACAGGCATCGGCTTCGCCACGGCGAAGCGCTGCATCGAGGAGGGCGCATCGGTCGTCGTGAGCGACGCCCACGTTCGGCGTTGCGCGGAAGCCGCCGAGCAGCTCGGCGTCCCGGGCATCCCGTGTGACGTCACCGACGAGGCCCAAGTGCAGGCGCTTGTCGCTGCGGCAGGGTCGCAGCTCGGGCGCATCGATGTGCTCGTGAACAACGCAGGTCTCGGCGGCACGGCCACGGTTGCGACGATGACAGACGAGCAATGGTCGAAGGTGATCGACGTGACGCTCACCGGCACGTTTCGCATGACCCGAGCCGCGCTCAACCACATGCAGCTCCACGGCGGCGGCGTCATCGTCAACAACGCCTCGGTGCTCGGCTGGCGAGCGCAGCACGGCCAGGCGCACTACGCGGCGGCGAAGGCCGGGGTGATGGCCCTCACGCGATGCGCCGCGATCGAAGCTGCGCCCCTCGGCATCCGAATCAATGCCGTTGCCCCCTCGATCGCCATCCATCCGTTCCTCGCCAAGGTCACCACCGACGAGCTCATCGAGGAGTTGACCGCACGCGAGGCGTTCGGCCGTGCCGCTGAGCCGTGGGAGATCGCTAACGTGATCGTCTTCCTCGCGAGCGCCTACTCGTCGTACATGACGGGCGAGACCGTCAGCGTCTCCTCACAGCGTGCATGAGATGCCACCACGACTCGTTTCGGCGTCGTGACTGATGCAGGACTGATCCACGGAGGTCATGAAAGAAATGGGTGCGGTACTCGCTGATTCGGGGACGCTGGGCGGTTCGGCGTTGGCGTCGTGGACGCCGTTGTGGGTGTTGCTCGGCGGTTTCGCGATGGTCGTCGCGGTGCTGGCCGTGCGTGGGCGCCCCAATCCGGATTGGGGAAGACTTGCGATGTTGTCGCGGGCGCCCGACAGCTTGCGCCGGCTGACCGGGATCCCGGGCTGGGCGGCGTCGGCGATAGGCACCGCGCTGTTCGGTCTTTTCGTGGCCGGGCAGGGCTTCTACGCGGATGTGGCGTGGCACATCGCGTTGGGTCGCGACAAGAACCTGTTCACCGCTCCCCACGCCGGCATCCTGATCGGGCTGGTCCTCATCCTGGCCGGGGCCGTTCTCGGCACCCTGACCGCGACCCTCGACCGGGTGCCAGGGACGCTGCGGGTCGGGGGGCTGCGGGTGCCGCGGTCGCTCGTGCCGTTGTGGGCGCTCGGCGCGGGCGCGATCGCCGGCTTCCCGATCGATGAGATCTGGCATCGCGCCTACGGCGTCGACGTCACCATGTGGAGCCCGACGCACATGCTGATGATCCTGGGCGCCACCTTCACCGGTCTCGCCGTGTGGCTGATCCTGGCCGATGCCGGGGTGACCCCGGACAGCTCACGGTGGGGTCGGGGCCTTCACGTCGCGTGCGCCTGGCTCACCCTGCAAGGCCTTGTCGCCCCGCTCGGTGAGTTCAGCTTCGGGGTCCCCCAGTTCAGTCTGCTGTTCGCACCGGCCCTGCTGTGTCTGGCCAGCGGCCTTGCGCTGGTGGCGATGCGCATCGTTCTCGGCCGCGGGTGGACACTTGGCATCGTCGTCGTGTCCTTCGCCCTCATGGCCGGCGGTGACAGCGGCCCGGTCACCACCCGCCACGTCGGCACCTTTCTCGCCAGCGCCGCCTGCGTCGAGCTCGCCGGGCTGGTGGTCGGCACCGAGCGCCGAGTGCGCTTCGCTCTCGTCTCCGGGCTTGGCGTGGGCACCGTGGGTCTGGCCGGCGAGTGGTGGTGGAACCAGGATGCCTACCAACCCTGGACGACAGCGCCGCTTCCCGAGGCCGCCGTCCTCGGTGTGGTGCTGGCGGTCGCGGGCGCCGTCCTCGGCGCCGGCTACGCCCGCGCCGTCGCCGTCGAGCGGGTACCGACCCGCAGCGTGCCCGGCCGGGCGGTCGCGGTCGCAGCCGCGGTGGCGGTGATCACCATCCTGGTGCTCTTGCCTCGCGGGACAGGGAGCGTCACCGCTTCGGTGCACGTCGAAGGGGCCGGCGACGGCCGCGCGTTCGTCGAGGCCACCCTGAGCCCTGTCAGCGCCGCTGACAACGCCTACTGGTTCCAGGCCGAGGCCTGGCAGGGCGGAGGTCTCGAACTTGCCGACATGGCCCCGACAGGCGTGTCCGGCGTGTACCGCTCGACGCGGGCTGTCCCCGTCGACGGGCACTGGAAGACGCTGCTGCGTCTCCACCGCTCCGGGCAGATGATGGCCCTCCCCATCTACCTGCCCGCCGACCCGAGCATCGCCGCGCCCCAGATCGTTGCCGTCGATCGGACCGCACCGTTCGAGAGCGAACGCCGCTATCTGCTCCGCGAGACCCACTCGGGCAACGGTTGGCTTTCACCGCTCGTGCACGGCTTCCTCGTCGTCGTGTGCGCCCTGTGGGCCCTTGCCTTCTTCAGCGCCACCCGGCGCCAGAGCGCATCACCATTGACGGACCAGGCCCGCGATGGCGCGAACCCGGCACACGCTGTCGTTGGCTGAGCCGACGTCGTCGCTCAGGGCCCGAGCTCATCGATCCGCTCCGCTCTCCCGAGCCGCCGAGCCAACGCGAGACCACCGAGCGCAGCGGTGCTCGCGGCTGCGGCAGGGACGACGAGCTGGGCGCCGCCGGTGGCCGGGAGGGAGGGCCCCGACCCCGCGCCTGTTTCCGCCGGTGTCCCCGCAGGTGCGCCAGCGCTGCTGGCGAGGGCACGGACACGCTCGAGGGTGACAGCATCGAGCTGGTTGCCCTGCGCGTCGAGCGTGGTGATGGCCATCGTCGTCACGCCTTCGCTCGGCGGGGTGACGTCGACGCGCAGAAAGCTGAACGCGACATCGCGCACCGCAGACCAGGGCGCATCCTCGATCTCGGCGTCGGCCTTGAGGGTGTTGGCGAGCGGACCGTGGCTGATGAAGGCGGGGCTGACGAACGCATTGAGCGATTGGCCACCGCCTCCCGCGCAGATGTAGGTGGTGCCGTCGTCAGCGGGGCGCACCGTGGCACCGGTCGGTGCGTCGAGCGTCGGGCTGTTCGCCCTGATCGGGTGCGTGCGCTCGTAGCCGTGGTTGTGGCCGTTGATCACGAGATCGACTGCGTGCGTGTCGAACAACGGCACCCATCGTGCCCGCACCCCACCGTCGGACCCGTGGGAGTCCATCGTGCAGTACGCGCAGTGGTGGAAGTACACGACGATGAAGTCGACGGTGGGGTCGGCGCGCAGCGCAGCGAGGGTGCCGTCGAGCCAGGCGGTCTGACCGCCGCCCGTGTAGCCAGCGTTCGAGGGGATCTCCTCGCTGATGTCGTTGGCATCGAGGGAGACCACGCCGATGTTGCCGTAGCGAAACGAGTACACGTGCTCGCTGAAGCCCCCGTCGGGTGTCGGGAGGCGGGCGTGGTGACCGACGTATCCGTGATCGCCGTAGCCGGGCTCGATGTCATGGTTGCCGAGCGCTGCCATGAACGGCGTCGTGGCCATGGCCGCGCCCCCTTGCGCGAACCAGCGGTCCCAGGTGTTGGGGTCGAACTGGAGGGCGTCGATCACGAGGCCGAAGCCGAGGTTGTCGGCGTAGCAGAGGTCGCCGGCGACGAGGTTGAACGCCGGGCGCATCGCGGCGATCTGTTGGTTGATGAGCGCCGAGGCGTCGTGGATGCCCTGATCGCCGAAGGCGGTGAAGGTGAACGCGCTGGCGTTGCTCGGCGCGGTGGCGAAGCTCAGCCCGTCGACGAGCTCGCCGCCGTCGTGGCGCAGCACGTAGTCGTAGGCCGTGCCGGGCGCGAGACCCGTCACCGTGGCCCTGTGGTAGTTCGTGCCGACGTGCTTGATGAGGACCTGGGTGAGCGAGTCGGGGACGGTTCGCGTCTCGGCGACCCAAGTCACGAGGTCGCCGCCCACATCGACGATCAGGCGGGGGTTGGCAACCGGCTCCGGCGTCGACCACACCACCGTCATCGACGTCGACGGGTCGGTGCCGAAGGCGAGGTGCGCGCCGGCTGGCGGTACTGCGGCGAACCCCGGCTTGGTCCACAACGTCGGGCCAACCGCGAGCGCGCCGGCTGTCGCGGCAGCGCCCTTCAGGAACGAGCGACGATCGATCCCCCTCACGGTGGCCATCAAAGCAGGTGTTGGGCCCGCGCAGGGAACCGATGGTTGACGTACAGCTAGCGGGACAGGAGCACGGAGGAGCCGTGACCGAACAGGCCCTGGTTCGCCGTGATGCCGGCGCGCGCGCCTTGGACCTGGCGATCGCCAGCGCGCCCTTGCAGCTGCCAGGCGATCTCACACACTTGGGCGATGGCTTGGGCGGGGACTGCCTCACCGAAACAGGCGAGCCCGCCGCTCGGGTTGACGGTCACGCCCTTGCCGCCAAGGGTCGTGTCACCATCGTTGATGAGCTTCTCGGCTTCTCCCGCTTTGCACAGCCCGAGGTTCTCGTACCAGTCGAGCTCGAGGGCGGTCGAGAGGTCGTAGACCTCGGCGACGTCCATGTCGTCGGGGCCGAGCCCGGCCTGCTCGTACGCGGCCCAGCCGATCGAGTCCCGGAAGCTGCGCTCTGCTGGTGCGACGACGGCCGAGGAGTCGGTGGAGAACGCCGGGAGGTCGACGACGGTGTTGGGAAACGTCGGCGTGATCGACGACACGGCTCGGATGCGCACGGGCTCACCCGCCACCCCCCTTCGTCTCGCGTACTCGGTGGAGCACAAGACGAGCGCAGCGCCACCATCTGATGTGGCACAGATGTCGAGCAGGTGCAGCGGCCAGGCAACGATCGGCGACGACAGGACATCGTCCTCGGTGACAGCCTTGCGGTAGCGCGCGCGCTCGTTGGCCAAACCGTGTGCCGCGTTCTTGACCTTGACCTTGGCGAAGTCGGCCTCGGTCGCGCCGTAGAGATCGACACGCCGCTTGGCGTAGAGGCCGAAGTACGTCGGGTTGGTCGCGCCGAGCAACCGGAAGCGCAGCCAATCGGGGTCGTCGGGGCGGTCGCCTGCGTTCGGAGCGAGGAAGCCCTTGGGCGTCGTGTCCGCGCCGACCACCAACGCGACGTCGCACAACCCCGCGAGGATCTGCGCGCGAGCGTGCGCGATCGCGATGGCCCCCGACGCGCACGCGCCGTAGGTGGTTGCGACCTGGGCGCCCGTGAAGCCGAGCGCGCTCGCGACCGAAGCGCCGGCGACGTAGCCGGCGTAACCGTTGCGGACCGTCTCGCCCCCGACGATGAGTTGGATGTCGGTCCACTCGATGCCGGCATCGGCGAGCGCATCGCGGGAAGCCTCCACGCCGTACTCGACGAAGTTGCGGCCCCACTTGCCCCATGGCGTCATGCCGACGCCGAGGACGACAACGTCGTCAGGCATCGACCGGCCTCCACTTCCAGATCGTGTACTCGTGTTCGTCGTCTTCGAAGAGCACGTCGATGACCAGCTCCATGCTCGAGCCGACCTTGATGTCCTCGACTGCAACCCCGCCGATGACCTGTCCGAGCACGACCAGCTGCTCGGCGCCGAGCTCGACCGCAGCGATGGCGAAGGGGACGTGCTCGGCGTTCGGGGTCACGTAGGGCGGTGGCGGTTGGTAACGCGCATCGGTCACCGACCACACGGTGCCCCGCCGCGAGAGGGTTGCTGGCTCGAACGCGGTGCCCGAACACGCCGGGTTGCGGCAGAAGAACGAGTCGGCTGGGAAGGAGATGTTGGCGCATGCCGTGCACCGGCCGCCGATGAGCGCAGCCGAGCCGTCGTCCTCTTCGCGGAACCACCCCGCCGCGCCAAGCGCTGGCAGCCGCGTCTTCGCCATGCCGGAACCGTACCTGACGCTCCGTCAGCTCGACGAGGGCTGGGGCGCGGTCGCCGCGCTGAGGAACTCGGGACGCTCGCCGCCGCCGTGCAGGGCCAGGTTCGCGCCGCTGACATACGCGGCGCCGGGTGACGCGAGCCACAAGCACGCGGCGGCAACGTCGCTCGGCGTGCCCATGCGCCCCATCGGGACGGTGGCAGCCACGCGCGCGATACCCGCCTCGTCGCCGTAGTGGAGATGGGCGAGCTCGGTGCGTATGAGCCCCGCCGACACGGCGTTGACCCTGACCTTCGGCGCCCACTCCTGCGCAAGCGTGGCGGTCAGGTTGATGAGCCCGGCCTTGGCCGCGCCGTACGCAGCGGTCCCCGGCGAGGGGCGCATCCCCGAGAGGCTGGCGATGTTCAGGATCGACCCGCCATGGTCCTGCTGCTGCATCACGCGGTTCGCGGCCTGGGCGACGTGGATCGGCGCGAGCAGGTTCAAACCCACGATCGACTCCGAGAACCGCGGTGAGGCCGTGGCTGCGTCGACGAAGGGCGACCCGCCAGCATTGTTCACCGCCACATCGAGGCGACCGAAGCGCCGCACCAGCTCATCGACCAAGCCGCCGACTTGCTCGGCATCGCGCACATCGCACGCCAGGTAGGTGCCGACCAGCTCACCCTCCGGCTCGTTTCGCCCGCACACGATCACCTCGGCGCCGGCCTGGCCGAACGCGTCGGCGATCCCGCGACCGACGCCTTTCGTGCCGCCGGTGACCAACACCACCCGGCCGGTGAAGTCGAGCGGATTGCCCACGCCGTTCCCCTGTCGCGTACGTTTCCTGACGGGTCGTCAGACTAGTGCTGGGTCAGGCGCACGGACGGAAGAAGGCAGGCGATGGGCATCACCAAAGTGCTCGACGAGTCGGGCACCGCCGAGGTCGTCATGGAGAACCCGCCGGTGAACGCGCTCACGGTCGACGGCTGGTTCGAGCTTGCCAGCACCATCACCGCGCTCGGTGAGGATCCCACCGTTCGGGTCGTCGTGCTGCGAGCCGAGGGGCGCGGGTTCAACGCGGGCGTCGACATCAAGGAGATGCAAGCAACCGAGGGCTTCGAAGCGCTCGTCGGCGCGAACCGCGGCTGTTTCGCAGCATTCGCCGCGGTCTACGACTGCCGGGTGCCGGTCATCGCAGCTGTCAACGGGTTCTGCCTCGGCGGCGGCGTGGGCCTCGTCGGCAACGCGGACATCATCATCGCGGCTGATGACGCGACGTTCGGGCTCCCCGAGGTCGATCGGGGAGCGCTCGGAGCAGCGACGCACCTGAGCCGCCTCGTGCCGCAACACAAGATGCGCGCGATGGTCTACACGTCCGCCACGGCGACGGCAGCGGAGCTCCATGCGTTCGGCTCCGTCCTCGAGGTCGTACCCCTGGCACAGCTGCGCGACGCGGCCATGGGGGTCGCGGCCCAGATCGCGGCGAAGTCCCCGATCGTCGTGCGAGCGGCGAAGGAGTCGCTCAACGGCATTGACCTCTGGGACGTGAAGCGGTCGTACCGCTACGAGCAGGGCTACACGTTCGAGCTCAACCTCAGCGGCGTCGCCGACGAGCATCGCGATGCCTTCGTCGACAAACGCGACACCGACGCACGCGAGTGAGTGGGGTGAGTTCCAGCAAGGTCGTCGACGAAGCCGACGTCGTCGATCGGCTCGAGTCGGGGATGACCATCGGCATCGGCGGGTGGGGGAGCCGGCGCAAACCCATGTCGATCGTGCGCGAGCTGCTGCGCAGCGACGTCACCGACCTCACCGTCGTGAGCTACGCCGGTCCCGATCTCGGGTTGCTCTGCGCTGCGGGCAAGGTGCGCAAGGCGGTCTACGCCTTCGCGTCGCTCGACTCGATCCCCCTCGAGCCCCACTTCCGCGTCGCGCGCCAGAGTGGTGCGATCGCGGATGAGCCCCATGACGAGGGCACGTTCCTCCTCGGCCTGCAGGCGGCGGCGTGGCGCGTGCCGTTCATCCCGACAAGGGTCGGTCTCGGCTCTGACCTGCTTCGGTGCAACGAGCACATGGGGACAGTGGATGACCCCTACGGGAGCGGCACCTACGTTGCGGCGCCGGCGCTGCCGCTCGATGCAGCGATCTGTCATCTCAACGTCGGCGACGAACGGGGCAACGCAGCGTTCCTCGGCCCCGACTTGTACTTCGACGACCTCATGTTGCGTGCTGCGGCACCGGGCAAGCGCTTCATCTCGCTCGAGCGCACCGTGCCAACGACCGAGCTGGCGAGCGTCGCCGGCACCGAGCTGCGCATGCGCATCTCGCGGCTCATGGTCGACGGCGTCGTGGTACGCCCCGGTGCCGCTCATTTCACCTCGTGCGTGCCCGACTACGAACGCGACGAGGCCTTCCAGAAGGAGTACGCCACGGCCGCGAAGAGCGCGGAGGCATGGGCCGAGTTCAAGTCCGAGTGGCTCGACATCAGCGAGGACGACTACCAGCGCAAGGTCGCAGCGCGGTGAGCCTCGCCGTTGCACCGACCCGAGCAGAGGTCTGCTGCGTGGCCATCGCTGAGTGCTTCCGCGGCGACGGCGAGGTGCTCGCCAACCCGATCGGCACGATCCCGATGATCGGCGGACGCCTCGCCCGCGCCACCTTCGAGCCCGACCTGATGATGACAGACGGTGAGGCCTACCTCATCGCCAACGACGAGGCGTTCGAGTGGCCCGGCGGGCGCGAGATCGAGAGCTACAACCCGTACCGGTCGATGTTCGATCTGCTGTGGTGGGGGCCGCGGCACGTGATCATGGGCGCCAGCCAGATCGATCGGTTCGGCAACCAGAACTTCGCAGCGATCGGCGCCGACTACGCCAAGCCCAAGGTGCAGCTGCTCGGCTTTCGCGGCGCCCCCGGCAACACCGTCAACAACGCGACGTCGTACTGGGTCCCGGCGCACTCGCCCCAGGTGTTCGTCGATCAGGTCGATGTCGTCACCGGGGTGGGCTGGGACCGCGCCGAGGCGGCTGGGCCCGCCGCCACCAGGTTCTTCGCGCTGCGGCGCGTCGTGACCAACCTGTGCGTCTTCGACTGGGAGACGCCGGAGCACACGATGCGGCTCCGCTCGTTGCACCCCGGCGTGAGCTTCGACGAGGTGGTCGCCGCGACGGGCTTCGATGTGAGCGTCACCGACAGCGTGCCCGAGAGCCGCATGCCGACGGATGCGGAGGTTCGTTTGCTGCGCGAGGTCATCGACCCGAAGGCCTTGTGCGAGAAGGAGGTTCCGAACCCTGAAGAGAGGCCGAGCGGATAGCGGGGCCGGGGCCCGAGCGGCCCGCCGGGAGCCGCCACGGGTTCGCCGCGCACGCCGGCTGCCTCTAACCTGACGGGGTGTCAGATCCACTCAGTACGAGGTTCTGCACGCTCGTCGGGGTCAAACGTCCGATCGTGCAAACGGGGATGGGATGGGTCTCGGGCGCTCGGCTGACGGCCGCAACGAGTGCGGCCGGCGGGTTCGGCATCCTTGCCGCCGTGACCATGACACGGGCGCAGCTCGAAACTGCCGTGCGCGAGGTTGCAGAGCGGACCGATCGACCGTTCGGCGTCAACTTCAGGGCCGACGAGCCCGACCTTGCGGAGCGTGTTGCGTTCGTCGTCGCCAACGGTGTGCGGCTCGTCTCCTTCGCCGGCGCGCCGACGCGGGAGGCAGTCGCGCGCTGCCACGACGCTGGTGTGCTCGTGATGCCGACCGTCGGTGCGCGCCGCCACGCGGAGAAGGTGCTCGAGCTTGGTGCCGATGTGGTCATCGCGCAGGGAGGAGAGGGCGGTGGGCACACCGGCTCGGTGCCAACGTCGCTTCTGCTGCCCCAAGTGGTCGACGCCGTCGGCGCGTCGATCCCAGTGCTCGGCGCCGGCGGTTTCTACGACGGGCGCGGTCTGGCCGCCGCGCTTGCGTATGGCGCAGACGGCATCGCGATGGGAACCCGCTTCCTGCTCACGCAGGAGAGCCGGGTGCCGGAGTCGGTGAAGGACCGCTACGTGGCAGCGACAGTGTTCGACACCGTCGTCACGACCGCAATTGACGGCGCGCCGCAGCGCGTGATCCGCACCGATGTCGTCGAACGCATCGAGAAGGCGCGCGTCCTGCGCTTCCCCAAGGCGTTGTTGGCGGCGTTGCGCTTCCGCAAGGAGACAGCGACGCCGCTGCGAGCCCTCCTGCGGGAGGGCTTGGCGATGCGGCGCAACCAGGGGCTCACGTGGAGCCAGGTGGCCCTCGCAGCAAACGCGCCGATGCTCATCAAGGCGACGATGGTCGACGGCAACCCCGACGTCGGCATCCTCCCGACCGGACAGGTCACCGGTGTCATCGACGAGCTGCCCACCGTCGCCGAGCTTCTCGAGCGGATCATGACCGAGGCCGAGCACACCCTCGAGCGGTTGTGCTCGGGCTGATGGACCTGCGCTGGAGCGACACCGAGGAGGCCTTCCGGCTCGAGGCTCGAGCGTGGCTCGAGCACAACCTGTCCGCTTGGCGCGACGAGTGCGGTGGCGAGCCAGCGTCGGGTGACACTGCAGCGGGCTTGGCGCAGCACGTCGCGTGGGAGAGGCGGCTGTTTGCGGATCGGTGGGCTGTCGTGTCGTGGCCCGAGCAACACGGAGGGCGGGGTGCGTCGCTCTGGGAATGGCTGCTGTTCGAGGAGGAGTACTACCGCGCCGGCGCGCCACAGCGCGTGACCCAGAACGGCATCTTCCTGCTCGCGCCGACCGTCTTCGAGATGGGCACGCCCGAGCAGCAGGCGGGCATCCTCGCTCGCATGGCCGCCGCTGAGGACCTGTGGTGCCAGGGGTGGTCGGAGCCGAACGCCGGGAGCGACCTCGCCGCACTGTCGAGCAGGGCGACGAAGGTCGACGGCGGCTGGGTGCTCAACGGCCAGAAGACCTGGACGACTCGAGGTGCGTTCTGCACCCACCTGTTCGGCCTCTTTCGCACCGATCCGTCGTCGGAGCGCCACAAAGGTCTCACCTACCTGTTGGTGCCGCTCGACATCGAAGGTGTCACCGTCCGCGGCTTCGGCCGTCTCGATGGTGACGAGGGTTTCGCCGAGGTGTTCTTCGACGGCGCGTTCCTGCCCGATGTGTGCTCGTTCGGCTCACCTGTGCTTGGTGAGGTCGACGCCGGCTGGTCGGTGGCGATGTCCACGACAGGATCAGAGCGTGGCCTCACGCTGCGCTCGCCCGGGCGCTTTCTGGCTGCGACCGATCGCCTCATCGAGCTGCAACGGTCTTCTGGTAGCCGCGACACCCGGCTGCGCGACAGGGTGGTGGAGTGCTGGATGCGGGCCGAGGCCTACCAGCTCTTCACGCTTGCAGCGATGACGCAGATGGCGTCGACGAAGCAGGCGATGGGTGCCGAGTCGTCGATCAACAAGATTTGGTGGAGCGAGCTCGACGTCGACATCTATGGGTGCGCTCTCGATCTGCTGGGTTCCGAAGCCGAGCTCGAAGGACCCTGGTCGAAGGGGTGGCAGTTCGCGCTGTCGGGCCCGATCTATGCCGGCACGAACGAGATCCAGCGCAACATCGCGGCCGAGCGCGTGCTCGGGCTGCCGCGCCGATGAGGTTCGGCTACGACGACGACGAGGCGGCCTTCGGCGAGGCCGTGCGTGAGCTGCTGGCCAAGGAGTGCACGGCGGGGGTCGTGCGCGCGGCCTGGGACGCCGGGCCGGGCCAGCTGGATCGGAGCCTCTGGGAGAAGCTGGCAGCGATGGGGGCGCTCGGCGTCGCTGCCCCCGAGTCGGTGGGCGGCCTTGGCTTCGACGAGGTCGCCCTCGTGGCGATCCTCGAGGAGGCGGGACGGGCGTGCGTCCCGTACCCTCTCGTGGAGACCGCAGCAGTGGCAGCACCGCTCGGCGTGACCGACGGCCGGCTCGTCACCGCATCGCTCGGCGCGAGCCTCGCGCCCTGCGCGCTCGACGCCGACGCGATCATCGTCGACCACGACGGCGCCCTGCTTCTCTGCACGCCGAAGCAGGTGCAGCTCGAAGCCGTCGTCGCCGTCGACCGGACCCGGCGCTTGGCGCGGGTGTCGGGCGTTGCCGACGACGCGACAGTGCTCGCCGAAGGCGTCCCCGCCCTCGAGGCAGCGTTCGACCGTGCGGCGCTCGCGACAGCGGCGCAGCTCGTTGGGCTCGGGCAGGCGATGCTCGACATGACCGTCGCCTACGTCAAGGAGCGTCAGCAGTTCGGCGTGCCGATCGGTTCGTTCCAGGCCGTCAAGCACCACCTGGCCGATGCGCACAAGGACTTGTCGTTCGCTCGACCAGCTGTGCAGCGCGCAGCGTGGTCGGTGGCGAACGAAGCGCCGACCCGCAGTCGCGACGTTTCGATGGCCAAAGCGATGGCATCCGACGCAGCAGCGTTCGTCGCTCGCAACGCGCTGCAATGCCACGGTGCCATCGGCTACACGCTCGAGCACGACCTGCACCTCTACCTCAAGCGCACGTGGGCGTTGTGTCGTTCTTACGGCGACGCCCCGTACCATCGTGATCGAGTCGCCACCGTTCTAGGAGTCTGAAACCCATGCCTGAAGCATTCATCGTCGATGCCGTTCGCACCCCCGTCGGGCGGCGCGGCGGCTCGCTGGCGCAGATCCATCCAGCGGACCTGGGCGCCATCACGTTGAACGCGTTGATGGATCGCACCGGCATCGATCCCGGTGCGGTCGAGGACGTCGTCATGGGCTGCCTCGACACCGTCGGACCGCAGGCTGGCGACGTCGGTCGCACCGCGTGGCTCGCTGCCGGGCTGCCCGAGCACGTGCCCGGTGTGACGATCGACCGGCAGTGCGGTTCGTCGCAGCAAGCCGTGCACTTCGCTGCCCAAGCGGTGATGGCGGGCGTCAGCGATGTGGTGGTCGCCGCCGGGCTGCAGAACATGTCGATGATCCCCATCTCCTCGGCCATGACGGTCACCGAAGCGATGGGGCTTCCCGAGATCTTCGCCGGTTCGGAAGGCTGGTTGAAGCGCTACGGCGACCAAGAGGTGAGCCAGTTCCGAGGCGCCGACATGATCGCCGAAGACTGGGACATCTCTCGCGCCGACATGGAGGCCTTCGCCGTGCAGTCCCACGAGCGGGCGATCCGAGCCACGGCTGAGGGCCGTTTCGACTCCCAGATCGTCGCCGTGAACGGGCTGACCAAGGACGAGGGTCCTCGGGAGCCGAACTGGGAGAAGATCCGATCGCTCCCGCTCTTGCGAGAGGGCGGGCGAATCACCGCAGCTGTCGCCTCGCAGATCAGCGACGCGTCAGCTGCGGTGCTGATCGTCAACGAGCAGGGTCTGCGCGACCACGGGCTCACGCCGCGCGCGCGCATCCACCACCTGTCGGTTCGCGGCGAGGACCCGGTGCGCATGCTGTCGGCGCCGATCCCTGCGACTCGGCACGCGCTCGCCAAGACGGGCATGGCGATGGACGACATCGATCTTGTCGAGATCAACGAAGCCTTTGCCTCGGTCGTGCTCGCGTGGCTGAAGGAGCTCGACGTCGACGATGCCAAAGTCAACGTCAACGGCGGCGCAATCGCGCTCGGTCACCCCCTCGGCGCGACAGGCGTGCGCCTCATGACCACGTTGCTGAACGAGCTCGAACGGACGGGCGGCCGATACGGCCTGCAGACCATGTGCGAGGGCGGCGGGCAGGCCAACGTCGCCATCATCGAGCGGCTCTTTTAGTGCACGACCTGGTGATCCGAGGAGGCAGTGTTGTCGACGGCACAGGCGCGCCGGCGCGCACCGCCGACGTCGCGATCACCGATGGGGTCGTCGTCGAGGTCGGGCGTGTCGATGGGAGCTGCCGCGAGGTCGTCGAAGCCGACGGCGCGCTCGTCACGCCGGGGTTCGTCGACATCCACACCCACTACGACGGGCAGGCGACGTGGGACCCTCTGCTCACGCCCTCGGGTTGGCACGGGGTGACAACCGTGGTGATGGGCAACTGCGGAGTCGGGTTCGCCCCTGTGCGCCCCGAGCGTCACGAGTGGCTGATCGGGCTCATGGAGGGCGTCGAGGACATACCGGGTGCTGCGCTCAGCGTCGGCATCCAGTGGGGGTGGGAGTCGTTCCCCGAGTACCTCGACGCGATCGACCGCGCGCCCAAGGCACTCGACATCGGCACGCAAGTCCCCCACGGCGCGGTGCGTGGCTACGTCATGGGCGATCGGGGTGCCAAGAACGGACCCGCGACGGCCGACGACATCGAAGCCATGGCCAGCATCGTGCGGGACGGGATGCTCGCGGGCGCGCTCGGCTTTTCGACCTCGAGGACCATCGCGCATCGAGCCATCGACGGTGAGCCGGTGCCGGGAACGTACGCCGCAGAAGACGAGCTCTTCGGCATCGGTCGCGTGCTCGGCGAGCTCGGGACGGGCGTGTTCGAGCTGGCGCCCGCCGGCGCGCTCGGCGAAGACCTTGCCGCGCCGGCGAAGGAGGTGGCATGGATGCACCGCCTCGCGGCCGAGACAGGGCGCCCGGTCAGCTTCGCCCTCAACCAGAACAACGCCGACCCCGAGCTGTGGCGCACGCTGCTCGATCTCTCGAGCGAGGCCAACGCGGCAGGAGCTCAGGTGCGCCCCCAGGTGCACGGGCGCACCGTGTCGATCCTCCTCGGGTTCCAGACCTTCCATCCCCTGTCGTTCACCCCGGTGTGGCGGACCGCGGGCCTCGGCCTCGTGCCATGGACGCAGCAGGTGGCGCGCATCGAGAACGACCCCGAGCTGCGGGCCACGCTCGTGGAACAGCTCCAAGTCCTCGACGACAACCCGATCGTGCAGGGCTTCATGAGCCCGCAGCGCGTCTACGTCCTCGGCGACCCGCCGGTGTACGAGCCGGGGGCCGAGGCGAGCGTGGCCGGCATCGCTGCTGCTCGAAGCGCGGATGTGTGGGCGACCTTCCTCGACCTGCTCCTCGTCGACAGCGGCCGTGAGCTGCTCAACTCGCCCGTACTCAACTACAGCCACGGCAACCTCGACGCCACCCGGGAGATGCTCGTGCACCCGACCTCGGTGTTCGGCCTCGGCGACGGCGGCGCGCACGCCAGCCAGACGAGCGACGCCAGCACCACGACCTTCCTCTTGTCGTACTGGGCACGCGACCGCGCTCATGACCGGCTACCCCTCGAGCACGCAGTGCACAAGCTCACCGCAGCCACCGCCGACATGTACGGCCTCGGTGACCGCGGCCGGCTCGTGCCGGGCAAGAAGGGTGACGCGAACGTGATCGACTTCGCAGGCCTCGGCCTGCTGCGCCCCGAGCTCGCTTCCGACCTGCCAGGCGGCGCCAGCAGGCTCGTGCAGCGAGCGACCGGATACATCAGCACGATCAACGCAGGGCAGATCACCTTCGTCGACGGCGAAGAGACAGGTGCTCGGCCCGGCGTCCTCCTTCGAGGGGCGCGATAGCGCTCGAGGTGTGTCGGTCCGCGAGCATCGACCCGTGCCAACCCGTCGACTGGTGCTCGCCTCTGCATCGCCTGCGCGGCTGCGCCTGCTGACCCAGGCGGGGTTCGCGCCCGATGTGCAGGTGTCCGGCGTCGACGAGACCGCTGTGACGGCGGGCGACCCGGCTGCGCTCGTTGGCGCGCTCGCGCAGGCCAAAGCCGAAGCTGTCGCAGCGATGATCGACGCCGACGCCGGTGCGCGCGGTGCGATCGTCATCGGGTGCGACTCGGTGCTCGACGTAGACGGCGCAGCGCAGGGCAAACCTGACTCAGGGGCCGAGGCTCTCGCTCGGTTGCGCAAGCTGCGAGGTCGTGTTGCTGTCCTGCGGACCGGGCACTGCGTGATCGACACCGAGCAACAACGGTGCGCATGCGGCACGGCCTCGACTGCCGTCACGTTCGGCGACTACGACGATGCCGAGCTAGAGGCATACGTGGCCACAGGCGAGCCGGTCGAGGTGGCAGGAGCGTTCACGCTCGACGGTTATGCGGCGCCCTTCATCGGTGGCGTCGAGGGCGACCCATCGAACGTGATCGGGCTGTCGCTGCCGATGTTCCGCACGCTGCTGCGCGAGCTCGGCATCGAGGTACGCGACCTGTGGGTGCCCAGATGCCGCTGAGGATCGGCCCGTTCACGCTCGACTCTCCGGTGGTGCTCGCCCCGATGGCCGGCGTCACCAACCCGCCTTTTCGCATCCTCTGTCGAGAGCTCGACGAGGCCGAGCCCCTTTCTCCGCTCTTGCCGGCTTTGCCGGCGGACCGCTCGGAAGGGCCTTTCCGTCCGCGCTGCCTCTATGTGAGCGAGATGGTGACGGCCCGCGGGCTCGTGGAAGGAGGTGCGCGGTCGTGGCGGCTCGTGCGCTTCGCCCCGAACGAGCGCCCGCGCAGCGCGCAGCTCTATGGCGTCGACCCAGCGACGATCGCCGAGGCCGTGCGCCGGCTCATCGGCGAGGTGGGTGTTGAGCACATCGATCTCAACTTCGGGTGCCCGGTGCCCAAGGTGACGCGCAAAGGCGGGGGCGCAGCGCTGCCGCTGCACCACGTGCTGCTCGGGCGCATCATCGGCGCGGCCGTGCGCGCCGCTGCGCTCGAGGGCGTGCCGGTCACAGTGAAGTTCCGGCTCGGCGTCGACGAGGACCACAGCACCCACCTGCGCACCGGTGCCATCGCCGCGGCCGAGGGTGCGGCAGCAGTTGCGTTGCACGCGCGCACGGCGGCGCAGCACTACTCCGGGCACGCTGACTGGTCGGCGATCGCTGCGCTCAAGGCGGAGGTGCGAGGCATCCCCGTGCTGGGAAACGGCGACATCTGGACCGTCGCGGATGCCAAGGCGATGCTGGAGCGGACCGGCTGCGATGGCGTGGTCATCGGTCGCGGCTGCTTGGGCCGACCGTGGTTCTTCCGCGACCTCACCGCTGGCTTGGCCGGGCGGGCCGTGCCGGCTGCGCCGACAGTTGCCGAGGTCGCCGCCGTCATGGCGCGCCACGTGAAGCTGCTCGCGGAGTGGCTCACGCCAGAGGTCGCGGTCCGCGACTTCCGCAAGCACGTCGGCTGGTACCTCACCGGCTACCCCGTCGGCCCAGCCGCGCGCACGGCGGCCTCGAGCGCAGGCTCGCTCTCCGAGCTGCTCGACGCCATCGAGCAGCTCGCGTCGCGGCACGGTGCCGCCGTGCCCGCTCCGGGCGACGAAGCGCTGCCGAGGGGCAAGTCCGGTGGCCCCCGCCGGGTCGTGCTCCCCGACGGTTGGCTCGAAACCTGCGACGACCCATCACCCCCCGAGGGCGCAGATCTCCTGACCTCCGGCGGCTGAGTTTCGGCTTCGGAGGTGCTGCGCACCTCCTCGCCGAGCTCCTCGCTGCGGCCCTGCGGGCCTTCGCTCGCAATCGAGCGGCTTCGCCGCGCTTCAACATGCCCCCCACTCGCGCGGAGAGCTCGCGCACACGCCGGCTTCGGACCTACGTCAGGGCATAGAGCGCGATAGCTGCGGCGGTGGCGACGTTGAGCGAGTCGACGCCGGCGGCCATCTCGATCCTGACTCGCACATCGGCGGCTGCCAGCGCGGCGTCGCTGAGCCCGTTGCCCTCCGAGCCGACGACGAGGGCGAGCTTGTCGCCAGCGTCGCACTCGCGCAACGTGCTCGCACCAGAGGGGGTGAGAGCAACCACGGTGAAGCCTGCGGCGGCGACGACGGTGCGTAGCGCGCCGGGCCATGGTCCGACGCGTGCGAATGGCAGGCGCAGCACGTGTCCCATCGAGACGCGCACCGAACGGCGGTAGAGCGGGTCGGCGGTCTGAGGGTCGAGCAGCACTGCGTCGGCACCGAGGCCGCGCGCGTTGCGGAACAGCGCACCCAGGTTCTCGTGATCGTTCAGCCCCTCGACGACGAGGATCGTTCGCGCGGTCCGGAGCAGCGCGGCGATGTCGGGTTCGGGGATGCGCGTTGCCGAAGCGATCACGCCCCGGTGCAGGTCGAAGCCGACGGTGGCGCGCAGCACGGCCTCCTCTGCTGTGAACACGGGTGGTGCGCGGTCACCGAGCGCAGCTCTGACCCGTGTCAGGCGCTTCGGGAGGCAGAGCACCGAGCGGATCGGATAGCTCGAGCGCACCAGCTCGTCGAGGGCCGTCGGCCCCTCGACGATGACGGCCTCGCTGGTGCGGCCGTCGCGCAATCCGAAGTACTCGGCGATTCGCACATCGTCAGGGTCGTCGACCGCGACCACATCCAACACGAGCGAGTCTCAGCCCGCGAGCGGGGCGAGGGCCTCGGCCACCGTCTCGAGGACGGCAGGGTGCTGCGGCGGGGGCAGGTAGACGATGCCGAGATCGAGGCCGGCCTCGGCGAAGGCTGCTGCCTCGTCGGCGACGGCCTCGGGCTTAGCGTTGTCGAGGCGCAGGTGGGCCGAGGTCATGATCTCCGCGGGGTCGCGTCCGAACGTGGCGCAGTGCTCGGCGATGACGCCCTTCAGGCGCACGTACTCCTCGACCGGACCGCCGACGTAGTTCCAGTGCTGCGCGACGCGAGCGACGGTGCGCAGCGTGCGGCGCTCACCGCTGCCGCCGATGCAGATCGGCGGGTGGGGTTGCTGGATCCCCTTGGGCTCGCAGTACGCGTCGAGGAGCTTGTAGTGGGCGCCGTCGTAGGTCGTCTGCGCTTGGGTGAGCAGGCTGATGATGACGTCGCACGCTTCGTCGAAGCGGTCCATTCGGTCTTTGATGGCAAGGAGGTCGATGCCATACGCCTCGGCCTCATCGGTGTTCCAGCCGGCGCCGAGCCCCAGCTCGAGGCGACCGTGGGAGATCTGGTCGAGCGTGGCAGCCATGTTGGCGAGCACCGCTGGGTGACGGTACGGAACACCCGTCACCAGTACGCCGACGCGCAGGCGTGTGGTCGCCTGCGCGAGCGCGGTGAGGGTGAGCCAGCCTTCGAGGCATGGGCCCGCCCGGTCGCTGAAGATCGGCTCGAAGTGGTCGAACGTCCAAGCCGATTCGAACAGCTCGATGTCGTCTGCCGCCTTCCACACGGCAAGCATCTCGTCCCAGGTCGTGTTCTGCGGGCTCGTCTTTATCGCGAAGCGCATCTGCGTAGTGTGCCGTCACATGCGCATCGTCGTCTGCCCCGCGCTGGGTCCACTGTCGAACCTGTTGGTCGAGGAGCAGCCGGATCCGACGCCCGGCAACGGCCAAGTCGTCGTCGCGGTGCGGGCTGCAGGCGTGAACTTCGTCGACGGGCTGATCTGCCAGGGCGGGTACCAGCTCAAGCCGGCGACGCCGTTCACGCCTGGCATGGAGATCGCGGGTGAGGTCGCCGCTGTCGGGGCCGGCTCGGGTTTCGCTGTAGGCGACCGCGTCATGGCCATGACCGGTTTCGGGGGCTTCGCTTCGCACGTGGCGCTGAGCGCGTCGTCGTTGATCCGCGTGCCCGACAGCATCGAGCTCACCCGGGCCGCAACGATCATCCAGAGCTACGGCACTGCGATGTTCGCGCTCACGCGTCGAACGCACGTCGGCGAACGCGAGTGGGTCCTCGTGCTTGGCGGCGGAGGTGGTGTCGGCCTCGCGACGGTCGATGTCGCCCGTGCCCTCGGAGCGCGGGTGATCGCAGCGGCGTCGTCGCGCGAGAAGCTCGACGCTGCGCTGCAGATGGGAGCCGAAGCGGCGATCGACTACGAGGAGGAGGACCTCAAGGCCCGCGCTCGCGAGCTGTCGGGTGGCGGCGTCGACGTCGTCGTCGATCCTGTCGGCGGCCGGTTCAGCGAGCCTGCGCTGCGCGCGCTGCGGGTGTTCGGTCGCTTCTGCGTGATCGGCTTCGCCTCCGGTGCCATCGCGCCGGTGCCGCTCAACCAGGCGCTGCTCAACAACCGCACGATCGTCGGCGTCGATTGGGGGGCTTGGACGTTCCGCGAACCCGAGGCGAACAAGTCGATGCTGGCCGAGGTCGTTGCCATGGTGGCCGACGGGCGCCTGCACCCCACAACGCCTGTCGAGCGTCCGCTAGAGGACGCTGCCACCGTGATGGCCGAGCTCATCGACCGCAACGTGGTAGGCAAGGTCGTCCTCGTCCCGGATCAGCGCCGTTCGGCGACGAGGCCGGCGTAGCGGTCGAGGATCGGGAGCACCTGCTCGGCGGGGGCCGATGGCAGGTCGAAGACGCACTCGGTGACCCCGACCTTCTCGAAGTGGTCGAGCTTGCCGTGGTCGGGCGTCGAGCCGAACGGGACGATCTCGAGCGTCGCCGGGTCACGGCCGGCGGCGGCGAGTTGGTCGCGCAGGCGAGGCACGGCGTCGGTGATCCCCTTGCCACCGATAGGGATCCAACCCTGGCCGTACTCGGCGATGTGTTCGAACAGCTTGGGGCCAGCGGCGCCGCCAAGGAGCACGGGGAGCGGGCGTTGAGCGGGCTTCGGCCACGACCATGACGGCGGTACCTCGACGTGCTCGCCGTGGTGCTCGGCGATGTCGTCCTCCCACAGTCGTCGCATCGCGAGCACGTGCTCGCGGGCATGACCACGGCGGGTGCCGTACTCCACACCGTGGTCGGTCATCTCGTCGTCGTTCCAGCCGAACCCGATGCCGAGGGTGAAGCGACCGCCAGTCACATGGTCGATGCTCGCCACGGCCTTGGCGGTGACGATCGGCTCGTGTTGCGCTGCGAGGAGGATGCCGGTGCCGACGCGCAACGTCGGCGCCGCGATCGCCGCTGCGGTGAGCGCGACAAAGGGGTCGAGGCAGCGCTTGTACTGCTCGGGCAGCTCGCCGCCGCCGGGGTAGGGGGAGCGCCGGCTGGTGGGTATGTGTGTGTGCTCGGGCACCCACATCGATTCGAGGCCGCGGTCCTCGACGGCCTTGGCGAGCTCGACGATGTCGATCGAGACGTCTGTCGCGAAGATGGTCACCCCGTAGCGCATGGCCTGATCTTGGCATGACGCCGGGATCTGACGGCGTGTCAGGCCGATGCGTACGATCGCCGCTCGATCGGCCGAGAACCGCGAGGAGACGATGGCCACCGGGATTTGCGAGGGACGCGTCGTCATCGTCACGGGAGCAGGGCGAGGCATCGGGAGGGCGCACGCGCGTGCGTTCGCAGCCGAGGGCGCACTCGTTGTCGTCAACGACATCGGCGCCGAGCTCGACGGCTCCGGCGGCTCCGCAACGCCCGCGCAGGAGGTCGTGGCCGAGATCGAGGCCGGAGGCGGGCGCGCTGTCGTGAACGGCGACGACATCGCATCGTGGACGGGTGCCGAACGCGTCGTCCGCCACGCCATCGAGGTCTTCGGCGGGCTCGACGTCGTCGTCAACAACGCTGGCGTCGTGCGCGACAGGATGTTTGCCAACGTCGCGGAGGACGAGCTCGACATCGTCTTGCGCGTGCACCTCAAGGGCCACATCGCCGTCGCCAGGTTCGCGGCCGCCTACTGGCGTGATCGCGCGAAGGCGCGTGAGACGAACGACGCGCGCATCGTCAACACCTCCTCCGGCGCCGGGCTCATGGGGTCGGTTGGTCAGGCCGTGTACTCGGCTGCGAAGGCGGCCATCGCTGCGCTGACGCTGGTGCAGTCGGCCGAGCTCGCCCGCTATGGCGTGACAGCCAACGCCATCGCCCCATCGGCTCGCACCCGCATGACCGAGACGGTGTTCGCCGACGTGATGGCCGTCCCGGGCGCGGCAGAAGCCTTCGACGCGATGGCACCGGAGAACGTGAGCCCTCTCGTCGTGTGGCTCGGTTCGCCGGCATCCGCTGCGGTGACGGGCAAGGTGTTCGAGGTCGAAGGGGGCAAGGTCTCCGTCGCTGACGGCTGGCAGCACGGCACGTCGGTCGACAAGGGCGGCCGTTGGACGCCGGCCGAGCTCGGCCCGGTCATCGCTGACCTCCTCGCAAGCGCTCCACCTCCTGCCCCCGTCTACGGCTCGTCCTGACGGTCGGCTAGCTGATGCGCTCGACGATCATGGCCATGCCCTGACCGCCACCGACGCACATCGACTCCATGCCGTAGCGCTTGTCGGCGTCTTCGAGACCGTTGAGCAGGGTGGTCATGATGCGCGAGCCGGTCATGCCGAATGGGTGCCCGAGGGCGATCGAGCCGCCGTTGACGTTGAGCTTGTCCCACGGGATTCCCAAATGCTTCGCCGACGGAACGACTTGCGCGGCAAAGGCCTCGTTGATCTCGACGAGGTCGATGTCGTCGATGCTGAGCCCGGCTCGGCCCATTGCCTGTCGGCATGCGGCGACCGGGCCCATTCCCATGATCTCGGGGTTGAGGCCGGTCACGCCCGAGGACACGATGCGTGCGAGCGGGGTGATGCCCAGCTCGGCCGCCTTGGCGTCCGACATCACCACCACGGCAGCAGCGCCGTCGTTGAGCGGGCATGCGTTGCCAGCTGTGATCTCCCCGTCGGGTCGAAAGACGGGCTTCAGCTCTGCGAGCTTCTCGGCGGTCGTGCCCTCGCGGGGACCATCGTCTTTGGCGACGATGGTGCCGTCGGCGTTCGTCACCGGCGTGATCTCGCGCTCGAAGAAGCCGTTCTTCTGCGACTCGACGGCACGCGACTGCGACAGCGCGGCGAACTCGTCCATGTCCTTGCGGGAGACGCCTTCGGCGAGGCGCACGTTCTCCGCGGTCTGGCCCATCGCGATGTAGATGTCAGGCAGCCCGCTCGGGGGCTCCCAGGAACCGGCGCCGTTGCTGCGCTCCGCGGTGCGCGCTTCGGCCTCGGTGAACAAGGTGTTGTGCGGACCGGTGTCGGACGCGCCGTACATGTAGCGCGACACGGTCTCGACACCTGCGCAGATGAACGCGTCACCCTCGCCGGCCTTCACGGCGTGGCCTGCCATGCGGATGCCCTGCAGCGACGATGAGCAGTAGCGGTTGACGGTCACGCCTGGCACGTCGTCGAGCCCGGCCAGGATCGCGGCGACGCGGGCGACGTTGTAGCCAGCCTCGCCGCCGGGCTGACCGCAGCCGAGGATGAGGTCGTCGATGGTCGTCGGGTCGAGTTGCGGCACCTTGGCGAGCACGGCCTTGACGATCAATGCCGTCAGGTCATCGGGTCGCCACTCGGTCAGCGAGCCCTTGTTGGCCCGGCCGATCGGGGTGCGTGCGGCGGCGACGATGACGGCTTCGGGCATGGCGTGTCCTCCAAGAACGGTCGGGGTTCTCCCCGGAACGTGCGGCCGTTCTAGCCCGCGTCGGGCATCGGAGGCCACATCACACGCTTGTCGAGACGCCCGGTAGGGTCGCGGCCCTGACGGTCCGTCAGATGTCGAGGGGAGGGGCGGCTTGGCGCTTCAATACGGGATGCAGCTGCCCATCCAGGCCCAGAGCTCGTACTTCGTCGAGCCATGGGAGAAGGCGGCCGACCGCAACGAGCTGGCCGCTGTGGTGCGAGCTTGTGAAGCGGCCGGGTTCGTGTACGTCGCGGTGTGTGATCACGTCGCCATCCCGCGCGACAAGGCCGATGCGATGTCGACGACGTGGTTCGACACGGTGGCGACGTTGTCGTGGATCGCGGGCTTCACCGAACGCGTGAAGCTGCTCTCGCACGTCTATGTGCCCGCGTACCGCCCCCCGCTCGTCGTGGCCAAGGCATGGGCGACGCTCGACTTCCTCTCCGGTGGGCGGGCCATCCTCGGCGTCGGCAGCGGCCACGTCGAAGCCGAGTTCGCCGCCCTCGGGGTGCCCTTCGCCGAGCGTGGCCGGCGCACCGACGAGGCCATCGACCTCGTGCGCTCCTACCTCGCGGACGAGTGGGCAGGCGGCGAGCTCGGTCAGAGGCCCAGGCCGGTGCAGCTCGGCGGCGTGCCGATCTGGATCGGAGGCTCGTCGGAGGCCGCCCTCCGCCGGGCGGCGCAGCGCGGCGACGGCTGGTTGCCCCAGGGCACACCCAAGAAGGAGATGCCCGAGGCGATCGCCAGCATCCGTGAGCAGCGCGAGCAACTCGGCCGCGTCGGGCACTTCACGATCGGCGCCATCACCCCGTTCTTCTGGCTCGGCGAGCGCAGCTGGGACACGGGCGATGGCTGCCTCGCTGGCTCGCCCGAGCGCATTGCCAGCTACCTCCAGGGCTACGCCGACATGGGCGTCGACCAGGTGCAAGTTCGCTTCCGGTCCCGTTCGCGCATCGAGCTGTGCCACCAGATCGCAGCGTTCGGCGCCGACGTCGCGCCCCTCCTGGGACGGAGCCCGTCGTGAACCTTCTCGAAGGGAAGATCGCCGTCGTCTCGGGCATCGGCCCCGGGATGGGGCGCGACATCTCGCTCCTCCTCGCGCAGAACGGCGCTGACGTCGTGCTCGGTGCCCGCACCATCGAGCGTTGCGAGGCTGTCGCGAAGGAGATCGAGGATGTCGGCCGCGATGCTCTCGCCGTGCGCCTCGACATCACCGATGGTGGTTCGTGCGCGGCGGCGGCATCCGCAGCGACCGACGCGTTCGGACGCATCGACATCCTGGTCAACAACGCGTTCGAAGACGGCGATCACCGTCCGTTCGAGAAGGCCGACCTTGCGCGCTGGCGAACGACGATGGACACCAACTTCTTCGGCACGTTGCAGCTCACGCAGGCCATCGTGCCCGTCATGAAAGAGCAGGGCGACGGGCGCATCGTGATGGTCAACTCGATGTCGTCCACCAAGATCGAGGCCCGCGCCGGCGCCTACGCAGCCTCGAAGGCAGCGCTCGCCACCGCAACGAAGACGTTGGCGAAGGAGCTCGGGCCGTTCGGCATACGCGTCAACGGCATTCACCCTGGCTACATCTGGAGCGACAAGGTCGAGTGGTACGTCAACTTCATGGCGGAGAAGGAGGGCATCTCCTACGCCGAGAAGCTCGCTGAGCTCGAGGCCGAGACCTGTCTCGGCTATCTCCCGCACTCCTCGGAGATCGCGGGCTCGGTGCTCTTCTTTGCCAGCGACCTCGCCAAGTGCGTCACCGGCCAAGCGCTCGGCGTCAACAGCGGCCACCACTTCCAAGGCTTCTAGTGGTTCGTTTCGAAAGTGCTGCGCACTTCCGAAGCCGAGCTTCTCGCTGCGGCCTGCGGCCCCCGCTCCCAATGGAGCGGCTCCGCCGCGCGTCAACACGCTGGTCGGACCGGCGAAGCCGGACCCGACCAGAGCCGAGGGGGGCCGGCGGAGCCGCACCCCCTCAGGATCCCCCCAACACGCGCAGAACTTCCGCGGCGGAGCAATAGTGACCCGTCAGGCGACGTTCGCCCGGTTTGAGGTCGGCCAGCGACGTCCCTGGCTGCGTCCTCGTCGTTGCTGTAGGACCACGAGAGCTGCCACCTGCGTCCTTGCCAGCGACGCCACTGACTCGCCCTCAAACGCCCAACGTCACCTGACGGGGCACCAGTGATCAAGCTGACGGTGCTGGTGAAGCGACGCAGCGACCTCGGCGTCGAGGAGTTCCATCGCATGTGGCGCGAGCACGGTGCGATGATCCGCGACGAGCCAGCGTTTCGCACCTACATCCGCCGCTACGAGCAGCACCACACCGTGCCGGGGTCGAGGAGCGACTACGACGGCATGGTGCTGCAGTGGTACGACTCGATCGATGACTTCTACGCGCTGCTCGGCGACACCGCGTACGCCGACAAGATGCAGCCAGACGAGGCACGCATGCTCGACACGGACGCGCTCGTCGTGTTCTTCACCGACGAAGCCGATGTCTTCATCCCTTGACAGTCACCAGAGCTCGTCGGTGTAGGCCGCCGTGCCCGGGATGGTGGGGATGAACGGCGCCGTCCACAGCATGGTGCCGACGTTGTCGCGCTCGAGCCGCTCGGCAGCAGCGTGCTGGTCGTCCCACCACGTCGCCGGTGAGTCGCGAGTGAAGGACAGGTTGAGCACCCGCCCGTCGAGATGGTCCAAGCCGAGTTGGGCGACGGGCGCGTCGTCGGCGAGGGGCACAGGGGTGAAGCCGATCTCGAGCTCTGGTGGATACGCGGCGCGCACCCACTCAGCGAGGTCGTCGGGGGTGAGGCCAGCCGCGAGCTCGACCAAAGTGGCGGTGAGCCCGCCGAAGGGGTGGTCGAGCGCGAGCTCCGGCGGGACCATCGCGCTGGCCGACCAGGCGCGCCGGTACATCAGGGTGTGAATGTGGTCGCGCTCGGCGAACATGCGACCGTTCGCGTGGAGCCACTTCACTTGACGCAACGCCCACTCGACGTGTTCGTCGTTGCGACCCGCGAGGATCCAGTACACGGCAAGGTACGAGCCGAGCTCGAGCCCGCCGAAGATGTCGGGCTGGGCCCCGAAGCGGAGCCGTTTCAGCTCGCGGGTCGCAACCCAGCGGCGGCCTGCGAACAGCCACGGCCCGACCATGCACCCGGCGTAGAAATGATCGGTCTCGTACCAGTTGTCGTACGCGACCTCATGACCGCGGTGCGGCTCGACCATGGTGAAGAGCATCGAACCAAGCCGAACCTCGCCGCCGAGTTCGCCTTCGCTCACTCGGTGATGCCGAGGCGCTCGAGCCCGAACGCCTTGATGGCGTTGCCTCGCAGCAGCTTGTAGATCTCCTCGTCATCGAGGCCAGCCTTCTTGCAGATTTCGGTTGCGACCTCCTTCGAGCGCGGGAAGGTCGAGTCCGCATGGGGATAGTCGGTCTCGAAGCAGATCTGATCCATGCCGATGATGTCGCGGTTCGCGAGGCCGACCTCATCGTCGAAGATGCAGCCGTAGATGCGGTTCATGTAGCTCGTCGGTGGATGGGGAAGCGAGGTGCCGAACGAGTTGTCGCCGCGCTCGGCCCACAGCTTGTCTGCGCGCTCCATGATGTAGGGCATCCACCCGACTTGGCCCTCGCTGTACGCAATCCTCAGCCCCGAGAAGCGCTCGAGGGTGCCCGAGAAGATGTAGTCGAGCATCGAGCCCATGGCGTTCGAGAACGTCAGCGTCGAGCTCACGATGAACGGTGCGTCAGGCGATGTCGCCGGCATCCGCGACGACGAGCCGATGTGCATGCAGACCACCGTGCCCGTCTCCTCGCACGCGCGGAAGAACGGATCCCAGTGGCGGCCCTTGTCGTGCACCGACGGCAGCCCGAGCGGGTGGGGGTTCTCCGAGAAGGTGACGGCGAAGCAGCCGCGGTCGGCGTTGCGTCGCACCTCGGCGGCGGCCAGCTGCGGGTCCCAGAGCGGGATCATCCCGAGCGGGATGAGCCTTCCCCGGCCGTCGCCGGCGCACCACTCGTCGATCATCCAGTCGTTGTAGGCCTGCACGCAGAGCAGGGCCAGGTCCTTGTCCTTGCGCTCGTAGAAAGCCTGCCCGCAGAAGCGGGGGAGCGTGTTGGGGAAGCAGATCGACGCCTCGACGTGGTTGGCCGTCATGTCGGCCAGCCGGTGCTCCTGGATCCAGCAGCCGGGCCGGATCTCGTCGTAGGTGACCGGCGTGACGTCGAGGTCCTCGAAGTCGAGCGCGGCGCTCAGCTTGGGGAACGGGTAGACGAGGTCGTCGTACAGCCACCAGTCGCACATCTCGCCTCCCGCGACCCCCTTCTCGTAGGAGAAGACGCCGCCCTCAAAGCTGAACCGAGCCGTGTCGCGCACCACCCGCGGGCCCCGGTCGAGGTACTTCCTGGGCAGCCGATCGCTCCAGAGG
>JBPCON010000046.1:0-30310 GCA_051000215.1 Acidimicrobiales bacterium
GGTGTCGACCGCCGCCAGCGGCCTCTACGGCGCGGCCGTGCGCAGCCTGCGGAAGATGACGCTCCGCACCCTGGACAGGGAGCCGCAGTGGCGGGCCAAGGGCGACCAGCTCACCTCCGGGCACACGAAGACCTGGCGCTGAGCGATGACCACGATGCGGTCCTCCGACGCCAACGGGCTCGTCGACATGGCGTGGGACCCGATCACCCGGATCGTCGGGAGCCTCGGGATCTACACGAAGATCGATTTCGGCAAGGGCATCGTCGCCGAGTGCCAGAGCACGTCGTCGATCTTCCGTGGCTACAGCATCTTCATGAAGGGGAAGGACCCGCGCGACGCCCACTTCATCAGCAGCCGAATCTGCGGGATCTGTGGCGACAACCATGCCGTGTGCTCGTGCTACGCGCAGCAGATGGCCTACGGCGTGCGCCCGCCGAACCTCGGAGAGTGGATCGTCAACCTCGGCGAAGCCGCCGAGTACATGTTCGACCACAACATCTTCCAGGAGAACCTGGTCGGAGTCGACTACTGCGAAAAGATGGTCGCCGAGACCAACCCCGGCGTGCTCGAGCAGGCAAATCGCACCGAGGCGCCGCACTTCGAGGCGCACGGGTACCGCACGATCGGCGACATCATGCGGTCGCTCAATCCCTTCTCCGGCGAGTTCTACCGTGAGGCCCTGCAGGTGTCGCGGTACACACGCGAGATGTTCTGTCTGATGGAAGGGCGCCACGTCCATCCCTCCACGCTCTACCCCGGCGGCGTGGGCACGACGGCCACCATCCAGCTGTTCACCGACTACATCACGCGCCTCATGCGCTACGTCGAGTTCATGAAGAAGGTCGTGCCGATGCACGACGACCTGTTCGACTTCTTCTACGTCGCCCTTCCCGGTTACGAGGAGAACGGAAAGCGACGCACCCTGCTCGGCTGCTGGGGCGCGTTCCAGGATCCCGACGTCTGCAACTTCGAGTACAAGGACATGGCCGAATGGGGCCGCGCCATGTTCGTCACCCCTGGCATCGTGGTCGACGGGAAGCTCGTCACCAACTCGCTGGTGGACATCAACCTCGGCATCCGGATCCTGCTCGGTTCGTCGTACTACGACGACTGGGAGGACCAGGAGATGTTCGTGACCAAGGACCCGCTCGGCAATCCGGTCGACCGGCGCCACCCCTGGAACCAGCACACCAACCCCAAGCCACAAAAGCGCGACTTCTCCGACAAGTACAGCTGGGTCATGTCGCCGCGGTGGTTCGACGGCACCGACCACCTCGCGCTGGACACCGGCGGCGGGCCGCTGGCCCGACTCTGGTCGACCGCGCTGTCTGGTCTCGTGAACACCGACGAGCTCAAGGCCACCGGGCACAGCGTCGAGATCCACTTGCCGAAGACGGCCCTCAAGCCCGAGGTCACCTTGGAGTGGAAGGTGCCGCAATGGTCGAACACCATCGAGCGGAACCGGGCTCGGACCTACTTCCAGGCGTACGCGGCGGCTGCCGCACTTCACTTCGCACGTAAGTCGCTCGAGGAGATCCGGGCCGGCCACACCAAGACGTGGAGCGAGTTCACCGTGCCCGACGAGGGCATCGGTTGCGGCTTCACCGAGGCCGTTCGGGGGGTGTTGTCGCACCACATGGTCATCAAGGATCGCAAGATCGCGAACTACCACCCCTACCCACCGACACCGTGGAACGCCAACCCCACCGACAGCTTCGGCACGCCCGGGCCCTATGAAGACGCGGTGATGAACACGCCGATCTTCGAGGAGAACTCGATCGACAAGTTCAAGGGCATCGACATCATGCGGGCCGTGCGCAGCTTCGACCCATGCCTGCCGTGCGGAGTGCACATGTACCTCGGCAACGGCAAGGTGCTGCGCAAGGAGCACTCTCCCACGATGCTGCCCAGCATCGAAGACTGATCCGACGAGTCGAAGGAGCCACGCCATCGACCTCCGCATCGTCGGAGACCGCATCGAAGAGCTTCTCGAACAGCTCGAGGGAGACCTCGATGGTCGCGCCTGGGAGCAGGTTCAAGACGTCGTCAGCCTCGTCACCGAGCTGTACGGCGGTGGCTTGGCGCGGATCCTCGAGTTGGCCGGCGAGGACATGTCGCTGCGCGAGCGATTGGCCGACGACGAGCTCGTCGCTTCATTGCTCGTGCTCCACGACCTCCATCCGTTTGGGTTGGAAGATCGCGTGCGGCGGGCCCTCGAAGGAGTACGGCCGTATCTGGCCTCACACGGTGGTGACGTCGAGGTGCTCGCGGTCGACGGCGACGCGGGTGTTGTCACGCTGCGGATGCTCGGCAGCTGTGACGGCTGCGCCTCGTCCTCCGTGACACTCGAGTTGGCCGTGCAGCGGGCCATCGAGGAGGCCGCCCCCGAGATCACCCACATCGAGGTCGATGGTGGCGACGCCGTCGCGAGTGCGGAAGCGGGGACAACCATGCCGGTGACGCTGAGCCGAAAGCCCGTGCATGCCGCGCCGATGGCGCCGATCTACGGTTTGCGTGCGCTGTCACCGGGTCGAGTCGGTCCGCTCGAGATCGAGGGCGTCAAGCTCATCGTGTGCCGCGTGGGCGCGCAGCTCTACGCCTACCTCAGCGCGTGCCCAGCCTGCGACAGTGCGCTCGACAGCGCGTCCGTCGACGGGCCCGTGCTGCGCTGCGGGGCCTGCGAGGCGGCCTACGACCTGCCGCGGGCCGGGCGAAGCCTCGACGGCAATGCCACCCACCTCGAACCACTCCCGCTGATCGAAGACGGTGGCGAAGTTCGCATCGCAGTGACAGCAGCGCGATGAGCCATCCCCTCGAGGTCCTGCAACGCATCCGCCAGGCGCCGCCGCGGCCGCGGCCGGGCGAGCGCTGTGACATGTGCGGTGAGCTCGTCCCCGACGCTCACGAGCACGTCGTCAACACCGACAGCCGCAACTTGATGTGCACGTGTCGAGGCTGCTGGCTGCTCTTCACCAGCAACGGCAGCGGCGGCGGCAAATACCTCGCCGTTCCTGACCGCTACTTGTCGCTCGGTGCCCTGTCCATTGCGCCCGGGAGCTGGGACGAGCTGCAGATCCCGGTGAGCGTGGCCTTCTTCTTCTTCAACTCGACGCTCGGCAGCGTGGCCGCGTTCTATCCGAGCCCAGCCGGGGCGACCGAGTCGCTGCTGCCGCTTGACGCGTGGAGCCGCATCTCGGCGGACAACGAAGTTCTTCGAACGATGCAACCCGACGTGGAAGCACTCATCGTGCGCCGCGACGATCGCTACGACGACGCCTACCTCGTCCCCATCGACGCGTGCTACGAACTCGTGGGCGAGTTGCGGCGACTGTGGAAGGGCTTCGATGGCGGCACCGAAGCCCGCGATGCCATGAACGCGTTCTTCGATCGGTTGCAGGATCGCGTCTCGTGAGCGAGCTCGCGATCTCCGTCTTGTCGAGCCAGCCGGACGCGTACGCCGCGGTGCCCACGATGTTGCTCCGTCTGCGCATCGAGGCACCGGAGGACGAACCGGTGCATGCGATGGTGCTGAAGGCGCAGATCAGGATCGAACCGCAACGACGGCGGTACTCCGATGAGGAGGAGGCTCGGCTGGTCGAGCTCTTCGGCGAGTCTCCGCAATGGGGGGAGTCACTGCGGCCCTTCCTCTGGACGCACGTGTCGACCACTGTCGCCGAGTTCGCCGGCACCGTCGACATCGACCTTCCCGTGGCGTGTACCTACGACTTCGAGGTAGCCGCCGCGAAGTACCTGCATTCGCTCGGTGAAGGGGAAATCCCCATCGTCCTGCTCTTCAGCGGCACGGTTTTCAGCTACCGCGACGGCGGGCTGATCGTCCAGCCGATCCCGTGGCACGTCGAAGCAGACCACCGGCTACCGGTCGCTGTGTGGCGGGCGACCATGGACGGCTTCTTCCCGAACAGTGGATGGATCCGCCTTGGGCGAGACACCATCGACGCGCTGACCCGATACAAGTCCGACCGCGCCCTCACGTCATGGGAGGACGCGTTCGAGCGCCTGCTAAAAGAGGCGGAGACGTGACGGACGACCCGTTCGAACGAGCGCAACGCGTCGCCGACGCAGTGCTGTGGGAGGGTTACGTCCTCTACCCGTACCGCGCATCGGCCGCCAAGAACCAAGTGCGCTGGCAGTACGGGGTGCTCACGCCGCGGCCATTCAGCGAGGCCGACGGCTACGAACGCTGGTCCATGCAGACGGAGTGCGTGCTCGAGTTCGGGCTCGAGGCCACTGTCGACGTGAAGCTGCGCTACCTGCAGGTGCAGACCCGCACAGTGGAGGAGGCGGTGGCGAACACGTTCAAGCCGGTGGCCGAGCTCGACGTCGACGGTGAGCTCTGGGCGAGCTGGGACGAAGCCGTCGAGCACGTCATCGACATCAAAGGATTCGACATCGCCCGGCCCGGAGTGCGCGAGGTTCCGATCGCGCTGCCAGCCGGTCGTGAGGTCGAGGAGCTGGGCGTGTCAGGCCGAGTTGTGCGCGAACGCTTCCCCGTCGATGGAGTCGTGCGCATCGCGTCCGAGCACTGCCCCGGCCCATACCCCCTCACCAAGCTCCGGGTGACGGTGGAGAACGTCACCGATTGGTGCGAGGCGGATGCACCGCGCGACGAAGTCATGCGTCGTTCGTTCGTGGCCGTGCACACGTTGTTGCACACCGAGGACGCGCGGTTCATCTCCTTGCTCGAGCCCCCCGAGTTCGCGCGCGTCGCAGTCGACGACTGCAAGAACGACGGTACGTTCCCGGTGCTGATCGGCGACCCGGCGCAACCGACGGTGGTGCTGTCGTCGCCGATCATCCTGTACGACTATCCGGCGGTCGCCGCGGAGAGCCCGGGTGACATGTGCGACGCCACCGAGATCGACGAGATCCTCGCGCTGCGCATCCTCACTCTCACCGATGACGAGAAGCGGCTGGCCCGCAGCACCGACCCGCGTGCCGCCGCCATCGTCGATCGCATCGAAGCTTTCTCGCCTGACACCTTTGCCAGCCTTCATGGTGAGATGCGCGCAGTGGGATCCGACACGGTGGCGCCCGAGGTGCTGCCGTGGTGGGAGCCAGCGGTCGACGCTTCGGTGAATCCGTGGGAGGACTCGATCTGCATCGGCGGCGTCGACGTAACCAGGGGCACCAAAGTGCGTTTGCGCCCCGGCCGGGCCGCCGGGCGACGCACCGATGCGCAGGATCTCTTCCTCGACGGTCGCGACGCGACGGTCGCCGGTGTGTTCTTCGACGTCGACGACGAGCAACATGTCGCTGTGATCCTCGACGACGATCCGGCAGCCGAGTTGCACCAATGGCACGGTCGCTTCATGTACTTCCATCCCGACGAGGTGGAGCCACTGTGAAGGCCCTCGTCGCCGGGATCGGCAACATCTTCAACAGTGACGACGGCTTCGGTGTGGAAGTGGCTCAGCGCCTGGTCACGAAGCCCATGCCCGACGACGTGCGCGTCGAGGACTACGGAATCCGCGGCATCCACTTGGCGCTCGAGCTCCTCGAGGGTTACGACCTGCTCGTCCTCGTCGACGCGCTCTCCCGTGGCGAGTCCGCAGGCACGGTCTTCCTGTTCGAACCAGATGGCGCCGAGGATGCCGAGCCCCTCGACGCGCACCGCATGGACCCGCATTCGGTGCTCGCCATGGTGACGGAGATGGGTGGCAAGATCGGCCGCGTGCTCGTCGTCGGGTGCGAACCCGAACGGCTCGACGAGGGCATCGGGCTGTCACCGCCGGTAGCCGCCGCCGTCGAGCCTGCCGTCAGGATGGTCGAGAGACTCATCGCAGAAAGGAACGTTTCATGCGTCGCTTAGTCGTGCTGCTCGGCCTCACCGGTGCTATTGGTCTTCTGGTGCGAGAGATCGCTCCGGACGTTCGCCGCTACCTCAAGCTCAGGGAGATGTGATCCAGTGGAAGTACTCGGCATCGTGTTCCTCGTCCTCATCGCGCTTGCGGTGTTGCTCGGGCTGATCGTGTTCGTCATCGCACTGCCCGACATCTCGCGATATCGCCGCTTGCGACGCATGTGATCGCGATCAACAGCGTCTAGGAGACCTCATGTGCCTCGGTATTCCCGGCCAGCTCGTCGAGCTGTCCGCCGACAACGATCAGCTCGGGCGCGTCGATGTGGCCGGAGTCCGTCGGATGATCAACATCGGCTTGCTCGAAGACGAGGTCCTCGAGCCTGGCGACTGGGTCCTCATCCATGTCGGCTTCGCCATGTCCAAGATCGACGAGGTCGAGGCCGGCGTGGCATTGGCGTCGTTGAAGCTCATGGGCTCAGGTCTCGACGACGAGCTCGAGATGCTCAGAGGAACCGCACCGTGAGGTTCGTCGATGAGTACCGCGACCCTGTGGCATCGCGCCGTGTCCTGTCGACGATCGTCGAGCTCGCCGGCACCGAGCGTCACTACAAGTTCATGGAGGTGTGCGGAGGCCATACCCACACGATCTATCGCCACGGCATCGAGCACGTGCTGCCCCAGAACGTGGAACTGGTGCACGGCCCCGGTTGTCCGGTGTGCGTCATTCCCATGGGCCGCATCGACGATGCCATTGCGGTAGCCGAGACGCCCGGCGTCATCTTCACCAGCTTCGGCGACATGATGCGTGTGCCTGGCGGCAACGGGACGCTGCTCGAGGCCAAGGCGAGAGGCGCCGACGTGCGCTTCGTGTACTCGCCCCTCGACGCGTTGAAGGTCGCGGCCGACAACCCGGATCGACAGGTCGTGTTCTTCGCTGTGGGCTTCGAGACGACCGCTCCGTCCACCGCCGTCACGCTCATCAAGGCACGCGACGACCGTGTCATGAACTTCAGTGTCTTCTCGAATCACGTGACGATCGTGCCGCCCATCAAGGCCATCCTCGACTCGCCCGACCTGCGTCTCGACGGGTTCCTCGGCCCTGGGCACGTCTCCACGGTGGTTGGGAACCACCCCTACCGGTTCGTGACGCAGGAGTACGGCAAGCCGTTGGTCACCGCGGGGTTCGAGCCGCTCGACATCCTCCAAGCGATCGCGATGCTGCTCGCGCAGATCAGTGAAGGGCGCTGCGAGGTCGAGAACCAATACACGCGGATCGTCCGCGACGAGGGCAACCCGCGCGCGCTGCAGTACCTGGCGGAGGTGTTCGAGCTGCGACCGCACTTCGAGTGGCGGGGTCTTGGTTTCATCGCGCAGAGTGCGCTCAAGCTTCGCGACGAGTTCGCGCCGTGGGACGCCGAGTTGCGCTATTCGGTGCCCGGTGTGCGTGTGGCAGATCCGAAGGCGTGTCAATGCGGCGAGGTGCTCAAGGGTGTCATCAAGCCCTGGGAGTGCAAGGTGTTCGGCACGGCGTGCACGCCCGAGACTCCCATCGGCACCTGCATGGTCTCCTCCGAGGGCGCCTGCGCGGCCTATTACAACTTCGGACGACTCCATCGAGAGGCCGCCGTGACGCTCGGCCGGGCATCGGCATAGTCGTGCACGAACTTTCGATCGCCCAGGCGATTCTCGACACCGTCGACGCGCGCGCGGGCGGCCGTCCGGTCCGGCGCGTCGACGTGCGCATCGGTCACCTCCGCCAGGTGGTGCCCGACTCCTTGCAGTTCTCGTGGGAGATGCTCACCGAGGGCACCGACCTGGCCGGGTGCGCGCTGGTCGTCGACCACGTTCCCGCCGTCGTGCTCTGCCGGGCCTGCGGCACCGAGACCACCCTCGCCTGGCCGGTGCTGGCCTGCGCGGCGTGCGAGGGACACGACGTGGAGCTGCTCACCGGCGAGGAGTTCCAGATCGCTTCGCTCGACGTCGCCGAGGAGGCTCGCTGATGGGTCGCTTCCACCGCCACGCCGACGGCACCGAGCACGAGCACGAGCACGAGGATCGCGACGTCGGCGATCACAGTGGCTATCTCGACACCGGCACAGCGCGGGTCGCCGTGCTCGAGTCGATCCTGTCGGAAAACGACCGCGTCGCAGAAGCCAACAGAGACGCCCTCGTCGCCCAGGGAGTGTGGGCGGTCAATGTGATGTCGTCACCCGGTGCCGGCAAGACGCAGTTGTTGAAGCGCACGCTCGGCGCCCTTGGAGCGCACCTCCGCATCGGTGTGCTCGAGGGCGACATCGCAACCAGTCTCGACGCGGACGAGCTGGGTGGCCTGGGCGCTGCGATCTCGCTCGTGAACACGAGCGCGGGCTTCGGTGGCGAGTGCCACCTCGACGCGGTCATGGTTCGCTCCGGCCTGAGCCGGCTCCCGCTCGACGAGATGGACGTGCTCTTCATCGAGAACGTCGGAAACCTCGTCTGCCCAGCGGAGTTCGACGTCGGCCAACACGCCAGGGCAATGGTGTACGCGGTGACCGAGGGCGAGGAGAAGCCCCTCAAGTATCCGGTGATGTTCCGGGCGGCCGACGTGGTGGTCGTGAACAAGATCGACTTGCTCCCACACCTCGACTTCGAGCTCGGCGACTTCCTCGCCAACCTGCACGACGTGAACCCGCACGCCGCGGTGATCCAGGTCAGCGCCCGCACCGGCGAGGGTGTCGACGAATGGGTCACGTGGCTACGCGACGCCGTCGACCGCGTCAGCTCGAACGTCGCAGGCTGAGCTCCGGCGGGCCGCTCGCGCCACGGCCTCGCCTATCCGCTCGGCCTCTCAGGGGGCCGCCGCTATTCGGCGGTGGGTCCCGCCCAGCGCAGGAGCACGACGGTGGCGTCATCGGCGAGCTCGGCGTCGCGGTGTTCGAGCACGCAGCGGATGACCAGTCGGATCATCTCGGTGGGTGCGAGGAGGTCCGAGGCGTTGCTCTGGGTGACGTCGATGAGCCGGTCGAGACCGAAAAGTTCGCCGTCGGGGGTGCGGGCATCGGTCACCCCGTCGCTGTAGACCATCACGCAGTCACCTGGCTCGAGGGCGTCGGTGGCCAGCGTCGGAGTCCCTTCGAGCAGCCCCCACGGCGGAGTCGGCGTGCACGCCAACTCGCCGACGACCCGGCCGTGGCGCACGAGCAGCGGGAGGGGGAACCCGGCGTTGGTCCGGGTCAGTATCCCCGTAGCGGTGTCGATGCGACCGAGCGTGCCGGCGACGAACGAGGTGCCGGGGTGCTGGGCGGTGATGGTGGCCGCCAGCGATTCGTGGAGCGCGATGAGCGAGCGCGCCTCGCGGCGACCGTGGCGGTAGGCGCCGATGGCCAGCGAGGCGACCTGCGCGGAGGTCAAGCCGTGGCCCATAGCATCCATGACGGCGAAGTCGAACACGGGCCCGTTGGCCGCATAGTCGAAGGCGTCGCCGCCGACCTCGTAGGCCGGCTCGACATGGCCGGCGGCTGCGACCACACCGGTGTCGACCACGAGCGGCGGGAGCAGATCCCATTGCATGCTCGCGGGCAGCGCCATGCTGCGCCGGCGGCGGTGCAGGTTGTAGAGGTCGGTGCACCGGGCGTGCGCCGCGATCAGGTAGCCGGCCAGAAGCCCAAGGTCCGCGCACGCGCGAAGGTGCGACGGGCGGGCGCGCGCCAGGGTGAGCGCGACGACACCGGTGCAGTCGGAGCCTTCGAGGATCGGGGCCCACACCCGAGAGCCGCCGGGCCGTTCAGCGGTGAGCACCGACTGGTCGAGGAACGCTCGTCCCGCCATCGTCGCCGACACGTTCTCAGTGGTGGGGAGCTCCGCGTGGGCCGCTCGGTCGGGGAGCGGTTCGAGCACCGTGCGGCCGAAGTCGACCAGGTAGACGACCAGGTCGCTCGCCCCGATCGCCGCGCTCGCTTGCGCCAGGATCTCTGGGATCGCGCCCGGGTCGGTCGTGCGCGCGGCGCGTAACGCTCCCACGACATCCAGTTGTGCCATCGCCGGACGCTACCTGTGCCCGAGACATCGCCCGATCCGGCGTCGGTGCCTGCGGCGCCGGATCAGTGCACCTGAAAGCGAGCAACTAGCTCGATCAACTCTTGCGTGCGGCAACAGCCTCGACGCCGTGTTGGCCGCCGCCGGCAAGTCCCACGATCGCGCCTGCGCTCCCGGCGGCGATCAGCGCCGTACCCAACCAGTAGAACCGCGTATCGATTAGTCGCCCGAATGCGATGAAGTGTGCGCCGACCACTGTGGCGAACCAGCTGGCGATGTACTCGGGATGGCCGACCATG
Organism: Acidimicrobiales bacterium; assembly: GCA_051000215.1. Lineage (GTDB taxonomy): Bacteria > Actinomycetota > Acidimicrobiia > Acidimicrobiales > JACDCH01 > JBPCON01. The sequence goes on from JBPCON010000046.1 coordinate 10,135, forward strand.
CCGAGAACCATGACACCACCGAGTAGACCGATGATCTCGAGCGCTACCACCCGTCGATAGGCTGGCGACGAGAACACCGATCTCGACGGCGTGTGGGCAGGACCGGTCGGCCTACCGACCGCGAGCACCGGTCGCAACATCCGGCTCGTCGAGCTCCCCTGGGACACCCGCGGGTATCTCTGAACGAGCGACGACGGAGCCGAGGCGCGCGACCGCAGGGCAGACGCTCGCGAGGGGGCGGTCGGAAGCCTGAAGCGGGAGCCACCTCAACGACGAGCGGTCCAATCGACGGGACCTTGTATCCCGTCGAGCACCGGCAGCGCGTGAAGGTTTGTGCCGCCTGGGTCAATGACATACCAGCGAGGATCCCCCGAACTGGGGTAGTCGGCGAAGAGCAGGCGTCCGTCGGGCAACCAGCCCTCTGCGGATTGATCGCCCTTCCAGGCGACGACAGCCCGTTGGCCGCTGCCGTCCGCGTTCATGACCCACACGTCACCACTCCTGTCACGGTGACTCGTGAATACCACGTTGTTGCCAGCGGGCGACCACGCCGCAAAATGATCGTCTCCGACAGCATCGGTCAGTTGGTTCAACCCCGTGAGGGCCGAGGTCGCCGTCCATATCTCCCAGTTCTGATGACCTGGATTACCAGTGTTGCGGTCAATGAGAAGCGCCCGCCCATCGGGTGACCATCCGACATGCTCCCCGTAAACCGCTAGGTCTGTGAGCGCGCTTCCGTCCGGGTGCACCGCGAACAGCCCTTCGGAGCCGTCGAAGCGTGGGCTGCTGAAGATGATCGTGGAACCGTCAGGGGACCACGCAGGGAACAGGCCCCCACCTGGCGGACTGATGGCGTGCTCCGCGCTGCCGTTCGCGGCGCTGACAAAGATGCCGTTGTAACCGGTGTGGGTGGGATCTGGCGCGTGGAAACGCTCGGTACGAAAGACCAGTTCGGTGCCGTCTGGTGACCAATGTGGGTCGAAGTCGACGCCTCCCTCGCCATGGGTGACCTGCGAGCGAGCGCCGGTCACGCCGTCGACAGTCCAGATGTGTCCGCCCGGTCCGCTCGAAGCGAACGTGACGGTCGCTATCGTCGCCGTCGCGTGCGACGACGCGTCGGCCGAAGTCGGGGACGGACCGACGGTGGATTGTGCGGGGCTTTGACTGTTGGAACACGCCGACGCGGTGCAGATCAGCACGACGGCGGCCAACGTGAAACGAGAGCCGATGCGCCGCTGCTGCTGACGGTCGCGCAGGCTCAGGCTCATCGAGTCGGCTCCTCCGGGAGCGCGACGGTGCGGAACCAGCGCCACAGCACGAGGTCGTACGCGCTCTTGATGAAACCCGCGATCAGGAAGGGCGCGCCGATCGCGACGGACGCGACGACGCCGCCGAGCGCTGTGCCGAACGGGCGAGTCAGGTAGCGGGCGCTGTTGGTGGTTGCGGCGGCGGCGGTTCGTTCGGCCGGCGAGACCAGGGCCATGACGTAGGCCTGTCGGGTCGGCACGTCCATCTGCGACAACGCCACACGAGCGAACAGCAGCCCGACCGCGATCGGGAAGCTCGGTGCGAACGCGAGCGCGGCAAGCAGCAGATTCGACGGAAGGTGTGTCGCCACCATCGTGGTCAGCAGCCCGTAGCGGTCCGCCAGCCGTCCAGCCATGAGGAATGAGAGCGTCTGCAGGACACCGACGCCCGCGAACACCAAGCCGAGCGTCGCCGCTGAGGTGGCGAAGCGGTGCGCGAACCAATAAGCGATGAACGCGCTCACGCTGAACCCACCAGCGAAGGAGTCGACGGCGAACAAGCCGGCGAGGCGAAGCACGATGGGCCGCGATGGCCCGAGTACCCGACGATCGTCCCCCCCGCTTGTCTGGGCAACGCCAGCTTCGACAGCGGGAGACAGCGACCGAGTCACCGCGGCACCCGCGATGGCGGCGGGCACCATCGCCAGAAACCACCGCTGATCGGCAGGGGCCCCGTCCCACAGATCACGGGTCAGCGCGGGGAGCCCGGCTGCGAGCGCACCGACGGAGCCGGCCGCTGCTGCGACCGCGTTGTAGAGCGAGAACCCGCGGGCCAGCTCGTTGCCGCGCAGATCGGTGGCCAGCATGGCCTGCTCGATCGAGGTGAACGGACCCGACTCGACGACCTCGGTCGAGAGGGCCCCGCCCAGCGCCACGATGGCCAGCACCCACCACTGCTCGGCGAACGCGAACACTACGGCGGTGGCCGCGAGCAGCAGGTAAAGGCCTCTGTACGTCGTCCGCCGTCCCCACCGGTCACCGCGGCGACCGATCACGAAAGAGCCCGTGACCGCACCCCCGACCACCGCGGCGAGCACCAGCCCGGCCTCGATGGGGGAGAGCCCGAGGTCGTCGAGAGTCGAGCCGAGCAGGACAGCCCCAAGCCCGTAGGCGAGAGCCCGAAGCGCTTGCGCAACGAGCACCCTGCGTGTGTCCGGCGACAACCTGCGACGCGGTGCCACCCCGCTCGTGGTCACCCGGGTCGGTCACGCGGGATGCGATTGGCAAGCAACACCCACCCCGAGGCGACCATCCGCTCGACCGTACACAGATGACCGCGGTTGCAACGACCATCCAGAGAGGGGGTCGTCTACGCTCCCGGACTGGTGGTCAAGGACCAGTCGGGGGGTAACCCGTCCTTGGTGAACGAGCCGCTCGTGGTGATGGAAAAAGTCAGTAAGCGTTTCGGCACCGTTCAGGCGTTGAGCGACGTCGACCTCAGCGTCGAGCACGGCGAAGTGGTCGTCATCATCGGCCCGTCCGGTTCCGGCAAGTCGACGTTGTGCCGCACCATCAACCGGCTCGAGCCGATTGACAGCGGGAGCATCCGCATCGACGGCGAACCGATCCCGCAGGAGGGTCGGGCCCTGGCGAAGCTGCGGGCCGACGTCGGCATGGTCTTCCAGTCGTTCAACCTGTTCGCCCACAAGTCGGTGCTCGACAACATCACGCTCGGCCCCGTGAAGGCGCGCAAGGTGCCCGAGGCGCAAGCGCGCCGGCGCGCCGAGCAGCTGCTTGAGCGCGTTGGCATCGCCGACAAGGCCGATCGCTACCCGGCCGAGCTCTCCGGCGGACAGCAGCAGCGCGCCGCCATCGCTCGTGCGCTCGCGATGGACCCGAAGCTGATGTTGTTCGACGAGCCGACGTCGGCGCTCGATCCGGAGATGATCAAGGAGGTGCTCGACGTCATGCAGGAGCTGGCGGCCGACGGCACCACGATGGTCGTTGTCTCCCACGAGATGGGCTTCGCCCGATCGGCCGCCCAACGGGTGGTCTTCATGGACGGGGGGGCGATCGTCGAGAGCGCCCCACCCGAGCAGTTCTTCTCGGCGCCGAAGTCCGAGCGGGCACGCGACTTCCTCTCAAAGATCCTCAGCCACTAAGGAGACAAGAACGTGATCAAGCAGCGGGGTTGGAAGTGGATGGTCGCGGCGGTGGGCGTTGCGCTCGTCGTCGCGGCATGCAGCAGCGACAGCAGAACGTCGACGAGCTCGAGCTCGGGCTCGTCGACCGCGTCGTTCGCTGCGGGAACGACGATGGCCAGCGTCAAGGCGGCCGGTTCCATCAAGGTCGGCGTGAAGTTCGACCAGCCTGGGTTTGGCCTGAAGAACCCGACGACCGGCAACGTCGAGGGCTTCGACGTCGAGATCGCCAAGCTGATCGTGGCTGCCATCGACCCGAACGTGAAGATCGAGTTCGTGGAGTCAGTGTCGAAGAACCGCGAGCCCTTCCTGCAGGACGGCACCGTCAACATGGTGGTGGCGACCTACACCATCAACGACACGCGCAAGCAGGTGATCGACTTCGCTGGGCCGTACTTCATCGCCCATCAGGACATCATGGTCAAGTCCGATGACACGTCGATCAAGTCGGTCGACGACCTCAACGGCAAAGCCGTGTGCACGGTGAAGGGCTCGACGTCGGAGAAGAACCTGACGGCCAAGGCGCCCCAGGCGAAGGCCACGTTGTTCGACACCTACTCGCAGTGCGCAGAGGCGATGACCGACGGCCGGGTCGTGGCGGTGACAACCGACGCGCCGATTCTCGCCGGCCTGGTCCAGAGCAGCGACGGCAAGTTCAAGCTGGTCGAGGCCCCGTTCACCGATGAGCCCTACGGCGTCGGCGTCAAGAAGGCCGACGACGCGTTCCGCACGTTCGTCAACGATCAGCTCGAGGCGATCTTCGCCAACGGCAAGTGGGCCGACGCCTACGCCAAGACGCTCGGGGCGATCGGCCTGAAGACACCCACGCCGCCCACCGTCGACCGTTACACCGGCACCCCGCCGGCGCCATCGACGACGGCGGCACCCAGCACCACAGCGGCCAACTAGTCGACGGGAGGCGTCGTGGACGTCGTCTTCGACAACCTCGACGTCTTCTGGCTGGGCATGCGCACCACGGTGTCGCTCACGTTGCTGTCGTTCGCGGTGGCCTTCGTGATCGGCATCGTGGTGGCCGCGTGCCGAGTCAGCCCGGTGCCGCCCTTGCGGTGGGCTGGTGTGTTCTACGTCGAGACGGTGCGCAACACGCCGCTCACCGTGCACTTCGTGTTGTTCTTCTTCGGTTTGCCGAAGGTGGGCATCATCTTCAGCCCGTTCACGACCGCGATCATCGTGCTGGGCGGCTACACCGGGGCGTTCATCGCCGAGACGGTGCGATCGGGAATCAACACGGTGGCGCCTGGTCAGGCCGAGGCGGCCCGATCTCTCGGGCTCACCTATCCCCAGGTGCTCGGCATCGTGGTGTTGCCCCAAGCGCTTCGCACCGTGGTCGCGCCGCTTGGTGGCCTGTTCATCGCGCTCATCAAGAACAGCTCGATCGCACTGATCATCTCGGTGTCAGAGCTCGCGTCGAGAGCCGACAGCCTCGCCAACGACACTGCACGACCGATACCGGTGTTTCTCGGCGCGGCGGTGGCCTACCTGTTGCTGACCATCCCGTCGGGCATCGCGTGGGGTGTCCTCGAGCGGCGTGTGGCCATCAAGCGATGACGGCCCCGGTGCTCGCCGACGCGTTGGGTCCGCGGGCTCGACGGCGCGTGCTCATCGCGTCGATCGCCGCCGGCATCGTGCTGGTGGCGGTGCTGGTCGCCGCGCTGCAGCGGTTGTCGGACAAGGGCCAGCTCGAGTGGGCAAAATGGAAGCCGCTCACCGACCCCGATGTGTTGCGGTTCCTGCTCGGGGGCCTCGCCAACACCTTGAAGGCGGCCGGTGCCGGCATGGCCCTGGCCTTGGTGATCGGCACGTTGCTGGCCTTGCTCCGCCTCTCACGTTCAGCGGTAGTGCGGCTGCTGGCGACTGCATGGGTCGAGCTGTTCCGCGGGGTGCCACTCGTGCTGCTCATCTTCTTCACGTTCTTCGGGTTGCCGAAGTACTCGATCGACATCAACCCGTTCCGCGCGCTCGTGCTCGCGCTGGCGCTCTACAACGGTGCGGTGCTGGGCGAGATCTTTCGCGCCGGCATCCTGTCGCTCGATCGCGGCCAGACCGAGGCCGCGTACGCGGTCGGTCTCGGCTACTGGCAGGCCATGCGCTCGGTGATCATCCCGCAGGCGGCGAGGCGCATGATCCCGGCCATCGTGAGCCAGCTCATCACGCTGCTGAAGGACACGTCGCTCGGCTACGTCATCACCTACGAGGAGCTCTTGCGCCGCAGCCGCAGCACCGGGGAGTTCTTCAAGAACCCGCTCCAGGTGACCGTGTTCGTCGCGTTGCTCTACATCGCGGTGAACTTCACCCTCAGCCGCGTCGCTCATCGTCTCGAAGTGCGCCAGCGTCGGCGCCTCGGGGCGGGTGCCATCGCGGTAGCCGGCAGCGAGGACCTCGCCGCGGTGGGCATCGCGGCCGAAGCAACCGTGCGCCAGGAGGGTTCGTAGGATCGCACCATGCCGCGGGCTGAGCGTCCTGACATGCGTGCGTACGGGGTGAGCATCGATGACCTCGATGGCGTCCTCCCGTGGTCGTGGGCGGAGGAACGCTTGCTCCGCAACCGGAACTATTGGGTCGTCACTGCGAACGGGACGGGGAGGCCGCACGCCCTGCCGGTCTGGGGCGTGTGGTTGCCGGACCCGGATCGGTTCGTCTTCTCGTGTGCCCCCACGTCGCGCAAGGCGAGGAACTTGGCCAAGAACCCGCGGGTGTGCGTTGCGACGGACGACACCGTCGAGTGCATCTCGGTCGAGGGCACCGCCGCCGTGATCGTCGGCAACGGCATCGGCATTGGCGCCGAGCCCGAGGCGGCGAGCCGCGAAGTGGCCGCGCGCTACGCAGAGAAGTACGAGCCCGACGCGGCCAAGCGGGAGGAGATGATGGCTTTCGTGCTCGCGCACCTGATCGTGGAGGTGACCCCGGAGCGTGCCTTCGGGATCATCGAGCGCGAAGACGACTTCGCCCGTCGAGCCACGCGCTGGGTCTGGGCCGACTGACGCGCGGTGCTCACGGTTCGAAGCGCGACTCGTGAGGACGCAGCGTTCCTGCAGGCGATGCTCGCGATCGCAGCCGATCACTCTGGCGGCGCGATCACCATGGCCCTGACGCTCATCTGACTGCCCACAACACCGGGGTTGTGATGGTCGTGTCAGGCGACGAACGGGCAATGGCGACACCCCTGGTTGCAGCAGTCGCCCCGCTCGCAGAGCGCCGCTGCGGTGAGCACGAACAAGCCGCTGTCGGGATCCAAGTAGCCCGGCTCTCCCGAACACATGGCCGCGGCGTGGGCAGCGAGGATCTCGTCGCGGCGGGGGTGATCCGTAGCGAGCCGGCTGGGGTGCGGGTCGGCGAGCGATCGACGCGCAGGCATCTGCATCAGCCCAGAGTGTCGCAGCAGAGCAGCGGCGTGGCAGCGTTGCCCGGGTACGGCCTGCTCGGAGGGTGGCGATGTTCACCACGAAGAAGGACAACGCGATGAAGACGGGCGGCACGAGCGCTTCGATCTCGCGAGGGACGGCTCGTAGCGCTCGTCCGGCTATAGACGTGAGGTCGTGAAGGAAGCCCGCCGGTTGGGCGCGTACGTCGGCGTCGGCGAACGGGCCGTTCTCGAGGCAATAGGTGGCGCGTGGCACCCCCTATTGCCTCGAGTTCAGGCCCAGGCCGCCGAGAACTCGCCGCCACCCCCACGGATAGCGTCGAGCGAGTGGATCTCGAGCAACTCGCTGCCAGCATGCCCTTCGCACGCGTGCTCGGTCTCGAGCTCACCAACGCAGCTCCGGAACGAGTCGAGGGCACGATGAGCTGGACGACTGAGCTGTGCACGACAGGCGACCTCATGCACGGCGGCGCACTCATGGCCTTGGCCGACAGCGTCGGCGCGATCTGCGCGTTCCTGAATCTGCCCGAGGGCGCGACAACGTCGACCATCGAGCCGAAGACCAATTTCTTTCGCGCTGTTCGAGGAGGAACGGTGACGGCGACGTCAAGCCCGTTGCACGTCGGCCGCACGACGATCGTCGTGCAGACCAGCGTCATCGACGTTCGCAGCAAGCCCGTCTCACTGAGCATCCAAACCCAGGCCGTCATCCAGTAGTTCGTGGCTCGGCGAAGTCTCAGCATCTAGCGTTCAGCGCACGCGTAGAAGGACACGCGCACCGAGCTCACAGACGAAGGAGATCCAGATGCCCAAGGTCGACCCCATTCCGGCGGAGTACCCACGCGTGATGCCCTATCTGAGCGTCGATGGCGCGGCCAAGGCGATCGACTTCTACTGCGACATCCTCGGCGCCACCGAGCGGCTGCGCATGGACGGTCCCGAGGGCAAGGTCGGCCACGCGGAGCTCGAGATCGGCGGATCGGTGATCATGCTGGCTGACGTCTTCAGGGACATGGCCGCGAGCCGATCGACGCCGAAGGCGCTCGGGGGGTCGCCCGTGGCGTGCATGGTCTACGTGGAGGATGTCGACGACGTGTTCGCTCGAGCGCTCACGGCCGGTGCGACCGAGGTCGCTGCAGTGGAGGACAAGTTCTATGGCGACCGTTCCGGGGAGTTCGAGGATCCGTTCGGCCATCGCTGGCACGTCGCATCCCACGTCGAGGACGTCTCCGCGGAGGAGATGGCTGAGCGAGCCGCACAGGTGATGGGCACCTGAGACGGGGTCCGTCGCATGGCAGGCGGTCACGCGCTCGTGCTGACCGACCGCTCCTCGTAGACCAGTAGAGGCGCGCTCAGCTGCGCTTCTCCTCGAGCACGAAGCTCGTCTGGGTCGATCGCACCTCGGGCATGGATTGCAGCCGCTCGAGAACGACGTCGCGCAGCGTCTGCATGTCGGGCGCGCGCACGAGAAGCACGAGATCGAAGGTGCCAGTCGTGAAGGCGACGTACTCGACGCCGGGCAGCGTCAGGAGCGTGTCGGCCATCGCGCGCCACGCGTGCTGGTCGATGTCGACGAGGACGAACGCCGTGATCGAGTCACCGAGGGCCCCGTGGTCGACGTCGATCGTGAACCTGCGGATGACGCCGGTCTCACGGAGCCGTCCCAAGCGCTGGTAGGCGTTGGCTCGAGAGATGCTCGCTCGGGTCGCGACCTCGTTGATCGACAGACGCCCGTCCTCACGAAGCAGGGCCAGCAGACGTCGGTCGATCTCGTCGACATCGCTGCCGGATGCAGAACGTCTCGGCACTGTCGCTCCGTTCAGCAGTTCTTCGGACGGTCCGAGTGGCAAATCGCGCAACGGGGTCCGTTCGTCTTGATAACTGAGCTGAGCGTAGACGGTTCGTTGCGGCTGGCGCATAATCCGAAGACGATGAGCGACATGCGGCTGGTCGACAAGGGCGTGAACACGCTCGCGTACGGCGGCCAGCTCTCGAAGGATCATCCCGGGTTCACGGACGAGGCGTATCGAGCGAGGCGAGCCGCTCTCTCGGATATCGCCGCCGCCTACCACCGCGGTCAACCGGTGCCGATCGTGCCCTACGTCGAGGAGGAGCACGAGCTTTGGAAGAGGTGTTCGGTCGAGCTCGCCGAGCGGCACGAGCGCCTTGCGTGCGGTGACTATCAGCGCGGCGTGCAGGCCTTGCGGCTACCCGACGACCACGTCCCGCAGCTCGCCGAGGTCTCCGACTTGCTCGAGCCGATCACCGGCTTCCGCTACGAGCCCGTCCCGGGCCTGGTGTCACCATGGAACTTCTACGGCGCGTTGCACGACGGCTGGTTCATGTCGACGCAGTACATCCGCCACCATTCGATGCCGTACTACACCCCCGAGCCCGACGTGATCCACGAGGTGATCGGCCACGCCAACCAACTGGCCAGCCCGCTGTTCGCGGCGCTCTATCGCAAGTTCGGCGAGGCGGTGAAGCGCGTGCGAAGCGACCAAGCCGTGCAGTTCCTGTCGCGGGTGTTCTGGTTCACCGTCGAGTTCGGAGTCGTGCGCGAACACGGCGATTTGAAGGCGTACGGCGCTGGCATCCTGTCGTCGTTCGGCGAGTTGGAGGCGTTTCGCGACGCTGACGTCCGGCGATTCGACATCGCGGCTATGGGCGCGCAGCCCTACGACATCACTCGCTACCAGCCGGTGCTGTTCGCGGCCGACGGAGTCGACGAGCTCGTCGGGGAGCTGACGGCGTTCCTCGACTCCTACGACGACGAGTCCTACGCCCGCTACGCGGCCCGGGCTGCGTGATGGCGACGACAACCACACCCGCCGAGCAGCCGGCCGCCCAACTGCTCGGGTGGGACTGCATCGAGTTCTGGGTCGGCAACGCCCGCGCCACAGCTGGCTTCCTCATGAGCGCGTTCGGCTTTCGATGCACCGCGTATGCCGGGCCCGAGACCGGCGTGCGCGACAAATCGAGCTACGTGCTCGAGCAGGGCGACGTGCGCTTCGTCGTGTCAGGCGCGCTCGATGCGAGCTCGCCGATCGCGCAACACGTGCGGGCTCACGGCGACGGTGTCCACGACCTCGCCTGGCTGGTGAACGATGTCGACGTAGCGTTCGCCTCGGTAGCGGGTCGAGCGCGCGTCGTGCGCGAACCCTGGGACGAGACCGACGAGATCGGGACCCTGCGGCTCGCGCAGATCGGCACGTACGGCGAGACCGTGCACACCTTTGTCGACCGCACCCGCTACGACAGCGGACGGCTCGAGCCCGGCTACGGGAACGAGAACCTGCCACCCTCGCCCGTGGGACCGGATGTCGGCATCGCCGCCATCGACCAAGTCGTCGGCAACGTCGAGAAGGGCCGGCTCGAGGACTGGGTCGACTTCTACGCCGACGTCATGGGCTTCGCGCCCCTCGCGCACTTCTCCGACGATCAGATCTCGACCGAGTACTCGGCGTTGATGTCGACCGTCGTGTGGGACGGCACCAAGATCGTGATGCCGATCAACGAGCCGGCCGACGGTCTCAAGAAGAGCCAGATCCAGGAGTACCTCGACACCTACGACGGCCCCGGCGTCCAGCACATCGCGCTGCGCACCGACGACATCGTCTCGACGGTGGGCGCACTCCGCGCGCGCGGTGTGCGTTTCATGGCGGTGCCCGACGCTTACTACGACGAAGCCAAGTCACGGCTGACAGGCATCGAGCTGCCGTGGGACGAGCTGCGGAAGCTCAACATCCTCGCCGACCGCGACCAAGAGGGCTACCTCCTCCAGATCTTCACCGAGACAATCACCGACCGGCCCACCGTGTTCTTCGAGATCATCGAACGCCGCGGCGCCCGCGGCTTTGGTGAGGGGAACTTCAAAGCGTTGTTCGAGGCCATCGAGCGCGACCAAGACCGCCGCGGCAACCTGTGAGCTGCTCTCCCACGTGACAGTGACAGCAGCGTTCAACGAGAACACTCTGCCCTACGGTGTCGCGAACGGTCGGGTGGTCACTCGTCTCGGCGACGCGATGCTCCCCGTCGGCGACGTGATCGCCGACGACGTCTTCGAGCAGCCCTCGCTCAACCGGTTCATGAGCGAGGGGCCCGAGGCGTGGCGCTCGGCACGTCACGCGCTGACCGCGTTCGCGGCGACGGCGAGCGCTGCTGATCTGGCACCGCTCGATGATGTGGAGCTCGGCCTTCCCTTCGAGGTGGCCGACTACGTCGACTTCTACTCCTCGCTCCACCACGCCACGAACCTCGGTCGGCTCTTCCGTCCCGACGCCGAGCCGCTCTTCGCCAACTGGCGCCGTCTGCCTGTCGGGTACCACGGGCGCTCCGGCACCGTCGTCGCGTCGGGTACGCCGGTGCGCCGCCCTACGGGCCTGGTGCAGACCGAGGCAGGGGTCGAGCGCCAGCCGACAGCAGCTCTCGACCTCGAGCTCGAGGTCGGCTTCGTGGTCGGCGTGGGCAGCGAGGCGGCCCGACGCATCGACGTCGATGACGCCGACGCCCACGTGTTCGGCGCCGTGCTCGTCAACGACTGGAGCGCCCGCGATATGCAGGCGTTCGAGTACCAGCCCCTCGGACCATTTCTGGGAAAGTCCTTCCTCACGTCGGTCTCGGCATGGGTCGTCCCCCTCGACGCGCTGCGGCCGTTTCTCGTCCCTGGCCCACAGCAGGAGCCAGCGCCCGACAGCGCCCTTGGCGGCGAGCGGGACTGGGCGGTGGACCTCGAGCTGCGCGTCGAGCTGAACGGCACGACGGTCAGCCGCAACAACTTCGCCGACATGTACTGGACGTTCGCGCAGCAGCTCGCGCACCTGACGAGCAACGGGGCGAGCACGCGCACCGGCGACCTCATCGCGTCGGGCACGGTGTCGGGCGCCGAGCCCGGTAGCTACGGCAGCCTCATCGAGCTCACGCAAGGGGGCAGCGAGCCCCTCGCGTTGGCCGACGGGACGCGACGGCGCTTCCTCGAGGACGGCGACACCGTCGCTCTGCGAGGGTGGTGCGGACAAGGCGCTGCGCGCGTCGACTTCGGAGAAGTCGTCGGGACCGTCGTAACCGAGAGGGGGTAGCGCTGTGTTCTACCGATGGGTGGGTGACATACCCCCGAAGCGCCACACGGTGCACCGCGACGCCAGTGGGTCTCGGCTCGTCGAGGAGCTGGTGGGGGAGGAGGGTTTCTCGGACGCTTCGTCGCTCCTCTACCACCGCCGCTCGCCGAGCGCTTTGCTGCGAGCGGACGCCATCGACGATGGACGCCCGCCGCTCGTCGCTCTGCATCCGGTCGTGCCGTTGCACCTGCGTTCGGGCGACCTCGGACCCGACTCGCTCGAGGCCGATGACCCTGTGCTCGGCCGGCAGCTCCTACTCGGCAATGACGACGTACGAATCTGCGCCGCGTCGGCCAATCGCTCGAGCGGTATGTACCGCGACGCGATGGGAGACGAGCTCGTCTACGTGCAGGCTGGCTCGGCATCCCTCGAGTCTTCCTTCGGTAGCCTCGCCGTTCGCGCCGGCGACTACGTGGTCGTACCTGCCGGCGTGACGCACCGCTGGGTGCTGCACGAGACCCCTCTGCAGGTGCTGGTGCTCGAGGCTTCCGGTCATGTGCGCCCGCCGCCGCGCTACCTGTCGGAGAGCGGCCAGTTCCTCGAACGAGCGCCCTACTGCGAGCGCGACATACGCGGACCCGACGGCCCGCTGATCACCGACGACGAGGGGCCATCGGATGTCGTCGTGCGCACGGCCGCAGGCCTGAGCCGCCATACCTATGCGCACCACCCCTTCGATGTCGTCGGCTGGGACGGCTGCCTCTACCCGTGGGCGTTGTCGATCCACGACTTCGAACCCATCGTCGGCAGCCTCCATCAGCCCCCGCCGGTGCACCAGAGCTTCGAAGGGCCCGGCTTCGTCGTGTGCTCGTTCGTGCCTCGGCCCTTCGACTTCCACCCCGACGCCGTGAAGGTGCCGTACCACCATGCCAACGTCGACTCGGACGAGGTGCTCTTCTACTCGGCCGGCGAATTCATGAGCCGCGCCGGCGCGGGCATCGGTGTCGGCTCGCTCACCGTGCACCCGGCTGGCTTCGTCCACGGGCCTCAGCCCGGGAGCTACGAGCTGTCGATCGAAGCGACGCGGACCGAGGAGCTGGCCGTGATGCTCGACACCTTCCGCCCTCTCCTGCTCACCGACACCGCACGCTCGATCGCAGATCCGGACTACTTGCAGAGTTGGGCGCGATGAGCGCGCGCACGCGGCGGCACAAGCGGCGCAACGGTGCGCCGCCTCGCCGCGCTCGACGTCGACACCCTCGCCCTGATGCACGGACCCGCCTTCACGGGCGACTGTCGGGCGGCGCTGCTGGAGCTGGCCGGCGACTACGACAGGCGAGTCGGCGAATCGACGTGATCGGCCAGCGCGCTCGGGCGCGCCGGTGGGGCTTCACGCGCGTTCGGCGCGTCGAGCAACGGTCCGCAGCATTCCGCTGACCGCGAGCCGGTGACCGCCTGTTCCGATCACGACGGCGCGGTACGCGCGGCCGGTGAGATTCGGGAACGACGCCCAGCTCCGAGCGGCGAGCGTGCACTCGGTGGCGCCTGGCGCGTCGAGCTCGAAGACGAGGGCGTAGCGCGAGAACCGATGCTCCCCCCGGAGCGAGAGACGCTCAGGGAAGACGGACTCGACCACCTCGAAGCCGGGCAGTGAGTCGCCGGGCTGTGGGGTCGCGCTCCAGTCACCGCGAAGCTCGGCCGGGGTCAACCCCAACAACCGCTTCAGACGAGCTGCTGGCCCGGCGAGCTGCGTGCGCAGCAACCACAGCAGCGCGTCCCACACGTCTGCGCGAGACGCTGCGACGCGCAACCGATGCTCGTCGATGAACGGCAGGTTCTCCATGAGCGACGCTTTGAGGTCAGAGCTTCGGCGCCGAGAAGGTGTCGCAGGCACTCACCGCGCCAGCCCCGTAGCCGGCCGAGAACCAGCGTTGGCGCTGCTCCGATGAGCCGTGGGTCCACGACTCCGGGTTCACCTTTCCTTGGAACTCCGACTGGATGCGGTCGTCACCAACGGCAGCCGCCGCGTCGAGGCCATCGGCGATGTCGGTCTCGGTCACCTCGGTGATGAAGCCCGTCGCAACCGCGCCGTGGGCCCAGACGCCGGCGAAGCAGTCAGCTTGCAGCTCGAGGCGCACCGATGCGCTCGTGGGCCCGGTGACGCCTTGGCGTACCTGGTCCATCGTGCCCAAGAGGTCTTGGATGTGATGGCCGTACTCGTGCGCGACGACATACGCCTCCGCGAACGCGCCGCCCCGTGCGCCGAACTTGCTGCGCAGGTCGTCGAAGAACCCGAGGTCGAGGTACACGTAGCCGTCGGTCGGGCAATAGAAGGGCCCGACCTCGGAGCTGGCGGTCCCGCAGCCGGTGTTCACCCGGCCGGTGAACAACTGCGTCTGCGCGGGGTCATAGGCGCGCCCCTCGGCAGCCAGCTCCGTCGTCCAGAACTTCTGCACGCTGTTGACGATGCCGACCACACGGCAGTCCTCGCGCGAGTTGGCATCGGCGCCGGTGCGGCACTCCGCCGCCAAGTCGGCAGCTGCTCTCGGGCTCGAGCTCGACGAGCCTCCCGACAACGGGTTGAGCCCGAGCAGCATCGAGAGCAGCAGCACCACGATGCCTGCACCGCCGCCGAGGCCGTACCCGCCGCCCGGGATCGAGGACAGCCTGCCCCCGCCGCGCCCGTCGCTGAGCTGTGATGTGTCCAGCTGGGCGTTGTCGTTGAACCGCACGACGTGCTCCCTACCCCCACCTGGCCGCCACGAGCCCCGATGAGCGGCCAGCTGTCCCTTCGCCGGTTCGCGTACGCTGTCGGCCTTGGGGGCGTGCACCGATGTCCTGCCGGCGACCGGCGGGGGTAACGCAGGGTTGGTGGCGGCGGGACTGGTCGCTGTTGCGCTCGCGCTCGCGCTCGGCTGGCTGGGGCGACGCCGCTGCGGCCCGGTGCTCGTCGTCGCGCTGAGCGTGTGCAGTCTGACCGCCATCACCGCCGTGCCCGCCCGCGCCGAGCCGTGCTCGAGCGATGCATCCTCGGCCACCGGCACGCCTGCAGCTCCGATCCCTGCCACCTATCTCGTCGGCGCGGCGGTCGAGTCGATCGACCCCACCCCGGCCATGATCGACGGCGGCAGCTTCTTCCTCGGCGGCTACGGCATCGGCAGCGGCGAGGTCGCCGGCGTTCCCGTGCTCCCAGGCCGCCGGGCAACCGGCGTGCTCGACGGCGTCAACGTGCGGGCGCTCGCCGTTGGTGCCGGCGAGCAGAGCCTCGTGCTCGCCCAGATCGACACGCAGGGCGTCTTCGCCGCCTACAAGCGCGGGCCCTACGGCGAGGAGGACATGCGGCGAGACGCGGCGGCCGAGATAGCTCGTCGCGTTGCCGCCTCACCAGGCCGGCCTGCGCTCCCTGCCGGAGCGATCCTCGTCGACTCGAACCACACGCACGGCGGCCCCGACACTGTCGGCGTGTGGGGCGGGGTGCCCGACGAGTATCTGCAGCTCGTGCACGACCGGACCGTGCTCGCCATCGTCGAAGCATGGGACGCGATGCGTCCCGCGACCCTCTGGTACGGCACAGCGAAGGGCGGCGTCGAGCAAGCGGGCGACGCGCAGCCTTTGATCAGCAATCAGTTCGGCAACGATCCTGCGAACGAAGTGGCCGACGATGAGCTCCGGCTGCTCCAAGCCCGCGACGCGACGACCGGCGAGACCCTCGTCACCTACCTCAACTTCTCCGCTCACGCGACGGTGCTCGGCAGCGACAACACGTTGATCAGCGCCGACTACACCGGCCCGCTCTCGAGAAAGCTGGGCACGCTCGGCGGCATCGGCTTCCAACAGGTCGGCACCCTCGGCCGAACCCAACCGGCGCGCTCTGGATGCCCAGACGAATCACTCAGCGGCGCGGCCGGCGACCTTTGCGCGCTCGATGCGTACGCCGGCCGCGTGTTCGACCGCGCGTTGGTGGCGCTCGCCGATGCGAAGCCGCTCGTCGGGGCAGCTGTCGTGTCGATGCACAGCTACCTCGTCGTCGACCCGGCCACCAACGCGTTGATATTCGGCGCCGACACCGGTGGGTTCCTCGCGGGGGTTCCCATCCTTCGCCAGAACCTCCCGCCGTGGGCGACGGGCAACATCATCAGCACCGTGTCGTACTCGGGGCGCATCGGCGACCTGCTCATCAGCGGAAGCCCGGGCGAGCCGTACCCGCAGATCCCCCTCGCAGTGCGCGACGCGGTGCCGGGGCAGCTGGGCTATCTCAGCATCGGCACGGCGGGCGATTTCCTCGGCTACCTCATCGCACCGCTCAGCGCCTACCCGGAGCCGATCCGGCGCACGATCCTCGACGGCGGCCCCGTCCCCAACGACTCGGTCTGCTCGGGGATCCCGTCGCCGATCGGCTGCCCGTCACCGATCGACAACGACACGTTCGCGTTCAACCCGTCGCTCACGTTGGGGGAGCGCATCATCTGCTCGTTGCTCAGGGGCGCGGGCGAGACGCTGGGCGTCGGGCCCGACGTGTACCCCGCCACCAGACCGATGTGCGTCGCATTCGCGGCCGACCGGCTGCTCCCCGCTGACGCTGACACGACGCTCCCAACCGGCCCCTACGTGACGCTGTGATCGCGACGTCGGCGAGGAAGGCGGCGTATGCCGAGACCCAACGCGGCGAGCGCCGCAGCCGCGATCAGGGTTGTCCCGGCCTCGGTGCCGGTCACCGGTAGGAGCCGGTCGGCCCCTGCGCTCGACCCGGTACTGCCCGAACCCGCAGGGCCTACTTCGGCAGTGGGCCGACCGTTGATCTCGCCGTAGGCGTCGCGCACATCGCCGCGGTCGACGAGAGCGACCTCGCCCGCGACGAGCGCGACAGCGGCGTGCCACCGACCGTCGTCACCTCGTTCCGCCGGCACGCGTCGCAGCACGGCTCTGTCAGCGACGCGTCGCACCGTCACCGTCACGTCAGCGACCTCGCCGACGCTGGCCCAGGGTCGAAAGGTGCAACGTCGACAGATCGCATCGCTGGCAGCGTCGTCCTTGACGAAGGGGAACGGGGAGGCGTAGCTGCGCGGGTACACGATCGGATCGATGGTGAACGTCATCGCGCCCCCGGGGTCGAGCGTCGGATCGCTGGTGGCGATGCCTTCCCACGGAGAGACGGTGAAGGCGTCGGACTCGAGGTGGTACGGCACGACGGCTCCGCCTCGATGGCTGGCCCCGTCGACGGTGAACCGGTACGTGCCGTCTGGCACCTGTCCGCCAGCAACGTCGTGGCGCGGGAACGCGTCGAACGCCTCGAAGCTCGCAGTCCATCGCCATTCCTGGCCGCCTGTCGCGGCATCGAGGAGCGCGGCCCCGCCGGGAGGCACCGCCAACATCGTCTGCACCTCGCCGCTCATGTCGGCGTACGGAACCCACATCCCATCAACGAGCCGCTGCACCGCCGCGGTGGGGTTGTCGACATAGTTGCCGCCGCCCCGCCACGTGAACGTCGCAGCTCCGAAGCGCGACAACGACACCGGCTGCTCCAACGCCGTCACCGGCCCGACGTCGTCGGGCAACGATGCTGCCCAACCCTCGTACACCGAGCTGCTCAGCTGACCGAGCGCGAGCGCTGCAGCTTCCTGGCGAACTTCGTCCACTTCGCCTTGCGCGGCAAGAGGCTCAGGCGCGAGAGCCGGGCCGCCGTGCAAGAAGCCGGCCATCGCCAACAACCGCGTGTTCATGTAATCGGCAGTGTGCGGCCCGTACGAGGTGAGCGCCTTGCGGTACGAGTCACGGTTCTGATACTCGCGGTACGACACCGTGTAGCCGTCGTAGTCGCCGGTGTGCCCGAGGCCGACCGGCAGCACGTAGCCGAGCGAGGTCGGCAGCTCGGTCTTCGTGAAGTTGCCCTTGATGGCAGCCGGGTCGGCCGGCTCGCTGCCCGCGACGGCGGCAGCGCTCAGGTTGTCCCACCCCGCTGCGTCGTTGTGCACCTCCGCCACCATGCGCTGAAAGGCTGCGTCGCTGACGTGCAGCGAGGCGACCCCGTGACGATCACGCGGATCGGGGCAGTCGTGGGCTCCGTCGGCGGCAGTTCGGCAACTGGATGCGTAGTCGTAGCCGTCGAAGATGTTGCCCTCGAGCTTGTCGGTGCGGCTCTCGAGGTTCAACACGAGGTCGCTTTGAGGCTCACACGAACACGAGAGCAGCACGACATCGCCGAGGCGCACGGCCTGGAGCTTGATGCGAAGGTTCTCCTCGATCGCGCCGAACGCCGGCGCGTCGTAGTTGGCCGGGAGCGGGATACCTGCAGCGACAAGGTTCTCGTACAGCGGGCTCTGCACCCCGGTGCCGGTGCGCTGGCAGTCCGGAAGGCCGAGGATCGGGGCGCCGGGGTCGCCGTCGATCGAGGGCTGCGCCCGGCAGTTCGACACGCTCGGATAGGGGTGCGATACGGGCCCGGGCACCCAACTCGTGAGCATCGCCACCGGCACGTCGGTGCGCATCGGGACCTGGCCGCCCATGTCGCCGAGCGTGCGCCATCCTTCGACGATGGCGTCGGCCATGAGGCGTGCGCCGCGCTCGGCCTGCGCGTAGCCCGCGTGCCCGAACGCGCGCAACGTGCCGTCAGGGAGAACCGGGATGGCTCCCGCGTCGAAGCTGTGCTCGTAGGGGCCTTCTGCCGATCCGACGGAGCCCTGTGTGAAGACCAGCGTCGAGCCCGTGTCGCGCTCGACGTCGCGTTGCAGCGGAGCGAGGTAGTCGGCGCTCTCGAGGCTGTAACCGTCGAGCGACTCGGGATGCTCACCGAAGTTCACCCACGTGGCCAGGGGCACCGGAACGCTCGGTTGGCTCATGTCGTCGACCCTGACCACGACGAGCCCGTGATCGTTCTCGGTGAGGGGGTAGCCCGCAGGCGACCCGTCGTCACCGATCTGAGGTCCGACGATGTTTGCCTGCATCGCCCTGAAGTCGACGGTCGTCGCTCCCAGCCGCGCAGGACGGAGCCCGGCGGCCGCCTCCTCGATCGCAGAAGCGACACCGCGTGCTTGGTACTCGAACATGCGGAGGTCGAACACGTCCTGGAACACCCAGACCCCGGCCGATGGTGTCGAGTAATACGGCGAAGAATGATCGTGCGTAGCCGAGAGCAACACGTGCTCGTAGTGCACGCCGCTCGTTGCGTCGGCGTCGAGGAGTTGCCCGACGCGCCTTGTCAAGTAGTCCTGCGCGAGGTAGTTGTCGATCTTGACCAGCGCCACCCGCGTGCCGTCGGCGCCCTCGAGCACGAGCGCTCGGATCGACAGCCGAGACTGCACGCCGTACGACGACTGCTTGAGGATGTGCTGGAAGTTCGGATCCCACTCCGAACGGATCAACGACTCCGGGTCGGACGGGTCTTCGGCATCGGCGTACTGGCCGCTCGACGCGCCCACGTGCCACGTCGCGTCGACCGTTGCGACACCGGCTCGTAGAGCACCGGCCGGGGCCGCGACCGCCGCTGCCGGTGCTCGCCTCGTTCCCACCAACGTGAGCACGAGCAGTGCACCCACCAACAGGGCGCGGCGCAAGCGGCTCACGGCGTTGCGGCCCACGGGGCTGTCGCTTCACCGAACCCTGTGCCGGCGAGACAGTCCGTCACCATGACCAGACCATTGCACCACCGGGCTCGGCGTGGCGAGCTCTGCGAGACGCCGCTCGCACGTGCGCCGCTCGACCTCGACGCGCGCGAGCGCGATGCTCGCTCACGATCTCTGGGTCGTCTGAATCCCCCGACCGATGAAATCTCGCCCCTGGACTGGTCAACCAGACTGACCGACCAGACCACCACCACCTGAAGGAGCCGCCGTGTCGCGCGTCCGCATCCACAACTTCTCGATCTCGCTCGACGGGTTCGCCACCGGTGAGGGGCAGGCCCTCGACGCGCCGTTCGGCCACGCCGGGCATCGGCTGCACGAGTGGATGTTGGCCACTCGGTTCGGCCGCCGCGAAGTCCTCGGCGAGTCGGGCGGCACCGAGGGTGTCGATCAGGTGATGGCCGATCGGTACGGCCCCGGGATCGGTGCGGAGATCATGGGCGCGGGCAAGTTCGGCCCTCCGGGCTGGCAGGACGACCCGGCGTGGCGCGGGTGGTGGGGCGACAACCCGCCGTTCCACACGCCGACGTACGTCCTGACCCACCGCCCGCGCCCGTTGCTGGAGATGGAGGGTGGCACCACGTTCCACTTCCTCGACGCCGCGCCAGCGGAAGCACTCGAGGTGGCGCAGGACGCGGCCGCCGGCCAGGACGTCCGCATCGGCGGCGGCCCG
>JBPCON010000052.1:0-49240 GCA_051000215.1 Acidimicrobiales bacterium
TCCCGGAGAGACCGAGGGCGTCGACACTCTCAGGCGTGGTCGTGAACAGCCAGTCGGAACGCCGAGCAAGGCCACCGGGCTTCCAGGTCGCGACGTGGCATGCCCAGCGCTGCGCGACGACCGATCCGAGTGTGATCGTTCGCCGTCGGTGGGACTTGGTCGGCCCGATGACTCCGTAGCCCTTCGCGGCGCGCTCGATGGTGAGCCGACCGTCATCGAGGTCCCCGACCTGCAGCCCCGCAAGTTCCCCGAGACGAGCGCCCGTGTCTGCAGCGAGACGCACCAGCAGCGCGGTCTGCTCGGCACGGAATGCGGCAAGCAGCTGACGACGCGAGCCTGGGTGCTCCTTCATCGCCACTTTCGCCTTCTCAGCAACCTCGTCGGCGACCTCAAGCAGCCACCGGCCGAACTCAGGATGCAGGTGCTTGCGGGGCAGCGGCGCTCTCGGCGCGCGATGCCCAGCGAGGGGGTCGACGCGAAGGAACTGCTCGTGAAGTCCCCACGTGATGGGCGAGTGCAGGAGTCGGTAGCGGCATCGCCCGTCCTTCCGATCTCATGTCGATCGGATGCAGTCCGCCGGCACCGCCCGGTGCGGTGCCGGCACCCGCCGTCTCCCTACTTGCGGACCTCGAACACCCGGTTGAACGGCGTCTCCGTCGCCCGCCGGAACCGCCGGTAGCCGGCCTCGCTCAACAGCTCGCGCCAGCGGTCGTCGCTAACCTGGTTGCCGAGCGCATACCCGCCATCCTGGGCCTGGGCCGAAGGCGTGCAGACGCCCACCGAGGCCGCCGTGAAGATGCGAGCCACCGGACCCTCGGTCGCCGTCATCGGCTCGACCAGCAGCCATGTGCCATCGTCGGCGAGCGCGTCGCGGATGTGTTGGGCGCCGGTGAACGGATCGCCCATGTCGTGCAGCGCGTCGAAGATGCACACGAGGTCGTAGCCGGCGCCCGGGAAGTCCTGCGCAGACGCCACCTCGAAGCGAACACGATCGGCGACACCGGCTTCTGCGGCGCGCTCGCGCGCCACCTCGATCGAGGCCGCGTGGTAATCGAACCCGACGATGTTGGACGCCGGGTACGACTGGGCGAGCAGGATCGTCGAGCTCCCGTGGCCGCAGCCGATGTCGGCGACGGTCGCCCCGGCCTCCAGGCGCGCCTCGACGCCGTCGAGCGCCGGCAGCCACGAGGTGACGAGGTTGCCGAGGTAGCCGGGCTTGAACAGCCTCTCGGTGCCGTGGAACAGATCGTGGTCGTGCTCGTGCCAGCCGAGCCCGCGCCCGGTGCGGAACGCCTCGCGGATGGCGGCCTCGTCCTTGAACAGAGCGGCGACGATGGTCATTGCGCCGACGAGGAACGCTGGCGTCGAGTCGTCGGCGAGCACCGCTGCCTGCTCCTCCGTGAGCGAGTACCGGCCCGATGTCGTCTCGAACTCGGCGTAGCCGCTGACACGCTGCGCCGCGCACCACTCCTCGACCAGGCGGGTGTCGAGCCCGGTCTTCGTGGCGAGCTCGGCACCGGTGGCCGGGGCCTCGGCCAGGGCCCTGTACAGGCCGAGCTTGTCGCCGACCACGACCGTGGCCGCGTGCATCGCTGCCCCGAAGTCGGTCGCGAACTGCCCGACGAGCTGCTCGAGCTTGGTCTCATCGATTGCCATTGGTGGCTCCTCTCGTGGTTGGAGCCGCAGCGTCCTCTTTGCGACTTGCAACCGGTTTGCACCGCCCCTGCAAATCCTCTGCAAGACCGCTCCGCGACGATCGCTGCATGACCGCGACCACCACGACCACCACCGTCGTCGATCGGCTCCTCGCCGTCGTCCTAGGCGGCGAGCCCGGCACCGACCTCTTCAGCCCGACCGCCGAGCTCGACGCCACCTGCCCGGGCTGGCGGTTCAGCGTCACCGGCGACGCCATCCGCAACGAGATCGCCCAGTGGTTCCCCGACCCCGGCGAGCTCGAGGAGGTGGAGCGCCGCCCAACACCCGCCGGCGAGGTGCTGACCTACACCGTCACGTGGGTCGAGGGCGGGGTGCCCCACGCCGCGCACCAGGTGCACGTGCTCACCATCGACGACGACCGCATCACCCGCGACCAGTTCTGGTGCGGTGGGCGCTGGCCGGCGCCCCTGCTCGCGGAGATGGAAGCCGCGCGCCGATGATGGTCGACGTGCTCGAGCTCACTCCGCGTCCGGTGGCGTCGTCCCTCGAGGAGCTCCTCGCCGACGCAGTGAGGCGCGAGCCGTTCGTCACCATCGACTCGAAGTCCGGCTCCCCGTTCGAGCGGCTCACGATGGCCGACGGCTCGACGCGCATTCTCAAGCACGTCCACATCGACGAGGACTGGACCATGCGGTTCAACGGCGACCTCGGCTGCCATCCGGCTCAGGTGTGGGCGTCGGGCCTGATGGACGTGCTCCCGGAGCGCATCGACCACGGCGTGGTCGGCGTCGCCACCGGCCTCGGCCGCGGTGGGCTCGGCGCGGCGATCCTCATGCGCGACCTCAGTGACTCAATCGTCCCGCCGGGCGA
The DNA here is from genome assembly GCA_051000215.1 of Acidimicrobiales bacterium. Taxonomy (GTDB): domain Bacteria; phylum Actinomycetota; class Acidimicrobiia; order Acidimicrobiales; family JACDCH01; genus JBPCON01. The sequence continues at coordinate 2,527 of JBPCON010000052.1, forward strand.
CGACGTGATCCCGTTCGACCGCCACCTGGCGTACATCGACGACATGGCCACCCTGTCCGCCCGCACGCTCGGTTGGCGCGACGACGTCGGACTCGTGCCGATCGGCAACCGGTGGACGTGGTTCAACCACGCGTCGTTGCAGATCGAGGCGGATCGCGGCTGGCCCCACCCAGTGCCGAAGATCGCCTTCGACGGTTGGGCCCGCTTCGCCGAGCGCGCGCCGGGCGACGTGCTCACGGTGATCGATGACCTGCGCCGCGACCCGTCGCCGCTCGTCGTCCGGGTGCAGGAAACGCCGCAGTCGTTCGTGCACGGCGACTGGAAACTGGGGAACGTGGGGACTGCCGCCGACGGCCGCACGGTGCTCATCGACTGGACCTATCCCGGCGAGAGCCCGTGCACCTACGACCTGGCGTGGTACTTGGCTATGAACCGCGCTCGCATGCCCCAGTCGAAAGAGGACGCCATCGCACGGTTCCGGTCGTCGCTGGCGCGTGAGGGCGTCGACACCGACGGGTGGTTCGACCGTCAGCTTGCGCTCTGCCTGCTCGCCGCGCTCGTGGTGTTCGGGTGGGAGAAGGCGCTCGGCGACTACGACGAGCTGGCGTGGTGGTGCGACCGAGCTCGAGAGGGCGCAGCGCGTCTGTGAGCACCACCACAGCCACGGCGTACTCCGCCGGCGCGGCGGCGTGGGCGGACGGGCCGATGCGCGTGTACGGGCCCCTGGCCGCTGAGCTCGTGGCTCGGTGTCCGATCGACCTCCGCGGCCGCACCGTCCTCGATCACGGTGCCGGCACGGGCGCGGTGTCGAGCGCGGCGAGCGAGGCCCAGGTTGTCGCCGTCGACAACGCGATCGGCATGTTGCTCGACCGGCGCGCGTCGCGGCCGCCGGCCGCAATCGGCGACGCATTGGCCCTGCCGTTCCGCTCCGGCGCGTTCGCCGGCGCCATCGCTGCGTTCGCGCTCAACCACCTGGTCGACGCCTCCGCAGGGGTGCGCGAGATCGCACGGGTGGCCCGCGAGTACGTCCTGGTGTCCACCTTCGCGGCCGACGACTACCACCCGGTCAAGCGCGCCGTCGACGGCGCACTGATCGAGGCGGGCTGGTCGAGTCCGGTGTGGTACCGCGAGTCGGTCGCGTGGATGCGGCGGTGGGGCTCCGTCGATGGTGCGACCGCGACTGTCGAGCTGGGCGGCTTGGTGCCGGAGCGCGTCGAGCATGCTCGGGTGCCGTTCCCCGAGCTCGATCCGCGAGACCTGGTGCGCTGGCGGCTGGGCATGGCGCAGTGCGCGACGTTCGTCTCTTCCCACGATGAGCGCGCCATCGAGGCCCGGGCGCTCGAGCTCCTAGGCGATGCCGAGCCGCTGGTGCGGTCGGTGATCTTCATCACCGCCCGAGTGCGCTGAACCGCGTCGCCACCCACGCCCGCAGTGACTCGGCGTGCGGTCCGGCGGCAGCCACGAGCGCGCCGGCGCGCCGTTCCGCATCGCGCCACAGCTGATCCACACCAGTGCGCGCTGCTAGCTCGGCGGTAATGCGCCACACCTCCATGCCGGCGACACGCTCGAGTGGGATGAGCACGTCGACGTCTCCGACCACGGCACGCGCCAGCAGCTCGTAGCGACGGGTTCCTCGCGCGACGGCGTCGTCGATCACTGCACTCGCGAGCTCGGTGGCACGTTCGGGATCGCTGGTCGCCTGCGCGAAACGAGCCTGCTGCAGGCCGAAGCGCTGGCGGTGATGCCACGCCATGGTGCCGCTGAACGCGTCGATGAAGCGCGCCCGATCGATGGCTGCCGCCGCGCCGTCGAGGTCGTCCGCAAGCAGGCGTCCCTCGAGCAGGTCGAGTGCGGCTGCACAGCGCATCTCCATCATCGATGGGGAATCCGTCGTCTCGAACACCCGATGATTGATGTCGTCCGCCTCTTCGAGGCGGCCGACGCAGCGCAGGATCCACGAGTGGACGTTTTCGTTCGCGGCCAGGAACCGCAGGCCTGGCTCGCCTGCGGTCCGGGCCGCCGCTTGGGCGGTCTCGTAGGCGGCCATGCCGTCGGCCGGCCTCCCCTGCTGGCCGAGGGCAAGGATCCGCGAGAAGTGGCCGTGGTGCACCGCGAAGGGGTGGCCCTGCCAGTTGCCGTCGACGAGCGCCCGCTCGACCAGGCCGGACGCCTCGATCGGGTCGCCCTGGTGGTTGCGCAGCCCGGCCAGCCACACGCGGGCATAGCCGCGCACCGCCGGCGGAGCCGATGCGACAGCGCGAGTGAGCCGATCCTCGGCGAGCGCGAGCTCCCCTCGGGCGTGGAGGATGCGTCCGCTCACGGCCAAGCAGCTCGTGCGCGTGCCGTCGTTGTCGGCGCGCTCGATCGCCTCGTCGGCGTAGCGCAGGGCGAGCTCGGAGTCGCGGCCGTAGTACTCGGCCCACGCGGCGACCTCGAGGCCGTCGGACCCGGCGGCCCGCGCGTCCGCCCGTGCGCCGACGACGTCCCACCGGGCGATGCGAACCCGGGCCCGCGCGACGCGGACGGCGGGAGTGTCGTCGAGCTCGATGGCGAGGTCGAGCAGGCGCTCAGCCTCCGACGCGTCGAACCGGTCGGACGCGATGCGCGCGGAGTCGAGCAGCGCCACCGCCGCCGCCTCGAGGTCGCCGCCGTTCTGGGCGTGGAACGCTACGTCGAGCGGGTCGTGTCGCGGCCTGGCGCGCAGCACGCGTGCCGCCTCCCGATGGACGAACGCCCGTCGCGCCGCGTTGGTTCCGGCGACGAGCGCCTCGCGCACGAGGTCGTGACGGAACGAGAGGGACATGTCGATGAGGCGGGCATCGACGGCGACGTCGATGTGCTCGAGCAGCACCGACACCGGCAAGTCAAGGACACCGGCCAGCAGGTCCACGTCGACCGCGCCGAGGATCGCCGCGGCGCGCAGGGTGGCGGCCGCGGCGCCGAGCCGGTGGGTGCGCACCGCGACCGCATCGCGCACCGTTGCCGGCAGGTCGCCCGGCGCTGCGCTCGCCAGCTCGACGAGGAACAGCGGGTGACCGCCGCTACGCGTGTGCAGATCGGGGCCGCGGTCGGCGCCAACGAGCTCGATGACCGCGTCGAGGTCGAGCGGCTCGAGGGCGAGCACGCGCGCTCCGGCAAGGCCACCCGCTCGCGTGGTCGCAACGATTCGCGCACCGCGACGGATCGCGAACGCCAGCCATTCGAGCGTGCTCGGGCCGGCCAGGTGGACGTCCTCGATCGCGACGACGGAGGCCCCGACGCGGCGCACGATTGCGAGCAGGTTCTCGAACAGCGCCGCCCGACCGGCGGCGTTGTCGACGACGGAGCCGACCTCTAGGTCGGTGTCGTCCAGGTGGCCGGCGAGCGCGTCAAGCACCGGCTGCAACGACAGCTCGCGTCCGAGCTCGTCGCAGCGGCCGCGGAGAACGAGGCCGTCGACGGTGGCGAGCCAGGCCTCGAGCAGTGCCGTCTTGCCGATGCCGGCCTCACCCCCGATGATCATCGACTCGTGGGTGGCGTCGAGGAGCGCGAGCTCTCGGTCCCGGCCGACGAGCGGTGTGCGGTGGCCGAGCGCGTCGCCGGGCGCGAGGAGGATCGCGGTGTGCAGGTCCTCGGTCTCGCGGGTGGGATCGACGCCGAGCTCGTCACCGAGCCGCTGACGCACACGGGCGTACGCGGCAAGTGCGGATGCCGGGCGACCAGCGGCGGCGTGAGCCCGCATGAGGACGCGCAGCGCCGCCTCATCGAACGGGTCGCGGTCGAGGACGCGCTTGGCATCGGCGGTGGCGTCGCCCGGCCGGCCGGCGGCGAGTGCGGCCTCGGCGGCGAGCAACCGGGCGCGGGCGACGGTGCGGGCCACCGCGGCGCGCTCGGTGTCGGCCCACCAGGCATCGGGCTCGTCGGCGAGGAGCTCGCCGCGCACGAGCGAGAGCGCGGCGCGTGCGGCGGCGAGCACCATCGACGCTGACGTGGCTCGTCCCGCTTCGTCGACCCGCGACTCGAGCTCGGTGACGTCGAGCCAGTCGACGTCGAGCGACCAGCCGGCATCGGAGCGGGTTAGCCGGTCGGCGCCGATCGCCGGTCGCAGCCGGCTGACAAGCACGCCGATCTGGTCGACCGGGTGGGCGGGCGCGTCATTGCCCCACAGCACATCGATGGCGCGGTCAGCGGATACCGGTCCACCGCGCTCGAGCGCGAGCAGCTTCAGGAGCGTGCGCGCCTTGCGGCTGCCAAGACCCTTGGCATCGACGCCTTCGACGTCGAGGCCGCCGAGCAGACGCACCCGCAGCTCGTCCGCCATGCCGTTGTTCTACTGCGTCCGGCCGCGATCGACTCTGGTTCGATCGCCTCGTCGACGAACCGTTCCGGCCGACGGACCGATAGCCACGGTCGCGACGTGACCATCTGACTCAGCATCAGGTGCTCGCCGATCACGGTGGCGGCGGCATCGGCCGAGGCGAACGCTGACCAGGCGTTTCGCGAATCTCGCGTGCTCGACGAGCCTCGGTCGGCCGTCTGGCGACACCCTGGCGACACCGAAGTCGAGTTCCGCGATGGATTCCTGTTGGTCGCCGCCAGCCGTTCTGACCTCCGAAACCATGCTCTACCAGGGAGGACGCAGCGCGCTCGGAGGGACTCGAACCCCCAACCTTCTGATTCGTAGTTCAAAGATACGGGTTATCCACAGGTTGCCGCGAGTCGCCGTCTCTTCGCGATATGGCCCCTGAGCAGGACGTTCGCGACCTCAGGTGAAGCGTCGTCTTGACTGCCACGCGCCGCCGATTACCCCTGTGACAGCCGGGATGTTCTCACGGATGTTCTCACGAGAACGGCGCGAGAGACCGCCACGCCGCGCCAGATCGGCTCTCCCGAAAGTCCGTACTCGTCGTACGGCTGAGATCGCGGGTGACGATCTGGCAGCCGCAGTTCCGAGCGATCCTGTGCCCATTTTCAATGACCCGCTCGCACGCGCGGAACCGGCACGTACGGGCGCCTTCAGATCGGCAGTCATGGGCGGCGGTCGGCGCTGTGATCAGCCTTCGGCCGTGCGGGTCAGCCGCCGGAGGGGATCTCAGTCGATCGGTTCGCGGTGCACCCACTCGATGACGTCGGCGGACGCGAGTGCCCGCACGCGCGCGGCGTACCGGGCGCGGTCGGCGTCGTCGAGGAGGTCGCGCCACTGGCCGCTGGTGCCGCGGCTAAAGAACGCGGCGGGGTCGATCCAGTGCTCCCGACCGCCGCCGGGGACGCTCGTGTCGGCCCTGCTGCGCATCGACTCGAACGTCGCCGCCTCGACCAGGCGGGGCCACAGGTGGTCGTCGACGGAGATGTCGAGGCGCGCGGCCAATTGCCGCATCTCGCCCTCCAGGTCGGCCTTTAGGTCGTCGAAGTGCAAACACACGACATCGAGATAGTCGCCGGCGTCCCGGAACGTCTGCAGGTGCTCCACGGTTCGCCGCAACGACGACCCAACCTGCGTCGACGGCGTCTCGTCGTCGACCCACTGCCAGAACCGGTCCCGCTCGCCGTCGGGGCGCGGCGGTCGTGGCGGCAACGGCCCGAGCTCGATGCCGTCAATCGCTGCCGCCCGCTCGCGGGTCTCAAGGAACGCGCCGATGTCCGTGTTGTCGATGTGGTGGTCCATCGACAACGCAACGTCGCGTGGGTCACGTCTGACGCAGATGTACGTGACCGTGGGATCGTTGGGTATTCCGTCGAGCGGCGTGTGGGTCTTGATGAACCGGCGGTGGGTCTGGGCTTCCAGGTCGGCGAACACCTCCTTACGGGCGCGCGTCACCATGTCGATCCACGGCGAGAGCGTGTCCAACGGGAGCGGCAGCTGCGGTTCCTGCAGGATGAGCAGCGCACAGATCATCTGCGTCCACGTCGTCCCGCACTTTGGCGGTGTGCTGATGATGATGTCGCCGGGGCGGAGCTCGAAGCCGTCCCAGCGGTTGCTGTCGTAGACGGTCCCCTCGTAGCGGCGCACGGCCGTCATCCTCGCAGCGGATCCGATCCCGTGACGCCGAGAACCTCCGCCGGCCGATGCCACTTAGCGTTCTCCGCGGCGCACGGAATGGCCGTTCTCGTGCCGCACCGCCCACTCGGAAATGCCGGTTGTAGTGCGGACGTGCTCGGGTCTCGACGCTCGGGATCGGTCATCGGAGCGATCCTGCGCGGGCGAACCCGCGCAGGATCTCGGAGTGAACGGCCGCAGTCACCGCGCACGCCGTCGGTGGCGACGTCATCGAAGCGCTGGAGACTGACGTCAAAGCTCACCTTGGCGGTCCTTGCGTAGCTCCGGCGAATCGAGCGGAGCGGCCGATCACGAGCAACCCGGACGCTCGGAGTGGCGCGAGGCTGCACCACCTACTTCGAGCCCGCCCAGCCCCGTCGCGCCGCTTCGACGACTCGGGCGGCCGCATCGACCGCGGCGGTGATCTCGACGACGCTCGCCTCGCCCACATCGGCGGGGTAGCGGCCATCGATCGTCCAGGGGTTCAGCATCTCGAGATCATCGACGACGAAGCGAGCGCCGTCATCAGCTGGAAGGAGGCGTTGGAGCTCGACAAGGTCGTGTATCCGCCGAAGGACGACGCCGCGACGGATGAGCAGGGCCTTCAACGCCTTCTCCGCCGCGAGGTGCGCGTGGAACCCGGCGACGCGACCCGGGATCTCGCGGTGGGCGGCGATCACCAAGGCGGCCTGTAGCTCCTCGTCTGCCTCCTGCTGCCAGCGATCCGCCTCGGCCAGCTCAGCGGGGTCGCTCATGCACGACCTCGCCCTCACGTGAGGGCCAGTAGTACGGCGACCCGTTCGCGTTGCGACGGGCGTCGAACTCGTCGACGTCGGTGACGAGCAGATCGACTGGTACCGGAGCCTCGATCGCGGCCCGGATGGTTCGCATCATGGCCCGCCTCTGGGTGGGCTCGAGGTGGTCGAGGACGACCAGGAGATCGAGATCGCTCTCCGCATGATCGTCTCCCCGGGCGACGGAGCCGAACACGATGATGCGCGTCGGGTCGACCGCTCGGACGATGTCGCCAACGACGTCGGGTAGCCATTCGCGGATGGTCCGCCCGTTCCACTGTCCGCGGACGAAGGTCACCGGGGCGTTCGCCACAGGTCCAGCCTAGGAGGCCGCCGGCGACCGCGACGGCTACCCCATAGCCAGTTCACGTCCCGTGACCAGTCCAGCTGCGGGCGGCCGTGTTGTCCTCGACGAGGTGCCCGACGGCGCGGGCGACGGTGACCTCGCGTTGCAGCGCGATGGCGCGAAACGCGGCCCAGGTGTCGTCGTCGACGGCGATGCGGGCGAACACCCGCGCCTGGCGGCCCTCACCTCGTCGGCCACGGAGACCTGACCATCGGCGCCCTCCTTGTTCGCGAACCTGACCATGAGCCGGTGACGGGCCCGACACGGCAACGCGAACCTGACCAGAAACCTGACCACGACGGTGGACCGCGGCCCGCACGAGCTCACCGACCACCTCACCAACAGTCGAGCCTCCACGGACGGCGTCGAGCTTCATCGCGGCCCACGCAGACGGGTCGACATCGACGTGGATCGGCCTCGTCGATGTCCGGCGGCCGTCACGCTCACGCCAGTACGTGCCCGCGGCGCGGGCCGCGGCATCGGCGGCGACCCTCTCGACCCGTCGCGCGTGCTCCGCCACTTCGTAGGTGAGCAGGCGTTGGGCTTCGAGCAGCTCGAGCACCGAGCGGCGGAGTCGGCGGGCGCGGTGGGGGTCGATCATCCGCCTCGTGGCGTCATCGACCCACCGGCGCACCGCACGCTCGTCCGCCGAGTCGAGCGGCGGCGCGTCGACGGTCCGGGTGAGGAGATCGACGATCTCCCCGAGGCCGATCCCTGCCGCGCGCAGCGCCTCGAGCACCGCTCGCTCGCCGCCGTCGTGGTTGCCGCAGTTGCCGATTTTCGGCAACTGCAAGTCTGTGTCGATTGCAAGGGGGTGCGCGTGGTCAGGTTCGGCGGGTGCTGTCGATGCGGGGGGCGTGAAGCTGTCGAGCGGGACGCTTCGGCCAGACGAGCGTGCGGCCGGAGCCGGATCGAACAGCGAGGGTTGCTCGATCACGGTGGTCACGGTCTCAGGCGGGTTCGTCCTCATGGACCGATACGGACCCCTGACGACTGCGAGCGCGACAGCGTTGCCGCGGTTTCCTCCGCCGAACTTCTTCCGCCGCGCTGTCGCGATCGGCCCTCCGGCGGGTCCGTAGGGAAGGTGACGAACGGCCACCGGCCGTGCGTCGATGCCCAACCCGATGATCGGAGACCCGATGCCCGAACCCACCCCCCTCCCGTTTGCCCGACTCCTCGACATCAACGGCGTCGCCAACCTGCTCGGCACGAGCGTCCGTCACGTTCGCAGGCTCGTCGCCGAGCGACGCATCCCCTTCGTCCGCGTCGGTCACCTCATCCGGTTCGACCCGGACGAGATCGCCGCGTGGCTCGACATGCACCGAAGCGAGGTCGTCGCCGGGTGAGCCGGCGCCCGGGGCGAGGCTGGTCGGCCCGCTCAGCGATCCAGACGGGCTCGGAGCTTGGCCGCGAAGCGCGGGACGCCGGCGTGCGCGAGGTCATCGAGCAGATCGTCGGGCGTCTTGGGCGGCCGTCGCTTCTCGCCCGAGAGCCGGATGACGGTGGCGTCAACATCGTCGGCGAGCTCGTCGGCGACCTCGCAGAGGTAGGTGTCGGGATCGATGACCCGCAGGCCACGTCGGGCGAGTGGTCTGGCCGGGAACCCGGCGCGGTCGCGGCTGAGCAACACCGACGCTCCACCTGCGATCGCTGCGGCACTGTGGTGGTGGTCATCGGGGTCGCGTCCGGGCATCGCGTCGATGAGCTGCTCGTAGTCGGTCAGCTCGACCTTGGAGTCAGCGAAGAACTAGCGGATGGCCGCCGCGATGGCCGCTGCGGTCGGCGGCGTGCGCTTGTGCTCGTCGACGGCGACCCGTTCCCACTCGTCGAGGAGGTTGTCGGTCCAGACGACGGTGTGGATCCCGTCCTCGCTGAGCGCGAGGAGGAGATCCATGATCGAGAACGGGAACAGGGCGTTGGTGTCGACGAAGATCCGCGCCACTGGCCAGGGTCAGTACGGCAGGCCGGCGGCTTCGACGTCAGCCGCTATGCGGCGCCGGCCTTCGCCGCGGCGGTCACGTTGATCCTGGAACGCGAGCACGTCCGCCAGGCGGATGCGGCGATGACGGCTGCGCGGCAACCGCTGCGCGGGGATCTCGCCTTCGTCGAGGAGCCGCACGACGAACGGGCGCGACAGCCCCAACAGCTCGGCAGCCTCGGCCGGGGTCAACATGGCATCCGATGGCAAGACGGTGACCGCATGCCCGTCCGCCAGCTCACCGGCGGTGGCTTGCAGGACAGCTAGCAAGGCCGGGGACAGCATGACGGTCGTCCCGTCGCCCAACACCACCTTGGCGCGACCTCGACCGCCGCGGCGCGCTGCGAGGACCGCGGTGGCCGCGGTGCGGTCAGCCGCGGAGGGCTCGACCCTCACCGCTGTTGTCAGCACCCCAGTCCTGGCCATCTGCCACCTCCGTGATATCTGCAACAACTGTAACCCATGAAGGCCTGGACGACGACGGCGAGCGCGGCTACTCGCCGAACAGCACTGCGCCCACCTTGTCGGCGGCGTCACGTTGCATCGTCGGGGTGACGTGCCTGTAGAGAGCCATGAACAGCGTGGGGTCGGCGTGGCCGAGGCGCTCGGCGGCGACCTTGGGCTGGACGCCCTCGGCCAGCATGAGCGTGGCACTGGTGTGCCGCAGCCCGTGGGCCGTGAGGCGAGGCAGCCCGGCCTGCGAGGACAGCCGGGCCAGCATCTTCGACAGGGTCTGCGGGTGGTACGGCCCGCCCAGGGCGCGGGTGAAGACGTGGTCGCTGTTCGCGTACTCGAGCGCCGAGAGCTTCTCCTCGGCCTGGAGCCGCCGCTGCCCTTTCAACACCTCGATGAGGCCGTCGTCGAGGTCGATCGCCCGTGTCGCGTCGCGGCTCTTGCCGGAGGAGGCCACGACCTCGTAGCCCAGCGTCGTCGAGAACTCGACGATCTCGGCCCGCTTGCGCTTGAGGTCGACGTGCGGCCACCGCAGCGCGACGAGCTCGCCGATGCGGAGCCCGCCGCCGAGGAGGAACGCCCACACCGCCCACTCGCGGTCGCTGGCGTGCACGTCGAGGAACTCGCGGGCCTGCTCGGGCGCCCAGTGCTTCGGCACGGTCTTGGCCTTCTGCGGCCTCGGCGTTGCAGTGAGGGGGCTCACGGCGACGAGGCCGAGGTCGACGGCCATCTTGAACGCGCCGGCCAGCGAAGCGCGCGCCAGGCGGATCGTGTTCGTCGACAGCGGGCGGCCCTTCTTGGTGCCGCCCTGCTTCGCCAGCAAGCGCTGCCACGCGACGAGGACGCTCGGCGTGATGTCGCGGACCCGACGCGCACCCAGGTGCGGGCGGACGTAGGACTCGGCGTTGTGGCGGTAGTCGAACCGCGTCTTGACCGCGAGCTTCGCGTCGGCGTCGATGCCGTCGAGGTATTGGTCGAGGAGCTGGTTGACCGTCAGCCCGGCGGGGGTCGGTGCGACTCGGCCGGTGTCGGAGAGCCCGAGCAGTGCTCGGCGAGCCTTGGTCGCCTGCGCGGCGGAGCGGAAGCCGCGCTTGGTGATCTGCACGCGCTTGCCGCTCATTGGGTCGTTGCCGAGCGTGGCCTTGAAGTACCAGCCACCGTGCCCATCGGCGTAGACGCCCTGCGTCTTGGCCATCGGCCGACCTCCGTGAGAACGGGCCTGAGAACCGGGATGTTCTCAAAATGTTCTCACGGCGGCCCCATCAAGGGAAGTCCACAGGCGAGAAAAGCCTCTGACCAGGACTTATCTAGCGCGCTCGGAGGGACTCGAACCCCCAACCTTCTGATCCGTAGTCAGATGCTCTCTCCAATTGAGCTACGAGCGCCGGGATACTGCTTTCGCCTGAGGTTTTCTCTCCCGAGGCTGGCCGTTGTCTTCGACGCGGGGTCAGCCATGTCTCGGTCAACGACGAGAGACGACTGTAGCCCTCACCCGCTTCGCCCTACAGCGTTCTGCGAGTGTTGCCATCGCCCGGAACAGAATCGACGGCTCACGTAGGATCGCTGTCGGGCTCCTGGGGCTCACGGCGATGGGGCGAGGACGAAATGGTTGACGGCGGGGTGCGGCTCGGCACGAGGTCGGTGCTGTTCACAGACCTCGTTGGCTCGACCGAGCTGCGCGTCCGGGTGGGTGAGGACCGGAGAACACGCGCGCCGCTTGTCTCTGTCCGACGAGGCCGAGGCCATGGCCCGAGCGCTCGACGACGATCGTCTGCTCGGCGACGTGCTCGCGACAACCGGCTACGCGTCGATCTCGGGGACGCGATCGATCGAGCTCGTCGAGCGCAACGCCGAGGCGACCCGCTTGGCCGATCGTCACGGCGATCCGACGCAACGCGTTCTCAGCCGGGTGTTCTACGCCGGTGCGCTGCTGACCGTTGGCCGCTTCGACGAGGCGAAACGCGTCACCGGGGAGATGGTCGCCATCGCCGAGGTTGAGGGGTCGCCCATCGTGCGCTGGATCGCCGCTGCCAACGCCTTGCGAACACCCAGCCTCGGTGGGCGCTTGGACGAGGCCCTCAGGCTGAACGACTCTGTTCTCGCCCTGTCGGGCGAAGCCGGCCAGAGCGACGGAGAACAGTGGTGGGGGGCACAGCCGTCGGTGTGCAGTGGTTGCGAGGCGAGGTCGGTGACCTCGCCGATGCCGCCGGCGATTTCGCCGAGCAGTATCCCCTCTCGCCGGTCTGGCGGTGCGCACACGCCTGGGTGCTCGCCGAGGCCGGCCGCTACGACGAGGCGCGGACGGTGATCCGCGATCACGCGCTCGACCCGGCTGCCCTCGTCATCGACCCCATCCCCTTCGTCGCGTGCTTGCAACTGTGCCAGGCCGCCTTCGCCCTCGACGACGCCGAGCTCGGCGCGCGAGCCGTCGAGGCGCTCGCTCCGCATCGGGTCCTCTGGGCGCACTACTTCATGTTCGTGGTGGGGCCGATCTCGTGGGCGCTCGGGCTGGCCCAAGCGGCTGCCGGCGACCTCGACCGGGCAGTGCTCGAGCTGGACGAGGCGATGGCGAAGCTCGTTGCGGTGGGCATGCTCGGTCACGTGCCCACCTTGCGCATCGATCTCGCTCTCGTGCTGCGCAAGCGTTGCGGCCCCGGCGACGCTGAGCGGGGAACCGAGCAGCTCGCCATCGGCCGCGAAGAAGCCGCACTCCTTCACGCCGACGCGCTCGTCGCAGAGCTCGAGAGACTGTTGGCGTGAGTGACCGCTACGGGCAATCGCATGTGCAATCGAATCGTTGAGGTGATCGGCGTGTACGACGCCGACGGGTCGCTCCGCGGTGAGCTCGCCTACGTGTTCGAGAAGCTTGTGAGGCGGCGCCACTGTTCGCTCTGCGACATCACCCATGGTGCGCTGAAGCGCCGGAGCAGTTTCGATCGGGCCGTCACCTCGCTGGGAGCACCGGTGGTGCTGGTGCACCGCGACGAGCTCGACCCCGACGTCGCCGCAGCCGTCGGCTCCGCCGCGCCATGCGTGTTGGCGCGCACCGCCAACGGATTGACCGAGCTCGCCGACGCCGACGAGCTTGCCTCTTGCGGCGCGGACCCCGACCGGTTCGTCGGGCTCCTGCGTGCCAACGCCGAAGCACTCGACCTGCAGTTCGGGCAGTAGCCGGGCGATCACGGCGCTGACCATCCGGGATCGCGCCGCTGCCAGACCGGCTCGGCATCGCAGCTGATGGTGAGCGAGCGCACCCGATCGGCGTCGGTGTGCAACCAGTCGAGCAGCTCGACCCCCAGATCATCGAACGAGCATGCGAGGGCATGCCAGAGGCGCGCATCGTCCTCGTGAAGCTCGGCGATCGCGTCGACCTCGGAGAAGAGCACAGCACTGCTCACCTGCGGCAGCCACCCCACGAGAGCGACAGCGACGCAGACGGCGTGGGAAACCCGATGCTCGAGATCTGCGAGGACGTGGAAGTCGACGCTGCGGCCTGCGTCGTCGAGCAGCAGCACGGCGTGGTGGTGCCCGAACGCGTCGTGCAGCTCGAGGGCGAGCCCGGCAGCTTCGCCGAAGCTGCGACAGGTGATCGGGTCGACGTTGGCGTCGGGCATGGTTCCTCCTGGGCGCGCAGAGCGGGCTTCGGGGGAAGTCATCGCGAACCTACCGACGGGCTGTGACCCCGAGCCGCAGGCGGCGCGAAGGAGGGGCCCACCCGCAGGCGAGCCCCTCGTTCAGATCGTGGTTCTCGGGGTCAGGCCCCGCGGCAACCCCACGGGCCCCAGCCCGAGCTGTCGTAGATGTGCCGGGCGACGTCTGCGTTCACGTACGGGTCGAGGATCTGGTCCCACGAGTAGCCCATCGACTCGACCATGCCTCGGTGGACGGTGTTGATCTGAAACAAGCCCCAGTTGCCTCCGCCTGGGCTCACGGCGCCAGGGTCGAGGCCCGACTCGCAGCGCGCGACGCGCACGGCCTTGTCATAGACGTCGCCGAAGTACGCAGCGATCGCGTCTTCGGCCGAACCGCCGCCGCTCGGTGAAACAGCGGGAGCGGGCGCCTCGGGCGCGGGCACCGGCTCGGGAGCAGGTTGCGGCGCGACGATCTGCACGGCCGCGGTCGTGGCCGCGGGGGCCGGGCTTGCTGTGGCCGCCGGCGCGTCGTTCGACGTTGGCGCCGGCGCCGAGGCCCCAAGCGTTGTGGTGGCGATGGCTGTCGTCGGCGTGCTCGCAGCCCGGAACGGGAACTTGATCGCCGCGGCAGGACCGTCGGCGAGCGTGGGGACCTTCTGGTCGGTCGCAGCGCCGCTGTTCGAGGCGAGTACGCACACGGCTGCAGTCACGCCGAGCAGGCCGGTGAACAGGGCTGCCCCCAGCGTTCGCTGTTTGGTACTTCGGAATCGGGCTCTGTGCTTCATGCGGGTTGTCTCCTCGGAGCGCGAGCGGTGGCGCCTTGCGCAGGTGGGGGGACCCAAGCCCGCGCGCGCCGAGAGGCGAGCAGCAGGGGGACGGGGCGATCAAGTACTCCGACCCCAGGGGTGATGGGCGTCGGTCGGGGCCCAGCGGAGCGACCCTTCGGCCCTACTCCGGAGCGTCCAACCGTGGTTCACACCGATCACATCGATCGGCATGCACCCCCGGCGCGGGTCCGTATGGTCGTCAGTGGGAAACACTGTCGCAAAGAACGACACACGAACGCAACAACCCGCTTGTGAACTACGTCACATGGTTGCGGGCGGCCGTGCCCCATTTTGCGACGGGGACATTGGCGGAGAGGGTGGGATTTGAACCCACGGAGAGGCTCAACACCCCTCACCTTCTTAGCAGGAAGGCGCCTTCGACCGGACTCGGCCACCTCTCCTCGAAGTGGAACCGGGAGCGTACCGCGCGTGCGAGGATCCCTATGGAGCGGTGGCCGAGTGGACGAAGGCAGCGGTCTTGAAAACCGCCGGCCCGCAAGGGCCCGAGGGTTCGAATCCCTCTCGCTCCGCCGAGCCGCCCCTACCGGCCGGGGGGGACCTGGGCCCGCAACGCCGCGAGCCACACGTCGGCTTCTCGCCAACTCGCTTCTGCGTCTCGGCGCACGGCCTCCCCATGGGCGCCAGCGGCAGGGAAGCTGCCGAGGAACTTCACGTCGGCCTGCTTCGAGCGCAGCGCGCGCAGGCAGTCGGCGACCACCTCGTCGGAGATGTGACCCTCGAGGTCGATCATGAAGCAGTAGTCGCCGAGGCCCTTCTTGGTCGGGCGCGAGTGCAGGTTGGTCAAGTTGATCGAACGGGCCGCGAACTCCTGCAGGATGGCCAGCAGGCTCCCGGGTTGGTCGGCCGCCTGGAACACGACGATGCCCGTCTTGTCGTGGCCCGTCGGGGCGGGGATGCCGTTGTCGGGGCGTCCCAGGAGCCCGAAGCGTGTCTCGTTCTCGGGGTGGTCCTCGATGTCGGCCGCGAGCACCTGCAGGCCGTACACCTCGGCGGCTCGACCGGGCCCGATCGCCGCAGTGGCGCGATCCGGGGTCTCGGCCAGGGTTCGGGCCGCCTCCGCCGTGGAGGTCGCCGCGAGCAGCGTCGCACCCGGCAGCTCCTTGCGCAGGAAGCCGTGGCACTGCGCCGTGGCGACAGGGATCGACACGACGCGCTCGATGTCAGCGAGCGACGCGCCCGGCACGCCCAGGAGGTTCATCTGCACGGAGATGACAACCTCACGCTGAATGTAGAGGTCGACTTCGAATGCGAGCTGGTCGAGCGTTGCGGTGACGGCGCCATCGATGGCGTTCTCGAGCGGCACGAGACCGAGTTCGACGTCGCCGTTGGCCACAGCGTCGATCACGTCGGGGATCGAGGGCCGTTCGACGTGCTCGCTCGCAGCGAGATCCGGCACCGAGCGCAGCGCCTGCTCCGAGAACGTGCCCGGCGGACCGAGGTACGCGATGCGTCCGAGGGTGTCGGAGGTGGGCACGAGCGGCCAGGATAGGTGGCGTGGACGAGGGCTCCGTTCGGCGTTTGCTCGACGACGTGCGCTCGGGCGCTCTCGCGCCAGACGACGCCGTCGCCGAACTGCGCCGCCTCCCCTACGCCGACTTGGGGTTCGCACGGGTCGATCACCACCGCGCCCTGCGCCAGGGTCGAGCTGAAGCGATCTACGGCCCGGGGAAAGCGCCGGAGCATTGCGCAGCCATCGTTGCCGAGCTGCTCGCTGGGGGGGAGGGCCCGGTGGTGCTCACTCGCGCGAACGAGGATCAGGCAGAGGCTGCTCTCGCCGCCAACGCCGGCGGCACGCGTCACGGTACGACCGTGGTGTGGCGACCCGCCGCGCCTAGACCCGAGCGGGTCGTGCTCGCAACTGCTGGCACAGCCGACCTCCCAGTAGCGGAGGAGTGCGCTGCCGTCCTTTCGGCTCACGGCATCGGGCCGGTGCGGCTCACCGACGTCGGCGTCGCCGGCGTGCACCGCCTGCTGGCCTCGGCCGACGAGCTCTTCATCGCGGATGTCGTCGTGGTGGTGGCCGGCATGGAAGGCGCGCTTGCCTCGATCGTCGGCGGGCTCACCCCTGCACCCGTCATCGCGGTGCCCACCTCCGTCGGCTACGGCGCGGCGCTGGAGGGCGTGACCGCGCTGCTCGCGATGCTCGCTTCGTGCGCAGCGGGCATCACCGTCGTCGGCATCGACAACGGGTTCGGCGCCGCGTCCGCTGCGCTCAGGCTCATGAAGTGATCGCCTGGTTCCATTGCTTCTCGGGCATCGCTGGCGACATGGCGCTCGGCTCGCTCGTCGATGCCGGCGCCGATGTCGACGAGGTCCGCTCGCTGCTCGAGCGGCTCCCCGTGTCGGGATGGGCCCTCGAGGTCGGACCCGTGCTGCGAGCTGGGCTGGCGGCCACCAAAGCCGACGTGGCGTACGAAGAGACCTCTGTCGTGCGCACCTACGCACACATCACGGCGATGGTCGAGGAGGCCCGCCTGCCCGAGCGCGTACGCCGGCGTTCGCTCGCCGCGTTCGAAGCGCTGGCCGAAGCGGAAGGCCGCCTGCACCGGCGCCCGCCCGAGCAGGTGCACTTTCACGAGGTGGGGGCTCTCGACGCCATCATCGACATCGTCGGGACTGCTGCCGCGCTCGAGGTGCTCGACATCGACACCGTGCACTGCTCCCCCGTCGCCACCGGCACCGGCATGGTGCGGGCCGCGCACGGGTTGTTGCCCAATCCCGCGCCGGCCACCGTCGAACTGCTGCGCGGCTGCCCGAGCTACGGGCTCGACGTTGGTATCGAGCTGACCACCCCGACGGGAGCAGCCTTGATCTCGACGCTCGCGAGCTTCGGACCGATGCCACCGATGCTCATCGCCGCGACCGGGTTCGGCGCCGGCACAGCGGACAGCGATGGACGCCCCAATGTGGTGCAGGTCGTGCTCGGAGAGGCGAACGGCACATCGACCGGAGGTGGGCCGGGTCAACCCCTCGTCGTGCTCGAGACCAACGTTGACGACGCGACCGGCGAGGTGCTGGCGCACACCGTTTCGGCGCTGCTCGACCTCGGCGCGCTCGACGCTTGGATCACGCCCATCGTCATGAAGAAGGGCCGACCAGCGCACACGGTGCACGCGCTCGTCGACCCCGCTCTCGTCGAGGCGGTGGCAGGCGCCATGCGAGCCGAGACCGGTGCGCTCGGCGTGCGGGCTTCCAGCGTGGAGCGGTGGTCGGCAAGCCGATCCGAGGAGCGCGTCGACGTCGATGGTCTGGCGGTGCGTGTCAAGGTCTCGCCGGGCCGGATGAAGGTCGAGCACGACGACGCAGCCAAGGTGGCCCGCTTCAGCGCGCGGCCGCTTCGTGATGTCCTCTCCCTCGCCGAGGAAGCTGCGCGGCGCGACCACACGGAGCGGCGCCCGACAGGGTCAAACAGCAGCGAGGCCGGAGACGGCGGCGAGCCCGACGACGAGCCAGCGTGATCCTCGTCGACGACGCTGTGTGGCAGTGGAGGGGTCGGCGCTGGGCCCACCTCGTTTCGGACATTTCCTACGAGGAGCTGCACGAATTCGCCGCCATCTTGGGCGTGCCGCGGCGCGCGTTCCAGGGCGACCACTACGACATCCCTTCGGACTATCGCGACGAGGCCATCGCGCAGGGCGCATCGCCCGTCGGCTCGCGTGAGCTCCTTCGTCGGCTTGTCGACGCTGGCCTACGCCGCCGCAAGGCCGGTTGAACGGCCGTCTCCGTTTAGGACTCGGGGCGGCTGCTGAGGCTGTGCCAGAGCTCGCGGTAGGTGGGGTGAACAAGCGCGTCGGGCACCCACCCTGCCGCGCGCAGCTCACGATCAAGCTGCGGGAGGTTGCGCCAGGGCACGCCCATGTCGACGTGATGCGCGAGGTGATAGCCGATCTTGTACGGCACCAGCGTGAAGCCAGCGAGTCGGCTCTGCGCGACGGCGTGGGTCGTGCGTCGCCGATCCGAGGAGCGTTCCATGCCGCCGTGCTCGGCGATCGAGCGCAGCCGGTTGATCACGCGCCACGTCGTCATCCACGGCAGGAACCAGAGGAAGAACCACACCTGAGGCCAACCGAGTAGCGAGCACACGACGAGCAGGACGACTTGGGCAACGACGATGCGCCGAGCGTGGACCTTGACGCCATCGAAGCGAAGCCCGCGTAGCAGCCCCTTGAGGTTCTTCCAGCCGCTTTCGACGAAGAGGTCGCGTCGCAGCTTGCGCAGCATGCTGGAGCGGGGGATCGGGTAGCCGGCGTAGAGGTTCATGTCGGGCTCGTTCGGCCCGAACTCGTCCTTGTGGTGCGCCATGTGACCGCGGCGGTAGATGTCGACAGGGAAGAAGGCCGGGTAGCCGAGCACCCAGCGGCCAACCCAGTCGTTCAATCGCTTGTTCGTGAACAGCAGACGGTGTGCGGCTTCGTGACCGAGGCTGGCGAAGCGGGCATGCTGCGGGCCCATGAGGAGGAAGGCTGCGATCCACGCCACTGGGTGGTCGATCTCGACCGCTGCGACCGCGATGCCGACGGTGGTGAGCCACAGCGCTGCCACCGACCACGCGTTGAGCCCGTTGGGTATGCGGCGCAGCTCGGCTCGAATCTGGGGGACAGGCATTCCCGACGCGGTGAGGCGACCAGTTGGCAGCACGTCGGGGAGGATCTCGGAGTCGGGCACCATCGTGGCGGCCATAGGCCTGACATTACACTCTCCCGACACGTGAGCCAAGCCCGTAATGCCCCCCGACTCACGGCCCGCTCGGTGCTCGCTTCCACGCTGCTCGGCACCACACCCCCACGCCTGCCCGCTCTTGTGCTGGTGCGCGCGGCCGAGCTGTTCGGCATCACCGAAGGCACGGCGCGCGTCGCGCTCTCGCGGATGGTCGCCGCCGGAGAGCTCGAGGCCGACGACGGCTGGTACGCCTTGCTTGGCGCACGACTACTGGCACGCCAATCGCGCCAAGCCGCCGGCCGCGCGTGGCACATCGCACCACGAGGTGCGTGGCGCGGACGCTGGCACGTCGCTGTCGTCGTCGCCGAAAGGCGATCAGCCGCGGATCGCGCCGAGCTCCGCGACGAGCTGCGCCGCGCACGCCTCGGCGAGTTGCGTGAAGGGGTCTGGGCCCGGCCCGACAACCTCGAGGTCGAATGGCCGGCGGTGGCGAGTGAGCACTGCACGGTGCTTCGCGCCGACGGGGTCGAGAAGTCGGTCGCCTCCGGGCTGTGGGACCTGACGTCATGGGCGACTCGGGCGCGCGAGTTGCGCGCTTCGATGCGCCATCTCGTCGGCCCGCTCGAGCGCGGCGACACGGAGCCGCTGGCCGAGGGCTTCGTCGTCTCCGCCGACGTGCTGCGCCTGTTGCAAGCCGACCCGCTGCTCCCGCCAGAGCTGTTGCCACGCCGTTGGCCCGGTGACGCCTTGCGCTCAGACTACGACCGCTTCGACCTCGCCTACCGCGCTGTCCTACGAGCCTGGTTCGCACGCCAATGACGCCTGGCCTCTCAGGGGCCTGAACAGCGAACTGGTCATGGACCGGACGGCACGCCGCTCGTGCGCAGGACCTCGATCGCGTCGACGCGAGAGGCCCGGTCGGTGACGAGCCTGCGCACGAACTCTCCGAGATCGAGCCGGTGTTGTTGGGCCAGTCGACCGAGAAGCACAGCCTCGCTCATCGCTCGGTAGATGCGGTCGGTTGCGCGCACCGCTGCGAGGGCGATCGGTCGTCCCTCGGATGAGACCGGCCCGGCGCTCGCGACGTAGGCCCAAATCGGATGCGGGAGCGCGACGAGCGAGCGGACGCGCTCACGAGCGACGACCTCGAGCGTGTAGGCCGATATCTCACTGGTGTTCATGAGTTCCAGCTGCTCATCGTCGAGCACGGTCACGTGAACGGCGACCTGAGTACCTGGGCTCGCAACCAGCGTGGCTGGCACCGAACCGTAGGAAGCGATCGTCGCGGCGTAGACGACGTCGTGATCGAACAGTTCAACCGCGACGACTGGGATGCACGGGTCGCCGGCGAAGCCATGCAGCTTTTGCGCGAGACGAATTGGTGCGGCGTTCGAACCGATGGCCAATACAGCGTGGCGTCCCGCGATGTCGAGCTCGGTTGCCTCGGTGACCGTGGCTCGGCCAGTTCGAGCGTCGAAGAGGAACGAGCCCGCCGGCCGGTCGTAGGGGTAGCCGAGCGCCCGCTCGACGATCTCGTCCACGTGACAAGTCGTAGCCGATGTTCGCGCTTGCATAGCGAGCAGGCCCGCCGATGGACGACCGCTACGATCAGCGCCCTCGGGGACGTAGCTCAGCTGGCTAGAGCACCTGCTTTGCAAGCAGGGGGTCGTGGGTTCGAGTCCCATCGTCTCCACCAAGAAAGACCAGCTCTCAGAAGCCGACGGGGTTGGCGGCGTCCGCGGACGCCTTACGCTCTGGAGACGAGATCCATGTACCACGACACGGCACCGGAGAGCGCCGAGTTGATCGACCCGTCTGAACGAAGAGCGATCGCCTTCGGCGTCGAGGTGGTGCGACTCTGCTGGCCCGAATCCGCGGTGGAGCGCGACGATCTGGCCGCTTCGGGCACCCCTCGGATCCTGCTGATCAAGGCGGACGGGGCGCCCCCGCCGACATGGGATCCGCTCGAGGACTGGGTGCGGCTGCCGATCGACCGGGTCGAGGTTCGCGCCCGCGAGCTCGTTCTACGAGACCGAGCGCTGCGCGGGCTGCCGATCCTGCTCAACGAGGATGGGCTGCTCCGCCGCGGCCGGATGTGGCGCGCCGTGCCGCCAGTCGAGCTGGCCCTGCTCGAGCCGTTGGTCAACGATGCTGGCAAGATCGTTACCCGCGCCGAGCTCCTCGCCCACGTACGGCCCGACCAGGCGACCGACCTCGCTCGCGTGCTCGACACTGCGATGCAACGCGTTCGCCGAAGGGTTCGACCGCTGGGCATCACCATCCACACCGTTCGCGCGGTGGGCTACCTGCTGGAAGTCGGTGAGCCGCCCTTGTAAGGAACCGCTACTCGCCGGTCCGGACCCGCCTCGACAACAGGTAGGCGCGGACGAAAGCGGTGAGGGCGATGGCGAACATGAGCGCCTTGCCCGCCGGCGCCTCGACGATGAAGAACATCGCGACCGCGATGACGACGACGACCGAGACCATGGCGAGCCCGAGCCGGATCTTCCTGCGGTCGAGCTCTCGTGGGTTGTCATCGGCAGCGTCCATCGCTCCATTGTCGCAGGCCACAGCAGGCGCGCCTTCCGCCTGCCGGCACCCATGCTGCAATCTGTACAGATTTCTCGCGCAGAGGATGCACGCGATCGAAGTGGGCGCTTCACCGGCGAGAAACGACCGCGTGACAGCGGTTTCTTACGTTCAGGAGCAGGTCAGACAACGGGTCGGCCGCACCCTGGAACGCGCTGAAAGGACCCCCTACATGTCCCTACGCCCCCGCTCTCGATCGAGAGGAGGCACGCTCATGCGGCACAAGGCTCTGGCCGGGATCGTCGTCGCAGGGGGTGCGGTCGTTGCGTTCTCCGGCATCGCTCATGCGCAGGACGCCCCGACGCCTGAGAGCGTGCAGACCGCGGTCGACACCCTCGGTCACCAGACCAACCTGCTCTGGGTGGTGATCGGCGGTGCACTGGTCATCTTCATGCAGGCCGGCTTCGCACTCGTGGAGACAGGCTTCTGCCGAGCCAAGCACGCCGCCCACGTGGTGAGCACCAACTTCGCCGTCTTCGGCCTCGGCTTCCTCGGCTACTACCTCGTCGGCTTCGGGCTGATGTTCGGCGGCTACTCGCTCCCGCTCATCGGGTTCGACAAGGCGGCAGGCGATGCGGCCATCGGGTCCGGGAACTGGGTCTTCCTCTGGAAGGGCGGATTCGCGCTCACCGACCTCGTCGGACCCGGCGGCGCCGGCGCCGCGGCCCTCGGCTTCTTCCTCTACATGGTTGCCTTCATGGACACGACGGCCACCATCCCGACCGGGGCCATGGCCGAGCGGTGGAAGTGGAAGGCCTTCGTCGGTTGGGGCCTGTTCTGCGGCGCCATCTACTACCCGCTGTTCGGCGCGTGGACATGGGGCGGCGGCTGGCTGGCCAAGCTCGGTGACTCGATGAACCTCGGCTACGGCTACGTCGACTTCGCGGGGTCCGGCGTCGTGCACGCCATGGGCGGTGTCGCCGGCCTCGCCGGCGCTCTCGTGCTCGGCCCACGCATCGGGAAGTTCAACAAGGACGGCTCGGCCAACACGCTGCCGGGCCACCACGTCCCCATGGCGATGCTCGGCTGCTTCATCCTGCTGTTCGGCTGGTTCGGCTTCAACGCCGCATCCACCTTCGCCGCGACGGACATCCAGTTCGCCACCGTCGCCGCCAACACAGCGCTTGCGGCCGCCGTCGGGGCCTGCGCCTCGATGTTCTACATGATGTACGTCGACAAGCTGAAGAAGCCGGATCCCGGCATGATGGTCAACGGCATGCTCGCCGGGCTCGTCGCCATCACCGCCCCCTGCGCGTTCGTGGACCCATGGGGCGCGGCTGTCATCGGTGCAGTTGCCGGCGTGCTCGTCGTGTGGGCGGCACACTTCTTTGAGAACCGCGGCATCGACGACCCCGTCGGGGCCATCTCCGTGCACGGCGTCTGTGGCATCTGGGGCGTGCTCTCCATCGGCCTGTTCGCCAACGGCTACTACGGCGCCGGCTGGAACGCGACGACGACCAGCGACCTGGCCAAGGACGGACGAGGTGTCATAGGTATCTTCGGTGGCAATTTCAAGCTCGGGCTCCAGCAGCTCGGGGCCCAGGCGATCGGCGCGCTTGTCATCTGCACGGTCATGTTCGCCGTCGCCTTCGCCTTCTTCAAGCTCCAGAACATGCTGATGAAGGGCGGTATCCGGCCCCCAGCGGACGAGGAGATGGAGGGCCTCGATCTCGTGGAGATGGGGTCGTTCGCCTACCCCGAGTTCGAGCGGATCATCCACGAGTACGACACGCCGCCGGACGAGCCCGCCTCGGTCCCTTGATCGGCTGAACTGGGCTCTCTCCAACGGGCGGGCACGTCCGAACCGTGCCCGCCCGTTGTGCGCCGTCAGCGTCCGACCGACAAGCTCTGGACAGACGACCCGTGGACATTGCCGAGATCCTCCGCCACATCCTGATCGTGCTCATCGCCGCCAAGGCGGCGGCGGAGCTCGCCGAGCGCATCGGCATACCCGCCGTCGTCGGCGAGATCGTCGCCGGCATCCTCGTCGGCCCATCGGTGCTCAACGCTGTTGGCCTCGACGACCAGGTGCTGCGCACCCTCGGCGAGATCGGCGTGATCCTGCTCCTGCTCGACGTGGGCATCGAAATGGACCTCGGTGAGCTTGCAAAGGTCGGCCGGGCGTCGATGCTCGTCGCCACTGTCGGCGTGGTCACGCCGCTCGTGCTCGGCACGGGGGCCATGGTGGTCATCGGCAACGACTTCAAGACGGCGCTGTTCGTCGGAGCGGCTCTGACCGCGACGAGCGTCGGCATCACGGCTCGGGTCTTCGGCGATCTGCGAGCACTGGCGACGACCGAGGCGCGCATCGTCCTCGGCGCGGCGGTCGCGGATGACGTCATGGGACTCGTCGTGCTCACCGTCGTGGTTCGCCTCGTCACAGAAGGCTCGGTGTCGGCCCTCTCGGTAGCCGGGATCGTGGCCGTTGCCGTTGCGTTCCTCGTGCTCGGCGGACTCATCGGCGTGCGGGCCGCGCCGCCGCTGTTCGCCATCGTCGAGCGTGTCTCGCGCTCGACGGGCACGCTCGTTGCTCTCGCTCTCGCTTTCACGCTCGGCTTCGCTGAGGTGGCCGACGCCGCTCAGCTCGCCCCGATCGTCGGGGCGTTCGTCGCGGGCATCGCGCTGTCGAAGACGGCCCAGTCCGGGCGCATCCGCCGCGAGCTGGCGCCCGTCGGTCACCTCTTCATCCCGGTGTTCTTCCTGCAGATCGGCATCGACGCCGACGTGGGCTCGTTCTTCAAGACGGGCGTGCTGCGCGATGCCGCCATCCTGCTGGTCGTCGCCGTCGTCGGGAAGGTTGTGTCACCGCTCGGCGCGATCGGCACACCAGGCGACAAGGCGCTCATCGGTCTCGGCATGCTGCCCCGGGGCGAGGTCGGGCTGATCTTCGCGACGCTCGGCCTTCAGAACCACGTGCTCGACAACGACCTCTACGCCGCGCTCCTCCTTGTCGTGCTCGTCACCACCCTCGCCACACCCCAGCTCCTGAAGATCCGCTTCGCCCAACTCCGCAGCGGTCGCGAGCCCGAAGCAACGCCGGCAAACACGCCCGCTCCGGCCGGGGGATGGCTGCGGGTGACGAACGAGGAGGTCGGGCTCACCGCGCAGCCACCTGACGAACTCGCACTTCCGCTGGCACTTGACGCCGCCATCGCCGCGGCGCGTCGTCGGCCGGCAGGTGAGCTGCTGGACTGGCTGGCGCGCAACCCCGACGACCCCCTTGTGTGGTCCTCAGCGCTGCTCGACAAGCTGCTGGATGTGACCGAGCGGGGCAACGCTCGGTCATGGCGCTTCCTGCAGACGACCGGGGTCCTCGCCCGAGCCCTCCCCGAGCTCGACGCAGCGCTACAGCAACGAGCCGATGACGACTACGCACTCGACCCGCTGCAGAGCCGACGGTTTCGGGCCATGGAACGCCTCCGGCAGCTCGATGCCGACGACCCCCTCGCGCTTGCGGTCCGCAAGCTCGACCACATCGACCACCTCCTGCTCGCCGTCCTCTTCGCCGAAACCCTCGAGGACGAACCCGATCCAGTCCAGACCGCTCGCACCGCGATGTTGCGGCTGCCGATCCCCGATGATGCACGCCAGGCGATCGCCGCGCTCATCGCCGACCGCGATCTCCTATGGGCGGCAGCGCACCAGCCGGGCGGCCTCACTGAACAGCCCGTCCTCCAGCTCGCCGACCACCTGGGCTCAGCGGAACGTGCACGGGCCCTCTACCTCCTGAGCGCGCTGCGGGCGGTTGGTCGCGAGAGGTGGGAGCTCGAGCGCATTCGCACACTGCACGACCTCATCCAGTCAGAGCTCGCTCGCCCTGATCTGTCCAGCACGGACGCCCGCAACCGGGCGGAGCTGCACAAGCGGGATGCACTCGCCATGTTGAACGGCAACACGGCCGCTCGTGCCCGCGTCTCCGCCGCACCCCGCGACTACGTCTTGCGCGTCTCTCCTGAAGCCCTCGCCGGTCACGCGCTTCTCCTCGGGCAGCTCAACCGTGCACAGCGCATAAAAGTTGCGGCCGAGCCAAGCTCCTCCGCCGGTTGGTTGATCAGCGTCGCCGCCCACGACCAGCGCGGGCTGCTCGCGGCGATAACCCGCGCTCTGGCCGACGCTGGCCTCTCCGTTGACGAGGCGGTGCTCGCCAGCTGGGACGACGGTTCGGTCATCGACACGTTCCACATCCCTCTCGGTGCTCAACCCGGTCTCCAGGCCCTGGAGGCGGCCATCCGGGCCGCACTCGACGCGGCCATCGAGTCTCAGCCCGTTGACGACGCCCGCATCGACTTCGACCAAGCGGCGTCGCCCTGGCACACGATCTGCGAGGTTCGAGCGCCAGACCAGCCGGGGTTGCTGCACTCGCTCGCGGCCGCGTTCGCGGCTGCGACCGTCGACGTGCGATCCGCCAAGGTGACCCAGGAGGGCGGACTGGCAATCGATCGCTTCGAGATCACCGACTCCAAGGGCGGCAAGCTCAGCGCCGAAGACCAAGAGCGATTCCAGATGTTCGTTCGACGCGGGGTTCTCGCCAAGCGTCGACGGTTCAGCAAGCGACTTGTCGCGCGGCCGGCCACCTGATGACCGGAGGGCGCCATCGGCACTGATGGGACGGCTCATCGAGCTCACCGCGCTGCTTGCGAGCCCGCTCGCTGTCGTGTGGATCGGCAACGGAGTCAACTGCGCACGCGGCCTATATCGATGCGGCTCCTTCTCGGCCTCGCATCGTTGCGCGAACAAGCTCGCCTGCGACGGCCAGGTGACAAATCGCAAGGAGCACCGCGAGGCGCGAGCGCCGCCGCCCCCAGGTCGCAGGTTCGCCGAGAACGCCGATTGCTCGGAGCGACCCGAGAGCCGCGAGTGCGAGGCCCATGCGCCGGCCGGGGAGTCGGCGGCTGGCAGCGAACGCTGCGACGTCGAGCGCGACTGGCCCCGAGGTAGCCGAGCCCCACACGATCACCTCGATCGGGAACGGGAGATCGGCGGGGCAGGAGATGCCGTACGGCTCACCGCGCAACTCGCGGTTGCGCATCGCGACCGCCGCGCCGAGCACATCGAGCAAGGCGGCGGCACCCAGGAGCCGGACGATGCGACCTTGCGCGCCGTCTGCGCGCGCGCCTCCGTCGACATCGCGCGACGAGGGCTGACCCATCAGAAGCGGCACTTCGCGCCCTGGCTACCGTCGATGTCGAGCACGTTGGTCGCTGCCACGAGGCCACCGTAGGACCGCACTGCGCCACGGCCTCGGAATCCGTCGACGGGGACTCGTACGCTGATGCCTTCGTGAAGCCTCCCGCCGTCGTCCTGCTCTCCGGTGGTCTCGACTCCGCCACGGTCGCCGCCATGGCGCAGCGCGACGGGTTTGCGGTGCACGCGTTGAGCTTTCGCTACGGCCAGCGCCACGACTCGGAGCTGACCGCCGCGGCGCGCGTCGCTGCCGCGCTCTGTCTCGTGGAGCACCGCGTCGCCACGATCGACCTCGGCATGTTCGGCGGCTCCGCTCTCACCGACTCGACTCTCGAGGTGCCCAAGGGGCGCGACGAAGCCGCCATGGGCCAAGACGTGCCGATCACCTACGTGCCCGCGCGCAACACGATCTTCTTGTCGTTCGCGATGGCCTGGGCCGAGGTGCTCGGCGCGGCCGAGGTGTTCATCGGCGTCAACGCACTCGATTACAGCGGCTACCCGGATTGCCGCCCCGAGTTCATCAAGGCCTTCCAGGCGATGGCCCGCCTCGGGACACGAGCCGGGGTCGAAGGCACCGAGCTGACCATCCACACCCCGCTCATCGCGATGACCAAAGCGCGCATCATCGAGGCCGGCACCCAGCTCGGTGTCGACTACGCGATGACGGTCAGCTGCTACGAGGCCGACGAGCGCGGCGCGGCGTGCGGGGAGTGTGACGCGTGCGTCCTGCGTCGCAAGGGGTTCGTCGAGGCTGGCATCGCCGATCCGACCACGTACCGCTGATGGGCTACCGCGTCAAGGAGACCTTCTTCACCTTGCAGGGCGAGGGCGCGCACACCGGTCGCCCTGCAGTGTTCTGCCGGTTCAGCGGGTGCAACCTGTGGTCGGGCCGCGAGGAGCACCGCGCCGACGCGGTCTGCACGTTCTGCGACACCGACTTCGTCGGCACGGACGGTGACGGCGGCGGGCAGTTCGCCCTGCCCGACGAGCTCGCCCGGCACGTCGCCACGTTCTGGCCGACGCGAGTTGGGGGCGACAGGTTCGTGGTCTGCACTGGGGGCGAGCCGCTCCTGCAGCTCGACGAGCTCCTGATCGATGCGCTCCACGCAGAGCGCTTCGTCGTGGCGATCGAGACGAACGGGACGAGGCCGGTGCCACGCGGCGTTGACTGGGTGTGCGTCAGCCCCAAGGCCGGCGCCGAGCTCGTCGTGCGCGAAGGCGATGAGCTCAAGGTCGTGCATCCCCAACCTGGCGTCGAACCCGAGAGCTACGAAGGCTTGGCATTCACGCGTCTGTCGGTGCAGCCGATGGACGGCCCCGACGCCGCGGCCAACACCGAGGCGTGCGTGCGCTGGTGCCTCGCGCACCCGAGTTGGCATCTCAGCCTCCAGACCCACAAGGCGCTGGGCATCCGGTGAGCACCGAGATCTGGAAGTCGTTCGCGCTCGAGGCAGCGCACCACCTACCGAACGTGCCGGAGGGACACAAGTGCGCGCGGCTGCACGGCCACTCGTTCCGAGTGACGATCCATGTCGCGGGCGAGCCGGGCGTGCAGAGCGGCTGGATCGCCGACTTCGCCACGCTGAGCGCCGCCTGGCAGCCGGTGCACGACGCGCTCGATCACCGCTACCTCAACGAGGTCGACGGGCTCGCCAACCCGACGAGCGAAGTGCTCGCGGCGTGGATCTGGGATCGGATCGCCGTGTCTCTCCCGGCTCTGGCCAAGGTCGTCGTCGAGGAGACGTGCACGACCGGCTGCACCTACACCGGTCCTGTGTAGCTCAGCGAAGGGCCCTGGTCAGGGGAGCTCGGCCGTCGCCTCGGTCGTGATGCCACCACGGACCGACTGCGTGACGCAGACCTTGACGTGAAGTGGCTCGGCCGCACGTCGGACCTCTTCGGCGATCTCAACAGCGAGGGCCTCGCAGAAGGCCGCCCGGTCACGGAACGACCACAGGTACAGCTTGAGCGACTTCGACTCGATGCAGCTGAGGTTGGGTGTGTAGTCGATCTGGACCGTCGAGAAGTCGGGCTGGCCGGTCACCGGGCACAGCGAGGTGACCTCGTCGCACGTGAAGCGCACGAGCGTGCAGCCTTGCGGCGCCGGAAAACACTCGAGGTGTTCGATCGGCCCGCGCGCCAGCTGCCCGAGATAGCGAAGCTTGGCCGAGGTCTCGTCGCTCACCTCCTGAGGCTACGCGCGGTTCGTATCTGCTCGGCGTGGTCGGACGCGTGGTCGGCGCGACTAGGCGAGCTCGACGCGGCGGTCGATGCGCACGGCGTCGAGGAGGCGGCGGTCGTGGGTGATGAGCAGGAGGGTGCCGTCGTAGGCATCGAGCGCGCGCTCGAGCTGCTCGATGGCAGGCAGGTCCAGGTGGTTGGTGGGCTCGTCGAGCACCAGGCAGTTCACGCCTGTGGCCTGCAGCAGCCCGAGCACAGCGCGGGTGCGCTCACCTGGTGACAGCGACATGGCGGGACGCGTGACGTGATCGGCGTCGATGCCGAACTTGGCGAGAAGCGACCGGGCCTCCTGCTGCACGGCGATTCCGGCCTCGGCGCAGAAGGCTGCGAGCACCGACTCCGCGCCCGACAGCCTGCGCCGCGCCTGGTCGAGCTCGCCCACCACGACGCCGGGGCCGAGCCACTGCTCGCCAGCGGCGAGGGGCATGCGCCCGAGGAGAGCAGCGAGCAGCGTCGTCTTGCCGCTGCCGTTGGGGCCGAGAACGGCGATGCGTTCGGCCCAACCGACCTCGAGGTCGATCGGGCCGAGCCGGAACGTCCCGCGCTCCACGACCGCGCCGGACAATCGCGCGACGACTGCACCGCTGCGAGGTGCGGTCGCGATCGAGAACTGCAGGTCCCACCCTTCCCACGGCTTGTCGACGACGTCGAGGCGCTGCAGTGCCTTCTCTGTGATGCGAACTTTGGATGCCTGCCTCTCGGTGCGGTTGAGACGGAAGCCCTGTTGCGCCTTGTCGTGGTCGGTGGCCTTGCCCTTCACCTTTCGCGCGCCCGACACAGCCCACTGCCGTTGCGAGCGGGCCCGATCCTCGAGGCCGCGCCGCTTGTCGGTGTAGTCGGCAAAGGCCTCCTCCGCGTGGCGCCTCGTGGTGGCCCGCTCGTCGAGGTACGCGAGCCAGCCGCCCTCGAAGAGCCGCCCCTCGTGGCTGTTCACGTCGAGCTCGAGCACGGATGTGATGCTGCGCTCGAGGAACGCCCGATCGTGCGACACGATGACCACGCCTGCTGCCACGCCATCCAAGAAGCGCTCGAGGCGCTCGAGCCCGTCGAAGTCGAGATCGTTCGTCGGCTCGTCGAGGAGGAAGACATCGAACTGGGCGAGGAGGATCGCGGCGAGCGACGAGCGCGCCGCCTGCCCGCCCGACAGCGTTGTCATGTCGTGGTCGAGCAGCTCGGCGGGGAGTCCGAGCTCGGCCCACAACGGCGCGATGCGCGCGTCCAGGTCGGCACCCCCGAGGACGAGCCAGCGTTCGAGCGCGATGGCGTAGCGATCGTCGGCCCCTCCGGCGTGATCGGCGAGCGCGAGCGTCGCGGCTTCGAGCTCGAGGGTGGCGGCGGCGACGCCCGTGCGTCGAGCGAGGAAGTCGCGGACCGTCTCGCCGGTTCGGCGCTCGGGCTCCTGGGGGAGATGGCCCACCGTCGAGTCGAGCGGTGCCACGGCGACCGTGCCGCCATCGGCCTGCTGCGCGCCCGAGAGGATTCGCAGCAATGTGGTCTTGCCCGTGCCGTTCGGTCCGATCACACCGATGCGGGCCCCGGGCGCGACGAGGAGACCGACGCCGGAGAGCACGACGTGGTCGCCGAAGGAGATCGAGATGGAGCGGGCGATGAGCGTTGCGGGCAAGCCGGTCAGGCTACGAGGCCGCCGAATCGCGGTCGGTCCATTTCTGGGCGGCTCCGCTTGCCGCCTGACCTAGGTGTACAGCGCTTCGATCTCGTCGTGGTATTTGGCGTGCACGCCGCGGCGCTTGAGCTTCGACGTCGGTGTCAGCTCCTCGGAGTCGGGCAGCCACTCCTCGCCGAGGACCCGCACCTTCTTCACGCGCTCGGCGTTGTTGAACCCGGCCATCACCTCGGTGACGCAGCGCTCGACCTCCGCGATCACGTCAGCGTCGGTCGCCAGACCGGCCAACGAGGTAGCTGTGATGCTGTGGCTGGCGGCCCACGCTGGCGCGACCTCGGGATCGAGCACCACGAGCGCTGAGACGAACGGGCGTTGGTCGCCGATCGCGCAGGCCTGCCCGATGAGGGGGATCGACTTCAGAGCCGCCTCGAGATTGGCTGGGCTGATGTTCTTGCCGCCCGCTGTGATGATCAGCTCCTTCTTGCGGTCGACGATCTTCAGGTAGCTGTCTTCGTCGAGCAAGCCGATGTCGCCTGTGTGCAGCCACGCGTCGTCGTCGAGGGCCTCGGCCGTCTTCTCCGTGTCGTTGAGGTAGCCCCGGAACACGTTGCCGCCTTTGCACAGCACCTCGCCGTCGTCGGCGAGGCGCACCTCGACACCCGGGCACGCGGGACCGACGGTGCCGGGCTTGATGCGCACCGGCGTCCATGTCATCGGCCCGCAGTTCTCCGACATGCCGTAGATCTCCGAGAGCGGGACACCAGTGGCGTTGAACCACTCCAGGAGCTCCCGGGGGATCGGCGCCGCGCCGGTGATCGCGAGCACCAGTCGATCGAGGCCGAGCATGGCGCGCACCGGCGTGAAGACCTTGGCCTGCAACGCATCCCACGTCGCGTCCTGTTCGGCCGTCGATCGCCCCCACGAACGGTCGATCGCGATTGGCGCGGCGACGGCCACGGCTTGGTCGAAGCCAGCTTTCTTCTCGGCGTCACCCGCCAACGCGCCCTGCACGCCCGCTGCCAGCTTCTCCCACACCCGCGGCACCCCGAAGACCATGTCGGGGCGCACCTCTCTCAGGAACGGGCCAAGCAGCGAGGGGTCGGGGCAACAGGCCACGTCGTAGCCGTTCAGGATGCCCGCGTAGTGGCTCGTCATCCGCTCGGCGATGTGGGCCATCGGGAGGTACGACACCACACGGAAGCCCGTCGGGTCGCTGGCCTCGGCGAGAGCGAGGCGGAGGCACTCTGCGGTCCAGGCGACGTTGCGGTGGTCGATCATCACGCCCTTGGGCGGGCCGGTCGTACCGGACGTGTAGATCACCGTGGCCAACGTGTCGGGCGTGACGAGCGAAGCGTGCGCTTCGAGGTCGAGCGACCCGTTGCCGGTGAACCGGTCCCACGCGATGGCCTGGTCGCCCGCCAAGCGATCGGGGTCGCGCACGACGACGAGGTCGCGCAGTTCCGGCAGCTCGTCGCGCACCTTCGCGAAGCGCTCGAGAAACCCGATGTCCTCGACCACTCCGACCTTCGCCCCGCAGTGCTCGGTGAGGTACGCGACCTGGTCGGGGCTCGAGGAGTTGTAGATCGACACGGGCGTGGCGCCGCAGAACACCGCAGCGAGATCGAGAACATGGAACTCCGCCACGTTGCGCAGCATGAGCACGACGCGGTCGCCTGGCTCGACGCCGAGCGCTCGGAAGCCCGCCGCTGCCCGCGCAACTTCTGCCCCGTACTCGGCCCACGTCCAACTGGCCCAAGCATCACCGTGCTGCCAGCGCAGGGCTGTCCGCTCACCGCTCGACGCGACGGTGGCGAGGAACATCGTGGCGAGGGTCTGACCCTCGACCTCGCGGGCGATGTCGTCGCTGCTGACCGTGCTCATGCGCGTTCCCCCGTCCGTCGCCTCCGTGGGACTCCATACCACCACACGGGAACACTCGATGTCGCAGGGCGTTTGACCCCGCGCAGCCCACGGGGCAACACTCTTGACCGCTCGGTCAAGTCAGTTCCGTCAGGCATACAAGGAGAGAACATGCCCACCGCGGTCATCGTCGACGCCGTCCGCACCGCAGGCGCCAAGCGCTATGGGAAGCTTTCGGGCTGGCATCCCGTCGACCTCGCAGCCGAGAGCCTCAGGGCGCTCGTCACCCGCAGCGACCTCGACCCCGCTCTCGTCGAGGACGTCATCATGGGCTGCGTCATGCAGGCCGGCGCGCAGTCGATCAACGTCGGGCGCAACGCAGCTCTCGCGGCGGGGTTCCCTGAGGAGGTGCCGGGCACCACCATCGACCGCCAGTGCGGGTCGTCACAGCAGGCTGCACATTTCGCGGCGCAGGGCGTGATGGCCGGGGCTTACGAGGTGGTCATAGCAGCCGGCATCGAGGTCATGACCTTGGTACCGATGGGCGCCTCGGTTGGTGACGGCACCTTCGGGTTCCCGTTCGGCGAGACGGTCGGCATGCGCTACGCCGGCGTCGGTGGCCTCGTGCCCCAAGGCATCTCGGCCGAGCTCATCGCCGACAAGTGGGGCCTCAGCCGCGAGGACCTCGACGCGTTCTCCGCGGAGAGCCACCGCCGTGCCGCGCAGGCCACCGCCGAGGGTCGATTCGAGCGAGAGATCATCCCCGTCGCCGAGAAGCGCATCGACAAGGAGACCAAGAAGGTCATCGAGTCGGACGAGCTCGTCACCGCCGACGAGGGCATCCGAGCTGACTCCACCGTCGAGAGCCTCGGACGGCTGAAGCCCGCGTTCAAGCCCGACGGCAAGGTCACAGCAGGCAACTCGTCACAGATCACCGACGGCTCCTCGGCAGTGCTGATCATGAGCGAGGAGAAGGCAAGCGAACTGGGCCTCACACCCCGAGCGCGCTTTCATACCTTCGCCCTCGCCGGCGTCGATCCGGTCACGATGCTCACGGGCCCGATCCCGGCCACCGAGAAGGTGCTCGCCAAGTCGGGTCTGAAGTTGCAAGACATCGACCTCGTCGAGATCAACGAAGCGTTCGCTTCGGTGGTGCTCGCGTGGGAGAAGGAGCTGCATCCCGACATGAGCAAGGTGAACGTCAACGGTGGCGCCATCGCCATCGGTCACCCCCTTGGGTGCTCCGGCTCGAAGCTCATGGGCACCCTGCTCAACGAGCTCGAGCGCACGGGGGGCCGTTACGGCCTGCAGACGATGTGCGAAGGCGGCGGCATGGCCAACGCCACCATCATCGAGCGCCTGGGCTGACGGGCCCCCGCGACCTACGCTGAGCGGCGCCCCTCGGGGCGACCCCCGCCATGTTCGCCCTCAAGGTCACCGTTGCGATCCTCGTCGGGCTCGCCATCTGGAAGCTCGGCCGCGCCATGCTGGGCGGCCTGGCGCGCCCGATCCCGGAGCCTCCGCCGCCGGGTGAGCTGCGCAAGGTCAAGATCCTCTATCGCTGCTCGATCTGCGGGACCGAGGTGCGCATGACCGCAAGCAACGACGAGGTCCCCGAGGCCCCCCGCCATTGCCTGGAAGACATGGATCTCGTCGCGCCGCTGTACGACTGAGTGCGCCCGTGGGGGGTGGCCTCGTCCACAGGTTGTGCGCAACCCTGGGGAGGGTCACACCGTTGTAACTCGCCCGCCACATGACGTGCGCCGAGACGTCATCTCCTCGTTACCTGCGCGCGAAGTCAGTGGTATTGCGTCGCGGTGATGATGCCGCCGAGGATGCTGGTGAGCCCGCCGAGCAGGTACCAGTTGCTCGTACCCCACAGCGTGTCGGTGTAGTTGATCAGGATCACCAGGGTGCCAGCGCCCAGCAGGACGAACATCAGGATCGGCACCCAGATCGGGCTGACCTTCACCGAGGGCGGGATCGGCGGCGTGTAACGCGAGCTCGCCTCGGGGGCGTTGGTCGAAGGCTTCGTCGCCGACCTCGACGCGACGCTGCCGCCCTTCGGGGTCACACGCCCACCACCTTGGACCTTGCGTTTGGCCGGCTTCGCCATGGCGGCCAAACGTAGCGGTTCTCCGTCAAGCCCTACAGCCGCTGGCCTGCCCACGGCTACCCTCCTCGATCGATGTCAGCGCGCGTGCTCGTGATCGACAACTACGACTCGTTCACCTACAACCTGGTCCAGTATCTCGGCGAGCTCGGGGCCGATCCCTTGGTCCATCGAAACGACGCTCGCCGAATCGAGGAGCTGGCGGCTCTCGACCCCGATGCTGTGCTCGTGAGCCCCGGTCCGGGCGTCCCGGATCACGCCGGCGTCTCGAACGCGGTCATCGCGGCGTTTGCGGGGCGTTGCCCTGTCCTCGGCGTCTGCCTGGGCCACCAGTGCATCGGGCAGGTCTTCGGGGGTCGCGTCGTGCGGGCGCGTCAGGTCATGCACGGCAAGACCTCGCTCATCCACCACGACGACAAGGGCGTCTTCGTCGGGCTGCCCAACCCCTTTGTCGCGACCCGCTACCACTCGCTCATCGTCGAGCGGTCCTCGCTGCCCGATGAGCTCGAGATCTCAGCCGAGACCGACGACGGGACGATCATGGGCCTGCGGCACAAGCAGCACGAGATCGAGGGGGTGCAGTTCCATCCCGAATCGGTCCTGACCGCGGCCGGCCACGACCTCCTGCGCAACTTCCTCGGGGTGAAGGCTGTCGGCTAGCTACGCGCAGGTCGGGTCGGGCGACTTGTACTTGAAGCTCACCACGGTCCCCGAGTCGACCTTGGCGTTGGGGTCGGGGCTCTGCGAGGTGACCGACCCGCTCGCGGGGGCGCCGACGTCGAGCTCGCACTGCCCCTGGGGGATGAGCCCCGCGCCGTTGATGGCTGACTCCGCGCCGGCCTTCGAGAGCCCGATGACGGGGGGCACGCTCACCTGGACCTTGCCCGTCGACACGACGATCGTGATCGTCGCGCCCTTCTCGGCTTCGCCTTCGCCTGGCTCGGTGCGGATCACCGTCTCGGCCTTCACCGTGTCGGATGCCTCATCCTTGCGCTGGGTCTTGAACCCCGCGTCTTGGAGGATCTTCGTCGCCTGGTTGAAGTCGTCGCCGGCCACCGGCGGGATCGCGACCTTCGGTGGGCCGCTCGACACGGTGAGCTTCACCGGGGTGTCCTTGGCGACATCGGAGTCCTTCTTGGGC
Source organism: Acidimicrobiales bacterium (assembly GCA_051000215.1). GTDB lineage: Bacteria > Actinomycetota > Acidimicrobiia > Acidimicrobiales > JACDCH01 > JBPCON01. The sequence goes on from JBPCON010000052.1 coordinate 38,005, forward strand.
TCCTGACCTGTGACCTGCCCGATCGGCACGCTCGCGTCGTCGCTCGGAGCGTCAGCACATGTCACGTCCTTGATGCCATAGGGCGCGTTGTTGAGCAGCGCCTGGGCTTCTTCACACGAGGGCGTGCCGATCACGTTCGGCATCCTCACCGTGTCTGCCCCGGCGCTGACGGTCAACGTCACCGTCTGGGTCTTGCCCTTCTCGACGCTGACCTTGCTCCCCTGCGCTGGGTTCACCTCGATGACCTTGCCCGTCTCCACCGTGTCGTTCTTCTTCGTGACGACCTCGACGGTGAACTGCGCGCTCGCAGACTTGATCCTCGTCGTGGCCTCCTCCTGCGTCTGACCCACGAGGTTGTCAGGGATCTGCAACTCGGCCGTGGGCGCCTTGCCGCTGTCGCCGGTGAGCACCTTTGCCAACGCGAAGAGCAACCCGGCGAGCGCGAGGAGCAATGCGATGAGCACGACGAGGAAGGCGCCGCTTCGCTGGCGCGGCGGCTCCTCGTAGCGTTCGCGCGGCGCGGCGTGCACTGCCCGCGTCGCGCGCACGGCCTGGGTGGCAGCCACGGCCTGGGTGGCGCCGGCCCCGCCCGCTGATGCCGCTGCTGCGGCAGCGCCCTCGCCGGCAGCGAGAGGACGCTGGCCCTCGCGGAACCGGCGCAGATCGGCGCGCAGATCTTCAGCCGATGCGTAGCGGGTCGCCGGGTTCTTGGCGAGCAGCTTGCCGATGACAGCTTCGAGGTCAGCGGGGATGTCGGGGTTGAGCTGACGGGGCCGCGGTGGCTGCTCCTGCACGTGCTTGTAGGCGATGGCCACCGGGCTGTCGCCGGTGAACGGGGGTCGCCCCGTCACCATCTCGTAGAGCACGATGCCCAGGGAGTACAGATCGCTGCGAGGGTCGAGCGGCAGCCCCTGTGCCTGCTCTGGCGAGAAGTACGTCGCCGTGCCCATCACGGATCCGGCCTGGGTGAGGTTCTGCTCTGCACCAGCCCCAAAGGCGCGGGCGATGCCGAAGTCGGCGACCTTGACCTGACCGCTTGGCGATACGAGCACGTTGCCGGGCTTGATGTCGCGGTGGATGACACCGTTGCGGTGCGCGAACCCCAGCGCCGCTGCGATGTCCGCGCCGACTTCAGCGGCGCGCTGGGGGTGCAGCGGGCCCTCAGCGCGAAGGATCTCGGCGAGGCTGCGACCCTCGACGTACTCCATCACGATGAAGTAGGTGCCCTGCTCCTGACCCCAGTCGAAGACGGCGACGATGTTGGGGTGGTTCAGGTTCGCGGCGCTTTGCGCCTCGCGGCGAAAGCGCTCGACGAACGACGGGTCGGTCGCGAACTCGGGGAAGAGGACCTTGACCGCGACGGGCCGATCGAGGAGCTGGTCGCGCGCGAGGAACACGTCGGCCATACCGCCACGCGCCAGGCGCCGGTGCAGCTCGTAGCGCCCGTTGAAGACGGTCTGTTCGGACATCGATCGACAAACCTACTGACCCGGGCTCATCCGCCCGGTGACGGGATCGACCCGTCGGCCTGCCCGGCGAGTATCTGCTCGACGAGTTGGCGCGCCATCGGCGCTGCGACGGTGCCGCCGGTTGTCTCGCTCGCGCCGGGCTCGCCTTCGACGATCACGGCGACGGCCACGGTGGCCGGCACACCAGAGGGGCCCGCGTAGCAGACGAACCAAGCGTGCGAGCTCGCCGGTGTCGTGCCCAGCTGCGCTGTGCCGGTCTTGCCCCCGACCTCCACTCCGCTGATCCGGGCGGCCGTTCCGGTGCCGTGCTGCACGACACCGACCATCGCTTCGCGCATCGTGGTTGCCGTCGCCGCTGACACGGGGTTCTTCCAGATCTGAGGCTTGTAGGTGCTGGTGACGTTGCCGGTCTTGTCGCGCACATCGGCCATCACGTGCGGGGTCATCATCACGCCGTTCTCCCCGATGGCGCCGGCCACCATCGCCATCTCGAGCGGCGTTGCTGCCGTGTCGAACTGGCCGATCGATGCTTGGCCGAGGAAGGCCTTCGAGCGTCCGACGGAGTCGGCAGGGAAGACCGAGCGAGCGGCCCCAGGTAGGTCGAACGGTGGCTTGTCGTTGAACCCGAACGCCTGGGCGCCGTTGACCATGGTGTCCTTGCCGATGCGCTCAGCGCCCATCTCGGCGAAGGCCGAGTTGCACGAGATCGCGAGGATGGTGAACAGCGTGCCTCCGCAGACCTCGCCACCGAAGTTCTGGATGGGGTTCCCATCCGGCGGGTCGTATGCGGATCCTGTTGGGAACGACGGGTCGTCGGGGGTGACCCTGCCGCTCTCGACGCCGACCGAGGCGGTGACGATCTTGAAGGTCGAGCCCGGGAAGAACCGGCTCTGGTAGCTCTTCGCGAGCAGCGACGTGTCGACGGTGTTCGGGAGCAGCGCGTCGCGGGCAGCCTTCGCGGCGGCTTCGTCGTGGCTGGCGAGCGGGTTGGGGTCGAAGGCCGGGAAGCTCCACAGCGCGAGGATCGAGCCGTCGCGCGGATCGAGCGCGACGATCGAGCCTTTTTGCCTGCCGAGCAGGTCGCGAGCCGACTGCTGTAGATCTTTGCGCAGGGTGAGCGTCACATCGCCCGCAGGGTCGCTGTCACCGAACAGCGCTCGGAGCGACTCGACCGATTGGTCGACCGTGTGACCCGACAGCTTGTCGTTGTACGAGGCCTCGACACCGGTGGCGCCGAAGTTGAAGTTGAGGTAGCCGGTGATGTGGCCGAAGAGGTCGCCCTCCGGGTAGCGGCGTTGGTACTGGAACTGGTCGCCCGGCGGCGACGGCTCCGTTTGCGCCAGCACGACGCCGTCGGCCGAGACGATCTGGCCGCGGGGTTGGTCGAAGTCGCGCACGACGCCACGGGAGTTGAGCGGATGCGTGTTGAGCGCATCGGCGTGCAGCACCTGGATGTAGCTGACCATCGTGATGAGAGCGAGGTAGCACGCCAGCAGGCCGGCGCCGAGACGACGAAGCTGATTGTTCACACGCGCACCTCCTCGCGCTCGAGCACCTCGCCGTTGCGGCGCGCCGTGTCGTCGCTGATGCGCACGAGCAGGGCCAGCAACACGTAGTTGGCAACGAGGGAGGAGCCGCCGTAGGAGACGAACGGCAGCGTGACGCCGGTGAGGGGAAGCAGCCGAGTGACGCCCGCCATGATGATGAACGACTGGACCCCGATGAGGATCGTCAGCCCAGCGGCCAACAGCTTCTCGAACGGCGCATCGGCTCGCACCGCGATGCGCAGCCCGCAACCGACCAGAAGCAAGAAGCAGGCGATGATGGCGACGGTGCCGAGGAGGCCGAGCTCCTCACCGATCGCAGCGAAGATGAAGTCGGTGTAGACGACAGGGATGCGGTCGGGGTTGCCGAGACCGACGCCGGTGCCCGACACCCCGCCCCAGGCCATGGCGAACCAGCTCTGGATCACCTGGAAGCCCGAGCCCGACGCGTCAGACCAGGGGTTGAGCCACGTGTCGACGCGTGTCGTCACGTGGCCGACGTTGCGGTAGGCGAACCACGAAGCCGAGCCGAACATCACGGTGCCGACGCCGAGGTAGGCGGAGCGCTCGGTCGCTACCCACACCAGCAGCATGAAGAGCGCGAAGAAGAGCAGCGCCGAGCCGAGGTCGCTCTCCGCCGTCATGATCAAGACGGTGAAGCCCCACGCGACGATCACCGGCCCGAGGTGCTTCAGGTCAGGGAGCACTGGGCGCAAGCGTGGGAAGGTCGCCATGCCCAACAGCTCGCGCTTTTCGACCAGGTAGGACGCGAAGAACAGGGCGAGCACGACCTTGGCGAACTCGCCGGGCTGGAAGCTGAGAGGCCCGAGCTTCACCCAGATGCGCGCACCGTTGATCTGCTGGCCGACGCCGGGGACGAGCGGCAGCATCAGCAGCGCGATGCCGAGCACGAGGAACGTGTAGCGGTAGCTCTGCAGGTCGCGGACGCGCCGCACGAAGATGAGCGTTGCGATGAACGCGCCGACGCCGATGACCGTCCATCCCGCTTGGGCCGCGGCATAACCCTTCGGCAGCTTGGCGACTTCGTCGAGGCGGGCGATGAACACGTAGCCGACCCCGTTGAGGAGCGCGGCGATGGGCAGGAGCAGCCCGTCGGCGCCCGGGGCGAGGCGGCGTGTCGCAACGTGCGCCGCGACGAAGAGGGCAAGCACGACGCCGAGGAACGGGCCGATGTTTGCTGGCAGATCGGCGGTGCGCCCGAGGCTGGCGAGGGTGTAGAGGCCTCCGGTGATGAGCACTGCGAGCACGACGAGGCCGAGCTCGGTGCGGCGGCGCAGCACGGCGATCAAGGCGGCGCCAGCGCGATCGTCGTCGTGGGTGCGGTGCTCGGCGGCACCGACGTCGTCGTCGTGGTGGTGGCGGCCTGATTCGTCGCGAGCTGCGCGGCGTAAGCCTTCGCCGCGTTGAGCGAGTCGAAGTGCTGGCCTTTGGCCACGTCTTGTTGGTAACGGGGTTGCACCGTGATCGTCCCGAGGTCCTCCTCGATCGAAGGACGGAGCCAGAGAACGTGGTCGCCGTTTCCGTGGTAGATGACCACGCTCGTGCCGCGCGCCTTGACGGTGTAGCCGCCCCTGGCGACGCGGAAGACCGCCACGGCAGTGCCGCCGACGACGGCGAGAACGATGAGCAAGAACAGCACGACGCGCAACGTGAGCCGCCTGGGATTGGCAGCCCTGCGTTCGGTGCGTCGCTCGGAGCGGCTCGGTTCAGCCGCGCTCGCGGGCGGGGGCGGAGGCGGCGCGGGGACCCGATCGGCGTGGCCCTCCGCCGTGCCCGCGGCGATCCCGCTCGACGCCTTGGCTGCAGCGCCGTCGTCGTCGAGCACATTGAGGATGACGACGGTGATGTTGTCGCGCCCGCCGCCTTCGAGGGCGAGCCGCACGAGCTCCTGTGCTGCCTCGTTCGGGTCGTCGAGGCGGCGCAGCGTCGCTGCCATGCGTGCCTCGTCGACCTCGTTGAACAGCCCGTCGGAGCACAGCAGGTAGCGATCGCCCGAGTAGGGGATGACGCTGCCGGTGTCGATCGAAGCCTCGACGTCGATGCCGAGCGCACGGGTGAGGATGTTGCGCTGTGGGTGCGTCTTGGCCTCGTCTGCCGAGATGCGCCCGTCGCGCACCATCTCCTCGACGAGACTGTGGTCCTCGGAGATCTGCTCGATCTCCCCGTCGCGCAAGAGGTACAGCCGCGAGTCGCCGATGTTGATCCAGGCGAGCAACGACTCGCCGTCATCACCTTCGACCGGGGCGATGGCCACGAGCGTTGTACCCATGCCCTGCAGCTCGGCATCGCCTCCGGCCCGGTCGTGCACGGCGCTGTTGGCCACCTCCGCAGCGCCGCGCAGCGCAGCGATGCTCGGATGGTCGCCGTCGTAGGAGCTCGCGAGCGTCTCGATGGCGACGTGGCTCGCGACCTCGCCGCCGCGGTGCCCGCCCATGCCGTCGGCCACGGCCCACATCGCGGGCGCGACGAGGAAGCTGTCCTGGTTGTTGGTGCGCACGCGGCCGACGTCGGTGGCCGAGCCCCACGCGAACCTCATCGGACCTCGAGCACCGTGTTGCCGACCTGAAGCCGGTCGCCCTTCTGCATGACCATCGGCCCAGCTACTTTGGCCCGGTTCAGGTACGTCCCGTTGGTCGAGCCGAGGTCTTCGACGAACAGCTGCGAATCCCGCGTGAACACGCGCGCGTGCAGCTGCGAGACGTAGGTGTCCTCCACCGCGATCTGGCAGCCCGCAGCGCGCCCCACGGTGAGCTCGTCGCCGAGCGAGTACCGCTGCCCGAGCTTCTCCGGCGGCTCGACCGCGACGAGCTCCCTCGGCGCACCCCGGCCGCGTCTCCCCTTCGGCGCGGCGGGCGCTGACGGCTGCGCAGCCGGGCGGCGCGCCCGACGGCCACTGCCTGCCGCGACAGCACGGGGCGGCGCGATCTCGACCCACACGGCGCGCACGACGCGCAGGAGGAACAGGTAGATCAGCGACAGCAGGCCCAGCTTGAGGATGTTGAGCAGCTGGTCGGACATCAGCTCGCGCGCCCCACTAGGAGGCTTCGAAGCGCATGTGGGTGTTGCCGAGGACGATCTCGTCGCCGTCGACGAGCGCATGCTCGGACACCTTCGAGCCGTTGACCTTCGATCCGTTCGTCGAGCCGAGGTCGACGACGACGAAGCCGGTGCCACGAGGGTGCACCTCGGCGTGGGCGCGTGACACGTTGGGGTCGGCCAACACGATGGTGCTGTCGGGGTTGCGTCCCATCGTCACGACGTACTCGCCGAGCACGACGCGGTCGCCCGTTGGGAGCACGAGGCTGCCTGCCCCCGCACCGCCCGTGCCCTCACGCATGCGTCCCTCGATCTGGAAGGCGCCGGTGTGCATGCGCTCGTCGACGACGAACTCGACCTCGACGGGACCGAGGAACGAATACCCCTCGTCGCGAGCGTGCTCGCGGGCCGCGTCGCTGAGCTCGCGCACGAGGGTGTCTTGGATATCGGTGAACTGCTCGTGGTCCGCTGCGGCCAGCGCGACGGCAAAATGGTTGGGCACGACGGTTCGGCCGCGCACGTCGACCGAGCGGTTGTCGTCCATCTCCCGGGTGAGGCGCCGCCCGATCTCGACCGGGCGCAAGCCGGAGCGAAACGCCCGCGCGAAGGTGCCCTCGACCATCCGCTCGACGCGCCGTTCAAACCCTTTGAGACCCACGCCGCGACTCTAGGAGAGGTTCATCACCGGTGGAGGCCGCAGCCGGCCCCTTGCTATCGTGCGCGCTCCACTCGGGCGAGTGGCGGAATTGGCAGACGCGCTGGCTTCAGGTGCCAGTGTCCGAAAGGACGTGGGGGTTCAAGTCCCCCCTCGCCCACCACTCAGTGGGAAAAATCCCACCGATCCAGTGTTCAGGTAGCAGCGCTCGGGGACTGCGACGCGGAGCCTGGGTCGATGCATGACCCTCGCATCAGTACCGCACTGCGCCAGCTCGCCGATCTGGATCTTGGTCCCGACCCGGGCCCGCCCCGTTGGGAGTGGTCGGTCGCCCGCGTCGATGCCGCCGGGCGGATCCCGTTCCCGGCTGCGGCCCGCCGCGCGCTCGGCGTCACACCGGGGACCCGGACCGTGCTGCGGGGAATCGGTAACCGGGTGTCGCTGGTCCTCGCCGCCGACTGCGGCGGCGCGCCGATAGTGGTTGACGGCCGCGGTCGCCTCAGGGTTCCGGCCTGGCTGCGCCGGGGACCGGGCGCCTCAATGCTGGTCGGCACCCGGTACGACGCTCCGGTGGTCGTGGTGGCGCCGGTGGCGACGCTCGACGGGCTCGGCGACCTCCTGTCGGGGTCGTCCCAATGAACCGCCTCCAGCTCCGCGCCCGGATGGTGTTGGAGGAGGCCCGATCCCTGGGCCTCGACCTGGCTGACCTGATCGCGGCGGACACCACCGGCGCCGCCCGGATCCCCACGGTCGGCTCGTACATCGAGACGATCGCCCCGTCCTTCAGCCCGGCGACCGCCCGCACCTACCGGCCCTATTGGCGTCTTGCCGCCACCCATCTCGGTGACCGCCGGCTCGCCGAGGTCACCGTCGAGAACCTCACCGCCGTGGTCGACGCCGCGGCGGCCGGCGCCCGCAGTCGCCGCCCCGACAGCACCGGCCGCGCCTCACGGGAGAGCTGTGTATCCGCGCTGCGGGCACTGTTCCGCCGGGCCACCGACGCCGGGCTCATCCGCGTCAACCCCGCCGCCGCGCTGACCAAACCCCGCCGCGCCCGCAGCCGACGCCGGGCCCTCGACGACCACGAGCTGGCCGAGCTGATCGACGCCGTCCGCACCATCAGCCGCGACCCCGACCTCGACCTACTGGTGATCCGGTTCCACCTCGAGTCCGGCGCCCGCCGCGAAGGCGCCCTCAGCCTGCGCCGCCGCGACCTCGACCCCAAGCGAGCGGCCGTCTGGCTACGTGAGAAGGGCGACAGCGAACGCGAACAACCCGTCTCGCCGTCGCTCGTCGCGCTGCTCGAGGGCCATCTCGACGCCCGCGGGTCCGGTAGTGGCATCGACGACGCAGTGTTCCGCACCTCCAACGGTGTCCCGATGTCGGCCCGCCGCTACAGCACGATCTTCGACCACGCCCGCACCTGCCTGGACTGGGCCGACCGCACCCCGGTCTCCGCGCATGTGCTGCGCCACACCGCCATCACCGCGGTGGGCCGCCTCGCCGGCTACCCAGTCGCCCAGGCCTTCGCCGGCCATGCCCCCGTGTCGGTCACCGGCCGCTACTTGCATGCCAGCCTTTCCGAGGTCGCCAGCGCCGTGGCCACCCTCACCGGCGAGGCCCATCCCCTCGCCGACAGCCGAGCCCTACGCAAGTGCGGTCGCCGGTGACGGCCTGACGCTCGAACTCCCGGCCGGCGATCGCACACCGACCGTCCTTCAGGCGCCCTCTCCCCGCCACGCTGCTCGGTGGCGAGGTAACGACCCGCGGACGGCACCACGAGGGGCAAGGGAGCACCCGTCGCCCGTAGTCTTCGTGGCGTGCCGTGTGTCGTGAATCGTCCCGCGCCGCGAAGCATGCGTTTGCGTCGGCGACGATGCGGTCTTCGTGGCGTGCCGCGTGTCGTGAATCGTCCAGCGGCACACGGGACAGCGAGTGGACCCGCTACCGCGCTGATGGCCCTCCACATCGATGGCACCGTGCGACGTCATCCATCGCACGAGGGAACGCTCACCTAGACGGTGAAGGCGAGGTTGTCCAGCACCGTCTGGGCGAGGGTCGTGTCGCCGCTGAGCTGCACGTCGTCGATGGATGTCGTCGGGTCGGTGCGACCGCCGGCGAGACGGGTGAAGGTGAGGACTGGCATGCGCACGACGGCCGTCGCCGGGCCGGGTAGCTGCGGAACGACTTCGGCCCGTTCGGCTACGGCCACGTGGATCGTTCGTTGGTTGGGTCCGGTGAGGTCGAGGGTGATGGAGGCCCCGGCCGGAACGGCGGCCTTGCGTCCCACGATGTAGCCGACGGCGGTGGTGATCTCGTCAAGGGAGAGCTCGACGGCTGGGCCGCTGTCGTGGCCGGGTTTCCCGAGGGCGTGGCGAATGTCTTGCTCGTGCATCCAGCAGTCGAAGACCCGGATGCGCATGAAGCGGCCGTGGGTGTCCCTGCCTGCGGGCGTGAACCCCTCGGCGTTCCATGCGTCGGGTTCCATGGCTCGAAGCGTGTCGAGCCGGGCCGGGATCATCGCCTGGAGCTGGGCGAGCACCTCGGCCCCGTCCCGCGTGGCGAGCTCGGCCACCCAGGTCTCGTTGAACTTGCCGATGTCGTTGCGTACGTGCGGCCGGGCACTGAGGTCGAGATCGGTTTCGGGCGCGGCGGTGCCGGCGAGCATGGCTTCGGTGCCGATGATGTGGGAGACGATGGCTTGGACGTTCCAACCGGGACAAGGGGTCGACTTCTGCCAGTCCGAAGGCTCGAGCGGGGTGAGGAGGCGATCGAGCGAGGACCAGACCTCGGCGAGGGCGTCGATGACGGGGGTCTGGGGGACGATGGTGGTCATGGGGTCTCGTTCTGGATGGTGACCCAGTCTCGGGCCTCGAGGTAGGGGCGGAAGCGTTCGGCGATCAGTCCGATGTCGGCCCGGGACTTCGGGCGTTGCAGCTCCCAGACGTTGGGGAACTCCCGCCAGCCGCACACCAGCTCCCACAGCCGCACCGCGGCGGCGCCGGTCGGGGCGTCGACGAGCACCGGCCCGAAGAAGCACTGACCGTCGTCGAACCGCAGGATCGGCACGCCCCAGCCACCGGCAGCGACGACGGTGTCGTGCTCGGCTTTCACCTCGTCGCCGGTGGTCGGATCGGCGATGGCCTCGTCGACGAGACCCGGATCGAGTCCCATCTCGGTGAGCAGCAGCCGGGCCACGGCGGGCTCGTGGGGTTTGCGGCCCTCGACATGGAGCGCGGTGCCGGTCTTGGCGTACCAGGCGTCGAGGAGCGCGGGGTCGTCGCGACGCAACCGGGCACCGATGCGCATCATCGACCAGCCGTAGGACCATGGCCGCTCCCACGGGTGCTTCTTGCCGTCGAGGCGGTTGATCTCCTCGAGGGAGAAGAACTTCCAGCGGACTTCGATACCGGCGTGGTCGCGAACTTCGCGGATCCACCACGATGTCTGGAACGCATAGGGGCACATGATGTCGAAGTGGAAGTCGACGGCGGTCGGCAGGGTGGTCATGACCGGCTGATCCTCGAGATGGTAGTGAACGACACGACGTAGGCGTCATCGTTCCAGCCCGGCGAGGGGAACAGCACGGTCTGCACGGGGCTGCCGGTGGCCACCCGTTCGATGACGTCGCCGGTGGCGACGTCGACGATGGTGGCGTGGTCCTGACCGATGTCGTGGTCGTAGTCGAAGGTGAGGAACCGCCCGCCCTCGGCGTCGAGGAGCATGTGGCCGGCATGGTGCTGGTCGCGTTGCCACAGGGGAACGAGCGGAGCGGAGGCCTCCTGTGGGTAGTGCCAGGCGGCCAGGACGCCGTTGCCCGAGTCGTACCCGACGGCGATCTTGCGGACACGGTCGATCAGCGGGGTGTTGGCGATGATGCCCCCGGGCCGGCCGCACACTTCGGTGCAGGTGGGCTGGGCGGCGGGGTCGGCGAGGTCGAAGCGGATGAGGTGCAGCGGGGAGATGCTGACGCCTTTGCCCCTGAACGACGGGCCGAAGGTCGCGGTGCCTTCGCCGTTGTCCAGGAACCAGGCGCACCCGTCGGCGATCACGGCATCCCATCCGAAGGTCTGGCCGTCCTGGGTGAGGTAGCGGCGGGGGGCATGGCGCTCGGTGAGCTGCCGCGTCGTGGGGTCCCAGCCGATGGTGTGGAGGTGCTGATCGCCGACGACGTGGAGCGTGGCGGCGCCGACGGCGGGTTCAGCGGTGGCGGTGAGCCGGGCGATGGATCCTTCCGGGAGCTCGAGCTCGGCGATGACCGCGAGCCGGTCTGGTTCGAGCACGACGAGCTGCGATCCGGTGTCGCGGTTGGTGATGGCGTGGGTGTCGGTGCCGCCGCAGAAGTCCTTCATGACGAGGTTGCCGTCGGGAAGGACGAGCAGGGAATTGACCAGGCTCAATCCGTCGTAGCAACACCAGCTGGTTGGAGAGAGCGTAGGTGTTCGTCGAGGGCCTCGGCCGGGGTGCGCCAGCCGAGGGTCTTGCGGGGCCGAGCGTTGAGGGTGTTGGCG
>JBPCON010000012.1:0-57844 GCA_051000215.1 Acidimicrobiales bacterium
GAACCCGGGCCCCCGACACGCCAACCCGTAACCCCGAACCGGTCGCCTTCGCGGTGGACGATCAGCGACCTCCGGCTTGCCAGGTCGGGAGCGACGGCCTCGGCCCAACTGCCGTCGACCACGACGACAGCGCCGAGCAGCGCGTCGAGGATTCCGTCCAGATCTGCTCGGGTGCCGCGCACGTGCCAGCGCAGTGGTTCGCCGCTCCCGAGCGGGAGCGGTGGCGGCCCCGATGCCGCGCCGAGCGCGAGCACCGCGCCCGACAAGTCGCCCGAGTGCAGCGCATCGAGCGCTCGTCTCCCGGCCTCGACGTCTTCGACCACCACAGCAGCCAGTGCTTCACCGGCGGCCGCCTCGAACGCGCTCTCGAAGCCAGCATCGAGCTCTACGAGGTCGAGCAGCGTCCCGACGACACCAGCGACCCCAGCCAGGCGCTCGGCGCCCGCCCGTGCGCGGGCCTCGTCGAGCGCCTGAGCGAGTGCTTCGGCGCGCGCCGCCCACTTGTGCCGCTCGCCGTCGGCGACTCTGCGCATCTCGTCCGCCGCGGCCTGGGCTTCGGTCGTCGCCCGCCTGCGCTCCTCGGCCTCGCCGAGCGCGCCGGCGAGGTCGGCCTCGGCGGCCTCGGCCGCGACGAGCTCGCCGCGCAAGCGGTCTGCCTCGCCGCTCAAGCGGGCCGCCTTCTCCTGGAGCGCGTCGAGGCGCTGACGCACCCGATGGCTCTCGCTGCGGCCCCGCTCGATGCCGGCGCGTAGCGCGGCGAGCTCGCCGCGGATCTCAGCAGCACGGCTGGTCGGAGGGGTGACGCCGTCGGCCCACGCCGTGTCGAAGCTCGCCCGCTCGCTCGCCAGCTCCGTCTCTGCATCGCGGAGGCGCGCCACTTCGGGAGCCAATGCGACCGCCTCCGCATCGACCTGTGCCAGCTCAGCGGTGAGACGAGCCGCTTCGGCCTCGAGCGTGGCGATCACGGCGGCGTCGACGGTTGCGCTGCGCTCGCGCTCGAGGCTTCGCCGGCGCTCCGCGAGCACGGCCACGAGCCCGCGGGCCCGCTCGCGAAGGGACTCGAAGCGCATCAGCGCGTCGCTGACATCGTCGCCCCCAGCTGCGGAGAGCTGCCCTTCAGCGGTGGTGATCGCAGCATCGAGTTGCGCGATCGCGATCTTGCGACCTGACTCATCGACTGCGAGCTCACGCTTCCGGCGCAAGGCTGCATCGAACCTGGCGCGCAGCGATGCCAGCTCGCGCCCGGCGAGATGACGGCGCAGATCGGTGAGCTCCACGACGAGGTCACCGTGGCGGCGCGCCGCGTCGGCTTGACGCTCGAGCGGGCGTAGTTGGCGGCGGACCTCACGAAGCAGGTCCGCCAGCCGCGTGAGGTTGGCCTCGGTCGCAGAAAGACGACGTTCTGCCTTCTCCTTTCGCCTGCGGAACTTCAAGACACCGGCCGCCTCCTCGATGATGAGGCGACGCTCCTCGGGTCGAGCGTTGAGCACAGCGTCGATCTGGCCCTGGCTGATGATCACGTGTTGCTGGCGACCGACGCCCGTGTCGGAGAGGAGCTCTTGGATGTCGAGCAGGCGGCACGGCACGCCGTTGATGGCGTACTCGCTGTCGCCGTTGCGAAACAGCGTGCGGGTGATCGTCACCTCCGCGAAGTCGATCGGGAGCAGCCCGGCGCTGTTGTCGATGGTGAGCCCGACCTCGGCTCGCCCCAGCGCGGGGCGCTTAGCCGTTCCGGCGAAGATCACATCGTCCATCTTCTGGCTGCGAACAGACGACGGCGCGAGCGCGCCGAGCACCCACGCGATCGCGTCGACGACGTTGGACTTGCCGCTGCCGTTCGGGCCGACCACGACGGTGACGCCCGGCTCCATGTCGAGGACGGTCGCGTCGGCGAAGGACTTGAAGCCCTTCAGCGTGAGCGTCTTGAGGAACATCTCCCGTTGAACGTAGTGGGTGGGCCGGCGCGCCCAGAGGACCGGATGGCGGGCCTTGGCCGGGCGCTCAGGTCTGGCAGCTCGGGCAGGAGTAGCTGGATCGGCTTCCCACCTTCTCTCGTTGGATCACCCCGCGGCATCGCCGGCATGGCTGCCCGGCGCGGTCGTACACCTGGTGCAGCAGCTGGTAATCGCCGGGACGCCCGTACAGGTCGAGGTACTGCTGATCGCCAAGCGTCGAGCCTCGATGCTTGAGGGCCTCGTGCAGCACCTCGATCACCGCGCGGTAAAGCCGGCGCACCTCCATCGACGACAGGCTCTTCGGCGTGCGGTCATGGCGCAGCCCGGCCTCCCAGAGGATCTCGTCGGAGTAGATGTTGCCGATGCCGGCGATGAACGTCTGATCCATGAGCAGCGGCTTCAGCTTCGTCGTGCGCGCGAGCAGGAGCTGACCGAACCGCACCCACGACATGGGTTCCTCGACAGGGTCCATGCCGAGATCGGCGAGCTCGGGCACCGCGTGGGTCAGCTCGTCGCGGCGAGAGACGAACAACTCGCCGAACGTCCTCGGATCCACGAAGCGCAGCTGCCCACCTTGGGTGAAGCTGATGACCACGTGGGTGTGCTTCATCAACGGGTCCTTGGGCTGGCGCTTCAAGAGCTGGCCGCTCATGCGCAGGTGGATCACGAGCACGTCTTCGGAGTCGAGCTCGATCACGAGGTACTTGCCGACGCGCTTGACGGCCTTGATCTTCGTCCCCTCGAGCCTGCTGATGAGCTGCTTCTTCGTCTGGCGCCGCACCGTGCGCGTTCCGCTCACCACAACCGACTTGATGCGCCGGCCGACGACCTCGCGCTCGAGGCCGCGGCGGATCGTCTCGACCTCAGGGAGCTCCGGCACGGTGTCCCTCGCGCTCGAGCCCCTCATCGTCGAGCTGCGCTCGGAGCGCCAGCCACGCATCGCGCGCTGCTGCGGTCTCGGCCTGCTTCTTCGAGCGGCCCTCACCTCGGCCCTTCAGCTCGCCACCGAGGAACACCTCGGCGAAGAAGCGCTTGGCATGGTCGGGGCCATCATCGGTGATCCGGTAGCGAGGCAGCTCCGTGAGCTCACGCGCCGTCAGCTCCTGCAAGCGCGTCTTGTAGTCCTGGCCGCCAGGACCCTCACTCGCCTCAGCGATGCGATCGCCGAGCAGGCTCAGTACGAGCAACTGCGCGCCTTGCCACCCCTTGTCGAGGTAGACAGCGCCGATGACAGCCTCGAGCGCGTCGGCGAGGATCGATGGCTTCTCGCGGCCGCCTGACGCATCCTCACCCTTGCCGAGGAGCATCGCATCGCCGAGGTCGAGCTCGACGGCGACCTCGGCGAGGGCGGCTGCGCTGACGACGGTGGCGCGCAGCTTCGCGAGCTCACCCTCGGGCAGCCCGGCGTAGGTGCGGTAGATGTGGTCGGTGATGACGAGTCCGAGCACGGCGTCGCCGAGGAACTCGAGGCGCTCGTTCGACTCGGTGCCGGCGTTCTCCGCGCAGTAGCTGCGATGGGCAAGCGCCGCGCCAAGCGCGGTCGCATCGGCGAAGGGACGACCGAGGCGGTCGTGCAGGCGAAGGAGTCCGGTCGTGGGGAGAAGCAGGTGGTCCGCCGGGTCTACAACCGGCCGACGACGTAGTCGACGGCGTCACGCACCGACTTCAGGTCGGCCAGGTCCTCGTCGTCGATGTGGAACCCGACCGAGCGCTCGCCCAGCTCCTCCTCGAGGGCCTCGACCAGCTCGATCAAGGCCAAGGAGTCTGCATCGAGGTCGTCGACGAACGAGTCGCCCTCCTTGATGACCGCTGGGTCGATCTCGAGGATGTCGGCGAGGCGGTCGCGGATCAGCTCGAACACGGCGTTGCGGTCGAGCGGGCCCTGCTCCACGTGGGTCTCAGCAGGCACGCGTTGCTCCTGGTCTACGGCGGGGAACGGGCCGGGAGCATAGCTGCGGCTTCGCTTGCGCGCTTGTGAACGCAGCGGTTGCCGGAGCGGGGATCAGAGAGCGATCGCCGCTCGCAGCTTGGCGACGAGGTCGTGTTCGACCATCTCGGCTGCCACCTTCACGGCGTTGAGCATCGCAACGTCGTTCGAGGATCCATGGCTGATGATGCATACCCCGTCGACGCCGAGGAGCATGGCCCCACCCGTGCTCTCGGGGTCGAGCTGCGCATACAGCGGCAACAGGTGGGGCATGGTCTCCTCGAGCACGCCGGCATCGCCCAGGTGGCCGAGGATGGCGTCGACCAGGGCTTTCATCGCGCCTTCGAGGGTCTTGAGTGCCACGTTGCCGGTGAAGCCGTCGGTCACCAGCACATCGACGGCTGAGGTCATGATGTCTCGCCCCTCGACGTTGCCGACGAACGTCGCGCCCTTCGGCAGGCTCGCGGCGCGCAGCAGCGCGTTGGCTTGCTTCACCAACGGGGTTCCCTTCTTGTCCTCCTCCCCGATGGACAACAGCGCAACCTTGGGCTCCGCGATCGAGAACCGCTCCTGGGCGAAGACCACGCCCATCTGCGCGAATTGCACGAGCCACTCAGGCTGGCACTCGGCGTTCGCGCCGGCGTCGAGCATCACCGTCGGCGACGAGCCGGGGTTCGGGATTGGGGTGGCGATGGCAGGGCGGTTGACGCCCTTGATGCGCCCCATTCGCAGCAAGGCCGAGGCCATCGTCGCGCCCGTGTTGCCGGCCGAGACCATCGCCGAGGCCCGACCGTCGCGGACCGCCTCAGCGGCTCGCACCAGCGAGGAGTCCTTCATCGTGCGCACGCTGTTCGCCGGGTCGGCGTCCATCGCGATCGCCTGTGACGCCTCGATCACCTCGAGCCCGTGCCCGGCCCCGAGCTCCTCCGCGCGACCCACGAGCACGACTGGGAGGCCGAGCTCCTCCGCAGCGCGGCGGGCGCCGGTGACGATCGCTCCAGGGGCGCGGTCGCCGCCCATGGCATCAACGGCTATCGGAAGCAGGACAGCGTCAATCGACGTCGATGGCCTGGCGGCCGTGGTACCAGCCGCAGTTGCCACACACGACGTGGGGCACCTTGGCGGCAGCGCAGCGTGGACAGACCGAGCGTGACGGGGCCTTGAGGTCCCACGCGCTGGCTCGTCGGCTGCGGCTCTTCGCCTTGGATGTCTTCTTCTTGGGGACGGCCATCGTTCAGCGAGCTCCTCGTGCAGGCCGGACGAGGATAGCGGCGTGCTCGCGGCTCAGTCGAACCGCAGCTCGGACAGGGCAGACCAACGGGTATCTGTCGCAGCCTCAGTCGTTTCGGTCCCTTGATCCCCCGCCTCGACCTCGACTGGGTGGCCCTGTGGGTCGGGCCCGGCGCATGCTCCGTCGCACAACGGGGCGAGCGGGAGGGCGAGCAGCACCGCGTCGCGGGCCATCGGTTCGAGGTCGACGCGCTCATGCTCGAGCGGGTACGCATCGCCACCGGGCACCGCGCCAGAGAAGACCTCGTGGACGTCGGCGGCCAGCGAGCCCGTGACGTCCTGCAAGCACCGGCGGCACTCCCCGACCCAGCTCGCTCGCACAGCACCGGTGGCCGTGATGGATCCGCCGACGATCGATTCGAGCACGCCGTCGAAGCGCAGCTCGCTGCCGGCAACGACGCGCGCCGAGCTGAGCACGATGCCGTCGATCACCCCAACCGCGACCGTGGGTCGCCGGGTGCCCGGGTGCTTGACGAGCTCGATGACGCTGAAGACGAACGGAGAGGCCACGACGACGAGCTACGCGTTGTCCTGGTCGAAGAAGCCTGCATCCTCCTCGCCGGCATCGACGACGACGACCGGCGTCTCCCCCGACAGGGGGTTGCCCTGCAGCTTGAGGCGACCTGCGGCGACGGTCTTGCGCGTGCGCTCCAGCACGATCTCGAAGCTGGCGAGGCGTTGGTCGCAGTAGTCCTCGCACTCCATCCGCAGGCGCCTCGCCTCCTGGTCGGCGGATTCGACGGTTTGGCGCGCCCTCTGCTCAGCGGACTTGACGACCTCGGTGCGCTGCACCATCCGTTCAGCTCGTGCCCGCGCCTCGTCGAGGATGTCGTCGGCGTCTCGACGGGTCTTGCCCAGGTACTCCTCGCGCTCCTTCAACAGCCACCGGGCCGCGCGGAGCTCGTCGGGCAGCCGTTCGATCACGTCCTCGAGCATCTCGAGGACCTCGTCGCGGCTGATCATCACCGAAGCCGAAAGCGGCATCGGGCGAGCGTTGTTCACCACGTCGACCAGTCGGCGCAGGATCAGCTCGCTCTCGGGGTGCTGGTAGAGCGAACCAGGCACGCCCGTGTCCTCTCGGCCATCGCCGCCGAGCTCGCTCACGGCGAAGCCTCCGGCCTGGAAACGATCCCGCGCGGGCCGTTCAGCTTCGCCTTCGTCTTTTCGTGCCGCTTCTCGTCGAGCCGCTTCGCCACCGCGGGAGGGACCATGCTGGTGACGTCGCCCCCGAAACGAGCGATGTCGCGGATGTACTTCGACGCGAGGAACGAGTTGGCAGACGCACTTGGCAGGAAGATGGTGTGGACGCCTGAGACGTTGAGGTTGATCTGGGCCTGCGCCATCTCCGACTCGAAGTCCGAGGGCGCTCGCAGCCCCTTGATGATGAAGTCGGCGCCGACGTCCTTTGCGACGTCGACGACGAGCTTCGCGAATGACAGCACCTCGACGTTGTCGAGATGGTCGAGCGTCTCGAGCATCATCTCCTTGCGCTGCGTGAGCGAGAACAGCCCGTCACCCTTCTGGGGGTTGCGCATCGCTGCGATGACCACGCGATCGAACAGGAACGCTGCGGTCTCGACCAGCTCGAGGTGCCCGTTGTGGAACGGGTCGAACGAGCCGGGATAGAGCACGGTGGTCACGGGGCGGCCTCTTGGGCGTGCTGCGCTGGGGGTCGGGTGCGACGGGCGATGGTCACAACGGTAGTGCCATAGCGCTTCACCCTGACCACCTCCCAGCCCTCGCCGGGATCGACCTCGTGGCCAGACTCGAGCACGGCGAGGGGCACAGCCAGTGCACCGAGCAACTCGATCCAACGCGCAAACGTGTACGGGGGATCGCAGATCGCCAGATCGAAGGCGCCGCACTGCCCTACCGCCCAGGCGACGGCATCGGCCGCGACGATCGCAGCCTGCGCCGCGAAGCCCGTCGCGGCGAGGTTGCGCTCGATGGCGTCGCGCGCCCCGCGGTCGCGCTCGACAAAGGTCGCGTGCGCCGCCCCGCGCGACAACGCCTCGATGCCCATGGCGCCGCTCCCCGCGAACAGATCGAGCACGTTGGCGTCGTCGATGGCGTGGAGCGACCCGAGCGCGTTGAACGTGGCTTCGCGCACCCGATCGCT
This sequence comes from Acidimicrobiales bacterium, assembly GCA_051000215.1. Lineage (GTDB taxonomy): Bacteria > Actinomycetota > Acidimicrobiia > Acidimicrobiales > JACDCH01 > JBPCON01. Next base: position 7,292 of record JBPCON010000012.1, read on the forward strand.
CGTGGGGCGGGTGTCGGCACCTGGCGGTGCAACGAGCTTGCGTCCTCCCGCATCCCCTGAGACGACGCGCACGTCCGAAACGTAGTGTCCGTCCCCGTGGGAGATGCCATCACCATCGTGCGGATCGGCCAGCCCGACGCTCGCAACGCCATCAACACCGCGACCGCTCAGCGGTTGCACGACGCCTTCGTTGCCTTCGACGCCGACCCCGATGCGCGCGTCGCGGTCCTCACGGGTGATGCGTCGGCGTTCTGCGCGGGCGCCAACCTCAGAGATCTCCCAGCCCTCCGCCCGTCCGGGCCGCTCGGCCCGACGCGTCTCCAGCTCAACAAGCCGGTCATCGCCGCCGTCGAAGGCTGGTGCGTCGCCGGGGGGCTCGAGCTCGCCCTGTGGTGCGACCTGCGCGTTGCCGGCGACACCGCCATCTTTGGTTGCCTCGAGCGGCGCTGGGGAGTCCCTTTGATCGACGGAGGGACCTACCGCCTGCCCCGCATCGTCGGGCTGGGCCGAGCGCTCGACATGATCCTGACCGGCCGCGAGGTCGACGCGAGGGAGGCCGAGCGCATCGGGCTCGTCGATCGGCTCGTGACCACCGGTAGCGCGCTCGAATCGGCAGTTGCCCTCGCACAGCAGATCGCCGCATTCCCGTGGACCTGTGTCGTCAACGACCGGCGCTGCGTGTACGACGGCCTCGGGATGGGCCTCGAAGAGGCCCTCGCGAACGAAGACGTGCTTGGGCGCGAGACGATCTTCGCCCAAGGGTTCGCCGACGGGGTCGCTCGGTTCGAGCGCCGCGAGCGCAAAGTGCCTGGGGCCTAGCGGTCTCGCGTGCCTGTCGCTGAGACGATCGAGTGCGTCGATTGTGGCGGGGTCTGCCACCGGCTCACCGGTGCCCCCGAGCTCGGTTGGGAGCTCGGCGACGTCGTCGCGTACCGCTGCGCCGACTGCCTCGACGCGTGGTACCTCGAGCTCACCGAGGACGATCTCGCCGGGGTGGACGAGGGCGAAGGCGATTGATCCGGCGAGTACGTTCCGGCCCATGACGAACGCGACTAGCGAGCACGTCCGGCGACTGCCCAAGGTGGAGCTGCACTGCCACCTCGAAGGCGCGGCTCGCGCGTCCACGATCGGCGAGCTCGCCGCCGCGAACGGCGTGCCGCTGCCAGTGGCCGACCCGAGCGAGCTCTACAGCTTCACCGACCTCAACCAGTTCCTTTCGATCTACGACCTCGTGTGCCAGAGCCTCGTCCGCGCCGATGACTTCCGACGAGTGACCTACGAGGCGCTCGAGGACGGAGCCGCTGCGGGGGTGCGCTACCGCGAGATGTTCTTCTCCCCGGGTTTCGTGATCAGACGCGGCGTCAGGATCGAGACGGTCTGGGATGGCATCCGTGCCGGCATCGCCGAGGCAGAGGCCGATCTCGACATCCGGTGCCGGATGATCCTCGACGTCGAGAAGCCCCTCGGCGCGGCCCATGCGAATGACATGGTGGCGTTCGTCGCGGCGCAGGACCGCAACACGCTCATCGGGCTCGGCGGCGACTCCGTCGAGCGAGGCATCGACCATCGCATGTTCGCACCAGCGTTTGCGGAGGCAGCGCGTCAAGGCGTCCGGCGCACGATGCACGCTGGCGAGGACGGCCCGGCCGACAACATCCGCATCGCGCTCGACGACCTGGGCTGCGAGCGCATCGACCACGGCTTCCGACTGCTCGACGACGCGGAGCTGACCGCGCGGGTCGTGGCCGAGCAAGTGCCGGTCACCGTGTGCCCCATCTCGAACGTGGTCATCGCCAACGTGATCGCCGATGTCGCGCACCACCCGATCGCCCTTCAGCGTGAGCAAGGCGTGCTCGCGACGGTCAACAGCGACGACCCAGGCATGATGCGCTCCGACGTTGCCGACGACTACGAAGCGGTGCACGCCGCGTTCGGGTGGGATCTCGAGGAGATGGAGCAGCTGAGCCTCGACGGCATCACGGCCAGCTGGGCTCCCGAGGACGAGAAAGCAGCGCTCGCCACGCGGTTTCGCGCCGAGCACGTTGCGTTGCGTGACGACTTCGGGCTCGTTGGCTAGCCCTTCAACAGGAAGGCCCGCTCGTCTTCGTCGAGGAAGAGCTCGACCTCTCGGGCGAGGGCATCGTGGTGCGCGAGGCCCGGGTCGGCGTCGACCAGCTCGATCGCCACGTCTCGGGCCAGCTCGACCCACTCCCTGTCTCGACGCAGCGACGCGAGCTTGAGGTCGGACCGGCCCTTCTGGAGCTCACCCATGATGGTTCCCTCGCCCCGCAGATCCAGGTCGACCTCGGCCAGCTCGAAGCCGTCCTGCGTGCGCACCATCGCCGCAAGGCGTCCCTCCTTGCCGGGCGGCGGATCCTCGCGGCCGACGAGGTAGCACCAGGACCGAGCCGAGCCGCGCCCGACGCGTCCTCTGAGCTGGTGCAGCTGCGCCATGCCGAAGCGATCAGCCGAGAGGATGACCATGATCGTCGCGTTGGCGACGTCGATGCCGACTTCGATGACCGTCGTCGACACGAGCACATCGATCGCCCCGGCGCGGTACTGCCTCATCACGTCATCCTTCGCCGCCGCCGGCAGACGTCCGTGCAGGAGCCCGAGGCGCAGGCCGGCCAGCGGTCCCGCAACAAGCCCGGCGTAGGTCTCCTCCGCCGAGCGCGCGTCGAGCTTCTCCGACTCCTCGATCAGCGGGCAGACCACATACCCCTGATGGCCGGCTTCGACCTCTTCTCGCACGTGCGCCCACACCCGCAGCTCGTCGAGCGTCAGCTCGTTGTCGGCAGCGACCTCTTCGAGCACGGTGGTGATCGGATGACGACCGCCAGGGAGCTCCTTCAGCTCGCTGACGTCGAGGTCGCCATAGACCGTCATCGCGGCGGTGCGGGGAATCGGTGTCGCCGTCATGACGAGCACGTCTGGCACTGCGACCCCGGCTGAGCGCTCTCGCAGCGCCGCGCGCTGCTCGACGCCGAAGCGGTGCTGCTCGTCGATGACGATCACGCCGAGCGAGCGGAAGGCGACGCCTTCTTGGATCAGGGCGTGGGTGCCCACCGCGATGTCGACCTCGCCCGATGCCAGCTGGGCGAGGATGCGCTTGCGCTCGTTCGGCGTCGTTCGGTTGCTGAGGAGCTCGACCTTGAGGGGTCGCGCGCCGAACAACGAGGTGCCGCCATCGTCGAGCTCGAAACCGTCGAGCAACTGGCGCAGCGCTGCGTTGTGTTGCTCGGCCAGCACCTCGGTCGGGGCCATGAAGGCGCCCTGATGGCCGCCTTGTACGGCAACGAGCAACGCGCTCACCGCGATGGCCGTCTTGCCGGAACCGACATCGCCCTGGAGAAGGCGGTGCATCGGGTGGGGCGCTGCGAGGTCGCGCTCGATATCCGCGATGGCGCCGAGCTGGCCTCGCGTGAGCTCGAAAGGGAGGCGGTCGTGGAAGCGGCGCACGAGCGCGGCATCGACATCATGCGCGATGCCTTTCGCTTCGCGTTCGATGGCCCGCTTGCGCAGCACGAGCGCAAGCTGGATGCGCAACAGCTCGTCGAACACGAGGCGCTTGCGGGCGGACTCGATCTCGGGCCACGAGCCGGGCAGGTGGATGCTGCGGAGCGCCGCGCTGCGCTCCAGGAGACCGAACCGATCGAGCACGGCCTCGGGGAGCGGCTCCGCGAGGCCGCGCACCGCTGTCTTGCGCAGCGCGGCCTCGATCCACTCACCCGTCTCCCACGTGGTGATGCGGTGCTTCTCGCTCTGCGGGTAGATCGGGATGATGCGCCCGGTCTTGTTGCCGATGAGATCGACCACGGGGCTCGTGAGCTGCAGCCGACCCTGGTAGGAGTCGACCTTGCCGAAGAAAACGGCCTCGGTCCCTGGGGGCAGTTGACGCTCGCGCCACCCCTGGTTGAAGAACGACACCTTGAGATAGCCCGAGCCGTCAGTGACATCGGCTGTCACGAGCACCTTCGGCGGGCGACCACGAGTGCGCCGGCTCTGGATGCGGGCGACCTTGGCGATCACCATCGCCTCGTCGCCGACGTGGAGATCTTTGATCCGCGCCTCGCGGGTGCGGTCGAGGTAACGCCGCGGGTAGTGCGTCAGAAGGTCGAGCACGTTCGCGACTCCGAGCTCGCCGAGCCCCTCGACCTTCTTGGGCGCCTTGGCGAGCGCTGCGACCTGCTCCAGCCGATAGCCCGCCAGCTCGGCGTAGCTGATGGGCCCGCCGTCAGCCATGCCGCGCGGCCACGGGCCCGCTCACTCGATGCCGAACAGGTACGGGTAGAGAGGCTGCCCGCCGTGGTGCACCTCGGCTTCGACACCGGGACGGTGCTCCCCCAGCCAGTCGGTGATTCGGCGCGTCGTGGCGTTGGTCGCGCCCACGCCCTCGATGATCGTGACGATCTCGTGGTCGTCGGTGACGAGCGCGTCGAGCAACGCGATCGCCGCGGCATCGAGCGCCGCGTCGACCGACCGGATGCCGTCGCGCGCGATGCCGAGGTAGTCGCCTGCTGCGATCGGTCCCGCGTCGCTCGGAGCGTCGCGCACGGCCCTGGTGACCTCGCCGGCGACGACGCTCGAGGCGGAGGCCGCCATCTCGGCGGCGTTCTCCTCGGCCGAAGCCTCCGGGTCATAGCTCACGAGCGCAGCAAAGCCCTCGGTGATGCCGCGAGTCGCCACGACGCGCACGACCTTGCTCGTCTGCGCCTGCACCTGCTCGGCGACAGGGATGATGTTCTTGTTGTTCGGGAGGATCACCACCTCATCGGCCGGGGCCGACTCGACGGCTTCGAGGAGCTGTGCCGTCGAAGGGTTCATCGACTGGCCGCCGGTCACGATGCGCTGGACGCCGAGGCTCGAGAAGATGCGTCGGATCCCGTCGCCTGTCGCGACGGCCACGACCGCGGTCGGCACGGGCTCGTTCGCGTGTGGAGGCTCCGCGACGACATCGCCGTGCTCGACTCCCTCGCGCACCCATCGCTCCTCATCGACCTGCTCGAGCAGGTCGGTGATGCGGATCTTGCGTGGGCGCCCGGCGTCGAGGGCGGCTTCGATGGCAGCGCCCACATCGTCCGTGTGGATGTGACAGTTCCAGATGCCCTCCCCGCCGACGACCACGATGGAGTCGCCGATGCCCGACCAGACATCCTTGAACCCCGGGATCGTCTCGTCTGGCGCATCGAGGAAGTACATGACCTCGTAGCGCAGGTCGCCGACCCCGTGCTCGTCGCCAGGCGACGCAAGGCCGGGCGCAACGGGGCCGGCCCCGACAGGATCGGGTTCTGGTTCGGGCATCGCGCGTCCGTCGACGACCGTGAGCATCGCGTCGAGCAACAGCAGGAAGCCGGTGCCACCGGCGTCGACCACACCGGCCTCCTTCAGGACCTGAAGGAGCTCCGGCGTGCGAGCCAGCGCGTCACCGCCACCGGCATGGGCGGCCTCGAGCACCCCGAGGAGCGGTGCTTCGCCAGCCCCCTCGGCCGCCTCCGCACACGCCCGGACGACGGTGAGGATCGTCCCCTCGACGGGTCGCATGACCGCGCCGTACGCGGCGTCGGACGCGGCGCGGAGGGCGCCGGCCAGGGTCTGGCCGTCGACGCCGTCGTTTTCGCGCACCACGTCGCTGACGCCGCGCAGGATCTGCGACAGGATCACGCCGGAGTTGCCTCGCGCTCCCATCAGCGAGCCGTGGCTGATCGCCTTGCAGGTCGCCGCGAGATCGGCGCCGGCGCCGTCGAGCTCAGCGCACACGGACTCGAGCGTGAGCGCCATGTTGGTCCCGGTGTCGCCGTCAGGCACCGGGTAGACGTTGAGGCGGTTGATGGCCTCTTTGTGCGCGCCGAGCGCGTCGCGGTAGGCCACGACGGCGCAGCGCAGCGCGTCGGCGTCGAGGTGGTCGAGGACGGGCATCGGCGTGCGATGGTACGCGCTGCAGGGTTGGTGCACGGGATACAGCAGTTGCTACGCTGACCCGTCCCCAGAGTGAAGGTGTTGGAGCGCGTCATGGCTGCTGTGTGTGAGGTGTGCGGCAAGAAGCCGTCGTTCGGCATGAGCATCAGCCACTCCCACGTGCGCTCGAAGCGCCGCTGGAACCCAAACATCCAGCGGGTCCGGACGGTCGCGAACGGCACCACCAGGCGGGTCGACGTCTGCACGTCGTGCATCAAGGCCGGCAAGGTCGACAAAGCAGTCCGCTAGGGACCTCGCCTCGACGCAAGTGGCCTCACGCTGGAGCTGATGGCTACGCTCGCCCATCCGGTTTCCCCCGAAGGAGCGACCCGCGTGCAAGGCGTGATCTCGTCGTACGACCCCGGCTCGGGTGATGGCGTCGTGCTGTGCGACACCGACCTGCGGGAGTACGACCTTGCCTCCGACGCGCTGGGCGGCTCGGTCTTTCGCATGCTCCGCCAAGGCCAGCGGGTGATCTTCGTGCTCGACGACTCCGGCGCAGCGACGCGTCTGCGTCTCGGGTCCGAGGCCGACATGGGGACACCAGGCTTCGCGTGACCCGAACCTGTCCGAGCTGACTGACAACGACGTCGGAGGCCTTCGTGAGCGCACCCACCGAGAACACCGAGCTGCTCGACTTCGTCGCGCGGGGCCGCCAGCTCTTCCAGCCCGATGAGGTCGTGTGGTGCGACGGGTCAGCGGAGGAGTACGACAGGCTCTGTCAGGTCCTCGTCGACGGCGGCACGTTCGACCGCCTGAGCGAGGCGAAGCGCCCGAACAGCTACCTCGCCCTGTCCGATCCCGGCGACGTTGCCCGCGTCGAGGACCGCACCTACATCTGCTCCGAGCGCGAGGTCGACGCCGGGCCGACCAACAACTGGCGCGATCCCGCCGAGACGAAGGAGCTGTTGTCGAGGCTCTACCGGGGGGCGATGAAGGGTCGCACCATGTACGTGGTCCCGTTCTCGATGGGACCGCTCGGATCCGACATCGCCCACATCGGTGTGCAGCTCACCGACTCCGCCTATGTCGCTGTGTCGATGCGGATCATGACCCGCATGGGTCAGAAGGTGCTCGACGTGCTCGGCGACGGCGCGTTCGTCCCGTGCCTCCACTCGGTCGGCTACCCGCTCGTGCTTGCCGACGGCTCGACCCGCGCGGACGTGGCATGGCCGTGCGACGCGGACAACAAGTACATCGTGCACTTCCCCGAGACGCGGGAGATCTGGTCGTACGGCTCGGGTTACGGCGGCAACGCGCTGCTCGGCAAGAAATGCTTCGCCCTGCGCATCGCATCGACAATGGCACGCGACGACGGCTGGATGGCCGAGCACATGCTCGTCCTGGGCGTCACGCCGCCAGGCGGCGAGACGAAGTATGTCGCTGCAGCTTTCCCGTCGGCCTGCGGCAAGACGAACATGGCCATGCTCATCCCGACCTTGCCGGGCTGGAAGGTCGAGACGATCGGCGACGACATCGCGTGGATGAAATTCGGCGCCGATGGTCGCCTGCACGCGATCAACCCCGAGGCTGGCTTCTTCGGCGTCGCACCCGGCACGGGTGAGGAAACGAACCCGAACGCGATCAAGACGCTGTGGGGCAACTCGATCTTCACGAACGTCGCGAAGACCGACGACGGCGACATCTGGTGGGAGGGGCTCTCCCCCGCGCCCGAGCACGCGATCGATTGGAAGGGCAACGACTGGACGCCGGACTCCGACACACCGGCTGCGCACCCCAACGCTCGTTTCACCACGCCCGCGTCGCAGTGCCCCTCGATCGCGCCCGAGTGGGAGGACCCCGCCGGCGTTCCGATCTCCGCCATCCTCTTCGGTGGCCGCCGCGCCACCAACGTGCCGCTGGTCACGGAGGCGACGTCATGGCGTCAAGGCGTGTTCCTCGGCTCGATCATGTCGTCGGAGACGACAGCCGCGCAGGCCGGAGCCGTCGGCAAGTTGCGCTTCGACCCCTTCGCCATGCTCCCCTTCTGCGGCTACAACATCGGCGACTACTTCGGGCACTGGCTCGACATCGGTGACGCCACCGAAGCCGACAAGCTGCCGAAGCTGTTCTGGGTCAACTGGTTCCGCAAGGGCGAGGACGGCAAGTTCCTGTGGCCCGGCTACGGCGAGAACAGCCGCGTCCTGAAATGGGTGCTCGAACGCGTCGACGGCGCCGGCGCGTTCGTCGAGTCGCCCATCGGCCGTGTGCCGACGCCTGGGGCGATCGACACAACTGGTCTCGATGTCGACGAGGCCACCATCGCGCGGCTCGTGTCGGTCGACGTCGAGGGTTGGCGCCAGGAGGTCCCTCAGATCGAGGAGCACTACGCGTCGATCGGTGAGCGACTCCCCACCGCGCTGCGCGACGAGCTCAACGCCCTCGAGAAGCGACTCACGAACTAGTCGCTCGTCGGGGCTACCATCCGCGCACCGCCACTAGGAGGCTGACGCGATGGCTGTGAGCGCCTACATCCTGATCCAGACCGAGGTCGGCAAGGCAGCGCAGGTCGCTGCGGAGGTCGGGGACATCGAGGGCGTGGTGTCCGCAGAAGACGTCACCGGCCCCTACGACGTGATCGCGCGCGCCGAATCCAACTCGGTCGACGAGCTCGGCAAGATGGTCGTGAGCAGGGTGCAGATGATCGACGGGATCACACGCACCCTCACGTGTCCGGTCGTGCATCTCTGAAGCTGCGCCTCAGGCGTTGGCGACCAGCACGGCTCGGATGCCGAGGCCCATGAGGAACAGCCCTGTCGCGCCGTAGACGAGGTAGATGCGCTCGCGCACCCACGGCGACGTCGTCTTGTAGCTGTAGATGATGCCGATCGCGATGATGCCGGCGAACCCGTACAGCAGGTGGAACTGCGGCGGGTCGATCTTCTCGGCGTTGACGATCGCGACTCCCAGGCTCACCTGGATGAAGATCGTGACCTCCATCGCGACCGTGAACCACCACAGCGCCCGAGTGCGCAGGCTCCGGTACCGGTGCGCTGCGAGGGCCCACACCCCTGCGAGCGCGTTGCCGATGATCACGACCCACGCGAAGCCGCGGTGAACCTCCAGCAGCTCGAGCGCCGCGACAGTCACTGCGACGTGCTGCGGCATGGCCGTGATCGTTGCCTGCCGTTGCGTCTCGCGCCAACCCCGCGGCGCAGCGGGTTCAGTACGCGGCGGAGAGGATCGCTCGCGCGTCGTCCTCCGACACAGGTCGTGGGTTGCCGCGCACGTTGTGGTTCCCCTGCGAGAGTCGAGCGACGGCGTCGAGGTCATCGAGGGTCACGCCGCAGTCGCCGAGTTGCGACGGCAACCCGAGCCGGTCAACGAGCGCGGCGACGGCGCCGGCAGGATCCTCGGGCGAGCCGATCGCACCACCGAGACGGCAGAGCTCGTCCGGCACCGCCTCGGCGTTGAAGCGCATGACATGCGCAAGGATGACGGCGTTGGCGAGACCGTGCGCGATGCCCGTGCGCCCCCCGATGAGCTGCGCAAGGCCGTGATGCGCGCCCATCGAGCCGTTCTGCAAACACCGTCCGCCGAGTACGGCCCCCTCCAACATGGCCGCGCGCACGTCGACGTTGCCGGGGTCGTCGACGACGAGCGGAAGCGTCTGCACGATGCGCCGAGCCCCGGCGAGGCCGATGGCCTCGGACTCGGGCGTTCGGTGACGGGAATAGACGATCTCGACGCAATGGGCCAAGGCGTTCATCCCGGTCTCGGCCGAGACCCTCGGCGGGGTCGACGTGGTGAGCTCGGGGTCGTAGACCGCGACCATGGGAGCGATCGTCGGCCCGCCGGCGCCCGACTTCTGCTTCGTGCCCGGGTCGGTCATCCCGAAGAAGGGCGTGAGCTCGGCGCCGGAGTACGCCGTAGGGATGGCGATGTGCGGGAGAGCGGGATGGTCAGCGAACGACGCGCCGGGCGTGCCCTGCTCCTGCTCGGTGAAGAAGCAAACGGCCTTGCCAAGATCGGCGCACGACCCCCCGCCGAAGGAGACGACGCCGTCGATGCCGTCGCGGCGTGCCTGTTGCATCGCCTGCTGTACGAGGGGCGCGGGGACGTGGGGCGCGACCTCAGCGAACTCCGAGGCCAGCGCGGAGCCGAGCGCCTTGCGCACGCGGCCGGCGTCGTCGGACGCGGCGCGGCCGGCAGTCGTCACGAGGAGCACTCGTCGCAGACCGATGGCGCGCAAGAGCTCTGGAAGTCGGGCCACCGATCCGGGGCCGAACACGATCTGCTGGGCGTAGCCCGTGTGGGTCCAGGGCATCAGAGCCCGGCCATGAGGTCGGTCTCCGTGATGCCGGGCCCCTGGCCGGCGCGGATGTACCACTCGGTGCCGAACGCGTCAGCGAAGACCTCGGGGGGCATCGTGAAGAAGAAGCCGGTGTCGACGATCTGGCTCGGGTGGCACTCCATGGCCTTGCGTTTCTCGTCGATGTGCGCGCGGACGTCGACGGCCGCGGTGATGTCGGACTCTGGCGATCCGAAGTCGTCGCCGAGATCGGGCAGCTCGTCGGGGTCGATACCCGCAGCGATGGCGTGTTCGCGCATGTTCTGCATCCCCCGCACGATCTGATCGCGGTTCATGGTCGAGAGGAAGACCCGAGGCGTACCGGCCAGCTCCCCGGCCCGGACGCCGACCCGATGCACCTGTATGTGGTCAGGATGGCCGTAGTTGCCGTGATCGTCGTATGCGGTGAGGACGTCGGCGCGCTCCTCTTCGAGGATGGCAGCGAGGCGTCGCGCCGCATCGTCGATGTCGGCTTTCCAGAACGACTCGGGCTGGTCGTTCTCCGGAGTGCCCATCATCCCCGAGTCGGTATAGCCGAGGAACTCGAGGCGATCGACGCCGAGCACGGCGGCCGATGCCGTCACCTCCTCGATGCGCCTCTCCCAGAGCAGCTCGCCGTCGCGCAAGAGCCCCGCAGGCACCTCGCCATGCTCGCCCTTCGTCGCCACGACCAGCACGACTCGGTGCCCCTCTGCCGCCGCCTTGGCCATGACCCCCGCCGTCTGCGTGCATTCGTCATCGGGGTGGGCGTGAAAGCAGACCAGCGTTGCCATCGACCGAACCTACCGGCCTCTTACGCGATGGCCCCCGAAGCCTTGAGCTTCTCGAGGTCGTCCGCGCTGCTGCCGAGCCACTCCCCGAGCACCTCGTCGGTGTGCTGACCCGCGTGAGCCGGCGGGCGCTGCACGTCGCCGGGGGTACGGCTGAATCGCGGCGCCGGGGCGGGCTGCACGACCCCGTCGAGCTCGAGGAACGTCTTGCGTTGCACGTTGTGCGGGTGCCCCGGCGCCTCGGCGGGCGACAGCACAGGGGCGAAGCACACGTCGGTGCCTTCCATGATCGAACACCACTCGTCCCGGGTCTTCGCCTTGAAGACAGCGGCGAGGCGGGCCTTCATCGCGGGCCACTGCTCCTTGTCCATCTGCCAGGGGAGCTCCTCCCCGTCGAGGCCGGTGTGCTTGAGGAGCTCCGCGTAGAACTGCGGCTCGATCGAGCCGATCGAGACGTACTTGCCGTCGGCTGTCTCATAGACCTCGTAGAAGTGCGCGCCCGTGTCGAGCAGGTTGGTGCCGCGCTCATCGCCCCAGATGCCCATGGCCCTGAACGCGTGGAGCATCATCATCAGACAGGCGCTGCCGTCGACCATCGCAGCGTCGACTACTTGGCCCTGCCCCGAGGTCTTCGCTTCGAGCAGCGCACACACCATGCCGTAGGCGAGAAGCATCCCGCCGCCCCCGAAGTCGCCAACGAGGTTCAAGGGCGGAAGCGGCGGTTCACCGGCGCGCCCGATCGGCTCGAGCGCCCCGGCGAGCGCGATGTAGTTGATGTCGTGCCCCGCTGTGCGGGCGTAAGGGCCCTCCTGGCCCCATCCGGTCATGCGGCCGTACACGAGGGCGGGGTTGCGTGCGTGGCACTCCGCCGGCCCGACCCCCAGCTTCTCGGCCACGCCCGGACGGAACGGCTCGAAGATCCCGTCGGCCTGCTCCGCGAGGCGCAACACGATCTCGACGCCGTCGGGCGACTTGAGATCGACGCCGATGGAACGTCGTCCGCGGTTGAGCACGTCGGCTGGCGGATTGGCTGGCTCGCCACCGCGCACACGATCGGCGCGGTCGACGCGGACGATGTCGGCGCCCATGTCGGCCAACATGAACGCAGCGAACGGAGCCGGTCCGATGCCCGCGATCTCGACGAGCTTGATGCCGCTGAGCGGTCCTGGCACGGGGCCCTCCTAGACCGCGGCAGCAGCAGCAGCTGCGTGTCGGGTGATCTCGTCGATGACGCGTGTTCGGCTGTTTGGCGGCAGGTCGTGCGCCATGCCGTCGATCTCGACGAACGTCGCGCCCGATACGAGCTCAGCGGTGCGCCGACCCCCAGAGATGTCGACGAGCGGGTCGCTGCTGCCGTGGATCACGAGCGTCGGTACGTCGAGCGCGCGCAGCCCTTCCGCTCGAGAGCCGCTCGCGAGGATGGCGAGCAGCTGGCGCGCCGTGCCAGCCGGGTTGAAGGCCCGGTCGTGCGCAGCGGCACCCTTTGCACCGAGGGCCTCCTCGTCGAAGGCCTCGGGGGTGCCGATGACCCGCCACGTCTCGACGTATGCAGCGATCGCCTCGGCGCGGTTGGTGGCCGGCGTTCGCAGGAGCGAAGCGACGGCTTCGGGCGAGGGCGCGCCGACATCGGCATCGCCACTCATCGACATGATCGACGTCAGGCTGCGCACTCGCGTCGGGTGCTCGATGGCCAGCGTCTGCGCGATCATCCCGCCCATCGAGACGCCGACGACGTGCGCGGCTTCGATGCTGAGCGCGTCGAGGAGCGCCGCTGCGTCGCCCGCCATGTCGCTGAGGAGGTACGGCGCGCCGACCTCACCGCCGGCCAGGGCCGTGACGATCGCAGTGCCAACATCCGACCCACCGCCCGCCATCCAGCTCGACAACCCCACGTCGCGGTTGTCGAAGATGATGACGCGGAAACCTCGATCGACGAGCGCGTCGAGGAACGCTTCGTCCCACGACGTCAGCTGCGATCCCAAGCCGTTGATGAGTAGGAGCGCGACGCCGTCGTCGTCGCCTCGCACCTCGTAGAAGAGCTTGATCCCGTTGGCACCCACGCTCGGCATGACGTGCATCGTGTCCGTGGATTGACCGACCGGTCAAGAGCGGCATTCCGGGGCACTAGGTTGACCGAGCATGCCGATCGGGGCGCACGAGGGTATCGGCTCGAGCGCCGACATGCCCGAGCCCGACAGCGTCGAGGTCTTCGCGCCCGGGCGGGTGAACCTCATCGGCGACCACACCGACACGACCGGTGGGCTCGTGCTGCCGATCGCGATCGAGTTGGGCACGACCATCGTGGCCCGGCGCGGGCACCCTCGCGTCGTGCTCTCCTCGGGCGAGGTCGAGGGCGTCGCCGAGATCGCTCTCGATACGAAGGATCCGGCTTCGCTCGAGCCGAGCTGGGCGCGCTACGTGGCAGGTGTCGTCGCTGAGCTGCACCCGCGCGAAGGTTTCGTTGGCACGGCCCGCACGACGATCCCTGTGGCGCGGGGCTTGTCGTCGAGTGCTGCGCTCGAGGTCGCCGTTGCGCTCGCGCTGCTCGGTGTCAGCGGCACCGCCGATGCCGATCGAACGAAGCTCGCCCTGGCGTGCCAGCGTGGCGAGCAGCGGGCCTCGGGCGTGCAGTGCGGGGTGATGGACCAGCTCGCAAGCCTCTGCGGCATCGCCGGTCACGCCTTGCTCATCGACTGCACCACGCTGGCTATCGTGCCGGTCGAGGTGCCGGCGAGCTTCGACATCGTCGTGATCGACTCCGGTGTTCGCCGCGAGCTGCGCAACAGCGCGTACGGCGAGCGGCGAGCCGAGCTCGAAGCGGCAGAAGCAGCGATCGGGCCGCTGCGCGTTGCGACAACGGCCGATCTCCAACGCCTGCGGGATCGCGTGGTGCGGCGGCGAGCGCGCCACGTGCTCAGTGAGAATGCGCGAGTTCGCGCGATGGCCGTCGCCTTGCTCGCCGAGGATGCCGTCGCGGCCGGCGAGCTCATGCAGGAGAGCCACGCGAGCCTGCGCGACGACTTCGAGTGCACGACGCCCGCGATCGACGCAACCGTCGCGCGACTCAACGCGATGCGTGGCGTGCACGGGGCTCGCATGACCGGGGGCGGCTGGGGCGGGTGCATCGTGGCACTCGCGGAGCGAGGCGCCATCGAGGAAGGGCGCTGTGTCCGAGCCTGGGGGCCTGCTACATGCGTTCGAGCAGCTGGGCCTTCTTCGCCGCGAACTCCTCTTCGTTGATCACGCCACGACGGCGCAACTCGTCGAGCTTCTCGAGCTGCTCGGGGACCGAGAGCATCGGCGCAGCCGCCGAAGCCTGTGCGCCCCTGGAACCGCCGTACATGCGCTGGTTGTTGGCTTCCATCTGTCGGTAGATCTCGTTTTGCACGAGGCTCGGCTTGCGCACGTCCTCGAAGGTCTCCATGCCGCGTTCACCGGCCGACTCAACGCCGAGGTCGCCGGCACCGATCATCCGCTCGAACACCGATTGGTTGAAGAAGACCGTGTTGATGCGCTCGAGCGGGATCTCGGTTCCCTTCTTCGCCAGCACGCCCTCGCGCCACACGACCCGATCGCTCGTGACGACGAAGTTCGTCGTCGCCCACGTCGCGTAGCGCCATCCGAACCAACAGAGCACGACCAGGATCAGCACGGCGACGGGGATGTCGGTGAGCTTGTTGAGCACATCGCTGTCCGGAGACCAGCGCCACGCCACGACGCCGAGGATGATCGCGCCGATCAGCGACACGGTCGGCTCGAACATGAAGAACCAGTGCGGGCGCAGGTCGAGGATCAGATCCTCGTGGTCGTTCAACAGGTTCTTGGGGAAGGCCACAGGAGGAAACTAGTGCCCCGTCAGGTGACGTTGGGCGGTTGAGGGCGAGTCAGCGACGTCGCTGGCAAGGACGCAGGAGGCAGCTCTAGTGGCCCTGCAGCAACGACGAGGACGCAGCCAGCGGGGTCGGTGGCCGACCTCAAACGGGGCGAACGTTGCCTGATGGGGCACTAGCCCCAGCCGAGCTCGTGTAGCCGGCTGTCGGAGATGCCGAAGTGGTGGCCCACCTCGTGGATCACCGTCACCTGAACCTGGCGCACGACATCGTCCTCCGTCGCACTGATGGCACAGATCGGCAGGCGAAAGATCGTGATCCGATCGGGCATCCCCCCGCCGATCCCGTAGTGATCGCCGCGCGCCGTCAGCGGCACGCCCTCGTAGAGCCCGAGCAAGTTGCGGCTCGTGCTTCGCTCCTCGACGAAGACGGCCACGTTGTCGATCAACTCCCCGAGCGCTTCGGGGATGCCATCGAGTGCGTCGGCCACCAGCTCCTCGAACCGCTCGATGGGCACGTCGACCACGGATCGAACCCTAGGGTGAACCTCGATGGATGCCGATGCCCTGCTCGATGGACTCAACGAAGAGCAGCGGGTTGCGGTCACAACCGAAGCAGCGCCATTGTGCATCCTCGCCGGAGCCGGCTCCGGGAAGACGCGCGTGCTGACACGCCGAGTCGCGCACCGCGCTGCCACGGGTTCGCTCGACCCCCGACGCGTTCTCGTGCTCACCTTCACCCGCGCTGCGGCGAGCGAGCTCGTCGGGCGCCTGCGACGCCTCGGTCTACGCGACTCGCTCACCGCTGGCACGTTCCACGCGGTGGCCTACGGGCAGCTCCGACGGCGCTACGCAGAGCGACGGGTGGCCCCGCCGGGCTTGCTCGAGCGCAAGATCGCTTTCGTGGCCCGCCAGCTGCCGAAGGGCGCCGGCGTCCGCGCGATCGACGTCGCGACCGAGATCGAGTGGGCCAAGGCGCGGGTCATCGGGCCGTCGTCGTACGCAGCGGAGGCAACGCGCGCGCGGCGCGCCCCTGCACCGAACGTCGAGGTCGTCGCTGAGGCCTATGCGCGCTACGAGACGGCCAAGCGCAAGGCGGCAGTCGTCGACTTCGACGACCTCCTCTGGCTGGCGATCCATGCGATCGAGCACGATCGCGACACCGCCGCTACGGTGCGCTGGCAGCATCAGCACCTGTTCGTCGACGAGTTCCAAGACGTGAACCCGCTGCAGTTCCGACTGCTGCAGGCGTGGCTCGGCCAGCGCGACGATCTGTGCGTCGTCGGCGACCCGAACCAGGCGATCTATGCGTGGAACGGCGCCGACCCGAGCCTGCTCACCGGTTTCGTCGACCATTTCCCCGGCGCTTCCGTCGTCGCTCTTGCCAGCAACCACCGCTCGACCCCTCAAGTGCTGACCCTGGCGAACCGCGTGCTCGACGCCGGCGGGCTCGCAGGCGTGCGGTTGACGCCAACGCGCCAGGAGGGGCCAGACCCTGTCGTCGTCTCATCAGCGACGGGCGACGAAGAAGCCGCTGCGATCGCTGCGTCGCTGCGGGGCCACCATGACCACAACGTCGCGTGGTCGCACCAAGCCGTGCTGGTGCGCACCAACGCGCTCGCCGTGGTCCTGGCCGACACGTTGCGCGGCGCGGGCATACCGGTTCGGCTGCGGGCCCAGACGCCATTCCTCGAGCTACCGGCGATCAAGCAGGCCATGGCCTCGCTGAGGCGGCGGGGGTTCCTCGAGGGCCTCGCCGAGCTCGGGGAGCGCTCGAGCGATGAGCCCGACGAGGAGCGCATTGCTCTCGGCGAGCTGATGCGTCTGGCAAGTGAGTACTCGGCCGAGGATCCGTTGCCGTCGCCCCTCGGCTTCACCGGATGGCTCGCCACCGCGACGGCCGACGACGCTCAGCAATCGCGCGACGCCGTCGTCGTCGCGACCTTTCACGCGGCCAAGGGGCTGGAGTGGCCGGTCGTGCACCTCGCCGCGCTCGAAGACGGGCTCGTACCTCACACCCGGGCTCGCACACCCGAAGCGCTCGACGAGGAGCGTCGGCTCCTGTACGTGGCGATCACGCGCGCAGAACGCGTGCTGCGCCTGTCGTGGGCGCTGACTCGCAGCTTCGGCGACAAAGACGTGCGCCGACGACCGTCGCCTTTTCTCGCTGAGCTGGCACCGGTACTCGCGGCGATGGCGATCGGGGCGTCCCAGGTCGACGGTCGGGCCCGCGCCGTTGACGCCGTCGACTTCGTGCGAGCAGTGCGCTCGTCGGCCAACGCGACTGCTCTGGCACCGCTGGCTGTCGCCCTCGCAGGTTGGCGCGACCGCAGGGCTCGGGCAAGCGGGATGACGCCATCGGGCGTGCTCGACGACTCGTCACTCGAGGAGATCTCGACGCAACGCCCCGTCGATGAGCACGGCCTCGCCGCGATCGTCGGACCCGTGCGCGCGCCGCGCCTCGCCCGCGAGCTGCTCCCGATCATCGCGGCGCACGGGGATGTATCGTCGAGCGACAGGAGGGCATGATCCGTGCACTTCGAGGTCGACCAGCGCATCGCCGGATCGCCGAGCGAGGTGTCGGCCGCATGCGCCGACCCGAGCTACTACGCCTCCCTCGGCGAGCTGGCGAAGCTGGGCACACCAGAGGTGGTCTCACACGATGTCGCCGGCGGGTTGGTCACCCTCCAGATCCGGTACCGCTTCACCGGCGAGCTGTCGTCAGCAGTCACCGCCGTGATCGATCCACGCCGCTTGACATGGATCGAGCGCTCGACGCACGACCTCACCGCCATGCAGGTCACCTTCGAGCTGCTCCCTGACCACTACCCCGACCGCCTGCAGTGTCAGGGCACGTATTGCTTCGAGCCCTTCCACGGCGCCACGGTGCGCCGGGCTCGCGGTGAGTTGAAGGTGCGGGCGTTCCTCGTCGGTGGTGCCGTCGAGAACGCGATCGTCTCGGGCTTACGTGAGCACCTCGATGCAGAGTCCGTACACATCGAGCGCTTTCTCGACGGCCGTCGCGCCTGAGCTGAGAGACCGCTACGCGCCACCCTGCGCGGCCCGGACCGCCTCGTCGCGCTGGTCGCGCATCTCGATGAAGCGCGAAGGGTCGATGGAGATGAACAGGCCCTCCGCTTCGGCGCAGAGGCGCTCGCCGGAGTGGATCGTGCCCGTGCACACGATCTTGCGGCCGGTCACCGAGAGCAAGGAGCCCCGGAATCGCAGCTCGGCGTGCAGCGGCGTCGGGGAGCGGTAGGACACGGTGAGGCGCCCCGTCATCCCCGGCTTCCCCGAGAGCGTCTGGGTGAGACCGAGAAGCTCGTCGAACATGGCGGCAACGAAGCCACCATGCACGCATCCGGGCGGACCCTCGTACGCCGAGCCGAGCGTTGCGTGCCCGATGACCACATCGTCTCGCAGCTCGAGGTGCATGGGCGGAGCAAGCGGGTTCGAGAGTCCCATGAGCGGGCTGTTGTCGAAGGGTCCGTCTGAGTCTCCGAACGAGTTGGCCGCTTCGGCGAAGCCGAGGTAGAGGTGACCTTGCGGATGCTCGGCCAGGCGCGCCGCGAGGCTCTCGAGCTCAGCAGCGACCCCAACGAACTCGTCCAGTGGAGCCTCGGTCGCGACGAAGCGCTCGACGAGGGTCCTGAGCGCGTCGGCGACCCTGCGCACCTCGGCCCGGCGCTGCGGCGGCACAGAGGGCTCGCTCATGACGCAACGTCGGCGAACTCGACGACGACCGGAGCATGGTCGGATGGCCCCTCGCCCTTGCGAGCGTTGCGGTCGATGTAGGCCCAGCGCGAACGCGCCGCGAGCGAAGCTGTGGCCAAGACGAGGTCGATGCGCATCCCGAATCCCTTGTGGAAGTTGCCGGCGCGGTAGTCCCACCACGAGTACAGCCCGGGGCCTCGGTGATGGCGACGGAACACGTCCCTGAGACCCCACCGCTCGAGCTCACCCAAAGCGGCGCGCTCGGGCTCGCTCACGTGCGTCGCGCCGTGCACCGCGGCGAGGTCCCACACGTCGATGTCCGACGGCGCGATGTTGAAGTCGCCGCAGACGATGACATCACCCGTCGGCGCGCAGGACTCGGCGAGGTGGTCGCGGAGACGAGCGAGCCAGGCGAGCTTGAGCTCGTATTGCGGATCGTCGAGAGCGCGGCCGTTTGGCACGTACACGCTCGCGACTCGCACGCCGGCGCAGGTGGCCGAAACAATGCGCGCTTCACCGCCGACCACGTCGTCGTCGGGGGCGAACCCGAAGCTCGGATCGTCGAGCCCGAGGCGCGACAGGATCGCCACGCCGTTCCACCGTCCCTGGCCGTGGTGCACCGACTCGTAGCCGAGGGCGCGAAAGGAGAGCGCCGGGAACGCGTCGTCTGCGAGCTTCGTCTCCTGGAGGCAGAGGATGTCGGGCTCGCACTCCGCGAGCCATGCCTCGACCCTCGCCAAGCGCACCTTGAGGGAGTTCACGTTCCATGTGGCGAGGCGCACCGCTGCGACCCTACACAGTGCCGCAGCGCGCTCTTAGCGGCGCGGCGCGCGCGTGATGATCGGGTCGTGGCCCGCCGGGCGCAGCTGCTGCCGCGCCGCGACGGGCCCCGACTCGAGCTAGCGCTTCTTCGCCGCAGCCCGCTTCGCGGGAGCCTTCTTCTTGGCAGAAGCCCGCTTCGCAGGTGACTTCTTCTTGGCAGAAGCCCGCTTCGCGGGTGACTTCTTCTTGGCAGAAGCCCGCTTCGCGGGTGACTTCTTCTTGGCAGAAGCCCGCTTGGCGGGTGAC
Organism: Acidimicrobiales bacterium; assembly: GCA_051000215.1. Taxonomy (GTDB): domain Bacteria; phylum Actinomycetota; class Acidimicrobiia; order Acidimicrobiales; family JACDCH01; genus JBPCON01. Next base: position 26,922 of record JBPCON010000012.1, read on the forward strand.
TTCTTCTTGGCCGGAGCTTTCTTTGCCGCGGCCCTCTTCTTGGCCGGAGCCTTCTTCCTGGCCGCGGCCTTTTTGGCTGCAGGTGACACGAGCGCCTCCTCGGCGTCAGTTGGTGTGTTGCTCATCTCGACCGGCTCGGAGCCGATCGCCGCAGCGGCACGAGTGCCGCCTTTGGTCACAGCGGCACGAGTGCCGCCTTTGGTCTTGTCAGCGTCGTCTGCCGGGACGACGTCGATTCCCTTGCGAGCCGAGTCGAAGCGCCGAACCTCGAAGGAACGCTGCTCGCCGAGGGTGAGTACCTCGCGCGCGCTGCGCGGCGGTGGATCACCGAGCGCGCGCAAGGGCACGTAGCACGACGCGTCGCCAACCTCGACATAGGCGCCGTGGGAGGAGAAACGAGCGACCGTGCCCTCGACGATCGACCCGACCGGGTGGTCGACAACGAAGGAGGCATAGGTCATCGGCGCGTTCAGGGCATCGCGGCGGGCGACGGCCAGCACGGGTGGCGTCGTCGTGCTTTCGCCGTTGCGGGCGCTGCTCGAGACACCGTTGGCCGCTCCACCGCGACGTCGTCGCCGCCGGCCGCCGCCTTCCGTCGAGCCCGACGCCGTCTCTGCTGGCGCGGCGGGTGCCGACGGAGCGGTGGGCTTGGGCCCGGTGGACGACCGCGCGGACTTCGTCGCCTGCTTGGAGGCCGAAGCCTTGGTGGCCTTCGCCTTCGCCGGAACGCTCTTCGCCTCGCGCACCGAGCGCCGAGATGTTGCGCCGCGGACAGGGACGCGCAGCACGAAGACCCAGCCGACGTTCGGCACCGGCTTGCCGCCGATCAGCCGGCCTTCGTCGAAGAGCCAGACGTGCTCGCCGTGGAACTCTTGGAACGAGTCGTTGGAGAAGACATCGGCCGACGCTCGCTCCGCGATCTGCAGGATGAACGCGTCGCCGCGCCCAATCGCGCCGGCCGGTGGCGTCAGCAACTCGCCCGCGAGGATCGCCTCTTCGAACGCAGCCGACTCCGCCGCGTCGATGCGGTGCCCGAACGTCGCGTCGACGACGACGGTCACGTTGTCGTAGTGACGATCTTCGAGCAACGCGCGCACTGCGTCGTCGAGCTGGGCGAGGCTCGGCGCGGCGCGGCCTTCGGTTGCGATGTTCGACCCGTCGACGACGAGATGGTTGCTTGCCATGTCGCAAGCAAGTCAAGCAGGCAGACGCGACGCGCGTGCGGACCATCGCGCGCGCGTCTGCTTCTATCCTGCGCGTTCATGCTCGATGATGATCCAAGCGCAGAGGCAACCGACGTGCTGCAACACCTCATCCGCAACGCGTGCGTGAACGACGGAAGAGTCGATTCCGGTCACGAGGAGCGATCGGTCGACGTGCTCGCGCAGCTGCTCGGCAACGTCGGTCTCGACGTCGAGACCTATGAGCCCGAACCCGGACGCGCCAGCCTCGTCGCGCGCATCGAAGGAACCGATCCCAGCGCGCCGACGCTGCTTCTCATGGGCCATACCGATGTCGTGCCGGTCAACGCTGACCGATGGTCTCACGACCCTTTCGGGGGTGAGCTGATCGCGAACGGCGACGGCACGGTCGAGGTCTGGGGACGCGGCGCGGTCGACATGCTCAACCTCACGGCTTCGATGGCAGTCGCGACCCGCCGGCTCGCGGCGAGCGGCTTTCGCCCGAAGGGCACCTTGATCTACCTGGCGGTTGCCGACGAGGAGGCGCTCGGCACGCACGGCGCGGATCACCTCGTGCGCCACGAAGCCGACGCCGTCAAGGCCGATTACGTCATCACCGAGTCCGGTGGCGTGCCGATTCCGAGCCCGAGAGGGACCAAGCTCCCTGTCATCGTCGGTGAGAAGGGCACGTGGTGGTGCACGTTGCGCGTGACCGGCACACCTGGTCACGCGTCGCAGCCGTTTCGCACCGACAACGCGCTGGTGAAGGCAGCCGAGGTCATCAAGCGTCTCGCGGAGTTCCGACCGCCCACCCAACTGCACGATGTGTGGCGCCGCTTCATCGAGTCGATGGGCTACCCCGATGAGCTCTCGGCGCCGCTGCTTCGCGAGGAAGGCTTCGTCGAGGTGTGCGAAGGCCTACCCCTCGGCATGGCCCGTCAGTTCCACGCGTGCACGCACACCACCATTGCGCCAACGGTCGTGCACGGCGGCACGAAGACGAACGTCATCCCTGACACGGTCGACCTCGAGCTCGACATCCGCACGCTGCCCGGCCAGAGCGGCGACGACGTTCACCGGATGCTCGACGAGGCGCTCGGCGACATGGCCGGCGACGTCTCGATCATCGCGTCGGTCGAAGATCCTTCAACAGCGTCACCGACCGAGACGCCTCTGTGGGACGCGTTGGCCCGCGCGTCGGCCGCGTTCTACCCCCAGGCCGTGACGGTGCCGTTCCTCACCGTTGGCGCGACCGACGCCCGGTTCTTCCGGCGCGCGGGATCGACCGCGTATGGCTACGGCTTGTTCTCCGAGCATCTCTCCTTCGAGGACTACGGCACGATGTTCCACGGCGATGACGAGCGCGTCGATGTCGAGTCGCTCCGCCTGTCGACGTTGCTGTGGGAGGCCGTCGCCAGCGACCTGTTGGTCAACCAACCTTGAACGTTGCTGCGCTCGCGTCGGCGATGGCGACGTTCGCTTCTGACTTGCCTTGGAAGCTGTACGTGACAGCCCAGAACTGGCCGGCTTCCTTGAAGATGTACGCGTAGCCGGAGAACGCCGCGTTCTTGCCCTCGTATTCGATCCGCACCGCGCGGTTCGCCCCCAGGTCGACGCTCGACTGGTCGGTGACGGTACCCAGCTGCTCGATCCCTTTCGCCTCGGCCTTTGCGGCCTCGGCGAGGGTGTAGGACTTCGGTACCGTCGCGTCGGCGAGCACGTTGACGTTCGCGGTGAACGAGGCTCGGTCCTTGAGTGCCGCGCTGTCGATGCCGAAGAGCACGACGATGCGAGGCAGCGCTCCGGCACGCGAGTCGACGAGGTCGGCGAGATCCGGGTCGTCGGGGAAGAGCGTCGCGCCGAGGCCCTCGACACCGTTCTCGACAGGCGCGCCGACCCAATCGGCGGGCAGCGTCAGCGAGATCCCAGAAGCGGGTGCTTCGACGGTCGGACCCCCTGCAACGCCGCTCGCCGAAGTCGGGGCGCTCACATCGCTCGTGGCTGAGCGAGTGGAGTCGTTGTCGTGCTTCCTCGTGCCAACGACGAAGAGCCCGAGGAGGACCACCGCGAGCGCGGATGCGGCTATCGCGATGTACCGACCGGTGTGACGAGTCGGCGCTGGTTCGCCACTCGGCGCCCAAGGCGGCGCGGAAACCTGCTGCTGCGCGGGGCCCGGCGGGAACGGCGGCATCGGCCCGACATGCGACTCGCGGGTCCGCGTACCGAGCTCCCCTGGCACGGGCCAAGCCGGCTGCTCAGGCGGCGGCCCGGGCGGTGCCGCTGGCGCGCCGGGGTGCAACTCGGGTGGGTACCACCTGCCATCGGAGGCCTGCCACCAGCCGGGGCCTTGGGCGACGTCTGCCATTGACCTCGAGCGTACGCGCGCCGTTAGACGCTGACACCCGTGACGATCGCGTCCTCGACGATCTGCTCCTGCTCCTGCACGTGGATGGCATGGCTTCCCGTCGCGGGGCTCCCGGACTCGAAGCGGCTGACGCGATGGATGGTGAAGCGGTCGCCAAGGGCTTCGTAGAGGCGCCCTTTCACGAAGTTCCATGGCCCCATGTTCTCGGGCTCCTCCTGGAGCCACACGAGCTCGCTCGCGTTCGAGTACACGGCGAGGGAGGCGGCCAGCGGCTCGGTCGGCCAGGGGTAGAGCTGCTCGACGCGCAGTACCGCAACCGGTGAGCCGACCTCGTCACGCTTGGCGATCGCGTCATGGGCGACCTTGCCCGATGCGAGCACGACGCGCCGGACCGCGTCGACGTCGCCCGCGAACCCGGCGTCGGCCAGCACCTCGTGGAACGACCCGGCAGTCAGCTCCTCGACGCGCGAGCGGGCCGTCTTGGCACGCAGCAGCGACTTGGGCGTGAAGACGATCAACGGCTTTCGTACGTCGCGGTGCATCTGGCGGCGCAGGAGGTGGAAGTACTGGGCAGCTGTCGTGCAGTTTGCGACTTGGATGTTGTCCTCGGCGCACAACGTGAGGAACCGCTCGATCCGCGCCGAGGAGTGCTCGGGACCCTGGCCCTCGAACCCGTGTGGCAGGAGCATGACCAACCCGCTCGTCTGCCCCCACTTCTCCTCAGCGGCGACGAGGTACTGATCGATGATGACCTGCGCGCCGTTGACGAAGTCGCCGAACTGCCCTTCCCACGCGACGAGGGTCTGCTTGTTCGCCACCGAATAGCCGTACTCGAAGCCGAGAGCCGCGTACTCCGACAACAGCGAGTCGTAGATGAAGAACTTCGCCTGATCAGGGTCGATGTGAGCGAGCGGCGCCCACTCTGCTCCGGACTCGTGGTCGACGAGCACCGAGTGGCGCTGGCTGAAGGTTCCCCGGCGGGTGTCTTGTCCCGCGATGCGCAAGTCGATGCCTTCGAGCAGGAGCGAGCCGAACGCCATCGACTCGCCGAGCGCCCAGTCGACCTCGCCCTCGCCCTCGGTGAACATCTTCGTTCGAGCCTCGAACTGCTTCGCCAGCTTGGGATGGATCTTGAAACCATCCGGCGGCGTCGACATGACGGCATAGATGCGCTCGATCGTCTCGCGGGCGACGCCGGTCTCGACCGCAGGGAGGCAGCCCACCGGGAGCGGTGCGGGCTTGGCCTTGAGTCCCGGCGCCGGGGCGTGGCTGCGCGTTTGGTCGAGCGACTCCTGCAACTTCGACTGGAAGTCGGCCAGCGCGGCCTCTGCCCCCTCGATGGAGATGTCGCCGCGTTTCACGAGGGCCTCGGTGTAGAGCTTGCGGACGGAGCGGCGGGCCTCGATCTTCTTGTACATGAGCGGCTGGGTGTAGCTGGGATCGTCGCCCTCGTTGTGCCCGAGCCGGCGATAGCAGACCATGTCGATCACGACGTCTTTGTGGAATCGCTGGCGATATTCGAAGGCCAGCCGGGTCACGCGCATGCACGCCTCGGGGTCGTCGCCGTTCACGTGGAAGATCGGCGCCTGCACGGTCTTCGCAATATCGGTGCAGTACTCCGAAGATCGCGAGGCCTCTGGGGGGGTCGTGAAGCCCAGCTGGTTGTTGATGATGACGTGGACGGATCCGCCAACGCGGTAGCCCTTGATCTTGGACAGCTGCAGGGTCTCGGCGACGATGCCTTGACCGGCGAACGCTGCGTCGCCGTGCACGAGCACCGACAGAACGGTGTGCGAGCCCGGGTCGTTGATGAGGTCCTGCTTCGCGCGGGCGAAGCCCAGGACGACGGGGTCGACGGCCTCGAGGTGGCTCGGGTTGGCCGCCAGCTCGACCTCGATCTCCTTGCCGGTGCGCGCGACGAACTTCCCCTGCTGGCCGAGGTGGTACTTCACGTCGCCCGAGCCTTGGGTCGACTCCGGGTCGATGGCGCCCTCGAACTCCTTGAAGATCTGGTCGTAGCTCTTGCCGACGATGTTGGCGAGCACGTTGAGCCGGCCGCGGTGCGTCATGCCCATGACCACACCATCGAGATCGGCTTCGGCCGCGTCCTGGAGGATGCCGTCGAGGATCACGATCGCCGACTCGGCGCCCTGCATCCCGAAGCGCTTCTGGCCGACGTACTTCGTCGCCAAGAACGTCTCGAAAGCGTCGGCGGCGTTGAGACGCCCGAGGATGTGCTGCTGGTCGTCGGGGTTCGCGTCGGTCGATGTGGCTTCGACTTGACGCTGGATCCAGTGTTGCTCCTCGAGCTCCTGGATGTGCATGTACTCGATGCCGACGGTGCGGCAGTACGCGTCGCGCAGGACCTTGAGGATGTCTCCGAGCGTCATGTGGTCGGCCCCGCCGAGGCCGTTCGTGAGGAACTCGCGGTCGAGATCCCAGATCGTCAACCCGTAGGTCGCGGGGTCGAGCTCGTTCTCCATGTGTGGCTCGGTCCACGCCAACGGGTCGAGGTCGGCGATGAGGTGGCCCCGAACCCGGTACACGCGGATGAGCGTGTCGACCGCCATCTGCTTGGCGAGCATCGCCTCCTCGCGGTTGACCGGGTTGACGTCGCGGCGCCACAACACGGCCTCGTAAGGCACGCCGAGCGAGCGGAAGATCGAGTCGTAGAAGCCGTCCGCGCCGAGCAGCAGCTCGTGCACACGCTTGAGGAACATGCCCGACTCGGCGCCCTGGATGATGCGGTGGTCGTACGTCGAGCTGAGGGTCACGACCTTCGAGAGCCCGAGGTCGGCGAGCGTCTCGGGATCCGCACCCTCGTACGCTGCTGGGACCTCGATCGAGCCAACGCCGACGATGGTGCCCTGCCCAGCCATGAGGCGCGGGACCGACTGCTTCGTGCCTATGGTGCCGGGGTTGGTCAAGCTGACCGTGGCGCCGGCGAAGTCCTCGGGGACGAGCTTGTTGGAACGGACCTTGCGGATGATGTCCTCGTACGCCGCCCAGAAGCCTTTGAAGTCGAGCGCATCGGCCCCCTTGATGACTGGAACGAGCAGCGTGCGGGTGCCGTCGCGCTTTTGCTGGTCGACGGCCAGGCCGATGTTCACGTGCTCGTTGCGAATCACCTGGGGCTTGCCCTCGGCGTCTTGTGTGTACGAGCTGTTCATCACCGGCAGCGAGTCGGCGATCGCACGCACGACCGCGTAGCCGATGACGTGTGTGAAGCTGACCTTGCCGCCGCGGGTGCGGCCCAGGTAGCCGTTGATCACCTTGCGGTTGACTTCGAGAAGCTTGGCCGGGACCTCTCGGAACGACGTTGCCGTCGGGACGGCGAGGCTCGCCTCCATGTTCACGACGATGCGCGCTGCTGCGCCGCGGATGGGCTCGCTTGCGCGCCCGGCGACTTCGACCGGCGCCGCCGCTGACGTGGGAGTGCTCGTATCGGGCTCGGTGTCGGGGCTCGCGTCGATCGGCTCGGCCGGGCGCCGGTAGTCCTCGAAGAACTCTTGCCATGCCTCGCTCACCGAGGTCGGGTCGCCACGGTACTGCTCGTACATCTCATCGACGAGCCACTCGTTGGGCCCATCCGCGCTCGCGTGCTCTTCAGCCACGGTCGGCAACCCTACTGGCGGCTGGATCGGGTGAGGGACGGCCCCAGGGGCCCGCGCGGACGGGGCACTAGCCTCGCAGGCCATGTCGCAGGCGCAGTTCATCTACTCCATGCACAGGGTCGGTCGATTCCACCCGCCCGACCGCGAGGTGCTCAAGGACATCTCGCTGTCGTTCTATCCCGGAGCGAAGATCGGCGTCATCGGCCCGAACGGCTCGGGCAAGTCGTCGCTGTTGCGCATCATGGCCGGCGTCGATGACGGCTACACGGGCGAGGCTCGATTGTCGCCCGGCTTCTCGGTCGGCCTTCTCGAGCAGGAGCCCCACCTCGACGACGGCAGGGATGTCAAGGGCAACGTCATGGACGGCGTCGCCGAGGTGGCCGGTCTGCTCGAGGCCTACGACGCGGTGCTGGCCAAGTACGCGGATCCAGACGCCGACTACGAGAAGATCGGCGAGGAGCAGGCGCGGATCGAAGCGGAGATCGCGGCCAAGGGTGCCAACGACCTCGACCGTCAGATCGACATCGCGATGGACGCGCTGCGCCTTCCTCCCGGCGACGCCGACGTCTCGAAACTCTCTGGCGGCGAGCGGCGCCGGGTCGCGTTGTGCCGGTTGCTCCTCGCCAAGCCCGACCTGCTCCTGCTCGACGAGCCGACCAACCACCTCGACGCCGAGTCGGTCGACTGGCTCGAGCGCACCCTGCAGGCATATCCCGGGACGGTCGTCGCGATCACCCACGACCGCTACTTCCTCGACAACGTCGCCCAATGGATCCTCGAGCTCGACCACGGCAAGGGCATGCCCTTCGAAGGCAACTACTCGGGCTGGCTCGAGCAGAAGCAGGATTCAGCGCGCGCTAAGACCCTCGAGCGCGAGCTCGACTGGGTGCGCATGTCGCCCAAGGCCCGCCAAGCGAAGAGCAAAGCGCGTCTCGGCGCATACGAGAAGCTCCTTGCCGAAGCCAAGGCCGCCGAGGGCGCGAGTAACAGGCTCGAGATCACCATCCCGTCGGGCGAGCGCCTCGGCGATCAGGTCATCGAAGTCGAGCACCTCGCGAAGGGGTTCGGCGAGCGCCTACTCATCGACGACCTGACGTTCTCCCTGCCGCCGGCCGGCATCGTCGGCATCATCGGCGCCAACGGCGCAGGCAAGACGACGTTGTTCAAGGTGCTCACCGGTCAGGAGCCCGCGGACGCCGGCTCGGTCACCGTTGGCCCGACGGTGCAGCTCGCCTACGTCGACCAGAGTCGCGACTCGCTCGACCCGTCCAAGACCGTCTACGAGGAGATCACCGGGGGTTCCGATCTGCTGCTCATCGCCGGCAAGGAGCTCAACAGCCGCCAGTACGTCGCCTCGTTCAACTTCACCGGCTCGGATCAGCAGAAGGAGGTCGGCAAACTCTCCGGCGGCGAGCGCAACCGCGTGCATCTGGCGAAGCTGTTGCGCACCGGCGGCAACGTGCTCCTCCTCGACGAGCCCACCAACGATCTCGACGTCGACACCCTCCGGGCGCTCGAAGGCGGCCTCGAGTCCTTCCCCGGATGTGCCGTCGTCATCTCCCACGACCGCTGGTTCCTCGACCGCATCGCCACCCACGTGCTCGCGTTCGAGGGCGACAGCCAGGTGCGCTGGTTCGAGGGCAACTTCAGCGAGTACGAGGCGTGGCGCCACAAGGAGCTCGGCGCAGCCGCCGACCAGCCTCACCGCATCAAGTACAAGCCCCTCGTCCGCTGACGCCATCCGTTTGTGGTGCGCGTGCCGGTCAGAGCGCGGCGGGCTCGCGTACCTCGAGTGGCTCGAAGATCGCCGTCGGGGCGCTCTTGCCGCGCAGCGCGACGGCGCCGAGGGCTGTCCAGCGCGCCGCTTCGTCGCCGGCACGCTCGACTGCACCAGCGGACGCGAGGACCCGTGAGCCTCGGCCCTTGGCCATGTCGGTGAGGCGCGATGCCTCGTTCACCGGTGCGCCGATCAGCGTGTACTCGTAGCGCGTCTCGGTGCCCACGTTGCCGGCGACGACGATGCCGGACGACACGCCGATCGCAGCATCGAGCCCGGGATGCTCAGGGCGTAGCTCGGTCAGCGCCGTCCGCAGCCTTCGGGCAGCGCGCAACGCACGGGCGGCGTGATCTGGCTGGGTGGCTGGCGCGCCGAAGACGCACAACGCCCCGTCGCCCTCGAACTTGTTGACCCACCCGCCCTCGTCGCCGACGACACGCACGACGCAGCCGAAGTACGCGTTCAGCGTGGAGAGCACCTCACTGGGCGGCAGCACCTCTGCCATCGCGGTCGAGCCGATGATGTCGACGAACAGCGCCGAGGCCTCGCGCTGCTCGCCGTCGAGGCCCGAGTCCTGCTCGATCGCTCGCGCTGCGACCTCGACACCGACGTGTCGGCCGAACAGCTCCTCCAGCTTGTGGCGCTCACGCAAGCCGCTGACCATGTCGTTGACCCCGGCCTGCAGCAGCCCGAGGTCACCGCCGCGATCCACGGCGACCTTGATGTCGAGACGACCCTCGCGGACGAGGTCGAGCGCCTTGCGCACCGCGATGAGCGGCTCAGCCACGGCTTTGGCAGTGGCGATCGTCACGAGCAGGCCCGTCGCGAGACCAGCTGCCGACAGCACGATCACCGCGCGACCGATGTCGTCGCCAGGGCCAGCCGAGGCTGGCAGGAAGGTGAGCGCGGCGAGCGGCACGCCCGAGCCCAGAGCCCACGTGAGGAGCAGGCGCGTGCGCACACCGCCGACCATGCGCCGTGGCGGGTCGGCACCGTCGAGTGCAACGGCAACGAGGGGTCGCATCGCGCGCTCGAGCAGAAGGAAGGCGATGGTGCACGTCACGAGACCGCCGTCGATGGTTCCGATGGCCACCATGGTGATGTTCGATGCGGTGTGGCCCATCGAGACGTTCAGCCCCGCGTAGAGCGCCGCCGCACCGAGCCAGGGGGCGAAGCACTCGAAGGCGAGCCGGCGAGGCAGCACCAGGGTGCGCACCCGCTCCTTGTCGTCCGGTGCGCGGTCTTCGGTCACCCAGGAGGTCGAACGCCGCACGAGGACGGCGCACGCCTTGCTCGTGACGAGCGTGGCCACGACGAAATATGCGACGAACACCAAGAGGTTCGCCGCCGGACCGTTGGCGTTGGCCACGTCTTCACCCGGAGCGATGTAGGTCAGGTAGAGGAAGGTGAACACTCCACCTGCGAAGTTGGCGAGCACCGCGCCAGCGGTGCAGCGCAGCGCGACGCGCCGGCCAAGTCGCGGCAGTTCGCCAGCGCCGAGTTGCATGGAGCAAGAGTACGGGCGGGCCAGCGATCGGTCACGTGGTCGATCGTCACGTCACCGGAATCGGGCGAGTGCATCCTCGACGTTGGGCGCGAGGTGCAGGGTTGCGTTGTCCTTGTTGGGCGCGACCGGGAGCTCGACCGACTCCGGGTGCAGGCCCTTGAGATCCCAGCCGAGGCGGACGGCGTCGATGAAGCCAAGCGCGTCGTCGACGCGCAACCCCTTCACGACCTCGCCACCGACCCGCAGGAGCGTGATCGGGTTGCGCGACCCGCCGATCTTGGCGAACACGGCGGTGAGGAACTCCTGCTGGCGCTTGACGCGCCCGAGATCTGCTGTCGGATCCTCGCGCTTGGTCCCATTGTCGAGGACTTCGGTGTAGTGCCGGCTGCGCACGTAGGCCAGCGCCTGCTCACCGCCCAGGTGTGCGGTCCCGGCCTCGGTCACGTTCAAACCGGAGTTGTCGTCGAAGGCGGGATGAGGGAAGTCGATGTCGATGCCGCCAACCGAGTCGACCACGCCGGAGAAGGTGGCGAAGTCAACCTCCATGTAGCGGTTGATCGGGATGTGCAGGTTCTGCTTCACGGTCTCGATGAGCCGCAGTGGGCCGCCGCCGAGATCGGTGTTGTACGCGGCGTTGACGCGATCGCGCTTCGCGCTCTCTGCCACCGTCACGATCAGGTCTCGCGGGATCGACAGCGTGTGCGCGCCTGATCCGTCGAGTCGAAGCACCATGAGCGTGTCGGAGCGCTCGCCCGTCGGCGCCCCCGCTCCGAAGATGCCAGCCGCATCGGCGGGAATGCCCTGCAGGTCGCGGCTGTCAGAGCCAACGAGGAGGATGTTGGTCCCAGAGCCGCCGCCGTCGAGCGCGGCGGCGACCGGCACCCGATGGAGCTCGTTGAACTTGGCGTTGGCGTACCAGAGCCCAGCCGCGAGCAAGACGATGATCAGCAGCGGGATGAGGATCGGCAGCAGGAGGACGAGCCTGCGCAGCTTGGGTCGGTGCGGCAGCAGACGCCGCTGCTTCCCGTTGCGCTTGACCGTAGCGGTGTCGGCGCGGCCTGCTGTCGAGCCCGCACCGGCCGCCGCCGGCGGTGCGGCCGGTCGGGGCAGCGGGAGTGGACGGGCCCGGAGCGGGGCCTGTCGCCGTGCTCCAGGGTTCGACTTGGACGGGGCTCCCGGCGCGGGAACGAGCACCTGGCGGGGAGGCGCCGGTCGAGCACCCGGCGTTGCCGGCGGGGTGCCCGGCTGGGGCGCCAGCTCGCGCCCCACAGCGGCGGAGGGGATCTTGTAGCGGCGCGGGTCGGTTCCATTCGCTCCCGCGATGCCGCGGGCCGGTGGCGCTGCGGGCAGCCCTGGCGTTGCGAGCGGCGCGCCATCGGGCGACGCAGGAGCGCGCTCGGACTCGGGCACGAAGCGGCGAAGCACCGGATCCCACACGATGGGGTCGGTGCCCCGCTCGGGCACAGGGGGCTCGTCGTGCTCGCTCATGGGCGGGGCGAGGGTAGTTGCGCGCCGGCCCGCAGCCGTGGCATCTACCGTCGCGCCGGTGAGCGCCCGCGCCATCCGCAAGATCGTGCTGGCGGTGTGCGTCGTCGGGGTCGGCGCGATGGTCGGCGGTTCGATCGCCGGGCGCATCGGCATGGCCATCACTGCGGGCGCGATCACCGCCACCGCAGTGCTCTGTCTCATCCTCGTGACCGCCGTAGGCGGACCCAGCGCGTTCGCTGCGCCGGCCACGATCGACGAAGGCGCTGCAGCCGATATCGAGCGGCGCATCGAGCGCGTGCTCGCGGCAGGCGCTGAAGAGAGCGAGGTCCGTTCCCTCGTCCGCGCCGCCATACGCTTCGGCCGCCGCACCCCTCCGGCCTGAGGTCGTCGATCGGACCGATTTGCTCAGGTCGAAGCTGCGGGTGCCGATGATCCACACATGGCGACCATCACGACACCACGGCTCAGCCGGGCGGTCACGAGGTCCATCGAAGCCGGCTGCAGCGCCACCTGCACCCACTGCGATGAGCCAGTGAAGTTCCGAGCCAAGCTCAAGCTCCACCAGGTCATCTGCAACGTCTATTGCGACGGCGCGTGGAACCGCGTCGAGCACTTCCACGAGGAGTGCTACCGGTCGGCGGGTGCGCCTTACGGCGTCGCTGTCGACGGCGGGCGCCCCACTCGCGCGAGCGCGGTCACCAGCAGCGCGGCCTGAGCCGCGGCATCGCCGCTGTCGGGACCCAGCAACACATCTGGCGCGTCCGGCGCCTCGTACGGGTCGTCGATCCCGGTGAACCCCGTGATCCTTCCCGCCCGAGCCATGGCGTAGAGGCCCTTGGGATCACGCGACTCGCACACCTCGATCGGGGTGTCGACATGGACCTCGATGAAGGGAAGCACCGCTTCGTCGTGCATCGCCCTCACGAGGTCGCGATCAGCGCGGTACGGGCTGATGAGGGGTACGAGGGCGACGACACCTGCGTCAGCGAAGAGGCGAGCGACGTGCCCGACGCGGCGCACGTTCTCCGCTCGATCGGACGGTGAGAAGCCGAGGTCGCCGTTGAGCCCGTGTCGCAGGTTGTCGCCGTCGAGGAGGTATGCGGCGCGGCCCTGTTCGATCAGCAGGCGCTCACACGCTGCCGCCACGCTCGACTTCCCCGATCCCGACAGCCCCGTGAGCCACACCGTCGCGCCGAGCGACGAGCGTGCCGAGCGCTGCACCTCACCGGGATGCCAGGTGACGTCGCGCGTCATGCGGGCGGCGCGAGGAGCATGCCCGCCGCAACCGTGTTGCTCGTGGCCTCGTCGATGAGGATGAACGAGCCGGTGTCGCGGTTGCGGCGGTACTCGTCGTAGAACAGCGGAGCCTGTGTGCGCAGCCTGGCGCGACCGATCTCGTTGAGCGCGAGCGTGCCGCGCGACTCGTCACGATGCAGCGTGTTGATGTCGAGCACGTACTGCAGCTCCTTGATCACGGCTTTCGCCGTGCGCGTCGTGTGCTTGAGGAGGTACTTCGCTCCAGGCCGGAGGTCGGACTGCTCGGTGAGCCAGCACAGCATCGCGTCGACGTCCTGGCCGACATGAGGCTGGTTGTTGGGGCGAGCGAGCATGTCGCCTCGGGAGATGTCGATCTCGTCGCTGAGCGTGACGGTCACGGCCATCGGCGAGTACGCCTCGGTCACCGGGCCATCCGCAGTGTCGATCGAGCGGATCGTCGAGCGAAACCCCGATGGAAGGGCGACCACGTCGTCGCCGGGCTTGAGCACGCCCCCCGCCAGCGTCCCTGCATACCCGCGGTAGTCGTGCAGCTCGGCGTGGGTCTGGTGCTGGGGCCGGATCACGTACTGCACCGGGAAGCGAGCGTCGATCAGGTTTCGGTCGCTGGCGATGTGCACCTCCTCGAGCTGGTGCAACAGCGACGACCCCTCGTACCACGGCATGTGGTCCGAGCGCGTGACCACGTTGTCGCCCAACAAGGCGGAGACGGGGACGAAGGTCAGGTCGTGCACGTCCAGCTTCATGGCGAAGTCGCGGAACTCGGCCTTGATCTCCTCGAAGCGATCTTCACTCCACGAGACGAGGTCCATCTTGTTCACGCACAGCACGAGGTGCGGGATGCCGAGCAGGCTGGAGAGGAAGGCGTGGCGCCGGCTCTGTTCGAGCACCCCCTTGCGGGCGTCGATCAAGATCAGCGCCAGGTCCGCGGTCGAAGCCCCGGTGACCATGTTGCGCGTGTACTGCGTGTGCCCGGGCGTGTCGGCGATGATGAACTTGCGCTTCGGGGTCGCGAAGTAGCGGTAGGCGACGTCGATGGTGATGCCCTGCTCGCGCTCGGCGCGCAGACCGTCGGTCAGCAGCGCCAGGTTCGTATGCTCGTCGCCTCGCTCGCGCGACGTTCGCTCGACGGCTTCGAGCTGGTCGTCGAAGATCGCCTTCGAGTCATAGAGCAACCGTCCGATGAGCGTCGACTTGCCGTCGTCGACCGAGCCGGCGGTCGCGAACCGCAGCAGCTCCGCCATCAGAAGTAGCCCTCCTTCTTGCGGTCTTCCATGCCGGCTTCGCTGATGCGGTCGTCGGCTCGCGTCGCGCCGCGCTCGGTCAGCCGCGTCGCCGCGACCTCATCGATGACCTCCTCGATCGTCGCGGCGCGCGACTCGACACATCCCGTGCAGGTTGCGTCGCCGACCGTGCGAAAGCGCACGAGCGCCTCGAAGGGATCTTCGCCCTCGTCGGGGGCGACGTGCGGGCCGACCGCGAGGAGCATCCCGTCGCGGCGGAACACCTTGCGGTGGTGGGCGTAGTAGATCGCGGGGATGTCAATGTGCTCCTGCGCTATGTACTGCCAGATGTCGAGCTCGGTCCAGTTGCTGAGGGGGAACACCCGGATGTGCTCGCCCCGACGGTGCCTGCCGTTGTAGAGCGACCAGAGCTCCGGTCGCTGGTTCTTCGGATCCCATTGGCCGAACTCGTCGCGGAAGGAGAACACGCGCCCTTTGGCCCGAGCCCTCTCCTCGTCACGCCTGGCCCCGCCGAACACCGCATCGAAGCGGTGCTCGGCGATCGAGCGCAGCAGCGTCGCGGTCTGGAGCCGGTTGCGGCTCGCGCCCCGGCCGGTGTCTTCCACGACCGAGCCGGAGTCGATGTCGTCCTGCACGTGGCCGACGACGAGGCGAACGCCGAGCTTGGCCACTTCGCTGTCGCGGAACGCCATCACCTCTTCGAAGTTGTGGCCCGTGTCGATGTGCATCGCAGGGAACGGCGCCCGAGCGGGGAAGAAGGACTTCACCGCGAGGTGCAGCATCACGATCGAGTCCTTGCCACCGGAAAAGAGCATGACCGGCCGCTCGAACTCCGCCGCCACCTCGCGGATGATGTGGATCGCCTCGGATTCGAGAGCGCGCAGGTGGGACAACTCGTAGGGCATGGGAGCTAAAAGTTGACCAGAGCGCTCGGCATTCCCGCAACTCTGCCTTCGGTAGTGTGAGCGCCCGCCATGCCCTCCGATCACGAAGTCGCAGCCGACGTTGCGACACGGGCCGGAGCAGTGCTGCTCGAGCTCAGAGACCGCGCCAGCACGAGCGCATACGACCGTTGGAACCTGCGCGACGAGGGCGACTGGTCGGCGCACCAGTTCATCGTCGAGGCGCTCTCCGAGCTGCGACCGGGCGACAAGGTGCTCTCCGAGGAAGGTCCGGAGGACCGCAGCCGGCTCGGTGCCCGACGGGTGTGGATCGTCGACCCGCTCGACGGCACCCGCGAGTTCGGTGAGCCGGGCCGGCGCGATTGGGCTGTCCACGTCGCCCTGGTCGATCACGCCGGAACCCCCATCGCCGGCGCCGTCGCCCTCCCAGCGATCAGCGTCACGCTTGCGACGGATCCACCGCCGGCACCCCCCGCTGCTCGAGCCGGGCCTCTGCGCGTCATCGTGTCGCGGTCTCGCCCGCCGGCCGCGGCGGTGCGCATCGCGGAGGCGCTCGACGCCGACCTCGTCGCCATGGGCTCGGCAGGGGCGAAGGCGATGGCGGTCGTGCTGGGCGACGCCGACGTCTACTGCCACGCTGGAGGCCAGTACGAGTGGGACAACTGCGCACCCGCTGTGGTGGCGATGGCTGCCGGGCTGCACGCGTCGCGCATCGACGGGAGCGCACTCGTCTACAACCAGCCCGACCCGTGGCTCCCCGACCTGCTGATCTGCAGGCCCGAGCTCGCCGAGCGCTCGTTGCTCGCCATCGGTGCGCACGCGCAATGACCGAAGCGTGGACCCGATGGATCTGAAGGTCGTGCGCTACGCGACAGACGACGGTGTCGCCACGATCACGCTCGAGCGCCCGGAACGCCTCAACTCCTGGACCGGTCGCATGCATGCCGAGTACCGGTGGTGCCTCGCTCGCGCTGAGGCCGACAAAGCCGTGCGCGTCATCGTCGTCACCGGCGAAGGTCGAGCCTTCTGCGCAGGCGCCGACACCGAAGCGCTCGAGCGCAACGCCGAGACAGGCCGCTACGACCCAGGTGTCGCACCCGACGACCTGGCCACCCCAGGGTTCGGCGTGCGTCCCGAGTACGACCACCCGTTCGCCTACCACTTCGGGGTCGTGAAGCCGATCATCGCAGCGATCAACGGCGCTGCCGCCGGCGTCGGGTTGGTGCTGGCCTGCTTCTGCGACATGCGCTTTGCGGCTGCGGGCGCCAAGCTGACCACCTCAGCGCCCCGCCTCGGGTTCCCTGCGGAGTACGGCCTTTCGTGGGTGCTCCCGCGCCTGGTCGGCACCGGCCACGCAGCCGATCTCTTGTTCTCCTCGCGAGTCGTGCTCGCCGAAGAAGCCGCGACGATGGGCCTGGTCAACAAGGTCCTGCCACCCGAGGAGCTGATGGGCTTCGTCGCCGCGTACGCGCGGCGCCTGGCGACCGAGGTGTCGCCGTGGGCGGTGGCGCAGGCCAAGCGCCAGCTGTATGCAGACTGGCACCGTGATGTCGGGGCCGCCGTTGCCGAGTCCGAGGCGCTCATCGTCGAGGGCGCCGCCCGACCCGACTACGCCGAGGGCGTCAAGGCCTGGCTCGAGAAGCGAACTCCGCGGTTCTGACGTGGACGTCCGCTCCGACCGGCGCTACAGGTTCGGCGTCGAGCCCGCCGAACTGTGGTCGAAGCTCACCAGCGTCGAGGACTACCGGTCGTGGTGGCCGTGGCTCGTCGGGTTCGATGCGGGGGGTTTCCAGACCGGGGAGCGGTGGGCGTGCGTCGTGCAACCGCCGCTCCCGTACTCGCTGCGGTTCGACCTCGTCATCGGCGACGTGATCGTCGAGCGGTCGGTGACCGCGACGATCGAGGGCGACATCATCGGCCACGCTCGTCTCGACCTCGCACCGTCCGGCGAGGGCAGCGACCTACGACTCACGTCGCAGCTCGCACCCTCGAACGCGATGCTGCGCGTCGTTGCTCGCATTGCCAAGCCAGTCGTGCGCTTCGGTCACGACTGGGTGATCGACACCGGCCTACGCCAGTTCGAGGCTCACGCGTTTTGACGGCGGTGAGATGATGACCGCATGCCGATCACATCGGGGTTCAACCACGTCGCCACCCTCACCACCGACATCGAGCGCCATGCCGACTTCTACAAGAAGGCGTTCGGCGCTGAGGTGATCTTCGAGATGAAAGCCAGGGACGACCACCCGCGGATGTTCATCCTCGACCTCGGCGGCGGCGCAGCCCTCAACGTGTTCGAAGTGCCGGCCGAGGAGATCCTCGGTGAGCAGGGCAAGCAGGGCCACCGAGGCGCCATCGACCACTTCGGCCTCGCCGTCGACACGTACGCCACGCTCGAGTCGGTGCGCGACAGGCTCGTCGAGGTTGGGGCTGACCTCGGCGAGATCCAGCAGCTCGGTGACACGTGGTCGTTGTTCTTCCGCGACGTCGACGGCATGGAGCTCGAGGTCTGCTGCGCCGTCGAGTAAGGACGCCCCATTGACCGCGCGGACGGTCGCTCAGGGCGCCTCGAGCTGCTCCGCTATCGACTGGCGGTCGTAGTACACCCGCTCGCACACGATGCGGTCACCGCCATCGTCGAAGATGAACAAGGCGAGGATGCGCTCGCAGAACGACCGGTCGGTGCCGGCGAGCGTGCCGAGCAGGTCAGCCTCGACGACGACCGCATCGTCGGTGTGACGCAGAATGCTGTTTGCGTTGCGTTGGTCGGGGAACATGCCACGCGACGTCGCGAAGTAGCGCCGCACATCATCCTCCCCGTCGAAGACGTCGTTCGACCCCATGAGCTCGTAACGAGGGTGCGCGAACGTCGCGATCACCGCGTCGAAGTCGTGAAGGTTCTCCTGCTCCATGTGGGCACGCACAACCGCCTCGCGTCGGGCGTCCAGGTCGTCAATCGGATTGTCGCCACTTGCCGCGCGCCGTTCGCCGAAGGCGTTCCAGCTGGTGAGGCTCGATGCCGGCCGCCGGCGAGCGACGCCCCAGCTCCCCGACGGCTTTCCGAGCGGGAGGAGCGCCACGACCTCGTAGCGATCGGGCACCGAGCACACAGCACGCACCTCGTGTTCGTAGATGCGAAAGACCGTCGTGAGACAGGTGCCGATGCCCATCGAGCGCGCAGCCAAGATCGCGTTCTGCACAGCCGGGTACACCGAGGCGAGCACTGAACCCACGTCCATCTCGCCCTCGTCGTCGCTCACACCCATCGAGATGCGAGGCACCAGCATGAGCAAGTGCACGGGAGCGTCGCCCATGGTTTCGGCCAGGTGCCGGCTCGCGGCCCATGAGCGCTCGTGCTGGCGCTGGGTGGTCTCGTCGGCGAACTGCGGCACCTGAGCGAGCACGGCTGGCTCGTAGCGGTCATAGGCCCGCCGGTAGATCGCGCCGATCGCGGCGCGCTTGTCGGCATCGGTCACGGCCAGCCACTGGTAGGGCTGGATGTTGCCACCGCTCGGTGCCTGCACCGATGCCGCGAGGATGCGTTCAACCTCAGCATCGGTGACCGGCTCGTCGCGGAAACGGCGCATAGCCCGCGTCGTCATGAGGCCTTCGTAGAGGTCCACCATCACCTTCCCTTGAACTTCGGCTCGCGCTTCTCGCGCAACGCCGCGAGTGCCTCGACATGATCCTCGCTCCGAAAGGTCACCATCTCGAGCGCGGTGGCGAGATCGAACGATGTGGCCAGCGCCTGCTTGATCAACTGGTTCACGGCTTGTTTGGTGTGCTGCACGGCCAGGGGAGCACCCGCAGCGAATCGTCGAGCGAGGGCGAGCGCTCCCGCATCGGCCGTACCGTCGGCGACGACGTCGGTGACGAGACCCATGCGACGCGCCTCGGGTGCGGACACCGGATCGCCTGTGAGCAGGTAGCGCTTCGCGAGCATCGGGCCGACGGCGAGAGGCCACGCGACCGTGCCGCCGTCGCCCGCGACGATGCCGACGCGTACGTGCGGGTCGGCAATGGTGGCCGAAGCTGCCATGACGACCGCGTCGCACAGCAACGCGATCGACGCACCGAGACCCACAGCAGCACCCTCGAGCGCAACGACTATCGGGAGGTGCACATCGAGCAGATCCCAGATCAGCTGCTTGCCGTCGAGGCGCAGCCCTTCGAGCGCTCCAGGCTCGTGGAGCGCGGGGAACCAGTCGAAGTCGCCGCCCGCGCAGAAGGCACGCCCCTCAGCGCGCAGCACGACGGCGCGCGCCGAGCGCTCGCGCTGCAGCCTCGGGAACAGATCGGTCAGCTCGCTGTGCAGCGCAGCATCGACGCGGTTGAGATCGTCGCCCGACCGATCGATCGTCACGACGAGCACATCGCCGTCGCGTTGCTCGGTGATCGCGTTCACGCTGCAGGCTCTCGCGGCAGCCCGAGGACGCGCTCGCCGATCACGTTGCGTTGCACCTCGCTCGTGCCTCCGCCGATCGTGAGCGCCCGGCTGAAGAGGTAGCCCCAGGCCCAGACGTCCTCGTCGCGCAAAGACTCAGACGCGGCGCCGAGCATGCCGGCGGCACCCCGGACGTCATGCATGAGGGAGGTCACGTGCTGCCCGTGCTCGTCGGCGAGCGCTTTGCGTATCGACGACGCCGGGCCGTCGCGACGCGCCGCGAGCACGCGCAGAACGAGCATCTCGGTGTAGACGCGAGCAGCGCGCTGGCGCAGCACCGGGTCCGGCACACCGCCGAGAGCTCGCAGCTCACAGAACAGATCCTCGCTCGTCGGGCCCATTCCCCACAGCACGCCGCCTTCGGAGAGCGAAGCTCGCTCGTTCGCCAACGTCACCGTCGCGAGGCGCCAGCCTTCGCCTTCGCCGCCGATGCGGCAGTCGGCCGCCACGCGCACTCCCGTGAGGAACACCTCGTTGAAGTGGCTGCCGCCCGTCATCTCGATCAGCGGGCGCACCTCGACGCCCGGGGTGCGCATGTCGAGCGCGAAGTACGAGATGCCCTTGTGCTTCGCCACTGTGGGATCGGTGCGGGCGAGCAGGATGCCCCAGTCGGCTCGGTCGGCCCACGTCGACCACACCTTCGCCCCGTCGACCACGTAGGTGTCGCCGTCGCGTACCGCCACCGTGCGCAGCGATGCCAGGTCTGATCCAGCTTCGGGCTCGGAGAACAGCTGGCACCACAGGGCGCTCCGATCGTCGATGCCCGGCAGCCAGCGCGCTTGCTGCTCCTCGGTTGCACCAGCGATCAGGGTCGGCCGCACCCAACCCTCGCCGATGGCGTACCGGTCGTCGATCACACGTGCCACCGAGGGCTCACAGCTGCGCCGTGTCCGTCTCGAGCCCGAGGCGGATGCGCCCGAGGAGCTCCATCGTCCGGGGGGCGACGATGGCGTGCTGAGTCGCGACGTGCACGTCGCGAAAGACGCGCTGGAGCGCGCTCTGGTCGAAGATCGAGGCGCCGCCGCCTGCCGTGTACATGAGATCGACGGTTCGGGCCGCTGCAGCGACGGCCGCTGTCGCAGCGAGTCGCACGTCGCGCCGCTCGTCGACGCTGTTGGGATCGCCCGCGACGACCGTCGCCCATGCCCGACCGACCGCGTCGTCGACGAGTGCGCGCGCCGAGCGCAGCTGCGCTTCGGCGGTGGCAACATCGGCCTGGACAGGAGCTCGCTCGGCGAGCGGGCGGCTCGAGCCCTGCGGTCGCTTCACCGTCGCCAACGCGACGAGCTCGACGATCGAACGGCGAGCGAGCCCGACCGCCACCGCCGCGACGCCGAGGGCCAGCGCGCCGAAGAAGGAGAAGCGATAGAGCGCTCCGTCTACGACAGGCGAGCCGCCGGCCACCGCCCACCGGCCCTCGGGGACGAACGCGCCTCGCGCCTGATAATCGGTCGAGCCCGTGCCCTTGAGCCCGACAACGTGCCACGTGTCGAGCAGCTCGACGTCGCGCGGATCCATGAACACGAAGCGCGCGACGCCGTCGGCGAATCGTGTGCCTCCGCCGATGCTCGTGCAGTGCTGCGTCCCTGACCCCCATTGCCACCGGCCCGAAACGAGCACGCCGCCACCCGCGCAGGCCGCCGCTTGGCCCATCGGCGCTGCGAAGCCACCGCTGATGCTGGCGGGATCAGCGAAGAGCGTCAGCGCGTGTTCGACAGGGAGCGAACCACAGAGGAGCCCGGTCGTCGCCGCGATCATCTGGCACCACGCCGTCGATCCGTCGTAGAAGGCCAGCGCCTCGGTCACAGCGAACGCGCTCGGCACATCGAGCTCGCCCCCGCCGTAGCTGGCCGGGACGTGCACGCGCAGCAGGTCCTCCTCGACGAGGAGATCGACGAGATCGGTGGGCAGACGGCGCAAGGCCTCGATCTCCGCGCTGCGCGCATCGGCGACAGAGCCAACGCGAGCCGCGGCTTCGAGCGCGCTCACCGGCCCGGCTGTTCGTCGACTGCCAGCTCGGCCAACACCTCGGCCGTGTGCTGGCCGAGCGCTGGCACCGAACGAGTCGGCAACGTTCGGCCGTCGAACGACACGGGACTGGCAACACCGGTGTGCGCCGGGGCGCCGCCACCGTCGGGGACCTCGACGAAAGCGCCTGTTGCGATCGCCTGGGGGTCGCGCACGACTTCCGACGCCGTGTTGACCGGCGCCCACCAGACGTCGTGGGTGTCGAAGGTCGCAGTCCACTCGTCGCGCGACTTGGTGGCGAAGAGCGCGTCGAGCTCGACGATGAGCGCGACAGCGTTGTGGCGACGATCACGCGCGCTGCGCCAACGCTCGTCGTCTCCCCACTCGGGTCGAGCGAGCGCGACCAGCAGCTTCGGCCACATGCGCTCGGCCTCGACGCCCAGCAGCCAGAACCACGAGCCGTCTGCTGCGCGGTAGACGTTGATCATCGGGTTGCCCTGCTCGGCGCGGCCCTGCGCGGCGCCGAGCTTGCCCCAACGCAGCTCCATGGAGAGGTCCCAGCCGAAGCAGTAGATGCCACTACGCAGGAGCGACACCTCAACGAGTGTCCCTTCGCCGGTCCGCTCGCGCTCGAGGAGCGCGCCGAGGAGACCGGCCAGCGCGCTCAGGGCGGTGACGTGGTCGCCGACCCCACCGCGAAAATGCGGTTGCGGTGCGCCCTCGGGAACCGCCATCGATGCCAACCCAGAGCGCGCCCAGAACCCGCCGACGTCGTACCCGGCTCGGTGCGCGTCGGGGCCCTCACGGCCGTAGCCGGTCACCGACGCGTAGACGAGTCGGGGATGCGAGGCGCGCACCGCTTCGGGCCCGAGCCCGAGCTCCTCCACCGCCTCGGGGCGCAGGTTCGTCAGGAACACATCGGCCGTCGCGAGCAGCCGCTGCATCGTGGCCCTGCCGTCGTCGGTGCGCAGGTCGACCACGACGGAGCGCTTCCCCCGGTTGTCGAGGTCGAAGGGCGGGCTGGCGATGTCGCCGCGGGCCCCGCCCGTGACCTGGAGCATGCGCCGAAATGGATCTCCGCTCGGCGACTCGACCTTGATGACGTCGGCACCCCAGTCGGCCAGGATGCCTCCCGCTGCCGGACCGGCGACCCAGACGCCGAGCTCGACGACCCGAACCCCCTCCAACATGGAGGGTTGTCTACTGCACCGTGAGCGGCGCGGGCCGAGCGGTCCAGGTCGAGTGGCCCCGGGAAGCCGGCGACCGTCAGGATGGCCACGATGGCGATCTCTGGCAGCGACCTCGACCTCGGCTCGTTCAGCGAACACGGTCCGTGGGTGATCGAGCCGGATCGCATCGTGTGGCGCAGAGGGCTGGAGCGGGTCAGGACGCGCATGCGCGCCTCGGTGCCCCAGCTCACCGCGCCAGCGCGCGTCCCGCCCCTTTTGCGCATGGCGACGACTGTCTGGCATCTCGGCATACCGGTCGCCAGTTGGAGCGTGCGCGAGCGCGGCACCGACCGCTCGATCGCCGCGATCTCGCGGCGCCTTCGCATCGCAGCCGAGCAGCTCGGCCCGACGTACATCAAGCTCGGACAGATCATCTCCTCCGGCGAAGGGCTCTTCCCTGAAGAGCTCGTCGCCGAGTTCCGCAAGTGCCGCGACCAGGTCCCGCCCGAGACCTTCGACACCGTGCGCAAGGTCGTCGAGGACGACTTCGGCCGGCCGCTCGAGTCGGTGTTCGCGAGCTTCGACCGCGTGGCACTCGCGGCAGCATCGATCGCGCAGGTCCACCGCGCGACGTTGCGCACCGGCGAGGAGGTCGTCGTCAAGGTCCAGCGTCCCGCGGTCGCCACCCGCGTCACGGCCGACCTGAAGGTCATGGCTTGGCTTGCGCCGCGAATGGTGGGTCGCATCCCTGTCGCGGCGCTTGCCAACCCGCCAGCGCTGGTGGAGCTCTTCGCCGACACCATCACCGAGGAGCTCGACTTTCGACTCGAGGCCGAGAACATGCTCGACGTCGCGCGCGCCTTTGCCCTCCTCGACCAGCGTGGCTACGTCGTGCCACGCCCCCATCCCGAGCTGGTCACGCGACGCGTGCTCGTCATGGAACGCCTCCAAGGCTTCGCGTTCGGAGACGTCGCCGGCATGCGCGGAGCTGGCGTCGACACTCACGAGGTCGTGCGCACGGGCATGGTCGGGTTCATGGAGGGCGCACTCGTGCACGGCATCTTCCACGGCGACCTGCACAGCGGGAACCTCCTCGTGCTCCACGACGGGCGCACGGCCCTGCTCGACTTCGGCATCACGGGTCGCCTGTCCGAGGCGAAGCGCCTTGCATTCCTGCGCCTGTTGATCGGCGGCTCCGTGAACGACATCACCGCGCAGATCGAAGCCCTCCGCGACCTGGGCGCGCTTCCCGTCGACACGGACGTGCGCGAGGTGATCCGCGAGCTCAACCTCGAGGGGCCCGTGGTCGACCCGACGAAGCTCTCCGGCGACGAGATGATCACGGAGATCCAGCGCACGGTGAAGGCGCTGCTCGGCTTCGGTGCGCGCATGCCGAAGGAGCTCATGCTCTTCGTCAAGAACATGGTGTTCCTCGATGGCGCCATCGCGACCCTTGCGCCCGATCTCGACATCATCGGTGAGATCGCCCACGTTGCCGAGACGATCGCCACCCGGCACGGTGGGGCGATCGCAGCGCAGCTCGGCATCGACCCGACCAAGCCCTTCCAAGCCGACATGACCGGTTTCAAGGCATCCCTCGGCCTCGGAGACGAGGTCCAGGGCATCACCTATCGCGAGCTGCAGGCCCGCCGCGAGGTCATCAACCAACGGCTCAAGTCCGCGCCGCGCCCCCGGCGCGATCGTCGCCGAGGCCACCGCCGCGATGGCCGATGAGCCCATCATCTTCTCGATCCCGCGAGTTCTGCGTGCTGAGCGCGCTGTGAGCAGATGATCGTTGCTCGATGCGACTCGTGATCGCTCGTTGCTCGGTCGACTACGAGGGTCGGCTCACCGCGCATCTGCCGATGGCGACGCGTCTGCTCATGGTCAAGGCCGACGGCTGCGTGTCGATCCATGCCGATGGGGGCGCGTACAAACCCTTGAACTGGATGAGCCCGCCGTGCCGCCTCACGGAGGAGGAGGGCCGCTGGGTGGTGAGCAGCCCGAAGGGCGAGCGGCTCACGATCACCATCGATGAGGTCATCTCCGACGTCGGCCACGAGCTCGGTGTCGATCCGGGGCTGCAGAAGGACGGCGTGGAGGCGCACCTGCAGGAACTGCTCGCAGCTGATCCCACCTCGATCCTCCCCGGCCTCGTCCTCGTGCGCCGAGAGCACCCGACCGACATCGGACCAGTCGATCTGCTGTGCCGCGACGGGCTCGGCGTGGCCGTCGCCATCGAGGTGAAGCGCAGAGGCGACATCGACGGGGTCGAGCAGCTGACGCGCTACCTCGAACGCATGGAGCGCGACCCGCACTTGCGCGGCGTGCAGGGAGTCTTCGTGGCGCAGGTCGTGCGGCCACAGGCACGCGTGCTCGCCGAGGCTCGCGGCATCCGGTGGGTCGAGGTCGACTACGACCACCTGCGCGGCCTCGAGCGAGCCGAGATGCGGCTGTTCTGAAGGCCCTCAGGGCGAGAAGGTGAACCAGCCTCCGTCGATCACGACGGTGTCGGCGTCTCGACGCGTCTGGAAGATCGCCTCTCCTGCGCCGGTGACCCACATGGCGACGCGAAGCGTGTCGCCCGGCCAGACCGGCGAGGAGAAACGCGCAGCCATGCTCGTGAACCGCGAGGGGTCGCTCTCGCAGAGCGCGTGCAGCAGCGCGCGACCGGTGAACCCGTAGGTGCAAAGGCCGTGGAGAATCGGCGTCTCGAAGCCTGCTGCTGTCGCGAAGGAAGGGTCGGAGTGCAACGGGTTGCGATCACCCGACAGCCGGTAGATGAGGGCCTGATCGCGCGACGTCTGGTAGGTGACCTCGTGGTCAGGCGCGCGGTCGGGCGGGTTCCGTTTGACCGAGGTGCCCCTGTCGCCGCCCCAGCCGCCCTCGCCGCGGATGAACGCAGCGGTGCGCGTCGTGAAGAGCGGTTCGCCAGTCGCGACGTCGCGCGACTCGTTCTCGGTCGAGACCAGCGCGCCGGACCCTTTGTCGAAGATGCCGAGGAGGGTCCCGACGGTGCGCACGCTGCCCTCCACGGGCAGCGGCTTGTGCAACGTGATGGCCTGCTCGGCGTGCACGAGCATGGTCCAGTTGATCTCACCGACCGCGTCCCAGAGCCCGGGGCCCGGCGAGCCGAGCACGACCCCCATCGTCGGCAACGCCTGTTGGGGGACCCCCTTGGTGTTCTCGGTGACGAAGGGGAGATCGTCGACACCAGCGCCGACACCGAGGGCATAGAGGAGCGCGTCCTTCGAGCTCCAGTTGCTCTCGCCTGGTTGGCTCTTGGCTCCAGCAGCGTCGTAGTTGAGTGCCATCAGCGGTTCTCCCAGCCGTCTCGATCGGCGCCGCCCATGTCCGCCGGCGCTCGGGTGTCGGCGAGCAGCTTGCGCACGACGGCATCGACCTCGGTCGGGTCGGAGACCGGCTCGGCCGTCGGCCCGCGGTGCCAACCCTCCGCGATGGCGAGGACGTTGCCCGAAGCCTCGAAGACACGGCCCGTGACGCCGGCCGATTCGGGAGAAGCGAGCCACGTGCAGATCGGCGCGATCCACCGGGGTGACATCGCCTCGCGCTGCTCCTCTGTGGGCTCGAACCCGCTCAACCCCTCGGTCATGCGGGTCAGGGCTCCTGGCGCGACGGCGTTGACCGTCACCCCGTAGCGCTCGAGCTCGAGCGCAGCGATGAAGGTGAACGCCGCGATGCCCATCTTGGCCGCGCCGTAGTTGGTCTGCCCCGGGTTGCCGTAGATGCCCGACACCGACGTCGTGTTGATGATGCGCCCGTCGACGGCCGCGCCTGCCTTCGACCTGTCTCGCCAGTAGGCCGCTGCATGGTGCGCCGGCGCGAAAGTGCCCTTGAGGTGGACCTTGATGACCGCGTCCCACTCGGCCTCGGTCATGTTGGTGAGCATCCTGTCGCGCAGGATGCCGGCGTTGTTGATGACCACATCGAGCCGTCCGAAGACCTCGATGGCCTGGTCGATCATGCGCTTCGCGCCGCCGAAGTCGCTGACATCGTCGCCGTTCGCGACGGCGGCGCCGCCCGCGGCGACGATCTCGTCGACGACTTGTTGGGCCGGGCTCACGTCGGCCGTCCCCGTACCGTCCATCGACCCGCCGAGGTCGTTGACCACGACGTGGGCGCCCTGGCCAGCCAGCATCAGCGCGTGTTCGCGCCCGATGCCCCTACCGGCACCGGTGACGATGCACACCCGCTCCTCGCACATGCGTGCCATGTGTCGCTCCCTCCGTGCCGGCCCCTCCGGCGCCACGAGCGACATCTTGATCGAGTCGGGGCATGGGCGACGAATGGCGAGCTCCGCAGGACCGCGGCGACCCCCGCCTCACCGTCACAGGCCCTGGGGAAGATGCTCGCATGCACAACGAGCGACGGGCGGCGCTGGGGCGGATCATGGGGGCGCTGGCGCACGACGAGGCCGCGGTCATCGAGCTGTACCAAGAGTTCCACGACGAGATCGCAGGGGTGGTCGGCTTCCTGGCTCGCAAACGTGCCGGGACCATCTGTGCAGCCATCGGCACCGACGACCTCGAGGCCATCGTCTTCGACGCGTGCCTCGCCTTGGCCAAGCTCGCGCCTGGTTGGCGCGCCGACGGGGGCGCGCTGCCGTGGGTGTGGGCACGTCGGCGGATCGTCGCCATCGTCGAGGCGGCGCTCCCTGCTCCCGAGGCGATGCTGCCCGGCGAAGACGAGCTGCCCCCCGCCCGTTCGATCTGCGGCGGCACCGAAGCCGATCCCGATGTCGGGGTCGTGCTGGCCGAGCTCGCCCGGCGCGACGGGCGCGTCGCCCTGCTCGCCATCGCCCTATACGAATCGGTCGGGCGAACCGATGGCGACATCTGGCTGCGCTACCGCATCCAACAGCAGGCTGGCGATCCGAGCCCGGCGCACACGGTCGGCAGTGAGCTGGGGCTGCAGCCACCCGCAGTGCGCCAACGCGCGTCGCGCGCGCGGCGGCGCCTGGCGCGCCACGTCTCCGGCGACCCGCGCTTCGCGCCGATCGCCGGGCTGGCGCTGCTCGAGGCCGCGTGATGCCATCACCAGCCTCTGATCTGTTCTCACTAGCCTCTGATCTGTTCTCACTAGCCTCGCAGCGATGCTGGAGGCCGAGGTTGTCGTCGTCGGCTGTGGCCCCGCCGGGGCCGCTGCCGCCATCACCCTCGCTCGTCGTGGGCGCGACGTGGTCGTCGTGGACAAGGCGAGCTTCCCTCGCGACAAGTGCTGCGGCGACGGGCTCACCGCAGGCGCGTTGCGGCTGCTGGAGGGCCTCGGCCTCGATCCGGCTGCCGTCCCCTCGTGGCAACCCATCGACGATGTGGTCGTGCTCTCGCCCTCAGGCCGCGAGCGGCGCTTCGGCCTGCCCCGCGGCCAGGGCCGCTATGCCGTCACCGCGCGCCGGATCGACCTCGACAGCGCCCTCGTCGACCTGGCGCGGGCGTCGGGCGCCAAGGTGCTCGACGGCCACGCGGTGCGCGGCGCGTCCGAGCGCGCCGACCGAGTGGTGCTCGACGTCGAGGGCATCGGCGCCGTCCACGCCCACTTCGCCATCGGCGCCGACGGCATGTGGTCGCCCCTTCGCAAAGCGCTCGGCGCTGCGAGCCCGGGCTACCTCGGCGAGTGGCACGCCTTTCGCCAGTACTTCGACCATGTCAGCCCGCGAGCTGCCCGAGAGCTGTTCGTGGTGTTCGAGCCCGACCTGCTCCCCGGCTACCTCTGGTCGTTCCCGCTACCAGGGGGGCGCGCCAACGTTGGCTTCGGCATCCTGCGCGGCGGCAGTGGCGGCAAGGTCGCGCGCGTGCAGGACATGAAGCGGCTGTGGCCCGAGCTGCTCGCGCGCCCTCACATTGCCGCCATCCTCGGTCCGGACGCTCGAGCGGAATCCCAGCACAAGTCGTGGCCCATCCCGGCGCGGGTCGACGAAGTCGCGCTGAGCGCAACCCGCACGCTCTTCATCGGCGATGCTGGTGCTGCGTGCGACCCGCTCACGGGCGAGGGCATTGGCCAAGCGCTCCTGACCGGCATCCTCGCAGCCGAAGCCATCGCCGCGGGTTCGCCGAGCGAGCCGGGCGCCGTGGCACGCGGCTACGAGGCAGCGGTGCGTCGCGCGCTCGTGGCCGATCATCGCCTGTCTGTGTTGCTCGGCCGAGCCCTCGAGCACCGCAAGGGCGCGAAGATCGCCCTCGGCCTTGCGGGGGCCAACGCGTGGACGAGGCGCAACTTCGCCCGGTGGCTGTTCGAGGACTACCCGCGCGCCATCATCGCGACGCCGCGCCGCTGGCATCGTGGCCTCTTCAGCGCGCCTGGCGCGTACCGCTGACGCTCGTTCGCCCGTCCGACGCCTGGGGTTCACTGCGGCGACACGAGTCGGAAACCTCAGCCTCCTAGGGTGCCCATCGTCGGAAGCACGCGGCGGTGTTGCCCGGCGGTGGAGCGGGGCATCGGGACCACATCCCCCCTGGGTCCCGGTGCCCTGTCTCCGAGGTCGACTCGGGCGAGGGAGCGCAGCGCGCTGAGCTTGGCGCCTCGCTGGGTCAGCGGCCGTGGCCGGTAGGTTCATCCTCCATGACCGAAGTCGATGAGCACGGGCGTCCAGAGCCTCCCCTCGCCGGAGACGAGACGGCCACCCTCCTCGGCTTCCTGGACTACCAGCGCGCAACGCTCGGGTGGAAGTGTGAAGGGGTCGACGCGGCCGGCCTGAGGGCGACAGTTGGTGTCTCGTCGATGACCCTCGGCGGGATGCTCAAGCACATGGCCTACGTCGAGGACGTGTGGTTCTCGCGGTCACTACACAGCCAAGATCCGCAGCCCCCGTGGCACACGGTGGACTGGGACGCCGACCGCGACTGGGACTGGCACTCCGCCGCCGACGACACGCCCGAGCAGCTTCACGCGCTCTGGCAGGACGCTGTGGACCGCTCCCGCTTGCTTGTTTCCGAGGCGCTCGCCAGCGGCGGCTTGGAGCAGCTGGCCCAACGCTCCTGGCCCGACGGTCGCGCACCCAGCCTGCGGTGGATCCTGGTCCATATGATCGAGGAGTACGCGAGGCACAACGGCCATGCCGACCTCCTACGGGAGTCGGTAGACGCAAGCACCGGCGAGTAGCCACTCGTCACCGCGACGACAGAAGGAGCGACGATGGAGCTCGATCTGCTTGCTCTCTACGAGCGGGCCAGCGACTGGACTGTCGAGAGGGTTGCGGGTGCAACCGGCAAGCTCAACGATGCGACGCCATGTGACGACTGGGATGTGCGAACGCTCCTGAACCACATGCTCGACACGCAGAAGTACTTCGTGGCTTCCGCACTCGGTGAGGAGGTATCCCCGCCCTCACCGAATCCGCCAGCGCTCATCGGCGACGATCCGGTCGCCGACTTCAAGAGCGCCCGTGCCGAGACGCTGCGGACCTTCGCCAAGCCAGGTGTCATCGACAAGACCGGGCCCTCGCTCGGTATTGCCTTCTCCGACCAACTTCTGCACGGCTGGGACCTGGCCAGGGCCACGGCACAAGACGCGGACATGCCCGCAGGTTTGCCTGAGGCCGCGTACGAGATGATCCACGGTCGCTTCACGGAGGATCAACGCAAAGGCGTCTTCAAACCCGAGATCGACGCAGCGCCGAACGCCTCAGCCCAGGACAAGCTGCTCGCCTACACAGGCCGCGACCCCGCGCTCTGAAGCTTGACCCGTTCGCTGCCCCTGTGGCCGAGCTCGCGATCCCATCGGCGCGCGAGATGGTCGGAGTGAGCGAGTCGACTCTGGTGCCGTGCGAAGGCGGTCCCCACCGTGGACGCGTTGCAAGGGTCCCTCTGCGGAGCCTCTTGTGGTGCTGGTTGCTGGGGTGGGGCCGCTGCTAGGGGAGCGGCCCGGGTTTGGGTGGTCGGCTGGTGAGGGTGCGCCCGGTTGGGGTGGTGATGTGCAGGGTGGCGTCGGGGAGGAGTTTGGCGTGCCAGCTGCGGTGGTGGATGCGGGTGT
>JBPCON010000022.1:0-8669 GCA_051000215.1 Acidimicrobiales bacterium
TCGAACATGTGTACGATGCGGGGAGTGATCGCCGGTCTTCGTGAAGCCATCGAGAACGCCACTATCGCCCCTGACAGCGACGAGCTGACCGAGGTTCTTGCCCTGTGCGACCTGCTGGATGCTCGGGTGTCTGCGGCGCTCGGGGAGTTCGACTCGGCGGGGTTGTGGGACCTCGATGGTCGTGTCTCGTTGCGTGACTGGATCCGTGTCCACGCTCGCACCACCACGCTCGCTGCGGCGCAGCGCGCCCGGGTCGCGACCCGTGTCCGTGATCTTCCCGGGACTGCGGCGGGGTGGGAGTCGGGTGCGTTGTCCTCAGGGCAGGTGCACGTTGTTGCCGGCCCGTTGAACGACCGGCGCCGCCCCGCGTTCGCCGAAACCGAAACGCTCAACATTGCGAGCATCAACACGCTCGACGTTGCCGGCACCGAGGTGTTCATGCGCGCCTGGGCCGAAGCGTTCGACAACGCGAACCCCGGTCGCGTCCGTGACGAGCCCGACAACTGGTTGCACCACTCCAAATCGCTCGACGACCGTGGTGAGCTCCACGGCTCCCTCGAACCGGTAAACGCCGCCCTGCTCGACACGGCGCTCGCGGTGGCGGAGACCCGCGACGACCCCACCTCCCCGCGGCTCGGGTCGCAACGCCGCGCTGATGCGTTGATGGACATCGTGCGCGACTTCCTCGCCAACCACGACAAGCCCCGCCGGGTGCGTCACACCCCACACGTCAGCCTGCTCGTCACCCCCGAACAACTCGCCAACGGCACTGCGGGGATGACGTTGGACGGTCGGGTCATCCCCGCACCCGACACCAGTGCCCTGACGTGTGACTGCACGATCCGGCGCATCGTCACCGCCGACGGCGAGATCCTCGAAGCCGGCCGCTCTGTGCACACCGTTCCTGCCGCGTTGCGCGACGTCACCGTCGCACGCGACAGGCACTGCCGTTGGCCAGACTGCGACCGGCCGCCCAACTGGTGCGACGCGCACCACCTCACCCCATGGCACCACGGCGGAAACACCGACATCACCAACCTCGCCCTGCTCTGCCGCCGCCACCACACCCGCATCCACCACCCCAACTGGCACGCCAAACTCCTCCCCGACGCCACCCTCCACATCACCACCCCAACCGGGCGCACCCTCACCAGCCGACCACCCAAACCCGGGCCGCTCCCCTAGCAGCGGCCCCACCCCAACAACCAGAACCACAAGCGCCCGAGCGGGCGCAACCGGCCCGCGCCTGCGCGCCCAGCGTCGCTGCTCTGTCAGCTCGACGACGCGCCGGCCGGGCCGAGGAGCGGCCGCAGCGAATCGTCGAGCACGAGCCAGATCCGCTCGTTCCCGATGCGTCGTACGTAGGTGGCCGTCTGGTCGAACTCGTCGTCGCCGACATCGAGGACGATCGTCGTGCCGTCTCCGAGCGCGAAGGTGATCGTCGCCCGAGGTGGGTCGAGCCCATACGACGCCAACGGCTCGCGAGCGTCGAACGCCCGGCGCACGCGCAGCGGAACGGCCTTGGCGACCACCGCACTCTCGACGACGCTCGAGGTAGATCCGACGGCAACGGTCACGGTCGCCGTGGCGGCCGCGATCGGCACGAGCTCGCCGGGGAGGGTCGAGGGTGGGGCGACGGTATCGCCACCGCCACACGCCGACGCAACGAGGACGACGATGGCCGCGAGGACAGCTAGGAGATGTGGGCGGCTCATCGGCGCCGCTTGCGCACGACCGGCCGACGGAGGCGGCGGCGCGCAGAACCGCGCGCTCCGAACAGCCACTGGACGACCCCGAGGGCGAGCACCGAACCAGGCACGCCGATCACGGTGGCGGCGATCACGTTGCGCTGACGCTCGGCTGTCCACGGGAGCTGCCGCGGCTGGGGGGGAGCCGTCGAGACCGTCAGCAGCTGCTCGTCCTCGGCGAGCCAACCCATGGCGTTCACGATGAAGCGGCGGTTCCCGAGCGCGCCGAGGAACTCGTTCTCGACGAAGTGGCTGTTGCCGACGGCGACGACGCGAGTGCGCACGATGCGCGCGCCGTCGCCTCCGACGCGCGTCTCGCCGGAGGCATCGACGCGGCTGGCGTCGGCCGCGACAGCAACGGTGATGGGCCCGGCGATGTCGGGCGCGCTGGGCGCCAAGTTGCCGTCGGCGTCGAGGAAGCCAGCGCCGCTGGTGGCCGCAAGCGATGAGACGGTCAGGCCCTTCGCCGCGTCGGACTGACCGAGGACGCCCGTCGCCAAGGTCAGCTGCAGGCTCGGGACACCGCGCACGACCGGGTTGGTCGAAGGAAAATCCTGCACCACGACGCCGAAGGGGTCACCCTGCACCGAGCGGTCGGGGTCGAGCAGCACCGCGTTCGACATCGAGATGCCCCACGGTTCGAGGATCGGGTTGAGGTCGGCGTCGGTGTCGAGCTGGGTGTCGCCGAGCACGATGAGGCGCCCCGCAGCGTTGGTGTAGCTCTCGAGCGCCACCACCTCCGCGTCGCGCAACGCGACAGTGGGCCCGATCTCGAGCACGACTTGGCAACCCATCGGGACAGCACCGCCCCCCGTCAGGTCGATCGGCTTGATCTCGTAGCCGTTGACGGTGAGGAGGTCGCGCAACGACGTGAGACCGGCCTTCGAGCCGTCGTCGAAGCGGGGCTCGCCGTGCCCCGAGAGCGCGCACGCGGTGCGGCTCGTGCCCCGGACCGCGCGGAGGATCGCGCTCGACAGCTGCAGCTCACTCGCCTCGGGGGCGTCGACCCGCCGACCTTGGTACTCCACGACCACGCTCGAATAGCCGGAGATGCCGTAGCGACGCGCTTCGCTCGGACGCTCGTCCGGGTCGATCACGTCGTAGTCGATGCGGTCGTTGAGCTCGTGGTAGCGCTCGAGCAGAAACCGTGCGTCGCGAGCCTCGCCCCCGTGTTCGTAGAGGAACGCGGTGATCTTCATCGGCTCGCGTACCGAGCGCACGAGCTCGCGGGTGTCAGCGGCAAGCGTGAAGCGGCGGTCGGCCGAAAGATCGAGCTGGGCATCCGAGCGCGCGGCCAACGTGTTGGCGCCTGCGACGACAAGGACGAGCACGACAAGGTGGAGCGCGGCGCGCCCGCCCTTGCGCCCGCGTCGGGCACGGACGATGACAGCAGCGCATGCGACGGCGAGCACAGAAACCGACACGAAGCTCACGACGTCGCTGAACGTGACGGTCCCCCGCAAGAAGCCGTTGACGTGCGTCGAAGGCGATGCGTACGTCAGCACCGCAGCGGCAGTGCCGGGCAGCGCGCCCGAGACGCTGGCCGCAAACCAGAACGCGAGAAGGCCGCCACCTGAAGCCGCACCGGCGACGAGCTGGTTTCCTGTCGTGGCCGACGTCGCGACCCCGATCGCGCAGCAGAGCGCACCAAGGAGGACCAGACCGATGTAGCCCGTGAGGATCGGTCCGCCATCGGGATCGCCGAGGAGGGTGACCACGATCGGTGCCGAGATCGTCAAGAGAGCGACGACGCCGAGTACGGTGACGGCTCCCAACACCTTGCCCAACACGACGTGCACCGGTCGCACCGGCGCGGTCAGGAGCAGCTCGAGGCTCCCGGAGCGCTCCTCGTCGGCGAAGGAGCGCATGGTCAGCAACGCGCAGAGCACAGCGGTGAGCACGAACAGCGGGGCGAACCAGCCATCGAGGCGCGCCTGGCCAGCTCGCAGGGCGAGCACGAGCAGCAACCCCGACACGGCCAGGTAACCAGCGGTCAACCCGAAACCAAACGGTGAGCCGAAGGTCGCCCTGATGTCGCGCCCTGCGACGACCAGCGCTGTCCTCACCAGCTCACCGCACGAGGCGAAGATAGGCGTCCTCGAGGGTGCTCGCCTCGAGGTCACGCAGCTCGACGAGCCCGATGCCGGCACCGACGACGGCCTGCGACACGCGCGGTCCGAGCCCGGTGATCGCTCCCTCGACCACGAGCACGGGACCGGCTACCTCGACGCGCGTCACACCCTTGACCGCGCGCACCACCTTCGCTGCCGCCTCGACGTCGCCGAGCACCTTGACCTCGAGACGCGGCCGCCCCTTCGGTGCGGTGAGGGCAGCGACCTCGTCGACGGCGACGACGCGTCCCTCGTCGAGGACGACGACGCGCTTGCACAGCTGTTGCACCTCGCTCAGGAGGTGGCTCGACAGCAC
This sequence comes from Acidimicrobiales bacterium, assembly GCA_051000215.1. Taxonomy (GTDB): domain Bacteria; phylum Actinomycetota; class Acidimicrobiia; order Acidimicrobiales; family JACDCH01; genus JBPCON01. The sequence continues at coordinate 4,176 of JBPCON010000022.1, forward strand.
AACGGTGCGCTCGGAGCCGAGCCGCGCGATCAGCTTGCGGACCTCGGACACTTGACGTGGATCGAGCCCGGTCGTCGGCTCGTCGAGCACGAGCACACGGGGATCGTGCACGAGCGCCTGCGCGATGGCGACACGCTGGCGAAAGCCGTGCGACAGGGTTCTGATCCGGCTCGGCGCGACCGAGGCCAAGTTGACCTGGTCGATGCTGCGCTCGACCGCACGGGCCCGCTGGGCCCTCGGCACCTTGCGAAGCCGCGCCCAGAACCGCAAGTACGACTCGACCGACATCTCGCCGTACAAGGCGCTCGACTCGGGCACGTAGCCGAGGAGGCGCTTGCGCCCCAGCGCGTCGGCAGCGAGCTCGACCCCACCGATGGTCACATCGCCGTCATCAGGGCTGAGGTAGCCCGTCATGATCCGCATGGTCGTCGTCTTCCCGGCACCGTTGGGACCCAGGAGGCCGAGGACCTCGCCAGGGCGGACGTCGAACGAAACGGACTCGACGGCGAGCGTTGCGCCGAAGCGGCGCGTCACGGCCCGCACCTCGACCGGGACGCCCTCGACCCTCATGTGCCCGCCTTGGCGGTCAGGAGCCGTCGTCGACCGGGACGTAGCCGTACCAAGGCGCGGCGGCGCACTGGAACGTGTCGCCGCCCAGCGCGTTGACGAACGTACCCGCGCCGTCGTCCCACCTCCCGAGCGAGAAGCAATCGTCGCTGGGTGCGCTGAAGTCGAACGACGGTCGCCAGTCGACGGGGGCCATGAGCCCGCCATAGGTGTAATCGCGCAACGCGTTGATGTAGGAGACGACGCCGGTCCGCGTCGGCGCAGGTCCCATGCTGGAGACGGCATCGGCGAGGAGCTTCCCTCCTGCCCACCCGTCGACGACCCACTGGTGCAAGTAGCCCTGCGGGTCGTAGCGCGCCGCGGCATCCGTGATCGCAGCGATGTTCGGGTCGCTCGTCTGGCTGTAGGGCACCGAGAGCGCGTTGGCGTAGATCGAGTTGCGGCACGGCGCAGAGAAGTCGCGACCGACCTTTTGGCTCCAACCCTGGACGGTCGAGACGTTCGCCTTCACCGTGAAGGAGTTGCGATCCATGGCCAGGCACAGCTTCTGGAAGCCGGCGATGTCGATGGCGTTCCAGATGCCGTCGACCCCGGCGTCGCGCATGGCGATCACGTCACTGTCGTAGCTCTGCTGGGTGGGGATGATGCCGCTGCCACCACCAGGCGTGTACGCGACGGGGATGCCCTCGAGGTCGAGGCCCTTCGCGATGAAATCGCCTGCTGTCTTCGAGATGGCGATCGAGTAATAGAGGACTGCGGCCTTGGAGACGCCGACCTGGTTCTTGAAATGGCGGTAGACGCCGGTTTGCACATAAGCGGTGCCGTTGACACCAACCGCGCTGCCATCGCGTGGGTAGCCCTTCGCGCCCAAGATCGCGAACAGATTCGGGTACTTGTAGTACGCGTTTCCGATCGGGTAGCCGATGTCGGGCACGCCCTTGCCGTTGATGTAGCTGGCTGCGGCGAAGGTGTCGGTGCTGCCGCCGACCATGGCGAAGACCCCTGACCCCTCGATGAGCTTCTGCGCGCAGCTCTTGTCCTGATTGGGGTTCTCGGCGTCGTCGCAGGACTCGAAGTCGACCTTGCGGCCGTTGATGCCGCCCGACTCGTTGACCGCTTGGAAGAACAGCTTCGAACCGCGCAGCAGCGGGGAGAAAGCGTCAGGCCCGAGGGCGCCGTTGACGGCGGTGATGTTGCCCACCTTGATCGCCGTTTCGGTCACACCTGTGTCGCTCGCCTGGTTCGGGCCCGTCGCTGCCTGGCCCCCGCTACCCGTCGGGTCCGCTGCCCCCCCGCCGGCCGAGCCGGCTGTGGCGTCTGTCCCGCCCGCTCCCGCTTGACCTGGGATCGTCGAGCCCGCCGTCGCGCCGCCACCGGAGCCGGCGGCGCCTTGGTTCACCGTTCGTCGCGTCGTGCCTTCGCCGTCGGAGAACGCCGATTCCTTCAACATCGTCCCGCACCCCGCAACGGACGCGAAGAGAACGAGAGCAGCCAGCAGCCGCAACCCCAGCCCCTTGTGCTTCGCGTCGCTCGACGTCAAGTCGGCACTCCCCCGAGAAGTCTCAGCCGCGTTCTTACTTCGTTCGGCGCGTCAGCGCCGCGCGCCTGCTTCGTCGAGCCAGGCGTTGAGCGCGGCGTTGCGGGCGTTGCGCAGGATGAACGTGTGCTCGATGGCGGTGCGGATGCGGCGCTGCTGGTCTGCGGTGATGCTGACTTGGCGCAGCAAGTAGTCGGCCGCGTCGCCGTGGTCAGCCTCGGCGTAGGCGTGGACCCTGAAGTTCTCGACCTCGACGCCGTAATGATCTCGCAGGCCCTCGTACATCAGCTGCGCGTAGCCCGTCGAAGCCGCGAAGCGCTCGCCGGCCCAACCGAAGGCTGCGAGGCCCTCCTCGTAGGAGCGGCGCATGTAGAAGCACGTGGTGAACACCACCCCTACCGTCTCGGGCAGCGGTCGGTAGTCCATGAGCTCCTGATCGGAGATGCCCAGCATGCGCGCCCAGTCGAGCTTCATGTCGACGTGGTTGCGGTCGCCGGCGAATCCCGTCTCGTCGGCGAGGTTCTGGCACCAGTGGATGAAGTGCTCGCTCTCGCCCAGGCTGAGCGCGTCGATGTCCGGGGCGTTCGACACCAGCGAGCCGAACTCGGCCGTGTACCACTTGCCCAGGAAGTAGTACTCCTTGCAGAAGCGCCGCACGTACTCGTCGCTGAGGGTGCCGTCGGCCACCGCCTGCCACAGCTCGTTGCGCGTCGTGACCAGATCGGTCGTCAGCGACTCGAGCCCGTCCATGAACTCCTCGACAGGAACGGCTTCGGCCTTGTGGGCGCGGCCGCGAACGTCTTTGAAGTCGCGCACGCTGGTCATCGAGGCCCTACGGTAGCACCGACCCTGACGCTCGTGTCAGGTTCGGTGTCCGGTAGCCTGACGCCTGCGACAGCGCGACGACCGGTGGCGGGAGGGGGTGCGGTGTGAACGTCGACATGGTGCGCCTCGCAGGGCGCAGGACCCGCTTGGCCGCGCAGACATCGGTTGACGGGGTCACCGCAGAGGTCGTGCGCTCGGCCATGGAGACGGTGTGCTTCGAGATGGCAACCTACGTGTCGCGCACTGCGACCACGCCGATCCTCAACCAGTCCAACGAGCGCAACGCGACGATCCTCGACGCCAAGGGTCGCCTTGCCGCGCTGTCGGTCGGCATCCCACAGTTCATGCTCACCTCGACGCTGCCCGTGCGCTTCGCCCTCGAGTTCCTCGGTGTCGAGGAGTTCCGAGACGGGGACGTGTTCGCGGCAAACGACCCCTACCACGGTGGCGGGCACTTGCCCGACTACAACGTGTTCGCCCCCGTCTTCCACGACGGTCGGATGGTCCTCATCGCATCGATCCAGTGCCACCACGGCGACACGGGCGGCGCCGTGCCCGGTGGCTACAACGTCACAGCTGCCGACATCTGGGGCGAGGGCGTTCGCTGGCCCGTCGTGAAAGTCGTCGATCGCGGCGAGGAGCGACGCGACGTGCTCTACGCGTTGCAGGCCAACAACCGCATCCCTGACTACATCGGCGACCTACGCGCGCAGATCGGCGCAGCGCAGCTCGCGGTGCAGCGCCTCGGCTCGTTGCTCGAACGCTTCGGGACCAGCGTCGTCGAGCAGTCAGTCGACCACATGGTCGACTACGCGGCGAGCCGCTTCCGAGAGGAGGTGCGAGCTTGGCCAGACGGCGAGTACGAAGCCGACTGCTACGTCGATCATGACCCGCTCGGAAACCCCGACGTGCACCTCCACGTGAAGATCACGATCGCCGGCGATCGCCTCGAGATCGACTTCACCGGGTCAGACAGCCGGCCCGAGCTGCAAGCTTGGTCGACGTTCGGAAACACCCGCGGCTACACGATCGCCCAGATCGCTTCGATGATGGATCCGGAGATCCCGAAGAACGAGGGCTTCTTCGACTCGGTCGAGCTGATCGTCCCTCAGGGGTGCGTGCTCAACCCGCCAGTCGGCAAGCCCGTTTCGGCCGGCACCCATCACCCGGGTGCCGATGTCGGTGAGGTCATCGCCCTCGCGCTGCAGCACGTGCTGCCGGACAAGGCCGTCCCGCAGGTCTACAAGACCGGCATCCCAACCGTGATCGTCGGCGTCGACCCGCGCACCGGGGCCAGCTTCACCGACCACTCGGCCGAGGTCTACGCCGGGTGGTGCAACGCAGCCAAGGGCATGGACGCCTGGGGGGCCCAGAACGCCTCGTTCGGCAACCTGTGGAAGGCCACCGCCGAGATCAACGAGAGCCTGTTCCCCCACGTCCAGTGGAGCCGGGACTACCGCACCGACTCGGGTGGGCCGGGCCAGTGGCGGGGCCTGTGCGGCAGCCACTACGTGAAGGAGGTCAGGGCCGACGCCAAGGTCTACACCTACGTCGGCGGCATGAAG
>JBPCON010000001.1:0-35790 GCA_051000215.1 Acidimicrobiales bacterium
GGTGTAGTCGGTGCGGTCGGCAGGCTTGTCGGAGCGCCCGAACCCCACCAGGTCAGGCGCCACGCAGCGGTGCCCGCCGGCGACCAGCGGCGGAATCACCTTCCGGTACAGGTAGCTCCACGACGGCTCACCGTGCAGCAACAAAACGGTCTCGCCGCTCGTGCCGGCAACGTCGAGGTAGTGCACGCGCAGGTTGTCGCCGCTGCCGTCGCTGGCTGCGACCTCGACGTAGTTGGGCTCGAAGTCGTAGCCGCTGAGGTCGGCGAAGCGGTCGTCTGGGGTGCGCAGGATCTCCATCGGCCAGCACTCTAGGAGCCCGTGCCGATCAGGGTGTCAGCTGGTCGCGTCGGGCGTCACAGGCTGGCTTTACAGTCGGGGCGATGGAGCAGTCACCAGTCGTCGGGCGGGTCATCGGCACCGAAGACGCCACCCCGCTCGAGTTCTGGGTCGGCGTGCAGGACGACGCGTACCTGCAGCTCGACGATGTCGTCGCCCTGCAACGGGTGCTGCCCGGCGGCGAGCTCGTGCGGATGTACGGCATCGTGTCGCAGGTGCGCGCCCGTCACGACGGGGTGCGCTTCGACAGCGATGTGTTCCTCGTCGCAGACGGTGTCCTGCCTGCCGAGGTGAGCGAGGCGGCGCAGGTCCAGGTCACGCGCTTCGAGCCCGAGGTGTTCGTGCCGCCGCGCCCCGGCGAGGAGGTGCGCAAGGCAACCGGCACCGAGCGCGAGCAGGCGCTGCTGTTCGACGGCATGGAGCGCACGCTCGCCGCCGGGTTGTCGCGCGACGGTGAGCCGGCGTATCTCAACATGGACTTCCTCGATGGCACCAAAGGCGCCCACGTCAACATCAGCGGCGTGTCGGGTGTCGCGACGAAGACGTCCTACGCCACGTTCCTGCTCTACGGCATCTTCCACTCCAAGGTGCTCGGCGCCGAGGCACACAACACCAAGGCGCTCATCTTCAACGTGAAGGGGGAAGATCTCCTCTTCCTCGACCACGACAACACGTCGCTGTCGGCCGTGCAGGCGGCGCGCTACGGCGCGCTCGACTTGCCGCTCGGCGCGTTCGCCGATGTCGGCTTCTTCGCGCCGCCGCGCAAAGGCGACGCTGAAGCAACGCCCGATGTGGGCAGCCGCGGGCAGGGCGTCACGTCGTTCTTCTGGACGTTGGCAGAGTTCTGCGAGCTCGAGCTGCTGGCGTTCCTGTTCGCCGACGCAGAAGACGACCGCCAGCAATACACGATGGTCGTGCACAACGTCGCTGCCGAGCTGAAGCGCGTCGCGAGGACGTCGAGCGATCCGGTGGCGGGGACCATCACGGTCGACGGAGCTGTCGTCGCCGACCTCGAGTCGCTCGTCAACGTCATCGAGTACAAGGTGCTGCCCGACGACGACAACCAGGTCGGGCCGTGGGCCGGCCGCGCCATCGGCCTCGGAACGGTCAACGCGTTCATGCGCCGGCTGCGCTCGGCCGTGCGGCACCTCGCGCCGCTGATCCGCGCCGATGTCGCGCACCCCGCGCGCCACCGCGTCGAGCTTTCGCACCAAGTCACGGTCGTCGACATCCACAACCTCAACGACCGCGCCAAGCGCTTCGTGGTCGGCGTGATCCTGCGGCGCGCGTTCGAGGCCAAGGAGCAGTCGGGCTCGGCGCGCCCGCTGCAGTTCGTCGTGCTCGACGAGCTCAACAAGTACGCGCCGCGCGAGGGGTCGAGCCCGATCAAGGAGATCCTCCTCGACGTCGCCGAGCGGGGCCGCTCGCTCGGCATCGTCCTCATCGGCTGCCAGCAGACGGCAAGCGAGGTCGAACGGCGCATCATCGCCAACTCCGCCATCCGCGTCGTCGGCCGCCTCGACGCCGCAGAGGCCGGCCGCGGCGAGTACGGCTTTCTCCCTCAGGTGCAGCGCCAACGCGCCACCATCATCAAACCCGGCACGATGATCGTCAGCCAACCCGAGCTGCCCATCCCGCTCGTGCTCGAGTTCCCGTTCCCCGCGTGGGCCACTCGCTCGAGCGAAGCCGGGCCCAACCCCGCGGCGACCAACCAACCAGCCGACCCCTTCGCCGGGCTCCCGTCGTGATCGTCGCGCGATGAAGCTGCTGCACACAGCCGACTGGCACGTGGGGCGGCTGATCCGCGGACGTTCGCGAGCCGAAGAACACCGCGCAGTGCTGGCCGACATCGCCCGCATCGCCGACGATGAAGCAGTCGACTTGGTCATCGTGGCAGGCGACCTCTTCGACTCGGCCACGCCATCGCCGGAATCGGAGCGCATCGTCTACCGGGCCTTGCTCGAGCTCGCCGCCACCGGCGCCAAGGTGCTGGTGCTCGCAGGCAACCACGACAGCGACCGGCGCCTGCAGGCCGTCGAGCCCCTGCTCGAGCTCGGTCACGTCATCACCCGCCCGGTCTTCACCAAGCCAGACGACGGCGGCGTGGTCGAGGTGCGCTCGCGTGAAGGCGAGGAGACCGCGCTCGTTGCCTGCCTGCCGTTCCTCTCCCAACGTTGGGTCGTGAAGGCCGACGAGCTGGTGGCAGGCGGGTTGGGCGACGCGCACACGCAGTACGCAGAGCGCGTACGCAACCTGCTCGGTGCGCTCACCGCGCGCTTCGGCGACGGCGAGACGGTCAACATCGTCGCAGCGCACTGCATGGTGCACGGGGCCACCACGGTCGGCAGCGAGCGAGCAGCGCACAGCATCTTCGAATACTCCGTGCACGCAACGTCGTTCCCGCCCAGCGCGCACTATGTGGCGCTCGGGCACCTGCACCGCCCCCAGCAGGTCGCAGGCCCTGGGCTCATCCGCTACTGCGGCAGCCCGCTCATGCTCGACTTCGGCGAGGTCAACGACACGAAGACGGTCTCGGTGGTCGAGGTGCACGCCGGCGCGCCGGCGCAAGTGCGCGAGGTTGCGTTGCAAGGCGCGCGCCGGCTCGTCGTCGCCGAGGGTGACCTCGCGGCGTTGCGCGCGCAGGTCGACAGCGGCGCGCTCGACGGCGCGTGGGTCAAGGTGCGGGTGCACGAGCACATGCGCGTCGGGCTCGCCGACGAGGTCCGCCAGCTCGTGCCAGACGCGGTCGACGTCGAGGTCGTGCGCGCCGGCGACGACGACGCCGGTGCTCGGCGACCCGCGTACGACCGCGCCGGGCGGGCGCCCCACGAGCTGTTCGCCGCCTACTTGGTAGCCGAAGGGGTCGACGACCCCCGGCTGGGCACGCTCTTCGCGCAGCTCATCGAAGAGGTCAGCAGCGCATGAGGCCGGTGCGTCTCGAGCTGGAGGGCTTCGGGCCCTACCGCGACAACACCCTCGTCGATTTTGCCGGGGCCGATCTCTTCGCGCTGACTGGCCCGACCGGCAGCGGCAAGAGCTCGATCGTCGACGCCATCTGCTTCGCGCTCTACGGGTCGATCCCGCGCTACGACGACCGTCGCCTCGTCGCCCCCGCCATCAGCCAGGGCATGGCCGAGGCGCTCGTGCGGCTCGACCTCACGATCGACGGCGAGGCCTACACGGCCGTGCGGGTGCTCAAGCGCACGAAGACGGGCGCCACAACGAAGGAGGCGAGGCTCGAGAAGGACGGGGTGGTGCTCGCCGGCAACGAGCGCGAGCTCACCGCCGAAGTCGAGCGCCTGCTCGGGCTCACCTACGAGCACTTCACCAAATGTGTCGTGCTGCCCCAGGGCGAGTTCGCCCGCTTCCTCCACGACAAGCCCGACCGTCGCCAGGAGTTGCTCGTCGAGCTGCTCGACCTCGGCGTCTACGGCCGCATGGCCACCTTGGCTCACCAACTGGCGCGCGATGCCGAGCGAGACGCGACAGCGGCTGGCGAGCGGATCGCTGCCCTCGCCGATGCGTCAGACGAGGCTCGCGACGCGGCCCGACAGCGGGTGGAGGCCCTTGCTGCGGTGCGGCGTGCGCTCGAAGCCGAGCTACCGGCCCTCGCCGAGCTCGGTATCTCGATCGAGTCGGCGCGCGCCGAAGCGGCCACCGCGCGGCGTGAGGCTGAGGCGCTGGCCGCAGTTGCCGTCCCCGCTGATCTCCTCGGCCACACCGCTGCGGTCGGCGCCGCGAACGAGGCGCTCCTTCTCGCTGAGCATGCATTCGATGTCGCGGGAGAGAACTCGGTCACGGCCGAGAAGTCACTCACTGCGCTCGGGAGCAGGAGCGAGCTCGAGACCGCGAAGCGCGCGCGGGAAGAACGCGCCAAGCGCGACGCGCTGCGCATCAAGGGCAGAGCAGAGCTCAACTTCGCGGAAGCTGAGCTGCAGCGCGCACGTGCGGCCGAAGAGCCCGAGCTCGCTTCCTTCCAGGCGGCTGAGATCGCTCTGGAGCGCGCGAGGACAGCACACGCTGGTCACGCGCTGCGCGAGCACCTCGTCGCCGGCGAGCCATGCCCGGTCTGCGAACAGGTCGTTGCCACGATGCCGTCGTCGGCGCTGCCCGCAGACCTCGACGCAGCAGTGCGCACCCACGACAGAGCGCGCACCTGTGCGCAGGCTGCAGCGAAGGAGAAGCGAGAGGCCGAGCTCGAGCACACCCGTGTCGCTGATCGCCTCGAGTTGGTGCACCTCGCCATTGCCGAGCTCGACGGCACCCTGGCTGATCGCCCTTCGCTCGCCGACGTCGTCGAGCAGCTCGGTCGCGTCGCCGCGGCCGAGGATGCGCTCGAAGCAGCACGCGCCGAGGAGCGAAGTGCGAACACGGCTCGCACCGTCGCGGCCGCTGCAGTCCGCGAGTCGCAAGAAGCCGAAGCTGGCGCACGTCGCCAGTTCCACGAGACCCAATCGACCCTCGCTGCCCTGGGAGCTCCGGTACCTGGCGGCGCCGACCTCGTTGCCGATTGGCGCGCCCTCGAGGCATGGGCCGTGCAGGGCGCGCCGGCGCGGCGGGAGATGGCGAAGCTCGCCGATACGCGCGCCGATGCGCTGGGTGACCAGCGCGACCAACGGACGACGGAGCTCCTCGAGAGGTGCAGGGGCGTCGGCGTGAAGGCGTCGGGTGCTGGCGGCGAACTGCGCGACGCGGTCGTCGGCGCGCACAGGAGCGCGGAGCACGAGGTCACGCGCATCGATGAATCGATCGGAGAGGGGAAGCGCCTACGCACGGTGCAGGAACAGGCAAAGGCGAAGAGCGATGTGGCGAAGTCGTTGCACGGGCACCTCGGGTCTCGCGGGTTCGAGCGGTGGCTGCTCGACGAAGCGCTGGCCGAGCTCGTCGTCACCGCCACCGAGTCGTTGCTCGAGCTGTCGGGTGGGCAGTACTCGCTGACCCTCGACGACCGCGGGTTCGCCGTCGTCGACCATCGCAACGCCGACCAGGTCCGCTCTGCGCGCACGTTGTCTGGCGGAGAGACCTTCCTCGCGTCGCTCGCCCTCGCTCTGGCGCTCGCCGAGCAGCTGACGCTCATGGCTGGTCGCAGCGGGGCGCGGCTCGAGTCGCTGTTCCTCGACGAGGGCTTCGGCACCCTCGACCCCGACACCCTCGACACGGTTGCTTCGGCTATCGAAGCGCTCGGCGCGCGCGGCCGCATGGTCGGGCTCATCACCCACGTGCCAGAGCTGGCCGAACGCGTCCCGGTCCGCTTCGTCGTGACCAAGCACGGCAACGCGGCAGGCATCGAGAGGCACGATCAATGAGGTTCGCCGTCGACAGCTGGGACCCCGACTACGGGACACCGACCGAGCCCGGCGCGCTGGCGCCAAGTGCTGCGCCGACGCGCATCGACGCCGAGTGCGCAGAGGAGGCGTGGGCACCTATCGCGCCAAGCGGACAGCGCGCCCCGATCGTTGTCTTCGTCGACGGGGTGCGCCGGATCGAGGCGCGCGTGTGGATCACCGAAGACGACGCTTCGGTGTCGCTCGGCGTCGCGGCCTCCTACGGCGCGGGGGTCGTGCGCTGCGATGGCAAGGCGGAGGTGGTGATGGCCGAGGTCGAGCGCAAGCTCCTCACCGCTGCTCGCACCGGGGCTTCGATCGAGACGACGCATGGCACGTTCGGGTGCGTGTCGGTCGACTCCGACGACCCGGACTCGTTGTCGCTCGAGCTGCAACGCCAGATGGGACGCCTCGAGATCGACGTCGCCCGGCGTGCGATCGCTGGCGAGGCCAACGCGCTCGTTGTGGTCGACGGACCGCTTCGCCAGCACGGCCACCTGCCGGGCACGGTCGGGTCGATCAAGGCCCAGCACCGCTCGTACGGGCCGCCGATCGTGCTCGGCACCGTTGCGAAGCTGGCCCCTGGCGAGCGCACGCCGGTGTTCGTCATCGGCGAGCCGTTCCCGCGCTGGTCGTGGTACGTGCGCCTACCCGGGCCCGTGCCCCACCCCCTCGCCGGGGTCGTGCGGTGCGAGACCACCGACGAGCTGTCGACGCCGGAGGCCATCGCCCTCGCCGAGGTCGTCACCGCCACGCTGCCGCGCTACGCGTCGGAGCCGCACAAGGACAGCCGCGCGCCGCAGAACCTCTACCCGATCGGCGGCCTCGAGCGCGTCCTCAGGCACCGCCTCGGCGACCAGCAACTCTTGCTCCGCGCCCTGCGCCGCGCCGCCGCCTGATCGTTCGTGGTGCGCGATGTGGCCCTTGCTGGGTCACATCGCGAGAACAGAACAGATGGGGTAGACCTTCGGGCCATGGCACTGGATGGTCGCGTCGCGCTGGTCACGGGTGGGGGTCGGGGCATCGGGCGGGCGATCTCGCTCGCGCTCGCCGAGGACGGTGCCGATGTCGCAGTTGCGTACAACCGAGATGCCGACTCTGCGGCCCAAACCGTTGCCGCGATCGAAGCTGCGGGTGGCCGCGCCATCGCCGTGGCGGGCTCGGTCGACGACCGCGCATCGGTCGACTCCATGGTGTCGCTCGCGACCGATCAGCTCGGCCCGATCGGCATCCTCGTCAACAACGCGGGCGTGGCGAGCAGGGGTCGCAGCGTCGCCAAGTCCGACACCGATGAGTTCGAGCGGTTGTTGCGCATCCACGCCGTCGGCGCGGCGTGGGCGTGCCAAGCGGTGCTGCCCACCATGCGCGAACAGCAGCGCGGCGACATCGTGTTCATCTCCTCGGTGGCCACCGACTCCATGGCCGCAGGCGGCGCTCCCTACAACATGGCCAAGGCTGCCATGGAGGCGCTCGCCATGACCCTGGCCAAGGAGGTGCGTCACCAGGGCATCCACGTGAACGTGATCGCTCCCGGGTTGGTCGACACCGAGATGGGGCGGCGGCTCGTGAAGGGCGCGGCGGGCGTCGAGGACATCCGCACCCTCGACGCGACAAGCCCGTTCGGGCGGGTGTGCGCACCCGAGGACGTCGCCGATGTGGTGCGTTTCGTTGTGTCCGACGCAGCGTCGTACCTCACGGGGGAGCGGATCAGGGTGCACGGCGGCGGCGGCTGAGCCCATCGTTCGTCCCGAGCCGGGCCGCGCGCCGTGAAGGGTCGCGACGACGACGCCGATAGCCTGTTCGCCATGTCCGACAGCGCCACCGTCACCGACCAGATCCTGCGGGTCACCGATGCCGCCCTCGACAAGATCCTCGAGCTCCTTCGCGCCGAGGACGATCCTGAGACGCTTGGTTTGCGCATCGAGGTCACCGGGGTGAAGGGCGCCGACTACACCTACGACCTGGCCTTTGAGGCCATCGCCGACAACGATCCCGACGATGTCGTGCGCGAGCACGGCGGGCTCACCGTCTCGGTGCCGAACGACTCCGTCGGCAAGCTGCAGGGCGCAACGCTCGACCTGCCTTCCAACGCCGAGCAGGGCGGCCTCGTGCTGCGCAACCCGAACCGCCCGAGCACCCCGCAGCTGGGCGAGGCCATGGAGCTGACCGGCACGCCAGAGGAGAAGGTCCGCCAGCTGCTCGACGCGCAGGTCAACCCGGCGATCGCAGCTCATGGTGGGTTCGCGACGCTGGTGAAGGTCGACGGCGCGACAGCGCACGTGACGATGGGCGGCGGGTGCCAGGGTTGCGCGATGTCGGCCATGACGCTGCGCGACGGCATCCAGTCGGCCATCCTCGCCAACGTCCCCGAGATCACCGAGGTCGTCGACGACACCGAGCACGCAGCAGGCGAGAACCCCTTCTACTCCTAGCGGCCCGTGACATCGGGCACACCCCGGGTGTAGGTTTCGCGGCGCTCTGATCGTGGCGCTGGGGGCGACGCGAGGGGGGAAGGCCCGGGCTCCGGCCCGGGCCTCGTCGCGCCGCCCGGCTAGAGCGGGGGCTGCAGCGCGACCGCGGCGAGGAGGCGGCGGGCTTCGGCTGCGATGCCGGCAGCGTCGAGGCCGAGGCCGGCGAGGATCTCGTCTGGCTTGCCGTGGGGGATGAACGCAACGGGCGTGCCGAGCACTCGAACCGGCGGGGGCACGCGGCCCTCTCCGAGGGACAACGTCGCGATCGCGTCGGCGATGGACGAGCCAGCGCCGCCCTCACGCACACCGTCCTCGGCGGTCAGCACGAGCGGATGCCGCGCTGCGTCGGCCACCATCCGCGCGTCGAGCGGCTTCACGCACCGCACATCCCACACCGTCACCGACACAGCGCCGTCGGCCTCGAGCGTCTCGGCCGCCGCAAGCGCGGGGCCGACGAGCGAGCCCACGGCGAGGATGCACAGGTCGCGCCCCTCTCGCAGGCGCCGAGCCTCGAGCCCGTGACCGACCTCGTCCTCCGGCACCGAGCGCGGAGCGGTCTTCGACCAGCGGATGGCGACGGGGCCGTCGGTGATGGCCAACGCGTCGCGCAGCATCTGGCCGATCTCCTGGTACGACGACGGGGCGAGCACCGTCATGCCCGGCACCTTGGTGAGCAGCGCCATGTCGAGCACGCCGTGGTGCGACGGCCCATCGTCGCCGGTGATGCCAGCGCGATCGAGGCAGAACACCACCGGCTGGCGGTGCAGGCCGACGTCGTAGGTCACCTGGTCGATGGCCCGGGTGAGGAACGTCGAGTAGATGGCGACGATGGGGCGCAACCCACCCATGGCCATGCCCGCTGCCGAGGTGACGGCGTGCTGCTCTGCGATGCCGACGTCGATCAGCCGCCCGGGGAATCGCTCACCGAACGCGACGAGCCCGGTCGAGTCGGGCATCGCGGCGGTGATCGCGACGACCTCGGGATGCTCCTCGCCCGCCTTCAGCATCGCTTCGGTGAACGCAGCGGTGTACGAGCCCGGCTTCGCCTCGGACATGTCGTGCAGGCGCTTGACCTCGTCGTTCTCTGCCGGCCCGTAGCCGCGGCCCTTCTCGGTCAGCACGTGCACGACGATCGGGCCCTCGTAAGCTGCGGCGTTGCGCAACGCGGATTCGATTCCCTTGATGTCGTGGCCGTCGAAGGGGCCGGTGTAGCGCACGCCGAGATCTTCGAAGAAGGCACTGGGCTCGAAGTACTCGCGCAGCGCGGCCACCGTGGCCTCGATGCCCTTGCCGACGCGGTCGCCGACGAGCGGAATGTCGTGCACGAGACGATCGAGACGGGCGCGCTGCTTCAAGTACGACGGGTTGACGCGCAGGCGAGCGACGCTCTCGCCGAGGTGCGAGATGGTCGGGGCGTAGGAGCGCCCGTTGTCGTTCAGGATGATGATGGCCCTGCGGCCCGAGTGCCCGAGGTTGTTCAGCCCCTCGAACGCCATGCCACCGGTCATCGACCCGTCGCCGATCACGGCGACGACCTTGCGGCCCTCGCCGAGCTCGGATTCCTCGGCCGTGGCCAAGCCGAACGCGTAGCTGATGACCGTCGAGGCGTGGCTGTTCTCGATCCAGTCGTGCTCGGACTCGGCGCGGCTCGGGTAGCCCGAGAGCCCGCCGGCCTTGCGCAACCCGGTGAACTCGGCGCGGCGACCGGTGACGATCTTGTGGACGTATGCCTGATGCCCCGTGTCCCACAGGATGATGTCGCGCGGCGAGTCGAAGACCCGGTGCAATGCGAGCGTCAACTCGACTGCGCCGAGGTTGGATCCGAGGTGGCCGCCCGCCTTGGTAACGGCGTCCACGACGAAGTCGCGTATCTCGCTGGCGAGCGCGTCGAGCTCAGCGTACGACAGCCCCCGCAGGTCGGCAGGGCTGTTGATCGAGTCGAGCATGGTGTCGGTCACGGTACTCCGGAGGTCTTCGTCACAGCCACGCGGGGCGGACGGCGCCGCTCAGCCCACGTGCCGGGCGAGCCAGTCGAGGGTGCGCCGCCAGGCGTCGAGCGCCGATGGCTCGTGGTAGGCGCCGATCGCTGGGGGCTCGAGGTCGGCGTCGCGCTGGTCGCAGTGGAAGCCGTGGCCGGCATCGGGGTAGCGCACGATCTCGTGAGCGACGGGAGCGAGCTCGTCGAGCGTGGCTCGTAGCCGCTCGACGTCGTCGATGGGTATGCCGGCGTCGAGGTCGCCGAACAAACCGAGCCACGGCGTCTGCAGCCCCGCCGTCTCGCCGATGAGGGCGGGGAACGAACCGCGGAAGCCCTGGCTCGCGATGCCGCCGCCGTAGAACCCGACTGCCGCGCTCAGGCGGCGGCGCGCTGCGACGAGAAACGTCACGCGGCCGCCCATGCAGAAACCGACGATGCCGATCTGTTCGGGCGCGAAACCGGCCTCGTGGAGCTGCAGGGTCGCTGCATCGACGTCGACGAGGATGCCTTCGTCGGTCAGACCCTTGAACAGGGGGATGACCTTGTCGAAGTCGTCATACGGCGCGGTGCCGCCACCGGCACGATGGAAAAGCGACGGCGCGACGGCGTGGTAGCCCTCAGCGGCGAAGCGGCGCGTGACGTCGCGGATGTGGTCGTTCACGCCGAACGCCTCTTGGATGACGATGACTGCGCGCGTGGCACCGCCGTCGGGTTTGGCCTCGTACAGATCCATGGGGCCATCGGGGGTGTCGAGGATCACATCGCCGTCGAGCATCAGCGCAGCGTAGGAGGTGTGACGTGGGCCACGAGCTGTCACGTCGCCATCTCGACGACAGACCACTAGGTTCCGGCGGTGCCCTTCACCGACGATGCTCGTGACGCTGGAGCCTCCAAGGTGAGCGGCTGGCGTGTCGGGCTCGCAGAGCGCCTCGCCGGGCTCCTGCACGGGCAGCCCGAGCTGCGCGACACGGCTGTCGAGGTCGGCATCATCGACCGCAAGTGGCTCGAGGAGCCCGGGCACCACCCCGTCTCCAACTCGACCACGCTCGAGGTGGTGCAGCGGTTCCTCGAACGCTCCGTCGAGCAGAAGCCCTCTGCGCTCGCCGCCATCGGGCTCAACGCGATCCAGATGCTCTCGTGGGAAGGCGACGGCGCACCCAAGGACGGCCTCGCTGTCGAGATGGCTGTCGCGTTCACCGACCTCGAGGGCTTCACTCGTTACACAGCCCAGGCAGGCGACGATGCCGCGATGGCGCTGCTCGGCGATCACCACCGCATCGTTGGTCCCATCATCCGCAGCCGCGGCGGGCGCATCGTGAAGCGCCTCGGCGACGGGTTGATGCTGTCGTTCCCTTCACCCGAGGCTGCCCTACTCGCGTGCATCGAGTTGGTGCCGACATCGCCCGACCCCTTGCGCCTGCGCGCAGGCATCCACTTCGGAGAGGTCGTGAGCACGTGCGACGACCTCATCGGCCACACCGTGAACGTTGCTGCCCGGGTCGCAGAGTCGGCAAAGGGTGGCCAGATCGCGGTCACCGCCCAAGTGCGCGACGCGGCCGGCGAGCTCCGGGGCGTGCACTTCACGCGTGCTCGGCGGCGTTCGTTCAAGGGCGTGACCGAGCCCGTGCTCGTCTGCAACGTCGAAGGCGGCTGAGCCTCGGTTGCCTCGGTTGCGTGCCGTGAGCGCAGCGTGACCGCGCTGGTGGCGCAGCCGGTGCTCGACGCGCTGCGGTTCCAGCGCGCTGCGCGGGCGACGAGCCCGCTGCTCTGCATCGTGCTCGACGCAACTTTGGCCGACATCGCGCGCGGCGGGCCGTGCGCAGCTGTGCTGGCCCGCGTCGACCCCGCGCTCGATCCGATTGCCGACGCCGTCACCCTGCGGTTCCTCGGCGCGATCCATCGGGTCGTGCTCGAGGGTCGAGCCCCGGAGCTCGCTGCGCACTACCCCTCGGCTGGGGGCACGTTCACGCCCGACGACCACGACGGCATCACCGAGGTGTTCGTCGCGACGGTCGCGGCGCACGCCGATGAGGTCACCGACGGGCTGCGCCGGCCGGTGCAGACGAACGAGGCCGGGCGCTCAGCTGCGCTCCTGCCAGGCTTCTTGAGCATCGCCGACTCCTTGGGCCTGCCGTTGCGCATCCTCGAGGTCGGGGCCAGCGCGGGGCTCAACCTGCGATGGGACCGCTACCGCTACGAGGGTGGCGCTGCGGGATCGGTGTGGGGCCACGAGAGCTCCGCGCTGCGCTTCACAGACGTCTACAGCGAACCGGCCCCCGACCTCGCAGTGGCGGCCACGGTCGCCGAGCGGCGGGGGTGCGACGCGAACCCCATCGACGCCAACACCGCCGAGGGGCGCCTCACGCTCCGTTCGTTCATCTGGCCAGACCAGCCCGAGCGTCACGCCACGCTGGAGGCGGCGCTCGCGATCGCGGCCGAGGTCCCCGCCACGGTCGAGCGCGCCGACGCCGGCGAGTGGGTCGAAGCCCGGTTGGCCGAGGACAGCGGAGGGTGCGCGACGGTCGTGGTGCACTCGATCGTGTGGCAGTACCTCACCTTGGCGACGCGGCGGCGCATCCTCGCCGCGCTCGAACGCGCCGGCGCCGCAGCCACGAGGGAGCAGCCGCTGGCCTGGCTGCGCATGGAGCCCGGCGCCGACTTCGCCAAGGCCGCGGAGGTCACGCTCACCACATGGCCGGGTGGCGACGAGCGGCTGCTCGCGCGCTCGGGCTATCACGGTCGCCCGGTCAGGATGGTCGGCGGCGGCCGGATCAGGCCGATGCTGTGACGGGGCGGGCGCGCGTCACCCACAGGGAGGTGATGCGGCTCGCCACGACGTAGCCGACGCCGAGCGCGACGAGGCCGAACGCGGCGTCGAGCCAGTAGTGGTTGGCGGTGACCACGATGCAAAAGAACGTGGCGAGCGGGTGCAACCAGATCAGCGCTTTCAGCCATCGACGACGCACGAGCGGCACGAGCACGAGCGCGCTCCACGTCGCCCACGCCGTGTGCAGGCTGGGCATGGCCGCGTACTGGTTCGAGATGTTCTTGAGCCCACCGGAGTCGAACGACCAGAAGGTGGGGTACTTCGCCAGCGTGTCGACGAACGCGGCTGGCGCGTGGCTGGTCGCTGGCGGGCCGAAGCGCGCCGGCGGCTCGGACAGCAGGCGGGGGGGCATCAACGAGAACGCAGCGAACCCAACGAGCGCGACCAAGGTGGTGGCGGCGAGCGTGTTGCGCCACACGGGGTAGCGCTGCTTGCCGCGCACGAAGAGCACGACGAGGGCGACGCCGGTGACGAAGAAGTGCGCGGTGCCGTAGAACACGTTCCAGACCTGGATGAACCCGGCCGAAGGTAACGACAGGTACCAGTTCTGCACGTGGTCTTCGATGAAGAGCCCGAGGTGCTGCTCGAGGTGGATGACGTCGAGCGCATGCCCGTACGCAATGCCGTTGGCGTGACCGGCAGCACCGCCGGCCGAGCCGAAGCGGTTCCGCACGGTCGAGTACGCGAGGTAGAGCACGACGATGTAGATGACCTCGCGCCAGACGCGCGGCGGCGGGCGCTCGGGCGCGGCCGCAGCGCTCCCGGCCTCGGTGACGTCTGCCATCGAGTCGTGCTAGTGCGCTGCGGCGGGACCGGCGCCGCGTCCGCCGACGGCGAAGGCGGGCGCGCCGAGCAGGCTGACGACCAGGTTGAGTAGGTACAGCAGCAGCCCGAGCGCGATGGCCTGCTCGTCGCGGATGCCGAGAGGGTGCAGGAACAGGATGAAGGCACCCTCGCGCACCCCGAGACCCGAGATCGAGATGGGGAGCACCTGTGCGATCAACACAGCGGGGAAGAAGGCGAGCAGCGCTGTCGGGCCGACCCCGTCGCCGATGCCGACGGCCTTGGCCGCGAGCAGGGCGGCCAGCACGAGGACGAGTTGGTATGCGAAGCCGACGATGACGACGTTGGCCGCGGCGCCTGGATGGCGCCGCATGCGATCGAGGCCGAGGTTGAGGGCGCCCGCGAAGCGCCGCCAGCCCGAGTGCCCCCCGACGCGCCCGAAGCGCCGACTGGCGACGCCAACGAGCAGCAACACCAGGCCGACGAGCGTCCCCGCTGCGATGGCAACCGCCACTTGCGTCGCTGCACCGAGGTCGCGCAACCCGGGGTTGAGGATCAGCCCGACGAACGTGATGATCGGCAGCACCAGCCAGCCGGTGAGGCGTTCGAGCACGACAGACGCGAACGAAGCTGCGCTCTCGTCTGTCTCCTTCGCCAGACGCGACACACGCAGGACGTCGCCGCCGATCGTGGTCGGCAGGACGTTCGAGACGAACTGTCCAGCGAGCACGTGGCTCAAGAGGTGCGACAAGGGCGCGTCGTGGCCGAGCGCGCTGAGCACGGCTCGCCACCGCACGGCGGAGAGCACGAGCCCGACGAGCGTGAGCGCGGCAGCCCCCGCGAGCAGCACGCCGGTCTGCGCCGACCACTCCGGCACCAGCGCTGCCCACTCGATGTGGGGCATGCGCCAGAACAACACGAACAGCATGACCACGCTCACGGTGATGCGCAGACCCAACACGAGGTGACGCCGCGCCGGAGCGACCCCGGCTGTCAGCTCGGCGAGCTCATCCTCCACGCGTGCATCCCCAGCGGCCTCGACATCCATCGCCCATCATCCTAAGGACCTGAGCGGGGTGGCGGCGTCAGCGGGTCTTGTCGAGGAAGCGGGCGGTCTCGACGATCACGCGGGTGACCTTGCCCGCAGCCACAAGGCTCCGCTCGTCGCGGACGGCGACGGTGAAGATGAGCCTGCGGCCCTCGACCCGCTCCAGGCGCGCCTCCGCTCGCACGTTGTGCCCGACAGCTGTCGGGTGGAGGTGGTCGAGCTGGATGCGCGTGCCGACGGAGGTGGTGCCGGCCTCGAGGCGACCATCGAGCGCCTTGACCGCAGCCTGCTCGCACAGAGCGATGATGCGGGGAGTGCCGAGGACGGCGACCTCTCCCGAGCCGAGCGCGATGGCGGTGTCGGCTTCGGACACCGCCAGGCTGACCTCAGCGGTCAGACCGGCTTCGGCAGGCATCTGGTTACGATACGCAGCCTCATCCGACCCGGTCCAAGAACCCCCTGGTCCGGCGTTCGCCCCCTGCCCCGAGGAGGAGCCTTGCTCGAGGAGTCCCTTATCCAGCGCGTGCTGGGCGAGGCGTTGCGCACCGGAGGCGACTTCGCCGAGGTGTTCGCCGAGGACAAGCGCTCGACGTCGGCGCGCCTCGACGACGGCAAGGTCGAGGAGCTCTCGAGCGGGCGCGACAGGGGCGCGGGGATCCGTGTCGTCGTCGGAGAGACGACCGGGTTCGCACACACCGCCGACCTCTCCGAAGCTGGCCTGAAGGCGGCAGCCGCAGCCGCTGCTGCCGCAGCGAAGGGCGGCGGTGGCGGCACCAGGTTGGTCGAGCTCGCACGTGTCGCGGCTCCGCCGCCCAACACCATCGCGATCTACCCCGAGGACATCGCCAAGGCAGCCAAGGTCGCGCTGCTCACCCGGGCCGACGCGGCAGCTCGAGATGAAGGCGGTGCGATCAGCCAGGTCTCGGCTCGTGTTGCCGACACGCGCCGCAAGATCCTCGTGGCAAACAGCGACGGGCTGCTCGCCGGCGACGATCAGGTGAAGACGCTCTTCTCGGTGTCGTGCGTCGCGTCGGGCGACACCGGGATGCAGACCGGCTACGAGTCGGTGGGCCTGACCATCGGCTGGGAGCTCTTCGACCGCGTCGACGTCGAGGAGCACGCCCGCAAGGTCGCGCGCCAAGCCCTCACCAAGCTGGCAGCGCGCCCGGCACCGTCGGGCACCATGCCCGTCGTCATCGGCCCCGGCGGGGGTGGCGTGTTGTTCCACGAGGCGTGCGGTCACGGCCTCGAGGCCGACCTCGTCGGCAAGGGTGCCTCGGTCTTCAAAGGTCGCAAGGGCGAGCTCGTCGCGTCGCCGCTCGTCACCCTCGTCGACAACGCCACGATGGGCGAGGAGTGGGGTTGCTTCGCCATCGACGACGAGGGCACGCCAGGGCAGCGCAACGTGCTCATCGAGGGCGGCGTGCTGAGCGACTACATGTACGACTTCCTGCGTTCGCGCAAGGAAGGCAGGGAGCGATCGGGCAACGGCCGGCGCCAGAGCTACCAGCACCTCCCGATGGTGCGCATGACCAACACCTACCTGCTCGCAGGCAGCGACGATCCGGCCGATCTGCTCGCCGCGACCGACCACGGCGTCTACGTCAAGGCGCTCGGCGGTGGCCAGGTCAACACCGCAACGGGCGACTTCGTGTTCGGCATGAGCGAGGCGTACCTCATCGAAGGCGGCGAGATCACCGAGCCGCTGCGCGAGGGCAACCTCATCGGCAACGGGCCCCAGGTGCTCACCATGATCGACGGTGTCGGCGACGACTTCGCCATGGGACCCCCTGGCATGTGCGGCAAGGACGGTCAGGGTGTGCCCGTCGGCGACGGGACGCCGACGCTCAAGGTCCGCGAGCTCACCATCGGCGGCACCGCGGCGTGAGCGCGGAAGATCTCCTGGCCATCGGCGACCGCGTCGTCGCCATGGCCGAAGGAGGCGAGCAGGTCGAAGCCGTCGTCGTGCGCAGCCGCGACACCGAGATACGCGTGTACGAGGGCGAGATCGAGCAGCTCGCATCGGCAGAGACACTCGGTGTTGGCGTGCGCGTCATCCGCGACTACCGCCAAGGCTTCGCGTATGCCGGCACGCTCGACGCCGACGTGCTAGGTGAGACCCTCGCCGAGGCGCGCGACAACGCCGGGTTCGGGACCCCCGACGAGGCGCTCGGGTTGGCCGAGCCCGACGGGGTGGCCCTCGCCGAACTCGAGCTGTTCAGCGCAGCGCTGGCGGAGTTCCCGACCGATGCGAAGGTCGAGCTGGCAGTTGCCCTCGAGCGGGCCGCTCGCGCTGCCGACCCGCGCATCTCTGGCATCGAATCCGCCGATTACGCCGACTCGATCGCCGAGGCCGCTGTCGTCACGACGACCGGGATACGAACGGCAGCGAGCGAGACCGGCTGCTACGTCACAGCCTCGGTGCTGGCAACCGAGGGCGACGAGGTCCAGGACGGGTTCTGGTTCTCGGTCGGGCGCGACCCGGCCGAGCTCGACGTCGAAGCCGCAGCGCGTGGCGCGGCGCAACGCGCGACGCGGTTGCTCGGCGCGACGAAGCCGGCGAGCGAGCGCGTGACCGTCGTGCTCGACCCGTTCGTGACAGCACAGCTCCTCGGCATCATCGCAGCCACCATGTCGGGCGACTCGGTGCTCAAAGGCCGCAGCCCGTTCGCCGACCGGTTGGGTCAGACGATCGCGGCACCAGGCGTCACCCTTCTCGACGACCCGACCAACCCTGAGGCCTACACCGCGACCCAGACAGACGGCGAAGGCCTGGCGACGCGCCGCAACGTGCTCATCGACGGCGGCGTCCTCGCCGGCTTCCTGCACAACGCCTACACGGCCCGGCGCATGGGCCTCGCGAGCACCGGCTCGGCTGTGAGGGGCGGCTTCAAAGGAACTCCTTCGGTGGGCCCGCGCGCCGTGTCGCTCGCTCCAGGGAGCAAGAGCCAGGCCGAGCTGGTCGCCGCAGTGGGCGATGGCATCCTCGTGTCGAGCGTCTCGGGCTTGCACTCGGGGGTCAACCCGGTCTCGGGTGACTTCTCGACAGGGGCGCAGGGGCTGCGGATCAGCGGGGGTGTCTTGGGCGCTCCGCTGCGCGAGTTCACCATCGCGTCGACGCTGCAACGCATGGTGCAGGACGTGGCGGCCGTCGGCAACGACATCGAGTGGCTGCCCATGGCGGCAAGCGGCGTCTCGCTGGTGATCAACGACGTCACCGTCTCCGGCGCCTGAGCCCGGCGCCTGCACGACAGGCGACACGATCACCGACGTGCAGCTCTCCGCGGCCTGAGTCGTGCCATCCTGATCGTCCTCATGCCCATCCTCCACGCCGTCATCCTCGGCATCACCCAGGGCCTCTCGGAGTTCCTGCCCATCTCCTCGAGCGGGCACCTGCTCCTCGTGCCTTGGCTCTTCGGGTGGCACGACTTCGTCGTGGCCGGCACCCACAGCGACTCGCTCGAAAAGACGTTCGACGTTGCCTTGCACATCGGCACGCTCATCGGCGCCATCGCCTACTTCCGCGCCGACATCGTGACGTTGGCCAAGGCTGCGCTGTGGCGAGCGCCCGCTGAGGTCACGAAAGGCACGCTTGCAGCGGATCACCCATCACCGGCCGACGACCGCCGGCTGGCCTGGCTCCTCGTCGTCGCGTCGATTCCCGGCGCGCTGGTCGGTGCCGCGCTCGAGTCGACGATCGAGGAGCGACTCGGTCAGTTCTGGCTCATCGGCATCATGCTCGTCGTATTCGGTCTCGTGCTGCTGTGGGCAGACAGGTTGGGAGGAACGCGGGCCGTGCCCGACTTCCGCCTCCGCGACGCGCTGTTGATGGGCAGCGGCCAAGCGCTCGCACTCTCGCCCGGCGTGTCGCGGTCGGGCATCACGATCACGGTGTCGCGCCGCTTGGGCTTCGACCGCGACGCCGCCGCGCGCCTGTCGTTCCTCATGGCGTTGCCGATCACCGGCGGCGCCGTGCTCTACAAGGGCGCCAAGCTCCTGGGCGACGGCTTCCCTTCGGGCTTCGAGTGGCCCTTCGTGTGGGGCATCGTGGCGTCCGCGGTCACCGGCTACGCCGCGGTGTGGGCTGTGCTGCGCATCATCCGCACCCGCAGCTTCACGCCCTTCGTCGTCTACCGCGTCGTCGCCGGCCTCGCGGTTGTCGCCATCTACGGGGCCGGCATCCGCTGACGGCTCGATCCTGGCTTCTCGCGCTCGGCGCCGCCGTGGCCCTGACCGCGCTCGCGAGCAGCTGTAGCAGCAACGGCCGCACCGACGCGTCGTCGAGCTCGGGTTCGTCGTCGTCAGCGCCAGCGGCGACGCCGAGCGCAACCGGCTCGACAACGCTTCGCCCCGCTTCGTCGCCTGGCGATGTCCTCACCGACGAGCCCTACTCCGAGCTCGCTGGAGCTTCGACGATCGATGCCCACCGAATCACGTACCTCTCCGCCGGGGGGGTCACCGTGTCGGGAGCCGTGCTGGCGCCCAAGGGCGTCGCTCCGGCAGGCGGCTGGCCGATCATCGCGTGGGATCACGGAACAATCGGCCTCGCCGACCGGTGCGCGCCGTCTCGCTCCGCCGATCTCGGCGGCTATGCGCTAGGGCTCGTGCTGCTCGTGCAATCCGGCTACGTGGTTGCGGCGACCGACTACCCCGGCCTCGGGACGCCAGGACAGCACCCCTACCTCGACGGGCCGAGCGAAGGTCACGCCGCGATCGACATCGTGCACGCAGCGCGCGAGCTCGTGGCTGGCGCGTCGACGACGTGGTTCTCGGTCGGGCACTCCCAAGGCGGGCAGGCCTCGCTCTTCGCCGGTGAGCTCGCCGCCACGGATGGCGCCGGCCTCGACCTCGCCGGCGTCGTCGCCATCGCTCCTGCCTCCCAACTGCCGCTGTTCACCAAGGCAGTGGGCACCAGCGCGCAAGCCTTTCTGGCAATGATCGCCGCGGGTGTCGTGGCAACCGACCCCACCGTGAAGCTCAGCGACCTTCTCAGCTCCGAGGCACTCGCGAAGGCCGACGTGCTCGACACCAGCTGCAACGCCGAGCTCGGCAAAGCCTTCGGTGCGATCGACCCGCTCCTCGCGCCAGGCGCCGCGACGAACCCGGCGCTCGTCGCATACCTCGCGCGCAGCGACCCGGGCCACCGCAAGACCGCCGCGCCGGTGCTCGTCGTGCAAGGGGAGGCCGACACCACCGTGTTGCCCGTGCTCACGACGACGCTCGTCTCGACCATGTGCGCGGTTGGCGACACCGTCGAGCTGCGCACCTACCCGAGCGCCGGGCACGGCGATGTCGTCATCCGCGCCTTGGGCGACATCCGCGCGTTCCTCGAGGCGCGTCTCGCCGGAGACCCCGCCACCTCGACCTGCTGACGCTTACGACCCGCTGGCGCCGACCAAGGCGAGCGTGACGGTGCCGGTTGCTGCAGCGAACGCGACGCGCGCGACGCGTTCCTCGGGCACTGCGACCGTGACGGAGCGCTCGTCGACGGCGACGACGCGAGCGCTGGTTGCGACTTGGACGGTGGGCGGGCCACTGGCGCCGGCCGCCGGATCGACGGTGGCGTAGAGGTCGACGACATCGCCGGGCACGACAGCGAGCGCAGCCTGCCCTGTTGCGATAGCGAGCGCCCGCCAGCCGTCGGCGACGATGGCTGCTGTCCCGGCGACGCCGAAGCCCGCGACCCGAGCGTCGACGAGCGCCTCGCCGGCCACGACCTCGGCGCGCAACGCTCGCCCGATCGGCGCCTCGCGCAACGCACCTGCTGGCACGACGGCAACGGGCCACGCACGCAACACGAAGTCGCCGTCGGCCACCACGGCGCCCGCGCCGAGATCGTGGGCTGCGACGACGACTGGGCGGGTTGAGCCCCATGATCGCCGGGCGGCATCGGCCGAGCTCTCGGCGTTGGTCACGATGACGGCGGTTGCCGCCGCGAGCGCGAGCGCGACGGCCCAACGGGCGGCTGGATGGCGGTACAGGTGCCAGAGTTGCATGGGCTCCCCCTCGGGGCGCGGCGTAGGCCGGGCAGCGGGGGAAGCTGCGAGCGATCGTAGACCTCTACGCCGACTTCGGCTCGCTCTTGGAGGGCTTCTCCGGCTTGGGCTTCTTGCTCGACGCGTCGCTCGTTGCCGGGCTGGGCTTCTTCGAATCACCAGACGGGGAAGCGTCGCTGCCCGACGACGAGTCGCTGGATGAGGAGTCGCTGGATGACGAGTCGCTGGACGCCGACTCGGCCGGCGCCTTCTTCGTGCCTCGTGCGTCGGTCTTGTAGAAGCCCGAGCCCTTGAACGAGATGCCGATGTTGCCGAAGATCTTGCGCAGCGAGCCGCCGCAGGTCGGGCACTCGGTCAGCGCGTCGTCGGAGAACGCTTGCACGACCTCGAGATCCTCGCCGCAGTCACGGCATCGATACTCGTAGGTGGGCATGCACGTCCTCCGCTCGCCTCTCGGCTCGGCAGCTTCGAGCGTGAGACGCTACCGGCGCGCCGACCCGGTCGTACAGTCTGGCGGTGCTCGTCGCGGCGGGGGTCGTGCTTGGCGCGTACGTGCTCGGGACCTTCCCGACGGCGACGCTCGTTGGCCGACGCTTCGGCTTCGACCCCCGCGCCGGCGGCTCGGGCAACCCGGGCGCATCCAACGCGTTTCGCCTCGGCGGGCGCACCGCTGGCGCGTTCGTCCTCCTCGGCGATCTCAGCAAAGGAGTCGCAGCAGCGGGGGCCGGCGCGCTGCTCGGGGGCACGGGCCTCGCCCTCAGCGCGGGGGCCGCCGCGATCGTCGGCCACGTGTTCCCCGTCACCCGCGGTCTGCGCGGGGGCAAGGGCGTTGCGACGGCGGCCGGCGTCATGCTCGTCGTCGAGCCGCTCGCGGCGGCCGGGGGGGCCGGCACATGGGCGATCGTGTTGGCTGTCACCCGCACCGCGGCGCTTTCATCGCTCGGCGACATGCTCGCCGCGCTGGTCGCCGTCCTCGCGTTGCGCCGGCCGGGGTGGGAGCTCGGCGGCTTCGCCGGGCTCGCTGTGCTCATCGCCGTGCGCCACCGTGGCAACCTCGTGCGCTCGCGCTCGAACCCGGGGCGCTCGATCTCAGAGGAGCCGTCATGACGGTGCGCAAGGCGGTCATCCCAGCGGCGGGGCTCGGCACCAGGTTCCTCCCCGCAACGAAGGCGCAACCCAAAGAGATGCTGCCTGTCGTCGACAAGCCCGCGATCCAGTACGTGGTGGAAGAGGCCGTGCGCGCCGGCATCGACGACATCCTGATCATCACGGGACGTTCGAAGCGCACCGTCGAGGACCACTTCGACAGGGCCCCCGAGCTCGAGGCCGAGCTGGAGCAGAAGGGCAAGCTCGACGCGCTCGGCGAGGTGCGCAAGATCGCCGAGCTCGCGCAGATCCACTATGTCCGCCAGGGCGAGCCGCTCGGCCTCGGTCATGCCGTGGGCACGGCGCGCCGCCACATCGGCGACAACCCGTTCGCGGTGCTGCTCCCCGACGATCTCATCCATCCGGGAGTCCCCCTCCTCGAGGCGCTGATCGACGCCCACGAGCGCACCGGCTCGTCGACCATCACGCTCATGGAGGTCGAGGACCCCTCGGCGTACGGGTGTGCGCTGGTGGGACCGGAAGCTGACGGGTTGGTGCGCGTGAACGAGCTCGTCGAGAAGCCGCCCCGCGCCGACGCGCCATCGAAGCTTGCCGTCATGGGCCGCTACGTGTTCACACCGCAGATCTTCGACGCGATCGAGCAGGTCGAGCCGGGCCGAGGCGGGGAGATCCAGCTCACGGACGCCATCGCCCTCCTGGCCCAGAGCCAGGGGGTCTACGGCTACACGTTGCCTGACGGCCGTTACGACCTCGGCAACAAGCTCGACTACCTGCGCGCCGTCGTCGAGCTCGCTGCCGAGCGCGACGACCTCGGCCCCTCCTTCAAGGCATGGTTGGCTGGGTTCAGCTCACGCTCGTCCTGATCTCCTGCTGGCCGCTCGGGGTCTCTCGCCTCGCCTGTCCGCTCGATCCTCTTAGGCTCGTGTCGTGATTCCCCTGGAGGAGGCAAGGGCCTACGTCCTCGAGAGGGTCGCGCCGCTTGCAGTCGTGCGCACGCACCCTCGCGACGCCATCGGGTGCGTGTTGGGCGAGCCCGTCGTCGCTCCCGAGCCCGTGCCGCCGTTCGACAACACGGCGGTCGACGGGTTCGCGGTGCGCGCCGCCGACACCCGCGGCGCACCCGTCGTGCTGCGCGTCGTCGCCACCCTTCTCGCTGGGGCTGACCCCGCGGGCACCGCGGTGGGCGAGCGCGAGGCGGTTCGCATCATGACCGGCGCAGCGATGCCGATCGGGGCCGATGCGGTGGTCATGGTCGAGCGCACGACGAGTCGCAGCGACGACGCGATCACCATCGAGGCAGGCGTCGGGCCCGGAGACAACGTCCGGCGCTCGGGCGGCGACATCGCTGGGGGAGCGGAGGTGGCGGGCGTCGGCGCCGAAGTCACCCCCGCGATGGCCGGTGTGCTCGCGAGCGTGGGCGCCGTCGACGTCGGCGTCCACCGACGACCGCGCGTCGGTGTTCTCTCGACGGGCGACGAGCTCGTCGAAGGTGCCGGCCCTCTGCGGCCCGGCCAGATCCGCGACTCCAACCGTCACGTGCTCCTTCCCCTCCTCGCCGAAGCGGGCTGTGAAGGCGTCGACCTCGGCCTCATCCCCGACGACGAGGATGCGATCATCGCTGCGCTCGAGGGTGCTGCGACGCATTGCGACGCGCTGCTCACGAGCGGCGGCGTCAGCATGGGCGACGTCGACCTCGTGAGGGTCGTCCTCGACCGCTTGGGCGAGATGCGCTGGATGCAGATCAGCATCAAGCCGGCCAAGCCATTCGCGTTCGGTGTCGTCGCGCTGGGTGAGCTGTCGATGCCTGTGTTCGGCCTACCCGGCAACCCGGTGTCGTCGATCGTGTCCTACGAGCTGCTCGCGCGACCGGCGCTGCGGCGCATGCTGGGACACCAGCTCATCGACCGGCCCGAGGTGCTCGGCGTGCTCGACGAGGGCCTGCGCCGCAAGCCCGACGGCAAGGTGCACTACGTGCGGGTAGTTGCAGAGTTCGGTGCAGATGGGCGTGTGCACGTGCGCAACGCCGGAGGTCAGGGATCGCACCAACTCAGCGCGTTTGCCGCAGCGAACGCTCTGGCAGTGCTGCCCGATGGCTCTGGCGTCGACCCCCGCGGCGAGGTGCGAGTCATGCTGCTCGCAGGGCCGAGTTGAGCCTCGAATCGGGCGTCGTGTGCGACCGGTGCGCGAGCCCTCGTAGCCTGGGGTGGTGCCCGAGCAGCTGATCGACTCCTACGGCCGTGTGCATCGCGACCTGCGGATCTCGGTCACCGACCGCTGCAACTTCCGCTGCAACTACTGCATGCCCGAGGAGGGGATGCAGTGGCTGCGTCGCGACGACGTCCTCACATATGAGGAGATCGAGCGCGTCGCGCGCCTCTTCGTGACGCGTTTCGGTTTCACCTCGATTCGACTGACCGGCGGCGAGCCGCTCGTGCGGGCTCGGCTGCCCATCCTCATCGCGAAGCTCGCGGCCCTCGACGTCGACCTCGCCCTGACGACCAACGGCGCCACGCTGGCCGGCAGCGCCCACGATCTCGTCGCCGCCGGTCTGCAGCGCATCAACGTCTCGCTCGACACGCTGCGCAGCGAGCGCTTCGCTGCGATCACGAGCCGCGATGCCCTCCCCGATGTGCTGGCCGGCATCGATGCAGCTCTCGAGGCGGGGTTGCGGCCCGTGAAGATCAACGTGGTGCTGATGCGGGGCGTCAACGACGACGAGGTCGTCGATCTCGCCCGCTTCGGCCGCGAACGCGGCGTGACCGTGCGCTTCATCGAGTTCATGCCCCTCGACGCGCAGGGTGAGTGGGCACTCGAGGCCGTCGTCAGCAAGGAGGAGATCGTCTCGGCCATCGACGCCGTATTCCCGCTGTGTGCGCCTGCCAGCGACGCCGCTCGCGGCAGCCAGCCGGCCGAGGTCCTCCGGTACGCGGACGGCGCAGGTGAGATCGGCGTCGTCGCTTCGGTGACCGACAACTTCTGCTCGACGTGCGACCGTGTGCGGCTCACGGCCGATGGCCAATTGCGCAGCTGCCTCTTCTCCCTCGAGGAGTCCGACCTGCGGGGGATGCTTCGAGCCGGCGCAGACGACGACCAGCTCGCCGCGATGATCGAGCGCACCGTGGCCGCGAAGTGGGCGGGCCATGGCATCACCGAGGTGGCGTTCACGCGCCCCCGCCGCTCGATGAGCCAGATCGGCGGGTAGCGGTTCGTTCGACGCGGTCGGCGCATCGGCTTCGGGCGAGCTTGGGCGCCCGAAGTACGATCGGGGCTCATGTCCGACCGTGGCCTCACGCACCTCGACCCGCTCGGCCGTGCTCGCATGGTCGACGTCACGCCGAAAGACGCCACGCATCGGCGAGCTGTGGCGCGGGGGCGGGTGCACATGCAGCCCGATACGGCCTCGCTCATCGCACGCGGTGCCATCACGAAGGGCGACGTCCTCGCCGTCGCGCGGGTTGCGGGCATCCAGGCGGCGAAGCGGACACCTGACCTCATCCCGCTGTGCCATCCGCTGCTCGTCGGCGCCGTGCTCGTCAACTTCCGCATCGAGGACGACTTCATCGAGGTCGAAGCCCAAGTCGACACCGTCGACCGCACGGGTGTCGAGATGGAGGCCCTGACAGCGTGCTCCATCGCCTGCCTGACGATCTACGACATGTGCAAGTCGGTCGACAAGACCATGGGCATCGGCGACCTCACGCTCTGGGAGAAGACGGGCGGGCGATCCGGCTCCTACCGGCGATCAGCCGACCTCGACGACACCGAACTCGGTCTCTGAAGCAGGCAGGCGGCTGGACGGGCTTCGCGGTTCCGTAGTAGAACCGTAACAACCGCCGCCTGATCGTAAAGGGGCGGTCTCTTCGTTCACTGGACCGCGATACCCATCCACCTCCTTGCGAGGCGGCCGGGTTACGGTCCCCGAGTCGCAAAGGTTGGCCCGGAGCGTGACCCTCTTGGTACTTGTCATCCTCGCCGTGATCTGGGCTGCCGTCCTGCTGCCGCCGTACCTCCAAGGCCGCAGCAACAGCAGGCCCGCCGATTCGATCTCGTCGTTCCAAAAGCAGCTCTCGGTGCTCGAGCATCGTGCGAACGGCGTCACGCCGCGCGCTGGATCCCGCAGCACCTCCCGCCAGCCGGGCGCTCTGCGCCCCGTGGCTACTCGTTACGCCCCGAGCTCGCTCAGCGCCTCCGGGGCACACCTCAACCGCGCCGAAGCGAAGAAGCGTCGCCGCGATGTGCTCTTCACCCTCGCCGGCTCCGTCGGCATCACGTTCGTGATGTCGCTCGTGCTCGGCGGCCCGGTCTGGGGCTTGCAGCTTGCGTGCGACGCGCTCCTCGGCGGCTACGTCTACCTGCTCGTGCAGCTCACCCAGCAGGCTGGGGAGCGAGACAACAAGGTCCGCTACCTGCCCGCTCGCCAGGCCCGCGCAGACGAGACCCAGCTGCTGCTGCGCCGCTCCGGATCCTGACGCCGCTCCCCGATTGAGTCCCGCTGGCGCGCTTTTCGCGGCGCCGGACGCTGCGGCTACCGTGAGCGGTCCCACCCGGGGGTGTAGCTCAGTTGGCTAGAGCGCTTCGGTCGCATCGAAGAGGCCGTGGGTTCGAGTCCCATCACCTCCACTTTTGAAGGCGCGTTTGTCGCGGGTCGCGGCGCTCCTTAGGGCGCCGCCACCTGTGGGGATCCGAAGCCGACCGCGTCCAGATGGACGCGCTGACCCGCTCGCGATGAGTTCCGGGAGGGGGAGCAGTCTCAATGATCATGAAGACAACGAACCTTGGTGACGTCGAGGGGCTGCCCACGATCGAGTGGTCTCAAGTTGAGACGCAGCTCGCCGACCTCCTGACGCACGACGACCCGCACTCGCCGAACCGGTCGACGTTCTGGCTGACGACCCTGAACGCCGATGGAAGTCCGCACGTGACGAGCGTGGGCGCGCTCTGGCACGCGGGCTCATGCTGGTTCCAGACGGGCGAGGGCACCCGCAAGGCGAAGAACGTTGCACGCGACCCGCGCTGCACGATCAGTGTTGCCACGAAAGGCTTCGACGTGATGGTCGCCGGCGAAGCCCGGCGCGTGAGCGACCCGAAGATCGTGGCCGAGATCGCGGCATTGTGGGCGAAGAGCGGATGGCCCGCCCAGCCCGACGACTCGGGAACCGGCATCACTGCGCCGTTCAACGCGCCGACCCTCGGTCCGCCGCCGTGGTTCGTCTACGAGGTCAAGCCGCGCACCGCGACCGCAGTCGGTACCACCGAAGAGGCGCCGGGATCAACGCGTTGGAGATTCTGAGGTCGGCGCGATCGCGCTCACGGTGCGAAGCCGCGATCGGCGGACTGTCCCTCAGCGTTGGCCAGGCTGGCATCGCCGCGCGGTCGGCCCGGTCTCAGCTGAAGCGGGTGACGTAGCCCTTGGCACGGAACGTGGCGAGCATCCGGGCGATGAACCAGTAGCCCAGCGCGATCAATGCCGCCGCGCCGGTGTAGCCCCACACGAGCTCGGCCCACGGCACGGCGTGCCCGTCGAGGACGGTGCGCGCCGCGCCGAACGCGTGCGTCGTCGGCAGGATGCGCGCGAGGGGCTGGACCACCGGGGGCAGGGCGGAGACGGGGTTGAAGACTCCCGAGATCGAGAGCAGCAGGAAGTTCGTGCCCCACGTGAAGATCTCGGCCGACTGACCGAAGCGCAGCATGAGGCCGATGTTGAAGAGGGCGACGGCCCAGCCGACGAGCAACAAGACGCCGACGACCGGGACCAGTGCCCAGCCGACCTCGCCGAGCCCGAACCCGAAGAACACGAACGCGGTGAGCGACACGGCGGCCATCGCCAGCACCGTCTTGAGCCCGGCGTAGAGCGCGAGGCCCGCGGCGTACTCGCCCTCGGTGAGCGGCGTGGTCATGAGGTTGAGCAGGTTGCGGCTCCACGTCTCTTCCATGAAGCCGGTCGCAACGGCGATCTGGCTCTGGAACAAGACGTGGAACAGCATGATCCCGGCGAGGAGGTAGGGCGTCGAGGCGCGGCTCGTCTCGTCCTGCTGGGCCACGAACGCGCCGAGCGAACCCCAGAGGATGACATCGAAGAGCGGCCAGATCGCGATGTCGAACCATCGCTGCGGGCTGCGCCACAACACGATGAGATGGCGGCGCACCACGGTGAGAACTCGGCGACGCGACATCGTTCTCACCTGCGCTCCTCGTCCATGTCATTGCCGGCCAAGTGCAAGAACACCGACTCGAGGTCGCCGTGGCCGAAGCGAGCAGCGACCTCGTCTGGGGAGCCGTCGGCCACAACCTTGCCCCCAGCCACGAACACGACCCGCTCGCACAGCCGCTCGACCTCGAGCATGTTGTGCGACGTCACGAGCAGCGCCGTGCCGTCGGATGCGCAGAGCTCGAGCAACCCGGTGCGCACGCGCAGCGCGACATCGGGATCAAGCGAGGCGGTGGGCTCGTCGAGCACCAAAAGGCGAGGCTCGTGCAGGGCTGCCTTGACGATGCCGACGAGCGTGCGCTGGCCCGAAGAGAGCTCCATGCACATGCGCCCGGCAAGGCTGGTGATGCGGAACCGCTCGAGACCACGGTCGATCGCAGCAACGCCATCGACCCGGCTCAGGCCGTAGAAGCCGGCGAAGATCGACAACGCCTCGTGCACCCGAAGCCGATCGGGCAGCGGCAAGTAGCCGGCGACGAAACCGACCGACTGCATCGCCGCTGATCTGTGGCGTGGTAGGCGGTTGCCGAGGATGTCGATGGTGCCGGCGTCGGGCGTGATCGCGCCCAGCAGCATCAACAATGTGGTCGTCTTGCCCGCGCCGTTGGGCCCGAGCAGGCCGACGCGTTCGCCGGCGCGCACGGTGAGGTCGATGCCGTCGACTGCCCTCACGGCCCCGAACTCCTTGCGCAGCGCGCGCGCGACGAGCACTTCGTCTCCCGATGTCACGGCGGATGAGTTTGGTGCGCAGCGCGCCTCGGTACCCCACTGGTTTCGCGGCGGCGGTTGGCGCGGTTGGCCGTGCGCGGCGCGTCTCGCTACGCTGCCCATGTCACCGACCGTCCCTCCGGGCGTCGGGTTGCACTCCGATCCACTCGTGCGGGGACCCCGCGAGCGAACGGATCGGGCACCGAGAGCTGTCGTCGCCCCGCTCAGCGCGAGAGCGAGCGGCGTCTCTTTGCAGCGATCACCTGTATCGACCCCTCCACAGAAACCGAGGTGCTTGCCGATGAGCGAGCTCTCCCGCACCAAGCTCGAGCAGAAGGATCGCGCCGAGCTCGCGACGATCGTCGAGGCAATGGGCGGCAAGGCAACGTCGCGCGCCAAGAAGGCCGACCTCGTCTCTCTGGTCCTTGACCTCGCCGGCGCCGGGCCCACGAACGGCGACAGCCACAGCGACATCGGCGCGGCCGCAGTCACGAGCGCGGCACCACCTTCGCCGGCCGCGCCACAAGCCGAACCCCCGGCCGACTGGGAGCTCGTCGAGCCCGACCAGCGCGGGCTCACCAGTGGCCGCTCGAGCGAAGGCGGCAACGCTGGCCCCCAAGCGCGCTCGGCGCGTCCGCGCACCGACACCGCTGAGCACGCTCGCGTCGAAGGGCACCAGGATCACGACGACAGCTCGGCGGCGGCTCTCGCCGACCCCAACTTGCAGCAGGGCCAAGGCGCCCCGGGGCCCGATGGTGAGCCCGGCAACCGTCGGCGTCGACGCCGCGGACGCGACCGCAACCGCGAGGGCGCGCAACCTGGCCAACCCGGCCAACCCGGCCAACCCGGCCAACAGGGCCAGCCCAGCCAGCAGGGCCAAGGCGCGCCGGGAGGCCACGGCGGACCGGATGAGCCGTTCCTCGGCGAGCCGGTCGACGTCGAGGGCCACCTCGATCTGCGCGACGAGGGCTACGGCTTTCTGCGCGTGAAGGGCTACCTGCCGTCGAAGGACGACGTCTATGTCTCTGTGAAGCAGGCCAGGCAGTTCTCGCTGCGCAAGGGCGATCACCTCAAGGGTGCCAGCCGGCCGGCAAGCCGCAACGAGAAGAACCCCGCGCTGCTTCGCATCGACGCCATCAACGACGCGAAGCCCGACGAGGCGAGGAACCGCCGGCGCTTCGAGGACCTCACCCCGCTGTTCCCCGACGAGCGACTCGGCCTCGAGCTCGCGGACGACCCGACGAACATGACGGCGAGGATCGTCGACTTGATCGCACCCATCGGCAAAGGGCAGCGCGGCCTCATCGTCTCACCACCGAAGGCCGGCAAGACGACGGTCATGAAGCAGATCGCGCGGTCGATCGAGATCAACAACCCCGACGTGCACCTCATCGTGCTGCTCGTCGACGAACGTCCCGAGGAGGTCACCGACATGAAGCGGTGGCTGCTGCACGGCGAAGTCGCGGCTTCCACGTTCGACCGCCCCGCCGACGAGCACACTGCGGTCGCCGAGCTGACCATCGAACGCGCGAAGCGCATGGTCGAGCAGGGTCGCGATGTCGTGATCATCCTCGACGGCATCACCCGACTCGCCCGTGCTTACAACCTCGCGGCTCCCGCCACCGGGCGGATCATGTCGGGAGGCATCGACACCGGCGCGCTGTACCCACCCAAGAAGTTCTTCGGCGCAGCCCGCAACATCGAGGAGGGCGGCTCGCTCACCATCCTCGCGACGGCCCTGGTGGAGACGGGCAGCCGAATGGACGAGGTGATCTTCGAGGAGTTCAAGGGCACGGGCAACATGGAGCTGCGCCTCGACCGCCGCATGGCCGAGCGACGCATCTACCCGGCTATCGATGTCGATGCCTCCTCCACCCGCCACGAGGAGCTGCTGTTCAGGGGCGGTCAGCTCAACATGGTCTGGAAGCTGCGCCGCGTCCTGTCGGGGCTGTCGGGCGGGAGCGGCGAAGGCGGCAGCGCGGCGGCCGGGCTCGAGCTGCTCATCGACCGCATGAAGACGTTCAAGTCGAACGACGAGTTCCTGGCTGAGATCGCCAAGGCCCCCTCGATCTCCGCGTGATGCGCGGTCGCCGTCTCCTCCTCGTCTTCGGGTTCGTGCTCACCGGCGCGTTCGCCCTCGCTGCGTGCGGTGGCAACGACAACGGTGGCGCGGTTGCGGACGTGCCGACGACGAGCGGGCAGCCGGTCGACATCGCACTCGTGGTGGAGGTGACCAACACCACGAGCGGCGCGCGATCGGGCTCGATCACGTGTCGCCGAACCGTCGCTAGCGGCACGGGCACGTTCCTCGACGCGGCGGCGGCCAACGGCATCTGCGCTGCCATCCTCAACGATCCGCAGGCCGAGCACCGTCTCGTCTCCGGGCCGACCACCGGCGCGCAGTGCACCGAGCAGGATGGCGGGCCGGCAACGGCGCGCGTGACTGGCAGCTTCCTCGATTCGTCTGTCGACGCGACGTTCAGCCGGCACAACTCGTGCGAGGTCAGCGACTGGGACCACTTCAGCGCCCTGTTGGGCATGCCGTAGTCGGGACCGGCGGGCGTTGTGGGAACACGAGCCGAGGCCCCTACACTGGCGACCCTTATGAGGGCAGACATCCACCCCAACTACATCGAGAGCCAAGTGTCGTGCTCGTGCGGCAACACGTTCACGACCCGCTCCACCTCGCCCGTGCTGCGAGTCGAGCTCTGCAGCGAGTGCCATCCCTTCTACACCGGCAAGCAGAAGCTGGTCGACAGCGGTGGGCGCATCGAGAAGTTCGAGCGGCGCTACGGGCGTCGAGGCAAGAAGGCTGAGCAGCCCACCTGATGGACGAGGAGCGCCGCTCGGCGCTCCTCGAGGTCAAGCTCGGCGCGCTCGTTCGCGATGCCTTTGGCGTGACGGGGGGCGCGCCGTCGCCGTTCCCGGGGGGTGCCGCGCTGCTCGCTGGGGGCACGCTGCATGTCCTGCTCGAGGGGTCGACGCGCAGCATCGGCCCGGCCGTGGCGTTGGCGCAGCGCCACGACGCGACGCGTGTCCGGCTGGTCGTGACCGAAGGAGCAGCGCGCCTCGCGACGCAGGCCGACGCGTTCGCCGGACCCATCGAGGTCTTTGCCGCGCTCGGCACCGAGGTGCGCCTGGCGGAGCCCGAGGTAACGCCGCGTGCAGCGGCGCCGCCGGACGCACCGGCCCTTGTCGCGTTGGTCGCCGGGGCGGGGCTCGACGTCGTTGCGGAGGATGGTCGATTCGCCGGCGAGGTGCGCGGACTGGAAGTTGCCCGAGTCACCGAGCCAGCGCCGGGGTCGGGAGCCGAGCTCGAGGTCGGTGTCGGCCACGCCGACCGCGAGCTCACGTCGATGCTCCACAGCGGGCTCGCTCCCGAGGCTGCGCTCGCCCGGGTGGTCGAGGTCGTCGATGTCCTGCGGCGGCCAGGCGCCGAGCCGCACCCCCTCAACCGCCTGGTGCCGGAACGGTGGCTCCGCTGGGTCGTGCGCGGCGATCCGTCACTCGCCGGTGCCAGAGCCCTCGAGCCGGTCCCGTCGCCGCGGCCGCGCGCTGGGCTGCGCGATCGCGATGTGGCCTGCGCCACAGCCACCCTGCTCGACGATGCGCCAGCTGTTGTGGTGTGCTCGGTCGGCGTCGATGTCGACCTCGTACCCCTCGCCGCTGAGGCCCGCGCGCTGTACGCCCCCGACGCCGAGCTCATCCTCGTGGTGCCCGCCCGCGATGTGCACCGCGCCACAACAGGGCTCGCGACGGCGCTTCGTCACCCGGCGCGCATCGTCGCCGTCGAGGGCGAGTGGCGCACCCGCTGACACGGCTGAAGCCGATGCCCGGTTCTGGTCAACCAGAAGGGGTGCGGCGTGGCGAGGGGTAGCGTCGCGTGGCCATGTTGGAGCGCCTCGCCGGTCTCGAAAAGGAGTTCGCCGATGTCGAAGCGCGCCTCGCGGACCCTGACGTCTTCGCAGATCAGAGCCGCTACACCGAGCTGGCGCGGCGCCACAAAGAGCTCGATGCCATCGTGTCGCGCGCTCGCGTCCTGCGCGCTCGCAGCGCGGACCTCGAGTACGCGAAGCAGCTCCTGACCGACTCGGCCGGCGCCGAGCGCGACTTCGCGCGCGAGGAGCTCGAGGGCGCGACGGCTGATGTTGGCCGGCTCGAGGACGAGTTGCGAACGCTGCTACTGCCAAAGGATCCGAACGAGGGGCGCAACGTAATCATCGAGATCCGCGGGGCGGAGGGGGGAGAAGAGGCAAACCTCTTCGCTCGCGATCTGTTCCAGATGTATCAAGGATTCGCGCAACGCCGAGGGTGGCGCATCGACGTGCTCGGCACGGACCAGTCGGCGATGGGCGGCTTCAACGAGGTGACCTTCCTGCTTGCTGGAGACGGTGTCTGGACGCGCATGAAGCACGAGGCCGGCACGCACCGCGTGCAGCGCGTGCCGATCACCGAGAGCCAGGGCCGCATCCACACCTCATCCGCGACCGTGAACGTGCTGCCGGAGGCCGAGGAGCTCGACGTGCACCTCGACCCCAACGACCTCCAGGTCGACGTCTACCGGTCGTCCGGCCCCGGGGGGCAATCGGTCAACACGACGGACTCGGCCGTGCGCATCACCCATCGACCGACGGGCCTGGTCGTGTCGATGCAGGACGAGAAGAGCCAGATCCAGAACCGGGCCAAGGCGCTCGTCGTGCTGCGCAGCCGTCTGCTCAAGCTCGAGCAGGATCGCCAGACCGCTGAGCTCTCCGAGGCCCGCAAAGGCCAGATCGGTGCAGGGGGACGGGCCGACAAGGTCCGCACGTACACCTACAAGGAGAACCGCGTCACCGACCACCGCATCGACCTCAAGCTGTACACGCTCGACCGCGTGCTGGCCGGTGAGCTCGACGAGATCAGCGACGCCCTCGTCCACGACGAGCAGACGCGCCGATTGCACGATGACGGTGGGTGACACCCCCACATGGCGGCGCCTGCTCGCCGACGCGGTGCGCGACATCGGCGACGAGGGCGACGCTCGGCGCATCGTCGAAGAGGCCTCCGGCCACGAGGGCGCCGACCTCGTGGTGCACCTCGACGACGCGTGCACGACGCTCACCCATGCCCATTGGGCGCGCATGTGTGAGCGGCGGACAGCGGGCGAGCCGCTGCAGTACGTGCTCGGCCGTTGGGGCTTCCGCACGCTCGACCTGCTCGTCGACAAGCGGGTGCTCATCCCGCGACCCGAGACCGAGATGGTGGTCGAGCACGCCCTCGCCGAGGTCGACCGTCTCGATGCCGCGACAGCTGTCGATCTCGGCACCGGCTCGGGCGCTGTGGCCTTGTCGCTCGCAGCGGAGCGACCGAGCTTGACCGTCTGGGCGACCGACTCGTCGCTCGCCGCGCTCGACGTCGCACGCGCCAACCTCGCCGGGATGGGCCGCGCCGGCGCCAGGGTGCGCATCGTCGAAGGCGACTGGTACGACGCGTTGCCCGATGAGCTCTTGGGTGAAGTCGACGTGCTCGTGAGCAACCCCCCGTACGTCGCCGATGGTGATCCGCTGCCGGACGAGGTGGCCGAGTGGGAGCCGCGCGACGCGCTCCGCTCCGGCCCCGAGGGTCTCGATGCCATCGCAGTGATCGTCGCTGGCGCGCCGATCTGGCTGCGCCCTGGTGGCTCGCTCGTGCTCGAGATCGGCGACACCCAAGGCACACGCGTCGTCGAGCTGGCCGAGAAGGCCGGGTTTCGAGCCGACGTGCGCCACGACCTCGCAAGGCGAGACCGCGCGCTCGTCGCTCGCCTCGAATAGCGCGTGGTCGAACGAGGCGAAGCAGACGATCCCTCGGCCGTCGAAGCCGCTTGCGCGCACCTGCTCGCTGGCCGGCTGGTGATCGCCCCGACCGACACCGTGTACGGGCTCGCAGCGCTTCCTTCGATCCAGCACGCGACCGAGGCCCTGTTCGCGGTCAAAGGACGACCGAGCGACGTGCCGCTGGCCGTGCTCGTGGACTCGCTCGACCAGGCGCTGGCGCTCGTCGAGGCGCCGGACGAGCCCGTCGCGCGACTCGCCGCGCGCTTGTGGCCAGGACCACTCACGATCGTGCTGCGTCGCCGGGTCGATGCCGGGGTCGAGCTCGGTGGCGACGGCGCGACGGTCGGCGTGCGCTGTCCGGATCATCGTGCCGTGCGCGCGCTGGCGCGCAGCGTCGGACCGTTGGCTGTGACCAGCGCGAACCGTCACGGTGAGCCGACGCCGAGCACGGCCGACGAGCTCGCGGCCATCTTTCGGAGCTCCGTCGCGTTGATCCTCGACGGCGGGACGTGCGCAGCGATCCCCTCGACCGTCGTCGACGGCACACGGGAGGAACTGCGCATACTGCGCGCGGGGCCGATCACCTCCGAGCAGATCGCGCAGGCCGCGCTACTTTGACGCCTGACCCAGGGGGACCGAATGCCGTTCCGGAAGAAGATCACCGACGGAGCTGAGCGGCTGGCAGGCGTCGAGCTCTTCGCCGGGTTCGAGCCTGCCGAGCTCAACCGCGTCGCAGCGCTCGTCGAGGAGGTCGAGGCGGAGCAGGGCGCGGTGCTCACCGAACAGGGCAAACCCGCGAAGGTCTGTTTCGTGATCGTGAGCGGCGAAGCCGGTGTGGTCGTCGGGGAGGAACGCGTCGCAACCCTGGGTCCTGGTGATCTCGTCGGCGAGATGGCCCTCATCGACAACGGCCCACGCTCGGCGACGGTGCGGGCGCTGACGCCGATGCGGCTCCTCGCGCTTGATGCCGAGCGCTTCCGCATCCTGCTCGACCAGCATCCCAAGGCGAACCGGGCGATCATGGCGAAGCTCAGCGCCAAGCTCCGCGCCGACAACCAGCCCTGACCCTTTGCGCCTCTAGTGCCCCGAGTCGTGAGTCCGCGGAGAAATTCGGCGAGCGCTGAGCGCCGTTCGCAAGGACGCAGGACGAAGCACTCCACCAGAGAATGCGAGGCCGAGGACGCCGCGAGCGGCGTTCAGAGCCGTCGA